>NZ_NWTB01000009.1:0-313695 GCF_002531875.1 Sinorhizobium sp. FG01
GTCTTGCCATGGTCAACGTGGCCAATCGTGCCGATGTTGACGTGCGGCTTGTTGCGCTCGAATTTGCTCTTTGCCATGGGTACGCTTCCTGTGGTCAAATACGATGGATCAGCCGGCGAGGCCGGTTTGTGCAGCCGTTTAAGGGTTTCGCGGCATTTGCGCAAGACTTAATTGCGTCCGCCCGGACGGCAAGGTCCCGGCCTCTTCTAAACATCGGAAAGAAGACGCGCCGCGCGAGACCGGATAAACTTCCCAAATCGAAAAAGCCCGAGCAATCAACGCTATGTGATGCTTTTCTCAAGTGGCACACTTACGTCCAATGCGACCAAGTTTCTGGCCCATGACGGTGACCGACATGTCGACCTCGCTCAGGTCGCGCAGCGCGCTCGGCAGAAGATCAGCTCTCGAAGGAGATATTGCGCCTGCAGGTGACTCGTCGTCCGCCGTCCCGGCGATTAATCGTGGAAATTGTGACACCTGCAACCCGCGTGGCCACAAGCCAGTTCACTGATCGGGAGCTTTTTCGAAAGTCCCGCCAATGGCGCGGTCAAGATGGGTGTAGCCGCCATCGGGGAACAGCCACTGCCCCGTCATATGGCTGGCGCGGCTCGACAACAGGAACGCACAAGTGTCGGCGATTTCGCGTGCCGTCGTCATGCGGTGGCCCAACGGAATGCGGCGTACGATTTGTTGGAGTGTTGCTTCGCCGTCAGGCAAGGTATCCAGCCAGCGCCTGTAGAGCGGTGTCATTACCTCCGCGACGACGATGGCATTTACGCGGACCTGGTCAGGCAGAAATTCGACAGCCCATTCGCGGGTAAGCCCGAGTTGGGCGGCTTTGGCGGCAACGTAGGCCGAGGTGCCGCCCTGACCGGTCAAGGCTGTCTTAGAACTGATGTTGACAATGGCGCCGTGCGTTGCCCGCAGATCGTCCCTGAGCGCGTGGACCATCGTATAGTAATGAACGAGATTTTGGTTCAGGCTTTCGCGAAAGGCAGCCGGGCCCCGGTCAATGCCGACCCCATCATTCGCGCCGGCATTGTTGACGAGGCCGCAGACAGTACCGTGTCGAGACCGCACGGTCTCGATCGCAGACCGGCAGGCATCATCATTGGAGAGTTCTGCCTGCACAAAATCTGCACCGGTCCGGCGAAGCCAATCCGGATCAGGCGACCGCCGGGCGACAATGACCGGCCGCGCGCCTTCCTCAGAAAGAACCTCCGTTATACCGGCACCGATACCCGAGCCGCCACCGGTTACCACGACGACCTTGCCTTGCAGATGGAGATCCATCATGCGCCTCTGAAACGGTAGTTTTCGAGACTCTCCGGCTTCATCTCGATCGAGAAACCGGGGGCCTGCGGCGGCATGTAGGCAGCGCCGCGGACGACACAGGGATTGATGAAGTGCTCGTGAAGATGATCGACAAACTCGATCACCCGTCCCTCCCGTGTTCCGGCGATGCAGAGGTAATCGATCATGGACATGTGCTGCACATACTCGCAAAGGCCGACGCCACCCGCATGGGGGCAAACCTTCAGGCCGTATTTGGCTGCCATCAGCATCACGGCCAGGACTTCGTTCAGCCCGCCTAGACGGCAACTGTCGATCTGCACCACATCGATAGCGCCCCGCATGATGAACTGCTTGAAGAGGATGCGGTTCTGGCACATCTCGCCGGTCGCAACCTGCACGGGGGAAACGCCCTCCCGTATCATGCGATGGCCCTCCACATCATCAGGGCTTGTCGGTTCTTCGATGAACCAAGGCTTAACGAAGGCAAGCTTCTTCACCCAGTCAATCGCCTGGTCGACTTCCCAGACCTGATTGGCGTCGATCATCAGATTGACGTCCGGCCCGACCTCGTCGCGCGCGATGGTAAGGCGGCGAATGTCGTCCTCGATATCGCGGCCGACCTTCATCTTGACGTGGCGGAAGCCCGCATCAACCGCCTCACGGCACAGGCGGCGCAGCTTGGCGTCGTCATAACCGAGCCAACCGGCTGAAGTCGTATAACAGGGATAGCCCTCCGCCTTCAGGATGGCGATGCGCTCTTGCTTTTCCCGAGCCTGCTCCGTCAGGAAGCTGAGCGCCCATTCCGGCGTAATGCAATCGGTGAGGTAACGGAAATCGATGCAGCGAACGAGCTCCTCAGGCGACATATCCGCAACCAGCCGCCAGACCGGCTTGCCCTCGATTTTCGCCCAAAGGTCCCAGGCCGCATTCACGACCGCGCCCGTTGCGAGATGGATGGCTCCCTTGTCGGGGCCAATCCAGCGAAGCTGGCTATCGGACGTTACATGCCGCCAAAAGCGCCCCATGTCCTGCGCGATCCAGTTCATGTCGAGGCCAACGACCAGCGGACGCAGTGCTTCGATGGCCGCCACGCAAATCTCGTTGCCGCGGCCGATAGTAAAGGTGAGACCGTGGCCTTCGTGCGGACCGTCCGTCTCCAGGACCACATACGCGGCAGAATAGTCTGGATCGGGGTTCATCGCGTCAGACCCATCCAGGTGCTGGCTTGTCGGGAAGCGCACGTCGACGGTGCGAAGACCAGTAATCTTCATGTCTTGATAACCTTCTGCGTTTGCTCGCCTAGTCCTTCGATGCCGAGCCGAATCGTCTCGCCGCCCTTCAGGAAGACAGGGGGAATCTGACCGAGCCCGACGCCGGGCGGCGTCCCGCTGGAAATCACGTCGCCGGGCTGCAGGGATAGGAAGCGTGTGAGATAGCTGATGATATGGGCCACGCCGAATATCATCGTCGCGGTCGAGCCGTTCTGGTAGCGATGGCCGTCGACCTCCAGCCACATTTTCAGATTGCCGACATCGGGGACTTCGTCCGGCGTCACCAGCCAGGGGCCGATCGGGCCGAACGTGTCGCAGCCCTTGCCCTTGTCCCAGGTGCCGCCGCGCTCGATCTGCCATTCGCGCTCGGATACGTCGTTGACGACGCAATAGCCGGCAACATGCGACAGCGCATCCGCCTCCTCGATATAGCGGCCACCCTTGCCGATAACGATGCCGAGTTCCACTTCCCAGTCGGTCTTGACCGAGCCGCGCGGGATTTCGACGTCGTCGTTCGGGCCGCAGATAGCGCTGGTCCATTTGTTGAAGACCACCGGCTCCTTGGGGATCTCGGCGCCGGTTTCGGCGGCGTGGTCGGCATAGTTGAGGCCGATGCAGATGAACTTGCCGACGCGGCCGACGCAGGGCCCGATTCGGGGATTCCCTTCGACCAGGGGCAAGCTGGAGACATCGAGTGCCGCTAGTCGGCTGAGGTTCTCCGGCAACAACACGTCGCCAGCAATGTCGGCTGCATACCCGGAGATATCACGGATACGACCATCGTGGTCGAGGAGACCGGGCTTTTCCCGCCCGACGGGGCCATAGCGAAGAAGTTTCATTTTGTCGTCTCGATAGAGGACCCGGAGAGTTTGGTCTCCGGGTCGGATGGTGTGATCAATCGTAGAGGACTGCGGAGATTTCCGGGTCGTCGATATTGGTCTTGTCATACCAGTAGAAGCCGGTATCGATGTTCTTCTCGACCTTCTCACCCTTGGAAGCAGCGACGGCGGCCTTGACCGTCTCGTAGCCGATACCCACCGGGTTCTGAGTGATCGCGCCTGCCATCAAGCCCTCGCGGATTGCATCCTTCTGCGCCTTGCCGGAATCGTAGCCGATGATCACGATCTTGGCGCCGGATTCCTTCACGCCGTTGACCACGCCGACCGCCGAGCCCTCGTTCGTGCCGAAGATGCCCTTGATATCGGGATTGGCTGTCAGGATCGCCTTGGTGATCTCCGTCGATTTCAAATGGTCGCCGCCGCCGTACTCGATCGCAACGATCTCGATGTTAGGATGCGCTTCCTTCATCCGGTTGACAAAGCCGTCGCGACGATCAACACCGGTGCGCGAGGTCTGGTCGTGGGCGACAACGGCGACTTTGCCGGCATCGCCGATCAGTTCGGCGAGCGTGTCGGCTGCGAGCGCCGCTGCGGCGACGTTGTTAGTCGATGCCGTCGCAACGGGGATATCGCTGTCAACGCCGGAATCGAAGGCGATGACCGGAATGTTGGCCTCCTTCGCCTGCTTCAGCAGCGGAATTGCCGCCTGGCTGTCGAGGGCGGCGAAGCCGATGGCCGCCGGCTTCTTGGCGAGGGCGGCTGCCAGCATGTCGATCTGCTTGTCAACCTGGCTTTCGTTGTCCGGCCCCTCGAACGTTACCTCGACGCCGAATTCAGCTCCCGCCTGGTCGGCGCCAGCCTTAACGGCCTGCCAGAACTGGTGTTGGAAGCCCTTAGAAATAAGCGGCACGTAGAGCTTGTCCTGTGCGCTTGCCCCTGTCGCTGCACCGAGCAGCGAAATTGCTGCAACTGCACTCAGTAGAGTCCGTCTCGTGAACATGTTTCCTCCTTGTGTTCACTACTGCATGAAATTTTCGACCGTGGGAAATCAGCGGCCTCGTTGCCGGCTATTTCCGCTCGCGCCGGCGCATCTGGTCTGCATAAACGGCGACGATGATGATCACGCCGGTCACGACCGTCTGCCATTCCGGCGCGACCGACAGGACGCGCAAGCCGTTGGTGAGCACCGACATGATCAGTGCGCCGATCAGCGTGCCCACGATCGTGCCGCGCCCGCCCGACAGGCTGGTGCCGCCGATCACCACCGCCGCAATGGCTTCCAGCTCGTAGCCGAGGCCGAGCGCCGGCTGGGCGGAATTCAGGCGGCTGGCAATGAGAAGGCCGGCAATGCCGCAGACGGCGCCCGAGAGCGTGTAGATCGCGATCTTCCAGAAATCGGTGTTGACGCCGGACAGCCGCACCGCCTCTTCGTTCGAACCGAGCGCGAAAGTGTAGCGGCCGAGCACGGTGCGCCCCAGCATCCAGGCGGCGGCACCGGCCACGATGAAAAGCATTAAGACACCGTTCGGCACCGGGAAGGCCGGGATCACCTCGCCGATCAGCGAGCCCTGCGCGATGGTGGTGAAGCCGGGCGTATCGTTGAAATAGATCGGCTTGGTGCCGGTAACGATCAGCGACAGGCCCTTCAACACCAGCATCATGCCGAGCGTGGCGATGAAGGGCGGAATGCGCATACGCGCCACCAGGCTGCCGGACACCAGCCCGCAGGCCGCCCCCGTGCCGACCGCCGCCAGCACGCCGAGCGGCAGCGGCAGGCCGCCCCAGGTCAGCACTACGCCGGTCATGACGGCGCAGAAGGTCATTAGCGTACCGATCGACAGGTCGATGCCGCCGGTAATGATGATCAGCGTCACACCGACCGCCAGCACGCCATTGACGGAGGTCGCCTGCAGGATGGCCATGATGTTGGACACCTGGAAGAAATTCGGGCTCGCCAAGGAGAAGCCGATGACCAGAACGATCAGGCTGGCAAAGGCCAGGAGTTTCTGTTGGGCGCTGCCGCGCCCGCTTGCCTTTTCACCCATGATTAGAGCGTCCCCTCATGCTGCGGTCTTGCCGTTGTGTTGCCAATTCCATGATCTTCTCCTGCTCCGCACCGCCCGGCAGGATGCCTGTCAAGCGTCCCTCACACATGACGGCGATACGATGGGAAAGGCGCAGCACTTCCGGCAGCTCGCTGGAAATAACGATGATCGCCTTGCCGGCGCTGGCCAGCTCGTTGAGAAGACGATAGATTTCGGCCTTGGCGCCGACGTCGATGCCGCGGGTCGGCTCGTCGAAGATCAGCACATCGCAATCCCGCAACAACCATTTGGCGATGACTACCTTCTGCTGGTTGCCACCCGACAAGAGCCGCACCTCCTGCCGGTCGCCCGGCGTACGGATGTTCAGCTTGGCGATGTACTCCGCGGCGATGGACCCAAGCGCCGGCTCGTCGATCCGGCCGATGGCGTCGGCATAACGCGGCAGGCTCGCCATGGCGATGTTGGCGCGTACATCCATGCCGAGCGCGAGACCGAAATGCTTGCGATCTTCCGAGAGATAGCCGATGCCGGCGCGCACCGCGCCGGCGGGACTGGTGATCCGAACCGGCTTACCCTGCACGAAAATCTCGCCCGCTTCGATCGGCTCGGCGCCAAAAATGGCTCGGGCAAGCTCGGTTCGCCCGGCGCCCATCAGCCCGGCAAAGCCGAGGATCTCGCCCTTCTTCAGGTCAAAGCTGATATCCTTCAGCTCCTTGCCGCGCCGGATGCCGCGCACCTCCAGCGCCGTTTCTGCGGCGGAGAGATCGGGGATGACGACCGTCTCGTCCTTCAGTTCGCGCCCGACCATCATCGAGATGATCTTGGAGATCGGCGTTTCCTCAGCCTGGACCGTGCCGACACGGGCACCGTCGCGCATCACGGTCACACGGTCGGAGATGCGTTTGATCTCGTCCATCTTGTGACTGATGTAGATGATGCCGACGCCCTCGTCCTTGAGGCGGCGGATGATGGTGAATAGTTCGCTGATCTCCGCATCGTTGAGCGCGGCCGTCGGCTCGTCCATAATCAAAACGCGCGACCGGTAGCTCAGCGCCTTTGCGATCTCTACCATCTGCTGGCGGGCGATGGTGAGGCCGGCGACCGGCGTGCGCGGATCCATGCGGATGTTCATGCCGGCGAAGATGGCGGCGGTATCCGCATTCAGCTTCGCCTCGTCAAGCCGTCCCAAGGAAAGGCGCGGCTCCCGGCCGATCCAGATGTTCTGGGCGACGGTGAGGTCGTGCATCAACGCCAGTTCCTGATGAATGATGCCGATGCCGAGATCCTGTGCCGCCTTGGGAGTTCGAATGGACACTTCCTGGGCGTCCACGAGCACGCGACCGCTGTCTGGTTGATAGATACCGGACAGCACCTTCATCAATGTCGACTTACCCGCGCCGTTCTCGCCCATCAGCGCGTGGACCTCGGCGGGCCGAAGTTCGAAATCGACGGATTTTAACGCGTGTACGCCCGGGAAACTCTTGTCGATCCCCTCCATCCGCACCAGCTCGCTCATGACGCCGCTCCTCCCGCGCGCTTAGATGGTCACGCCGCCGTCCACCAGCATGGCCTGTCCTGAAACGAACCGGCTTTCATCGGACAGCAGGAAAACAACCAAGGGGACGACGTCATCGACCGTCGCCAGGCGGCCCATGGGCTGGCGCGCGATAAAGTCTTTCTCGGCCTGCTCCGGATCGGCAGCTGAAGCGATACGTCCGCGCAGCGAGGGCGTGTCGACCGTGCCCGGGCAGATGGCATTGCAACGAATGCCTTGCTTGACGAAATCCGCGGCAATCGCCTTGGTCAGACCGATGACCGCCGCCTTGCTGGCACCATAGGCTGTCCGATTGGCAAAACCCTTTATCGAGGAAGCCATCGAGGCCATATTCAGGATCGAAGCGGTTCCGTTGTTGGCCGCCCGATCGAGCATCCCGGGCAGGCAAGCACGCGTAAGACGCATCATCGCCGTGACGTTCAGATCGAAGGCAAAGGCCCAGTCATCGTCGGCGATATCGAGAAGCGTTCCGTTGTGCACGACCCCGGCGCAATTGAAGAGGCCATCGACAGGACCTACTTGCGCCGCAACGGCTTCGACAGCCTGCCGGTCAGTGACGTCCAGCAGCAATGTCTCGACCCCGTCCAGCCCTTCGAGTGCCGCCCCGTTGATATCGGTTGCAATCACCCGCGCGCCTTCGTCACGGCATGCGAGAACACTTGCCCTGCCTATGCCCTGACCGCCTGCCGTGACGAGAATGGTCTTGTCCTTCAGACGCATAATTCCCCCCCGTGCGCCAAAGTTCGTATATAAAATAATGTTTCACATACGAACGGCTTTGACAAGTCGATGCCGATATTCTTTTTTTGTAGAGATCGCTATGAGTCCGGGTCTGGAGGGCGTGAATGGCAACGAAACCGCAAAAACCCGTATTGGCGGAAGGATTGGATCAGGACGAGAAATACCGCGCACCCGCGCTCGACAAGGGCTTGGATATCCTCGAGATATTGGCCAATCAAAGCGGTGGCATGACCCGGACCGAGATCGTGCGGGAAATGGGACTGAGCCCATCGCAGATTTTTCGCATGCTTGAGCGTCTGGTCGCGAGGGGGTACGTAGCCCGGTCGGAGGGTGGCGACCGCTACTCCCTGTCCATGAAGATGTTCCTTCTAGCCAATCGATACCCTCCATATCGACGACTGGTCGCCAGTGCGCAGCCTTTGATGGACGACTTTGCGCGCCAAACGGACCAATCCTGCCATCTCGTGATCCCGGAGTTCGGAACCGGTCTCATCGTCGCTCAGGCAAGCCCCACGTCTCATTGGGAGTTTCGCGCCAGGGTTGGCAGTCAGCTCGAACTTTTTACGACGGGTTCGGGCATAACGTTGATTGCATTCCAAGCCCCCGAACGCTTGGACGAAACACTCAAACAGTGGGGGGTGGCTTCGCCTAAGCCGTTGCAGGGGGCAACGGGCGATGAAATCGACGCGGTCCGTCGACAGGGTTACCGCATTGGCGCTTCCGGCCAACTTGTTGGCGTAACTGATATAAGCGCTCCGATCCTCGGCCCACATGGGGATGCAACATCGGTCGTCACATGTGCATTCATCGAGCACGTTGACGACAAACGAGCACAGAAGCTTGATGAAGCATTGTCACGGTTGCTTACCCTGACAGAAGCCCTAAGCCTGCACTGAGAGCCAACCAACTTGTAGCTCACTTCATTGGCTCGCCGAAGATGAATTTATCGTCGGCTCAGCGGCAGTTCGTTACGCGGAGGCTAGTCACTGCTTCTGAGGCGGCAAAGAGGCTGGAGCGGGTAGCGGGAATCGAACCCGCGTATTCAGCTTGGAAGGCTGCTGCTCTACCATTGAGCTATACCCGCGGGCCTTCGATCCTGAAGCAGAATGGTGGAGGGAGTTGGATTTGAACCAACGTAGGCTGAGCCAACGGATTTACAGTCCGTCCCCTTTAACCACTCGGGCATCCCTCCATTATTCTGTCGGGATCAATCGACCAAGCTTTTGAGATCGTGGAAGAAGCGGCGCCGTTTCGTGCCGCCTTTCGATCTGCGCCGGGTATATGGCCGCCCGCATTCCTCCTGTCAACAGAGCGAAACGGAAAATTTCAGAAATTCTCCACAGACACCGGCGGCCGCACTATCCGAAACCATTTCCAAGACCGAACGAACCTCACTATAAGGCGCGCATGAGCAAGGACAAGAGCGGCGACAAGAGCGCCAAGGACAGCCACTACGCCACTCTGCGGCGCGCGCATCGCGACGCCCGCCGCGAGCGCGGCGAGATTCCGACACCCCGCCCGGACAAGCGCCGGAAGATGCCGGCCGACTGGAAGCCGCCGGCGCTGGCGCCAGAGCAGGTGCTTCTCTATGGGCTGCACACGGTCCGCGCCGCCCTCGACAATCCGGAGCGCACGGTCATCCGCCTCAGCGTGACGCAGAATGCGGCGGCGAGGCTGGAACTCGGCGAGCCTTCGTCACTCCCCTTCCCAGTCGAAATCGTAACGCCGCAGGATCTCGATCGGGTCCTCGGGCCGGATGCCATCCACCAGGGCGTCATGCTGGAGACGCGGCCGCTGCCGCACCGCAAGCTCGAGGCGCTCAGCGAATGTTCGTTGATCCTCCTGCTCGACCAGGTGACCGATCCGCACAATGTCGGCGCCATCATGCGCTCGGCGGTGGCGTTCGAAGCCGGCGCGCTGATCACCACCATGCGCCATAGCCCGACCGAATCAGGCGTGCTCGCAAAATCGGCCTCCGGGGCGCTGGAACTCATTCCCTATATCCAGATAACCAATCTCGCCGATACGATTGAAGAACTGCACAATCTGGGCTTCCAGACGATCGGTCTTGATTCGGAGGGTCCGCAACCGCTGGAGGATACCTTCTCTGGCGAGAAGATCGCCCTGGTGGTTGGATCGGAAGGCAAGGGGCTGCGGCAGAAGACGCGGCAGACCGTTGCGGCGCTGGCCCGACTCGATATGCCCGGCGCCATCAAGTCGCTCAATGTCTCGAACGCCGCGGCGATCGCGATGTATGCAGCAAGGCAGCACCTCAAGGCTTGAGACGGCCGATGCCGGTCAAAGCACCGGCACGGCGCTTAAGGTCATGTGCGTCGTCGGACAGCCGTCACGCACCTTCTTCCAGGTCGTGACGTTGAGGTTCATTTCGCAGCGCGCCATGTAGGAGATGCCGCCGACCCGGATGCATGTCATCTGGCCGAGTTCGTATTTCGTCCCGTCGCGATTGCGACAGGTACAGCGCCGGTCCGGCGGCGACGCAGCCGCACTCTCGGCGACCATGGCGGCAGCCGCCAGCGACAGGGCCAGAACCTGCAGAACGACCAGGCTTCTCATCTCGCTAGAATACCGCAAATCCGGCCCGATCAGAAACGAAGAATGCCGGCCGCTTGCGCGACCGGCATTCTTCCGCAACAGACCGGCACTTTTGGTGAGCGGGATGCGGGCGGAAAACCACGAACAGTTTTCCTCATCTCACTCCGGCGCCGGCCGAATTCAATCTTAGCTCGCCAGGCGCAGAACGTTGCCTTCCGCGATGGTCTTTTCAGCTTCGGCAATGGCGAACTGCTTCTGGTCGGCACCGAGGTTCAGGCCCTCGGCGCGGACGAACTCAACGTCGGTGATGCCGAAGAAGCCGAAAACGGTCCGCAGATAGCTTTCCTGGTGATCCATCGCCGAAGCCGGGCCGGCAGAATAGTGTCCGCCGCGCGTGGAGGCGACAATCACCTTCTTGCCCTTGGCGAGACCCTCCGGGCCCGCCTCGGTGTAACGGAATGTCTTGCCAGCGACGGCCAGGCGGTCGATCCAGGCCTTCAGCTGGCTCGGGATCGAGAAGTTGTACATCGGCGCACCGACGACGATCGTGTCAGCGGCAAGGAATTCGTCGAGCATCTGGCGGCCAGTCCGAATATCGGAGGCGAGCGCCGGATCGACTTCACCGAGGTCGGCAGGCGCCATGATCTGTGCGCCGGTCAGATGCTGGAGGCGCTCGGAGACGAGATCGCGATAGGTGACTTTCGCGTCGGGCCGGTCTGCCTTGATCTGAGAGACGATCGCCGCCGTCAGACGACGGGAAACCGAATGTTCTCCGAGAATGCCGGAGTCGATATGAAGGACGTTCATGGGAGGCACCTTTGTTTTTAGTTGCGGTGCACAACATATGATTTGAAAACAATCGCTGGATAAGACGGCGAATAATTGACATTCCGTTTCCTGAGGGAAACAATCGGAGCGTTCCGGCGCGGGAAAATCAGACTCCGTCGGAACGATTACATTGGATTCCCAGAGCGGATGCGCGCGCGACGCCCGCTCTGGTGGAGGCTAGCATGCAGGACCTGAACGATATCGCCCTCTTCGCCGCCGTCGTGAAGAACAACGGCTTCAGCGCCGCCGCGCGTTATTTGAACATTCCCAAATCCAAGCTCAGCAAGCATGTGGCGCGGCTGGAAGATCAACTGGGCGTGCGGCTTCTCGAGCGCTCGACGCGCAAGCTGCGCGTGACGGAAATCGGCCGCGTTTTCTATGAACACGCCCAGGGGCTGCTCGACGGCGTAGCGGCCGCGGAAGCCGAGGTCGCCGCCGTGCGCGGCGAGCCGACGGGCGTTGTGCGGCTTGGCTGCCCCCTCGGCTTCGCACCGATGCTGGCCGACATTCTGCCGGGCTTCCATCGGCGCTACCCGGGCGTCCGACTGCTCATCACCGCCACGAATCGACGTCTCGATCTCATCGAGGAGCGTTTCGACGTGGCGCTTCGCGCGCGCGACCAGCTCGATACGGACAGCCACCTGATCGTGCGCAAGTTCGGCGAGGTCCGCTCGCGGCTGGCCGCCAGCCCGACGCTTCTTGCGCGAATCGGAGAAGTCACCACCACCAATCTTGCCGAAATGCCGACGCTTTCCATGAACGAGCAACACGCAAGCGACGTGTGGCGCCTCTATCACGCGAACGGCGGATCGATCGAGATCGCCCACCGACCGGTGATCGGCTGCAGCGATTTCGTCATCCTCGAACGCGCCGCGATCGAAGGAATGGGGATCGCGCTTTTGCCGGACCACATCTGCGAGCGCGCCTTCCGAACCGGCGTTCTCGTCCCCGTCCTGCCTGAGTGGGGCTCCGGCAACGTCGTGGTCCATCTCGTCTTTCCGTCCCGCCAGGGCGTGCTGCCGGCGACGCGCGCGCTGATCGACTATCTGGCAGAGAACCTGATCAAGGCGATGCAGCGTTGCCGCGAGATCGACCCGAGACCGGCGCAGTCCTTCGATATTTGAGGAAATTGTGAGTCGCCGATCAGTGTGGGGAGGTGTGGTAGCTTCGAAAAGCTTCAAAAATGGTGCCCCCAGAGAGACTCGAACTCCCGACCTACTGATTACAAATCAGCCGCTCTACCAACTGAGCTATAAGGGCACTTTTCGATCACGGGAGTTACCATATTCCTTTCTTGTGTAAAGCAAAAATGCGGCTCCCCTCAAAATTTCGGGTGCACTCGCCGCATGGTCGTGCCAGAAAAACAGGCATGGCGTCGATCGCCGCGCCGGGCGCAACGACAAACGGACTGAATGCATGACCCAGTTCAGCACACTCGCCTTCATCGCCTCGACGGCCGAAGAAGCGCAGAAGGCGGCAAAGGAACTCAAGGAGATTTACGGCGACCACGACCCGGAGGAGGCGGACGTGATCGTCGCGCTCGGCGGCGATGGTTTCATGCTGCACACGCTGCACAAGACGATGAATACCGGCAAGCGCGTCTACGGCATGAATCGCGGCTCGGTCGGCTTCCTGATGAACCGCTACAGCACCGATGATCTGCGCGAACGCATCGCCAGCGCCGTCGACAACGCCTTCCACCCCTTGGAAATGCGGACCCTCGACGCCAACGGCAACGAATTCACCGCGCTGGCGATCAACGAGGTCTATCTCTTCCGCCAGTCCTATCAGGCGGCAAAGCTCAAGGTCCTCGTCGACGGCAAGGTGCGGCTCGATGAACTGACCTGCGACGGGCTGCTGCTCGCAACACCGGCGGGATCGACTGCGTATAACCTGTCCGCCCACGGGCCGATCCTGCCGCTCGAGGCCCCGCTTCTCGCCTTGACCCCGGTCAGTCCCTTCCGGCCGCGGCGCTGGCGCGGCGCGCTGCTTCCCAACCGCGTTACCGTCCAGATCGAGATTCTCGAGGCCGAGAAGCGGCCGGTCAACGCCGTCGCGGATCACCAGGAGGTCAAGTCGGTCGTTCGGGTCACGATCGCCGAATCGGAGAAGCTGACGGCCCGCATCCTGTCCGATCCGGATCATTCCTGGTCCGACCGCATCCTGGCCGAGCAGTTCTCCAATTGAATCACAAGCGGAACGTCATGGTATTCTGCGGTCAGCGGTTATTGTTCCGCGCCGCGCACGAAGGAATCTTGAGGATGCGCAACCCCCTTGTGATCGCGCTTTGCTTCCTGTTGTCCGCGGGCGCTCTGCGGGCGCAGGACGGCGGCATCCTCCCCTCGAACGTCACTTTCGTCACAAGCACCGGCTATTGGGAGGATGGAGCCGGCGTAGCGCCGGCCGGCGATCCAGAAGGCGTTGCGCAACGGGCCGCGCAGCGTGGCTACTACAAGCTGATTGCCGTGCGGCAGAGTGACGGCACCGCGCGCATCCATCTCCAGCAGATCGCCTCGACGCCGGCCGGCCCGGAAGTCGTCTCGTCCGCCGAGCTCGAGGAGTTCACGGCGATGAAGTCCTTTGTCACCGACATTCGACCCGAGACCTCGACGGGCATCACGCGGCAGCCGGGAATGTTCGCGACCGTCTATCTGAAGACCGACCCTTCCGCCACCGAACCGGAATCGTGGACGGTGCTGATAGACGAAGTCGGGGACATCAAGATCGAGCGCGCGACCAACTGACGCCGACAAAAGAATACGGCCGGGGAGCACCCGGCCGTTTGTCGCAGTTCCTGTTCTGCGCGTTCAGCCCAAATCCTCGACGACCGCATCCGCACCGCCGCTGACGCGGTGGGCAAGTGCGGCCTCCATAAACTCGTTGAGCTCGCCGTCGAGCACGTCGCCGGGGCTCGTGCTTTCGACGCCCGTCCGCAGGTCCTTCACCAGCTGATAGGGCTGCAGGACATAGGAGCGGATCTGGTGACCCCAGCCGATATCGGTCTTTGAAGCGGCTTCGGCATTGGCCGCTTCCTCGCGCTTCTTGAGCTCGGCTTCATAGAGCCGGGCGCGCAGCATGTCCCAGGCCTTGGCGCGGTTCTTGTGCTGCGAACGCTCCTGTTGGCACTGCACGACGATGCCGCTCGGCATATGCGTGATGCGCACGGCCGAGTCGGTCGTGTTGACGTGCTGGCCGCCGGCGCCCGACGAACGGTAGGTGTCGATGCGGCAATCGCTTTCGTGGATGTCGATCTGGATCGAATCGTCGACGACCGGATAGACCCAGATGGACGAAAACGAGGTGTGACGGCGCGCATTGCTGTCATAGGGCGAGATGCGGACGAGCCGATGGACACCCGATTCGGTCTTCAGCCAGCCATAGGCGTTGTGGCCCTTGACGAGGAGCGTCGCCGACTTGATGCCGGCCTCTTCGCCGTCCTGGATTTCCAAGAGTTCCACCTTGTAACCTTGCCGCTCGGCCCAGCGCGAATACATGCGCAGCAGCATGTTGGCCCAGTCCTGACTTTCGGTGCCGCCGGCGCCCGAATGGACTTCGAGATAGGTGTCGTTCTGGTCCGCCTCGCCCGAAAGCATGGCCTCGACCTGCTTCTTCGCAGTCTCGTTGCGCAGCTGACGGAGTGCGTCCTCGGCCTCGCTGACGATGGCCGAATCGCCCTCCTCTTCGCCGAGTTCGATCAGCTCGATATTGTCGCTCAGCTGCTGCTCGAAACGGCGCAGGCCGGTAATGCTGTCGTCGAGCTGCTGGCGCTCGCGCATCAGCTTCTGCGCCTCGGCGGCATCGTTCCAGAGCGACGGATCTTCCGCCTTGTTGTTCAACCAGTCCAGTCGTCTTATCGCCTGCTCCCAGTCAAAGATGCCTCCTCAGCAGGCTTATGGCCTGCTTGATTTCGTCGACGATGTTCTCGATTTCGCTGCGCATGGTCCCGCTTCTTGGTGTGGCTTCGAAAAATGTGAGGGTCAAATAGCGACGCCCGCCGCCGATGTAAAGGCGACGGGCATCCGGATCGAGGGCAAGGCTCAGAAGAGGCCGTTGGAGCCGGAGGTCACGGCCTGGTTGGCCTGCGGGGAGTTCTTCAGGATCTCCTCCGGCGGCGCATATTCGTCGAGGTCGCCGATGACCGAGAAGGTTTCGGCCGGACCGGTGCCCGGCTTGAAGGCTTCGATGATCGTGTCCGGCTCGCCTTCGACCGCCGCCATGCCGGTCTTGCGGTTGACCGGGATGAGGTTCATGCCCTCCGGAACCACGAACTTGCCCGGCTGCGTCCCCTTGACCGCCTCCTGCATGAAGGCGTTGAAGATCGGTGCCGACAGACTGCCGCCCGTCGCGCCGCGACCCAGCGGCGCCGGATCGTCGAAGCCCAGATAGAGGCCGGCGACGAGGTCGGGCGTATAGCCGACGAACCAGGCATCCTTCTCGTCGTTGGTCGTGCCGGTCTTGCCGGCGACCGGACGGTCCAGCTTGATCTTGCCCGCCGCCGTACCCCGGGTGATGACGCCCTCCATCATCGAAGTGATCTGGTAGGACGTCATCGGATCGAGCACCTGCAGGCGGTTGTCGGTCAACACGGGCTCTTCCTGCTCGGTCCAATTGTCGGCGTTGCAGTTGTCGCAGGTGCGGTCCTCGTGACGGAAGATCGTCTTGCCGTAGCGGTCCTGGATGCGGTCGATCAGCGACGGCTTGATCTGCTTGCCGCCATTGGCGATGACCGCATAGGCCGACACCATGCGCAGCACGGTCGTCTCGCCGGAGCCGAGCGACATGGAAAGCAGCGGCGGCATCTTGTCGTAGATGCCGAAGCGCTCGGCATATTCGGCGACGAGGTTCATGCCCATGTCGTTGGCAAGCCGCACCGTCATGAGGTTGCGCGACTTTTCGATGCCGAGGCGCAGCGTCGATGGACCGGCAGAGCCGCCGCCGTAGTTTTCCGGGCGCCAGACCTGGCCGCCGGCGACGATTTCGATCGGCGCATCGAGAATGACCGAGGCGGGCGTGTAGCCGCTGTCGAGAGCTGCCGCATAGACGAAGGGCTTGAAGGAGGAACCGGGCTGGCGCATCGCCTGGGTGGCGCGGTTGAACTCCGACTGGCCATAGGAGAAGCCGCCGACCATCGCCAGAACGCGGCCGGTATGCGGATCCATCGCGACCAGCCCGCCCTGCACCTTGGGCGGCTGGCGAAGGCGATACTCGCCTTTTTGCTCGAGCGGCTCGACATAGACGACATCGCCTGGACCGACGACGCCCTCCGGGGACTTTGCCGCCTTGCGCTGGCCGCCTGCGGCGCGGTAGGCCCATTGCATGTTCTCTGCGGAAATGTGCCCGGTGACCCGTTCGGCGACGATCTTCCCCGAGGCTTCCTTGTCCGGCTGGATGCCGATCTCGGCCCCTTCGCTGTCGACGGCGAGCACGACGGCGAGTTTCCATTCCGGCATGTCGTTCAATGTCGGGATCTTGCTCAGAGGCTCCCCCCAGTCGCCGCCGATCTCGATCGTCTTGACCGGCCCGTGAAAGCCGCGGCGCTCGTCATAGCCCAAGAGCCCGTCCTGCAGCGCCTTGCGCGCGATGATCTGCAGATGCGGATCGAGCGACGTGCGAACCGACAGCCCGCCCTCGTAAAGAGCATTGTCGCCATATTTCTGAATGATCTGCCGGCGCACCTCTTCGGCGAAGTAGTCCGAAGCGAAAAGATGGGCACCGCCACGGCGCGGCGTCACGCCGAGCTCCTGCTTCTTCGCCTCCTCGCCGTCTGCCTTGGTCACATAGCCGTTCTCGACCATGCGATCGATCACCCAGTTGCGGCGCTCGATCGCCGCCTCGGTCTTGCGGAACGGGTGATAGTTGGCCGGTCCCTTCGGCAGCGCAGCAAGATAGGCGGCCTCGGCGACGGTCAGTTCCGTGACCGACTTGTCGAAATAGGTGAGCGACGCGCCGGCGACGCCGTAGGAATTCAGGCCGAAGAAGATCTCGTTCAGATAAAGTTCGAGAATGCGATCCTTGGTGTAGGCCTGCTCGATGCGGAAGGAGAGGATCGCCTCCTTGATCTTGCGGTCGATCGTCTGGTCGGCGGTCAGCAGGAAGTTCTTCGCCACCTGCTGAGTGATCGTCGAGGCTCCGACCGGGCGGCGGCCCGAGCCGAAGTTCTGGATGTTGACGGCAATGGCGCGCGCCAAGCCGGTGATGTCCACGCCCGGATGCTTGTAGAAGTTCTTGTCCTCGGCGGAGATGAAGGCTGCCTTGACGCGATCCGGTATCGCCTGGATCGGCAGATAGAGGCGGCGCTCGCGCGCATATTCGGCAATCAGCGCACCGTTTCCGGCGTGAAAGCGGGTCGTGACCGGCGGCGCGTACTTGGCGAGCACCTCATAGTCGGGCAGATCCTTGGTGATCGCGCCGAGATAGATCGCGACGGCTGCGGCGACCCCGAGCAGCAAAAACGCACCAATGCCGAAAAAATATCCTATCAGTCTGATCATCAGCCAGATACCGGTACCTTATTGTCCCATCGCCGGGTCGCCATTCGAAGGACCCACTGTCGCAAGCCAAGCGGCCGCGCCAACCGCTTTCGTCGGAAATCGGCCGGCACGACAGCTACACGCTTCGCGGGTTCCCTCATATGGCGAGGAAACTCAAGCTTCAACATCGTTTCCCAACAAATTGGGATGCCCTTCCCCCAAAGGCCGGGATTGTGAGTAAAATAGGGCTGGTGGTCGGTTATACCGTGCGCATCTCGCTGAAAAGCATATCGCTGTTACGCCGGCGACACAAATCACATCCCTCCCGTGGCTGCCTTCGGAAGGCTTCACCCGCCGTTCGCAACCGCCGTCTGGCGATAGCGCCCGACGGCGACGGCCAGCAGCTCCGACACTTTCTTGCGCCATGCCGGATCGAGCAATTGCTTCTCGTCCTCCTTGTTCGACAGGAAGCCGAGTTCGAGCAGGATCGACGGGACGTCCGGCGCCTGCAGGACGCGGAAGCCGGCATGGCGGTGGGGATTGTTGATCAGCTTGATCTGCCCTTCGAAGGATGAGACGACGCTGCGCGCCAAGTTGACTGAAAATGCCTGGGTTTCGCGGCGGGTGAGATCGATCAGGATGTCCGCGACCTCCGCCGGCTCGCTTTCGAGCGGAATGCCGGCGATCTCGTCGGAAAGGTTTTCGCGGGCCGCCAGGTCGGCCGCGAGGTGGTCGGAGGCCTTGTCTGAGATGGTATAGACCGTGGCGCCGCGGATATCCTTCTGCCTCAGCGTGTCGGCGTGGACGGATATGAACAGGTTGGCACTTCTCTGCCGGGCCATCTGGACACGCTGCGGCAAGGACAGAAACTCGTCGCCGGCCCGCGTCAGAAAGGCCTCTATGCCGGGCTCGCGGTTGAGCGTCGCCACAAGATCGCGCGCAAAGGCGAGCGTAACGTGCTTCTCCTCCGTCTTGGTGACGCTGCCGATGGCGCCGGTGTCGATGCCGCCGTGCCCGGCATCGACGGCAACCACGAAGGCGCCCGGAGCTTTCGCCGGCGCGGGGGCGGGACGGTCGGTCTTGGCGGTGCGCGCCGTTCCCGTCCATTGCTGGTCGCCGAGGAGCTTGTCGAAGCGGGCCTTGTCGATCTTCTCGGCATCGATGATCAGGCGGAAGCCCTTGCCGTCTTCCTCCGGCTTCACTTCCGCGTGGGTGACCTCGGTCGGCCCTTTGGCGGAGAGCACCAGCCGCGAAGCCCCTGCCCCCATTCCGCCATAGCGGATGGCATCGAAGAGACCGCGTGGCTCGAGGCTCTCCGGCTTCAGGCCGAAGGATGTCTCCGGCAGGTCGACGATGACGCGAACCGGATTTGCGACGTAGTGAATGGAGAATTCGGGATTGCGATCGAATTCGATCACGATCCGCGTCCGCGCGTCGTCGCCGGCTACCCGCGCCCCGTAAGCCAGCAAGGGGGCGGCATCATCGGCCGCACCGGCAACAGCGGGCAACAGGATGGACATCGCCGCAAAGAGGACGGCAAACACGGGTGCGACGCGACGCGACAGCCTCTTTGAATGCGGCAAATGCCGCTCTGTTGCGGAACGCTTCACCCGGGCTCCCCCATCGTCATTCGAAATCCGGCGCAGGGCCTCAGGAACCGCCACCGTCACTGTCCACCAATGAACCCTCATGGTTAACCAAACCTTGCCGCGGCGCCACCCAAGGTGACGAATGCGGACCGGTTCGAAACCGATGCAATGGTTCCTGAACACAAGATTTCACCCGGGCAAGCGAATCGATCAATATTGTGGCGGCAAAGGCTTTTCCCTTGCCAATGTGACATAGAAACCATAAAAGCGTCACAAGGAGAAAGTGTTGACGGGATAGAATCGTCGGCCGGGCAGCCGGAGCTTCGAGAAGCTTGGCGCCAGGGAAGTGATCGAGCCGGAACAGCCGGTTGCAACCGTATCATGCTTCCGCGGCCGCAGGTGTTCATCCGCCGTCGCTGCATTTCCTCCCGTACACTGGATCGCAATTTCCGGCGGTGGCCGGAGTTCTTGATGGTGATTTTCACCGACTGCCCGCAAGCGGGCGTATTCATCGGACCTCCCCTCGAGGTCCAGGACATTGGCATTCTTGTTTGGTCTTTGATGTGACTCAGCAGCATCGGTCAGGAGTAAAGAGGCCCCGGGACGAGATCGTTCCGGCTGCCGTCTGGCTGCTGCACCATCACCTGCGCCAAACAGGACCTTTCACATCCGGCGCAGCTTCCGACGAGTTCGACAGCCTTCCAAGCGAAGTGCCTCTGTCTGCCGTTGCCCTGCGCCGAGGAGCAGAGCTTAGATGGCAGAGAAAATGCTTATCGATGCGTCTCACTCAGAGGAGACGCGCGTCGTTGTCGTTCGCGGGAACCGCATAGAAGAATTCGATTTCGAATCGGAACATAAGAAGCAAATCCGCGGCAATATCTATCTGGCCAAGGTGACCAGAGTGGAGCCGTCGCTGCAGGCGGCCTTCGTCGATTATGGCGGCAATCGCCACGGCTTCCTGGCCTTCGCCGAAATTCACCCCGACTACTATCAGATCCCCCTCGCCGACCGTCAGGCGCTGTTGAAGGCGGAAGCCGAAGAGGCCCGCCGCGAGGACGACGTCGAGCCGGTCGAGACCGCAGACGAGCAAACCGTCGCGCCGACAAGGGACGAGGCTCCGGCTGAAGAAGCCGCCGAGACAGTCGAGCCAACTGAGACGGCCGAACCGGAAACGGAAGTCAAGGCAGAGGCGGAGAAGCCGAAGGCCAAGCCGAAGCGCACGCGCCGGGCGAAAGCCAAGGCCAGCGAACAAAAGGAAGAGGCGCAGGGCGACGCCGAGGCGAGTGATGAGGGCAGCAGCGGCGAAATGGCCGCGATGGTCGACGTCGACTCGATCTCCGAGGACGTCGATGCGCGCCGCCGCCGCGACGATGATGACGACGATGACGACGGCCATGACGGCGAGAAGGAAATCATCGAGTCTGTCGGCGCAGAAGATGCGATGGAAGAGGTTCCGGACCGGCAGGTCCGCAAGCCGCGAAAGCAGTACCGCATCCAGGAAGTGATCAAGCGCCGGCAGATCCTGCTCGTCCAGGTCGCGAAGGAAGAACGCGGCAACAAGGGCGCGGCGCTCACCACCTATCTTTCGCTCGCGGGCCGCTATTCGGTGCTGATGCCGAACACGGCGCGCGGCGGCGGCATCTCCCGCAAGATCACCAACTTGCAGGACCGCAAGCGCCTCAAGGAAATCGCCCGCGGGCTCGACGTGCCGCAGGGCATGGGCGTGATCCTGCGCACCGCTGGCGCCAACCGCACCAAGGTCGAGGTCAAACGCGACTTCGAATATCTGATGCGGCTGTGGGAGAACGTCCGCACGCTGACCTTGAACTCCACCGCCCCCTGCCTCGTCTATGAGGAAGGCAGCCTGATCAAGCGTTCGATCCGCGACCTCTACAACAAGGATATCAGCGAGATCATCGTCTCCGGCGAAGAGGGCTACAAGGAAGCCAAGAGCTTCATGAAGATGCTGATGCCGAGCCACGCGAAGGTCGTGCAGCCCTATCGCGACGTGCATCCGATCTTCTCGCGTTCCGGCATCGAAGCCCAGCTCGACCGCATGCTGCAGCCGCAGGTGACGCTGAAGTCGGGCGGCTATATCATCATCAACCAGACCGAGGCGCTTGTCTCGATCGACGTGAACTCCGGTCGCTCGACCCGCGAGCATTCGATCGAGGATACCGCGCTGCAGACCAACCTGGAGGCGGCCGAGGAAGTCGCGCGCCAGCTGCGTCTTCGCGACCTTGCCGGCCTGGTGGTCATCGACTTCATCGACATGGAAGAAAAGCGCAACAACCGCGCCGTCGAGAAGAAGCTCAAGGACTGCCTGAAGAACGACCGGGCGCGCATCCAGGTCGGCCGCATCTCGCATTTCGGCCTGCTTGAAATGTCGCGCCAGCGCATCCGCGCCTCGGTGCTCGAAAGCACGATGCAGTCCTGCCCGCATTGCAACGGCACGGGCCACGTTCGCTCGCAGTCTTCCGTCGCGCTGCATGTGCTGCGCGGTATCGAGGAACATCTGCTAAAGAACACCACGCACGACATCGCGGTCCGCACGATCCCGGAAATCGCGCTCTACCTTCTCAATCAGAAGCGCGGCACGATCACCGACTATGAGCGGCGCTTCGGCGTCTCGATCATCATCGAGGCGGACGCGCATGTCGGCGCCCAGCACTTCGCGATCGACCGAGGCGAACCGGTCGAGAATCCGGTGAAGATCGAGCAGCTTCTGCATTTCGAGCCGGAGCCGGAAGAAGAAGAAGAAGAAGACATCGTCATCGAGGAGGATCTGGACGAGGAGGAAGCGGAAGAGACCGCGGCCGAGCGTCCGGGACAGGCGAAGGCGCAGGCCTCCGACGACCAGGGCGGCCGCAAGCGCAAGCGCCGTCGCCGGCGGCGCGGCAAGGGTGCCGGCCACGGACCGGAATCGGTCGCGGCGGAAGCCGGAGACGCGCTTGATGGCGCGGCTGACGAAGGCGACGAGTCCGAGGACGAAGGCGAGGCCCAGGATGCCTTGACGGCAGACGGGGATCAGAAGCGCAAGCGTCGCCGTCGCGGCAAGCGGGGCGGCCGCCGCAACCGGCCAGAAGCCGAAGGTGAGGCCGCTTTTGCTGCAGAGTCCGATGACGAGCCGGCCGATGCCGAAGAGGCAGCGGACGCCAACGACGCCGATGCAGCTGCCGCCGCGGCCGTCGAACAGGTCGTGAATGCGGCGTCTGTCAAGGCCGAGACTCCCGCTGCCGAAGCCAAGCCGGCGAAACCGAAGCGCAGCCGCAAGAAAGCCGTGGCCGCCGAGGCACCGGCGGAAAATGCCGACACGGCGGCCGAACAGGCTGTCGAAGCGCAGCCGGATGAAACCGGTCCTGCTCAAGTCGAGGAAGCGGTCGCAGACCTGGAGGCCGGCAAGCCCGCACGCTCCAATCGGGATCTGACGACGATTGCTTCCGAGCCCGTGGTCACATCGAATGTGGCCAAGGCCGACAGCAGCGAAGAAGAGGCAGCCAAGCCGAAAAAAGGCGGCTGGTGGCAGCGCCGCGGCTTCTTCTGAGAAAGCATAGGCTTACCAAGCAAAAGGCCCGGAACATTCCGGGCTTTTTTGTTACTACATGCCTCCTTAAATCGACCTCGATTTAGGGAAGCATGCAGTAATTCAAAGTGCTACAGGGACCTTTGCGCGTCTGATAAGACGCGCGGCGCTGTAGTAGCGGTCGACGCGCCCGACCCGAAGGCGGTTATTTCAACCAATGCGCAATGCGGTCCATCGCTTCGGCCATTTCGGCGGGCGCGCCGGCATAGGAAAAACGCATGCTGCGATGCCCTTCGAGCGGATCGAAATCGAAGCCGGGCGTGGCGGCGACATTGATCTCGGCGAGCATGCGACGGGCGAAGGCCATGCTGTCGTTGGTGAAGCGGCTGACGTCGACATAGGCATAGAAGGCGCCGTCCATCGGTGAAGCGATCGAAAAGCCCATCTCCGGCAAACGCGTCAGCAGGAGGTCGCGATTGGCGGCATAGGCCCGCTTGTAACCATCCAATTCCTCATGCGCGCCGAGGGCGGCCTCCGCGGCAACCTGGGAGAGCTCCGGCGGCGAAATATAGAGGCTCTGGGCAATGCGCTCGAAGACACGCACCTGAGCCTCCGGCAGCACCATCCAGCCGATGCGCCAGCCGGTCATACAATAATATTTCGAAAACGAATTGATGACGACCGCATCGTCGGCGATCTCGAGGACCGAGGTCTCCTCGCCGGCAAAGGTCAGCCCGTGATAGATCTCGTCGGAGATGAAGGCGATCGATCGGGCGCGGCAATAGTCGGCGAGCGCCTTGAGACGCTCCCTTCCCGTGACTGTGCCGGTCGGGTTTGCAGGGCTGGCAAGAAGCACCCCCTTCAGAGGCTTGCCGGCCTGCGCCGCCGCCCGCTCCAGGCTTTCGGGCGTGAGCGTAAAACCTGTATCGGCGTTGGCTTCGATCTCGACCACGCTCAGGCCGAGCGCGGCCATGATATTGCGGTAGGCAGGATACCCGGGCCGGGCGATGGCGACGCAATCGCCCGGATCGAAGAGAGCCAGGAAGGCCAGATTGAAGCCCGCGGAGGAGCCGGTGGTGATCGCAACCCGCTGCGGATCAAGCGCGATGCCGTGGCGGCTCTGATAGTGGGCGGCGATTGCCCGCTTCAGCGAGAGGGTCCCGAGGGCGTCGGTATAGCCGAGGCGGCCGTGCTCCAGCGCCCGCCGCGCCGCCTCCAGCGCGGCCTTTGGGGCGGGATGGGCCGGCTGGCCGACCGCCATCGAGATGACGGGATGGCCGGCATCGCGGCGACGCGTCGCTTCCGCCAATACATCCATGGCATGGAACGGTTCGACGGCGCTGCGTTTCGACATCTGTGCCAATGGCTGACCCTCGCAAGTTGACTGGACGCCCGCCCTTTGCCCGATCGCTGCACGCTTCACAAGTATGGGAGCGCCGCAATTCGGCCGATTTTGCCGTTTCGTTTCGCGCCCGCGCACCCTATGCTCGCTTTCGACGGCAGGCTCGCTATCGTCGTTGTCTATGAAGATGCGTTGACGCGGCAGTGCGAAATGGGCGACAGACAGGTACGAGAAGACAACGAGGGAATGATGACGCTCAGGAAGAAGATGATTGCCGCCGGAGCGCTGATCGCGCTTGCAGCCGGCATTGCCCTGCCCCAATCCGCGGCGGCGCTCGATGCAAAGCAGAAGGAAGAGATCGGCGCCTTCATCAAGGAATATCTCATCGCCAATCCGGAAATCATGCTGGAAGTGCAGGAAGCCCTGTCCGCCAAGCAGCGCTCCAAGCAGCAGGAAGCTTCGCAAGCGGCGATCGCCAAGAACGAAAAGGCGATCTTTAATTCCGCCTACGACGTTACGCTCGGTAACCCCAAGGGCGACATCACCATCGTCGAATTCTTCGACTATAATTGCGGCTACTGCAAACGGGCGCTCTCGGACATGGACGAGATCATCGCCAACGACAAGAATGTCCGTTTTGTCTTGAAGGAACTCCCGATTCTCGGCCCCGACTCGCTTGCCGCGCACAAGGTCAGCGCCGCCTTCCGCTCGATCGCGCCGGAGAAATACGGCGACTTCCACCGCGCCCTGCTCGGCGCCGAGGAGCGGGCGACGGAGGAAACGGCGATCGCCGTTGCCGCCAAGCTCGGCGTTACCGAAGAGCAATTGCGCGACAAAATGGAAGACGATCCGAATGACGCCGCGGTGCGCGAAGCCTACATGCTCGCCAACGATCTCGGCATCACCGGCACCCCCTCCTACGTCATCGGCAACGAGGCGGTTTACGGCGCCGTCGGCGCCGCCGAAATCACCGGGAAGGTCGCCAACATGCGCGAGTGCGGCAAGACCACCTGCTGACAGCCGAAGCGGAACGCGTCACGTCGTTCAGCCTTTCCCATCCGCCTATGACTTGTGGACAAATCCCCCGGGAGACCGGGGGGCTTTCCCTCGCCGAACCATCGGTCTATAGGTAACCCTCCCATCATCGGACCGGAATCCCTTATGCCCTCCACGATTTTTGTGCTGAACGGCCCAAACCTGAATGCCCTCGGCAAGCGCGAACCAGGCATCTACGGCGGCCAGACCCTGGCCGATATCGAGGCGATGTGCAAAGCGGAGGGGAAGCTCCTGGGCTTCGACGTCGATTTCCGCCAATCCAACATCGAAGGCGTGCTGGTCGACTGGCTGCACGAGGCCGGCGAAAAGGCCGCCGGCGTCGCCATCAATCCGGCCGCCTACGGGCACACGTCGATTGCCATGCACGATGCCATTCGTGCCATCACCGTCCCCGTCGTCGAATTGCATCTTTCCAACATCCATGCGCGCGAGGAATTCCGCCACAAGTCGATGATTGCGCCGGCCGTCAAGGGCGTGATCTGCGGCTTCGGCGCGCAGAGTTACATTCTGGCGCTGCATGCGCTAAAGAACCTGACAAACACGTCGAAATAAGAAGTACACGAGGCTCATATCCCATGGCTGACAAGAAACCCGGTATCGATCAGGCGCTGATCCGCGATCTCGCCAATATCCTCAAGGATACCGACCTGACCGAGATCGAAGTGGAACAGGACGATCTGCGCATCCGCGTCTCGCGGAACGGCACGCCTGTCGCCATGCCCATGGCGGCAATGCCCAGCTATCAGCTGCCGGCGGCCGTTGCCGCTGCACCCGCGCCGATGGCTGCGCCCGTCGCAGCAGAAGGCGGCCACAATGCCAAGAATGCGGTAACCGCGCCAATGGTCGGCACGGCCTATCTCGCTCCCGCTCCCGGCGCCCGCCCGTTCATCGAAGTCGGCGCGACCGTCAAGGAAGGCCAGACGATCCTGATCATCGAGGCGATGAAGACGATGAACCAGATTCCGGCGCCGCGCTCGGGCAAGGTGACGGAAATTCTCGTGCAGGATGCCGCCCCCGTCGAATTTGGCGAACCCCTGATCGTGATCGAATAAGGCGCGTTGGCGATGATCTCGAAAATCCTCATTGCCAATCGCGGCGAAATCGCGCTCCGCGTGCTGCGCGCCTGCAAGGAGCTCGGCATCGCGACCGTCGCCGTGCATTCGACTGCAGACAGCGACGCCATGCACGTGCGGCTCGCAGACGAGAGCGTCTGCATCGGGCCGCCGCCGTCGCGCGAGAGCTATCTGAACATCCATCAGATCGTCGCCGCCTGCGAGATCACCGGCGCGGATGCGGTGCATCCCGGTTACGGCTTTCTTTCTGAGAATGCCAAGTTCGCGGATATCCTCGAAGCGCACGGCATCACCTTCATCGGCCCGACGGCGGAGCACATCCGGCTGATGGGCGACAAGATCACCGCCAAGAAGACGGCGGAAGAGCTCGGAATCCCGGTCGTTCCCGGCTCCGACGGCGAGGTGAAGCCGGAGAACGCGCTGAAAGTCGCCCGCGAGATCGGCTTTCCGGTCCTGATCAAGGCGACCGCCGGCGGCGGCGGGCGCGGCATGAAGGTCGCCAGAACCGAGGAAGACCTCGAGCACGCCGTCGCAACGGCACGTTCCGAGGCCGCAGCCGCCTTCGGCAATGACGCGGTCTATATGGAGAAGTTTCTCGGAAAGCCGCGCCATATCGAGATCCAGATCGTCGGCGACGGCGAAGGCAATGCGATCCATCTCGGCGAACGCGACTGCTCGCTGCAGCGCCGCCACCAGAAGGTCTGGGAAGAAGCCAACTCCCCGGCGCTCAACGTCGAGCAGCGCATGAAGATCGGCCAGGTCTGCGCCGACGCAATGAAGAAGATGAAGTATCGCGGCGCCGGCACGATCGAGTTTCTCTACGAGGACGGCGAGTTCTATTTCATCGAAATGAACACGCGCTTGCAGGTCGAGCATCCGATCACCGAAGCGATCACCGGCATCGACCTGGTGCATGAGCAGATCCGCGTGGCATCGGGCGCCGGCCTTTCGGTCAAGCAGGAAGACGTCGTCTTCTCCGGCCACGCCATCGAATGCCGCATCAATGCCGAGGATCCGCGCACCTTCGTTCCCTCCCCGGGTACGATCACGCATTTCCACGCGCCCGGCGGTCTCGGGGTGCGGGTCGACAGCGGCGCCTACCAGGGCTACCGCATCCCACCCTATTATGACAGCCTGATCGGCAAGCTGATCGTCCACGGCCGGACCCGCGTCGAATGCATGATGCGTCTGCGCCGCGTGCTCGACGAGTTTGTCATCGACGGAATAAAGACGACGTTGCCGCTTTTCCAAGACCTGATAAACAATCAGGATATCGCCAACGGTGATTACGATATTCACTGGCTGGAGCATCATCTGGCCGCAACGTCCGCATAGGGTACGAGATTGAAAGGACCGCGCAGCAAACAACCGGAAATCACCCCGGACATGTTGTTGCGCGCCTATTCCATCGGCCTGTTTCCAATGGCCGATTCGGCAGACGATCCGGAGCTCTTCTGGGTCGAGCCGGAGATTCGCGGCGTCATCCCGCTGGATCGGTTTCACATCTCTCACAGTCTCGCCAAGCGAATCCGCAAGCGGCCCTTCGATATCCGCTTCGATACGGCTTTCGAATCGGTCGTCGAGGGATGCGCGCAGCCCGCGCCGGGTCGGCCGACCACGTGGATCAACGACAAGATCCGTTCCCTCTACGCGGCATTGCACCGCATGGGCTACGCCCATAGCGTCGAAGCCTGGGAGGGCGACAGGCTCGTTGGCGGCCTCTACGGTGTCTCGCTCGGGGCGGCCTTCTTCGGCGAGAGCATGTTCTCGCTACGCACCGACGCTTCGAAAATCTGCCTTGTCCATCTTGTCGAGAGGCTTCGCGCAAAGCACTTCCAGCTGCTCGACACCCAGTTTACCACCGACCATTTGAAATCCTTCGGCGCTGTGGACGTGCCGAAGGCCGAATATGACCTGCTGCTCGCCCGGGCTATCGCCTCGCCGAATCTCGAATTTTAGTCAACACGGCGGAGCAGGCGTCTTTCAGGCAAACCGACGCCCTCAGCATGCATTTGGGTAGAAGGGCGCCCTACTGCTTCGCCGCTGTATCCGGCGGAGGAACGTCGGAGTTTGGCTTGCAGGACTGGAGCCACACGTCATAGACGGGGTGCTCGACGGCGTTGAGGCCCGGGCTGTCGGCAAACATCCAGCCGGTGAAGATGCGGCGGATCTTTCGGTCGAGCGTGATCTCGTCGACATCTACGAAAGTGGTGGTCTTCGGTGCCTCCGTCTCGTCGCGGCTGTAGCAGACATGCGGGGTCACCTGCAGAGCGCCAAACTGCACCGTCTCGCCGATATAGACGTCGAAGGTGGTGATGCGGCCGGTGATCTTGTCGATGCCGGAAAAGACCGCGACGGCGTTCGAGAGGCGCGCGGCGCGCGCCGGCTCGACGGAGGAAATCAACGGCAGGGCCAGAAGAAATGCAAGGCCGATGCTTCGGGCCGTCCGGCCGATCAAATTCCGCAGACAGAAACCTGCCATTCCCGCCAATCCCCTGCGATGCTGTTTTTCCTGGATAGCCCTCAGGCGCTAAACCGAAAATGTGGCTGCGCCGTGATCAATGCTCGAGAGTCGAGATCGGGGCGGCGGCCCGATTGCGACTAGGAGCGCGGCGTCCAGGCGTCGTAGTCGCCGGTCACGCGCGGGCGCAGGCCTGCATTGGCGAGCGAACCCTTCGGCCGATAGGCGTTGGGCGTGCCGGTCGGGTTCGGGCGGTGCGGCTGCTGCCATTCGCGTGCGGCGTATTTTTCGTCGGCGGGCGAAATGTCGGTGCGATGATGCATCCAGCCGTGCCAGCCTGGAGGAATGGCAGAGGCCTCGGCCGGGCCGTTATAGATCACCCAGCGCCGCGTGCGGCCCTCGGAATCCGTGCCGCCCTGATAGTAGACATTGCCGAACTCGTCTTCACCGACACGCTGGCCATGCCGCCAGGTATGGAAGCGCGTACCGATCGTCTGTCCGTTCCACCAGGTGAAAATCTGCAGCAGGAGCTTCATAGGCATTCGTCCCTTGCCGGCCGATCGAAGGGGCGGCCGGATATCAAATCGCGTCCCCGCTTATGCCGTGCCACTCATGCCTTGTCCAGTGGCCTTGTCCAGTGATTCCACCGGCCCGGCGGTCATTTCACCGGCATATTGAAGCCGAAATGGCTGCGCTCGAAACCAAGGCGTTCATAGAAGCGATGGGCGTCGACTCGCGACGCGTTGGACGTCAGCCGCACTTTCGCGGCACCCTTTTCCCGCGCCTCGGCAATGGCGTGGCGGACCATCCGTTCACCGATACCACGGCCGCGCATATCTTCCCTGGTCTGCACGGCCTCGATCACCAGGCTGGAACTGCCGCGCCCGGGAAGCGATATCGAGAGTGCCGTCTGGAAAGTCCCGACGACCTCGCCACCGACGCAGGCGACGTAGAGCGCCTGGTGCGTCGAGGCCTTGATCCGCTCGAAAGCGGCCAGATAATCGGCAAAGGCTTCGGCGTCGATCGTGTCGCCGTGACCGCCAAGGGTGTCATTTGCAAACAGGGCAATGATCGCCGGCAGGTCTTCGCGTTCAGCTTTGCGAATCACTAATTCCATGACCGTGCTACCCCGACATATAGAATTCAGGTGGCGCATCAAACATGGTGAGGCGACAGCGTTGTGACAGCGCATGTGGAGCGCCGGGCACCCGGCAGATCAGGAAAGGCGCTTTTCAAGAACCAGCGCTGGCACACCGGAGTCGTCCTCTCCGCAGTTGGCCGTCTTTCCCACGTCCGAGAAGCCATGCGCCCGATAAAAGGCGAGCGCCTTCAGGTTCTCCGGCTCGACCTCCAGCCGCATGCGCTCGGCATCCGGAAAACAGGTTTCGAGTTCGGCGAACATGTCGCCGCCGATGCCCTGCCGCTGGTATTTCGGCAGGACGTAGAGCTGATGAAGAATGGCGGTCTTTGCAAGCGTCTCCGACATCGCCGCAAAGCCCATGCCGGCGATCTCCTTGCCATTGTCCGCAACGACGAATTCCCCATTCTTGCGTCGCAGCCGAGCCCTCAGGGCATCAAGCGAGTGCCACTTGACCGTCAGTTCGTTAACCTTGTCGACGCCATAGAGGCTGTCATAGGTCGCATGCCAAGTCTCGACAAGCAGAGCGCGCACCTTCTCGAGGTCGCGCTCGCTCGCCGTGCGGACGAAGAACATCGTCACTCTTCGATGCCGAGCTTGGACTTGACGAGAGCCTGCACGGCCTGCGGGTTGGCCTTGCCGCCGGTCGCCTTCATTACCTGGCCGACGAACCAGCCGGCCAGCGACGGCTTCGCCTTGGCCTTCTCCACCTGGTCCGGGTTGGCGGCGATGATTTCATCAACCGCCTTCTCGATGGCGCCGGTGTCGGTAACCTGCTTCATGCCGCGGCTCTCGACGATTTCGGCCGGGTCGCCACCCTCGTTCCAGAGAATCTCGAAGAGATCCTTGGCGAGCTTGCCGGAGATCGTCCCCGCCTTGATGAGATCGATGATGCCGCCGAGCTGGGTCGGCGAAACCGGAGTCTCTTCAATGGCTTCGCCGGCTTTGTTCAAGGCGCCCAACAGGTCGTTGATCACCCAGTTGGCGGCAATCTTGCCGTCGCGCCCTTCGGCCACTGCCTCGAAGTAGTCGGCGATCGCCTTTTCCGAGACGAGAACCGAGGCATCATAGACCGACAGCCCGAGGTCGCGTACGAAACGTTCCTTCTTGTCGTCCGGCAGCTCCGGCAGATCGGCCTCGAGCGCCTCCACAAAGGCGTCGTCGAACTCGAGCGGCAACAGATCCGGATCGGGGAAATAGCGGTAATCGTGCGCATCCTCCTTGGAGCGCATTGAGCGGGTCTCGCCCTTGTTCGGGTCGAAGAGCCGCGTCTCCTGGTCGATCGTGCCGCCATCCTCGAGAATCGCGATCTGGCGACGGGCCTCGTACTCGATCGCCTGGCCGACGAAGCGGATGGAGTTGACGTTCTTGATCTCGCAGCGCGTGCCGAACGCCTCGCCCGGGCGGCGCACCGAGACGTTGACATCGGCGCGCATGGAGCCCTCGTCCATGTTGCCGTCACAGGTGCCGAGATAGCGCACGATCGAGCGCAGCTTGGTGAGATAGGCCTTGGCCTCGTCCGACGAGCGCAGGTCCGGCTTCGAGACGATCTCCATCAGCGCCACGCCGGAGCGGTTGAGATCGACATAGGACATGGAGGGATGCTGGTCGTGCATCGACTTTCCGGCATCCTGTTCCAGGTGCAGGCGCTCGATGCCGATCTCGACATCCTCGAACTGGCCTTGGCGGTCCGGACCGATCGAAATCGTGATCTTGCCTTCGCCGACGATCGGATCCTTGTACTGCGAGATCTGGTAGCCCTGCGGCAGGTCCGGATAGAAATAGTTCTTCCGGTCGAAGATCGAGCGGTGGTTGATCTTGGCTTTCAGCCCGAGTCCGGTGCGTACGGCCTGCTTGACGCATTCCTCGTTGATCACCGGCAGCATGCCGGGCATGGCCGCATCGACGAGCGAGACATTGGCATTGGGCGCGCTTCCGAACTCGGTCGACGCTCCGGAGAACAGCTTCGAATTGCTCAGCACCTGAGCATGAACCTCCATGCCGATGATGACCTCCCAGTCGCCGGTGGCGCCGGGGATGAAGCGTTTCGGATCGGGAGTGCGGACGTCGACGATGCTCATCTCATGCTCTTCTTTGAAGCCTGAATTTTGACGTTTCTCGGTAGAGCAATTGGTTCAGCGGTGCAAGGCTTGTGAGGCGCGCTACGGCCAAGCGCACCCGCCCGCACTGATCTCAACGCCGCCGGACCTTGCAACCTTGACGTTATTGCGGTCGTCTTTTAGAAGATACCTGTCCGAACGGAGTCTTTATGTTCCTTCAGTCTGAGTCCCGGTAAGGGCCCTGCCCGCATTCATCACGAACTGCGCGCACGGGCCGGAAACGCGAACCCCACCCATCTCACGATCGGCGGACCGTTTTCCTGCGTTCTGAAGAACGCCATTCCGGAACACTCAAGACATGGACATTTCGCGCGCCGAACAGCGCATTCTTCACCATTTGGCCCAGGGCGGCCGCATTGAAATCAGGCGGGAAGGCAAGACGATCGCCGAGATCCGCTGCTTCACACGCGACGGCTGGGTTTATCCCGGCGTCAGCCTCGAGCTCTTTCGCAAGCTGAAACGCAAGAGGGCGATCAAGTCGTCGTGCGGAAGGCCCTATCGCATTACCGAACGCGGGCTCTATTTGGTCCGCTCCGAACTCGACAACCGGTGACCCCTACTGCTGTGTCCTTAAAATCGACCTCGGTTTAAGGACAAAGACGTGCAGCAATTCAAAGTGCTACAGCGCCTTTGCGCGCCTGATAAGACGCGAGGCGCTGTAGGCATGTAACCATCCGGTTGCAAACCGGAGATGACAGTCATGTCCGGTTTGGCTCCTGCCGTCGCCTATAATTGCTTGGAGAGACCGATGAATTCCATGTCGCGGTCGAGCTTCTGCGAATAGGCGGTCGACAGCCACTTTACCCGGTAGCCGGCGCTTTGGAAGAAGGCGACCGCGGACGCGTTCTGCGCATGCGTCCTGGCGTTTGCGACATCAAATCCTTCAGCCACCATGCGCTGCTCCATGTCGGCCAGCAGCGCTTTGCCGAGACTCCTTCCCTGCGCGCCGGGATCGATCCAGAGATCGGAGATCGTGCTGTCGAGATCCTCGCGGGCGGCCCAGCCGCAGATACGGTTCTCTTCCTCGATCAGGAGAACGGAAAGCCAGTGCTTCGCGAGGAAATCGACAAAGGCGCGCTCAGCTGCCACGCGCATTGCTGCGGCATCGGCCAGTCCCGCAATCGCCTTTGCCCAAGCCCTGATCCCGATCGCCGCAAGGAGACCGGTCTCGTTCTGGCGAGCGTGACGGATGACGATCATGCGGCAGAGCCCCTTCCCGCCTGCATTACATCATTTCCGGCGCCGCTTGACTATTGCCGGCGGAAGCTGGCGCCAGTTACCACCACTTTGCCGGCGTGAAGTGGCCGGCGGCCTGTTCGATGACATGGGCCGTCTTGAACAGCGTTTCTTCGTCGAAAGGCTTGCCGATCAATTGCAGGCCAAGCGGCAGTCCCTTGTGATCGAGCCCGCCGGGGACGGCAATGCCCGGCAATCCGGCCATGTTGACCGTTACCGTGAAGATGTCGTTCAGGTACATCTTGACCGGATCGGACGCGAGATCCTCATCGGCGATGCCGAAGGCTGAAGACGGCGTGGCCGGGGTGAGGATCGCATCGACGCCTGCCTGGAAAGCAAGCTCGAAGTCGCGCTTAATCAGGGTGCGGACCTTCTGAGCGCGCAGATAATAGGCGTCGTAGTAGCCCGCCGACAGCACATAGGTGCCGATCATGATGCGGCGTTTGACCTCGCGACCGAAGCCGGCGGCGCGCGTCTTCTCATACATGTCGACGATGTCCTTGCCGTCGACACGCAAGCCATAGCGCACACCGTCGTAGCGCGCCAAGTTGGACGACGCTTCGGCCGGTGCAACGATGTAATAGGCGGGCAGCGCGTATTTCGTATGCGGCAGCGTGATATCGACGATCTCGGCACCGGCTTCCTTCAGCCAGGCGATGCCCTGCTGCCAGAGCGACTCGATCTCCTCGGGCATACCGTCGACGCGGTATTCCTTCGGAATGCCGATCTTCATGCCCTTAATCGACTGGCCGATCGACGCCTCGTAGTCCGGAACCGGAAGGTCGACGGAGGTCGTGTCCTTGGAATCGACGCTCGCCATCGACTTCAGAAGGATCGCCGCATCGCGCACGTCGCGGGCGATCGGACCGGCCTGGTCGAGCGAGGAGGCGAAGGCGACGATGCCCCAGCGCGAGCAGCGGCCATAGGTCGGCTTGATGCCGACGGTGCCGGTGAAGGCCGCCGGCTGGCGAATGGAACCGCCGGTGTCGGTTGCCGTCGCGCCTGCGCAGAGTTGGGCCGCAACTGCAGCCGCGGAACCGCCGGAGGAGCCGCCAGGCACGAGATCCATGTTCGATCCCTTGGGGCGCCACGGGTTCTTGACCGCACCGTAATAGGAGGTCTCGTTGGACGAGCCCATGGCGAACTCGTCCATGTTCAGCTTGCCGAGCATGACCGCGCCATCGTTCCAGAGATTCTGAGTAACGGTCGACTCATAGCGCGGCTTGAAGCCGTCGAGGATGTGGCTGCAGGCCTGGGTGTGCACGCCTTCGGTACCGAAGAGGTCCTTGATGCCGAGCGGGATGCCTTCGAGAGCACCGGCATTGCCGGCGGCGATACGGGCATCGGAAGCCTTGGCCATCTCGCGCGCCTTTTCCGGCGTCACGGTGACATAGGCGTTGATCGTCTCATTGGCTGCCTCGATCGCTGCGATATAGGCATCGGTCAATTCGACCGCGGTGATTTCCTTTGCGGAAAGCTTGGTGCGGGCTTCGGCGATCGTGAGGCGGGTCAGGTCGGTCATGGTGCAATCGAACTTTCGAATCTGGACGCGGGCGGCGGGAAGCGGCTCTTACTCGACCACTTTGGGAACGAGGAAGAAGTTGCGATCCGAATTCGGCGCATTGGCCACGATGTCGGCGGCCTTGCCGCCGTCGGCGACAATGTCGTCCCGCTTCTTCATCTCCATAGGCGTCACCGATGTCATCGGCTCGACGCCATCGACGTCCACTTCGGAAAGCTGCTCGACGAAGCCGAGGATGCCGTTGAGCTCGCCGGTCATCCGTTCGGCTTCCTCGTCACTGACGGCGATGCGGGCGAGGCGCGCGACACGCTTCACGGTGGCAAGGTCAACGGACATGGTCGTCTCCGGTATCTCAAAGTTTCCCCCGCTATAAAGGCGAGTTGCACAACGTGCAACTGGGGCAAACGTCGGCGAGCCGGCCCCTGCGCTTCACGCTCTCCTTCGTCAGGCGGTGACCACGCCTCCGACCTCGGGCGTCGCGACCAGGGTCGAGGTGCCGTCCATGCCGGTGACGAAGGTCTCCGGCGTCTGATCGATGATCGGAAACGAGCCATAGTGGCAGGGAATGGCGGTGTTGAATTCGAAATAGCGTTGGCAGGCGAGCGCCGCCACCGCACCGCCCATGGTGAAGCGGTCGCCGATCGGCACGATGCCGATATCCGGCTCGTGCAACTCTTGGATCAGAGCCATGTCGGAGAAAATGTCCGTGTCTCCCATGTGATAGAGCGTCGGCTCGTCATCAAAATGGAGGACAAGGCCATTCGCATTGCCGAGGCAATGCGAAACGCCATCCTCGGTAATCTGCGCCGAGGAATGCAAGGCATTGACAAAGGTGGCCGAGAAGGCGCCGAGCCGGATCGTGCCGCCAGTATTGCCGGGCTCCATCTTCGAAATGCCATGCCGCCCGAGCCACATGCACAGGTCGAAGTTGGCGACGACGGTGGCGCCGGTCTCCTTGGCGATCGCCACCGTGTCGCCGACGTGGTCGCCATGCCCGTGCGTCAGCAGGATATGGGTCAGCCCGGCGGTCGCCGTCCGGCGTTCGCTGTCGCGGAACGCCGGATTGCCGGTGAAGAACGGATCGATCAGGATCTTCGCCCTCGCGGTTTCGATGTGAAAGGCGGAATGGCCCAGCCATTTGATCTTCATGACGTTCTCCCTGAAATCATGGCGGCTTCGAAGCAAGCCATAAAGGTCATCGATTTATCTGCCGGACAAGCATATGGATCAGACCAGCGAAGCGAAAAGATCGAATCGGCCAAACCCATGACAATTCTCACCATCGAAGAACTCGCCGGCCGGCTGCCGCCACATCAGGCGATCGCCGGTCTCGATCTCGGCACCAAGACGATCGGCCTCTCCGTATCCGATCTCGGACGGCGCTTTGCAACGCCGCGCGAGGTGATTCGGCGCACCAAGTTCGGCGTCGATGCGCAAGCGCTGCTGGCGATCGCGGAAAAAGAAAAGGTCGGCGCCTTTGTCATCGGCCTGCCGGTCAACATGGACGGAACGGAAGGGCCGCGCTGCCAGGCGACGCGCGCCTTCGTGCGCAATATGGGCGAGAAGACCGATATTCCCTTCGTGCTCTGGGACGAACGGCTTTCGACGGTCGCGGCCGAGCGGGTGCTGATCGAAATGGACGTGTCGCGCAGGAAACGCGCCGAGCGCATCGACTCGGCCGCCGCCTCCTTCATCCTTCAGGGGGCGCTCGACAGATTGGCATCCCTCGGCAGGGCGGATAGCTCGGCCGGCTGAGATGTCGCGCCGCCGAAGCGGGCGCGTAGCCAGGTTGCAATTTGCCGGTGCTTGCGCAGCGCGACGAGGCCGAAAAGGACGATTGTATCGACAACCATTGCCCGCGCAACGAGCGGCGGAATGCTCTCCGGCGGGATACCTAGGATGTGGCCGTAGAGGCGGAAGACGAGGTCATGCGCCTCGCGCGTCAGCATGAAGATGCCGAAGCTCATGTCGTAATAGGAGAGCGAGTACCAGCCGGTCAGCAGGATCACCGGGCCGCCCCAGAAGACCATGAGCCACTTCATGCGTCGCCCCTCCCCTCGGCCCAGCCGCTGAGCACCGGGTAGATGGCGCGGTCGGCAAGGACAAAGGCGACCAGCCCGGCGGCGAGCGTCGCTATGTCGAGCGCCAGCGCAGCGAAAAACATCATCATGATGATCATCAAGCCAGTTCTCACCGAACCGCTCCATTCCGAACGTCATTGAACTGACGCCAGTATCTCCGCCATCGCCGGTTCTCTGCAACGTAAACCATCTGTTAAGGTTAATATTCACAAGCCGAGCCGGCTTGCGGCACTCACCCGGCCGGCTTTAATAGATAGAGCGAAAGGCGCGCCGATTTCCTTGCCCCCGCCCACCTGACCCCTCCACCTGCATGAGCCGCGATGACCGCCATTTTCGAAAGCATCCTGCCCGTCTTTCTGCTCGTATTGCTGGGCGTCTGGCTCCGCCGTTCGCGGCTCATCGATCAGGAGCTCTGGGTGGGGCTCGAGCAGTTCGGCTACTACTTTCTCTTTCCCGCGCTGCTCTTTTCGACCCTGGCGAAGGCGGATTTCACGGGAATGAGGGCCGACGCGACGGCCGTCGCGGCAATTGGCAGCGTCACGCTGATGTCGATCGCTGTCCTGCTTGCCTGGCCCCTCCTGCGCAATAACGGCATTTCCGGCGCCACCTTCACCTCGATCTTCCAGACTGCGACGCGTTGGAATGCCTTCATAGCGCTCGCCATCGCTGAAAAGCTCTATGGCGCACTTGGACTGAGTCTGACCGCTCTGGTGATGGCGCTGATCATCATCCCGATCAACTTCTACAATGTCGCCGTGCTCGTCTGGTTCGGCGGCGGCAGCCGCGGTATCGGCCTGTTTTTCCTGCGGATCGTCACCAACCCACTCATCATCGCATCGGCACTCGGCATCCTATGCAATCTTGCGGGGATCGAGGTCTATTCGCCGGTCATGCGGACGATCGACATGCTGGCGAGCGCCTCGCTCAGCCTGGGCCTGATTCTGGTGGGCGCCGGATTGAAGATCGCCGACGCCCTGAAGCCAAGCGCACCCGCCGTCCTGGCGGTCGCACTGAAACTGATCGTCATGCCGATCTTCATGGTTGCCGGAAGCGCACTCCTCGGCATCGACGGCGATGCCCTGGTGATCATCGGCCTCGGCGCTGCCGTACCGACGGCCATGAACGGCTATATTCTCGCCAAACAGATGGGGGGAGACGCGGAGCTCTACGCCGCCGTCGCTACGATACAGACGGCCCTGTCGTTCTTCACGATACCGCTTGTCCTTTTCGTCACCGGCTACGCCGCGGCGGGATAGAGAAGATCGAGCACATAGGCGGAGTCGAAGCGGGAATCGAGCATGCCGTAGGTCGCGCGCCAACCGGCGGCCAATCGCGACTCCAGGAAGGCATCGGCGATGCGGCCGGCACCCAACCGATAGAGCTCGGCGGCGGCGGCCGCCAGCGCCAGCTGTTCGACCAGCATGCGCGCCGCGCCTTCGTCGCGCTCGCAAAGCGACATGGCGGCGCGCAGCACGTCGATCGTCTTGGGGCCGGAGGGTCCGAGATCGCGGCTGAAGACGGCGAACAACTGCTCGAAGAGCTCCTTGCGGCGACCGAGCACGCGCAAAACGTCGAGCGCCATGACGTTTCCGGAACCCTCCCAGATCGCATTGACCGGCGCTTCGCGATAGTGCCGGGCAAGCGCCCGCTCTTCCACGTAGCCATTGCCGCCGAGGCACTCCATCGCCTCGTAGATCAAGGCGGGGGCGATCTTGCAGCACCAGTATTTCGCGACGGGCGTCATGATCCGGGCGTAGGCCGCATCCTCGGCGCTGCTGTGCGCATTGTCGAAGGCTTCGGCGAGGCGGAACGACAGCGCGCTTGCGGCGGCGACGTCGAGCGCCATGTCGGCGAGAACCCGCGTCATCATCGGCTGGCTGACGAGCGTCTTGCCGAAGACCTTGCGGCCGCGGGTATGGTGCACGGCCTCGGCGAGCGAGGCTCGCATCATCCCGGCCGAAGCGAGCGCGCAATCGAGCCTGGTCAGCGTCACCATGTCGAGGATCGTGCGAATGCCGGCATCCGGCGTGCCGAGCAGGAAGCCGAAAGTGTCCGAGAATTCGACCTCCGACGAGGCATTGGAACGGTTGCCGAGCTTGTCCTTGAGGCGCTGGAAGCGCAACCCGTTGGCGGCGCCGTCCTCGAGCAGCCGCGGCACCAGGAAACAGCCGAGCCCCTCGCGGGTCTGCGCCAGCATGACGAAGGCGTCGCTCATCGGCGCCGACATAAACCATTTGTGGCCGTTCAGACGGTAGATCCCCTCGCCGACCCGTTCGGCGGTCGAGGTATTGGCGCGCACATCCGTGCCGCCCTGCTTCTCTGTCATGCCCATGCCGATCGTCACCGCGGACTTCTGCATCCAGGGCCGGTTGGTCGAGTCGTATTTGCGCGACAGGATCTTCGGCGCCCACTCCTTCTGGACAGCCGGCGAGGCGGTGATCGCGGCGACGGAAGCGCTGGTCATCGTCAGCGGGCAGAGATGGCCGCATTCGAGCTGCGCCGTCAAATAGAAGCGCAGCGCCCTCACCTTGTGCGACCGACCGCGCTCGTCCGGCAGATTCTCCCAGGCGGAAGAGTGCAATCCGGTTGTCATCGACCGGCGCATCAGCGCATGCCAGGCCGGGTGGAACTCGACGACATCGAGACGTTCGCCGCGCGGCCCGTGGGTCTTGAGCTTCGGCACGCCGTCATTCGCCATGCGCGCCAGTTCCTGCGCCTCGGGCGTGGTCACATAGCGGCCGAGCGCGTCGAACTCGTCACGAAGCGTCTTCGACATGCTTGACGTGATGTCGACCACTAGGGGGTCGGAACGGTAGGCATTGATACCGGACCAGGGCTTCGGCTGGTTCAGTTCGGCGAGTTTCTGTTCGGTCCGGTTCATCTGATTCATGAGGCCGGTTCTAGCGCAAGTTTCGCGGGTACGAAACAGGCCCGCGGACAAGAACCATGGCCGCCGCTCGTTTTCTTCGGAAGCCCCTGTGCGTCGCTTGCCGCGCCACTTGCCGTGCCAAGGGCCACGTTCTATAGAGCGAGCCAAATTCCAGCATGCAAGGGCGGCTCATGATCACTTTCCCGCATCGCCACCTGCTTGGCATCAAGGGGCTGACGGAACAGGACATCACGCTCCTCCTCGATCGCGCCGACCAAGCCGTGAAGATCTCCCGGCAGCGGGAGAAGAAAACGTCTTCGCTCCGCGGGCTGACGCAGATCAATCTCTTCTTCGAAGCATCGACCCGCACGCAATCGTCCTTCGAACTGGCCGGCAAGCGGCTTGGCGCAGACGTCATGAACATGTCGGTCGGCAACTCCTCGGTGAAGAAGGGCGAGACGCTGATCGACACGGCGATGACGCTGAACGCGATGCATCCGGACGTGCTGGTCGTTCGCCACTCGTCGGCCGGCGCCGCGGCACTGCTTGCGCAGAAGGTCTCCTGCTCCGTCGTCAACGCCGGCGACGGCCAGCACGAGCATCCGACCCAGGCGCTGCTCGACGCGCTGACGATCCGCCGCGCCAAGGGGAAGCTGTCGCGGATCATCGTGGCGATCTGCGGCGACGTCCTGCATTCGCGCGTCGCCCGCTCGAACATCCTGCTGCTCAATCAGATGGGAGCGCGCGTTCGCGTCGTCGCCCCGGCGACTCTGCTCCCCGCCGGCATCGAGCAGATGGGTGTCGAGGTCTATCGATCCATGGCGGAAGGCCTCAAGGATGCGGACGTCGTCATGATGCTGCGGCTCCAGCGCGAGCGCATGGCCGGTTCCTTCGTGCCGTCGGTGCGGGAGTATTTCCACTATTACGGGCTGGACGCGGAAAAGCTGAAGGCGGCGAAGGACGATGCGCTCGTCATGCACCCTGGCCCGATGAACCGGGGCGTCGAGATTGCGTCGGAGATCGCCGACGGACCGCAAAGCGTCATCGAACAGCAGGTCGAGATGGGCGTTGCCGTGCGCATGGCCGTCATGGAAACGCTTCTTCTCTCTCAGAACCAGGGCCCTCGCCTATGACCAGACCGCTTGTTCTCGAGAACCTGCGCATCATCGATCCCTCGCGAAACCTCGACGAGGTCGGCACGATCGTCGTCGGCAACGACGGACGGATCCTTGCGGCCGGCAAGGACGCCGTGAACCAGGGCGTCCCGGCGGGCGCCTTCGTCAAGGATTGTGCCGGCCTCGTCGCCGTGCCCGGCCTCGTCGATGCCCGCGTCTTCGTCGGAGAACCGGGCAGCGAATATCGCGAAACGATCGAGTCGGCCGCGCGTGCGGCAGCGACCGGCGGCGTCACGTCCTTTATCTCCATGCCCGACACCAATCCGGTGATCGACGAGATCGCCCTCGTCGAGTTCGTGCAGAAGACCGCCCGCGACAAGGCGCTCGTCAACGTCTATCCGGCCGCCGCCCTGACGAAGGAGCTGCTCGGCGTGGAAATGAGCGAGCTCGGGCTGCTCCGCGATGCGGGTGCGGTCTGCTTCACCAACGGCCGGCAGCCTGTCCACGACACGCTCGTGCTTCGCCGCGCCATGACCTATGCGCGTGAATTCGGCGCCGTCGTCGCGCTCGAGACCCGCGACAAATACCTCGGCGCCAACGGCGTGATGAACGAAGGCCTGCTCGCGAGCTGGCTCGGGCTGCCGGGCATTCCGCGCGAGGCCGAGATCATCCCGCTCGAGCGCGATTTGCGCGTCGCGGCACTGACGATGGCCGCCTATCACGCCGCCGAGATCTCCGTCCCCGAATCGACGGATGCCGTGCATGCGGCACGAGAACGCGGGGCGAATGTCACCTGCGGCATCTCGATCAATCACCTGACGCTGAACGAGAATGATATCGGCGAATACCGGACCTTCTTCAAGCTGACCCCGCCACTGCGCGGCGAAGACGACAGGGTTGCCATGGTCGAGGCGCTTGCCGCCGGCAAGATCGACATCATCGTGTCGTCGCACGACCCGCAGGGCGCCGATACCAAGCGGCTGCCCTTCGCGGATGCGGCCGACGGCGCGATCGGATTGGAAACCCTGGCGGCGGCCGCACTTCGGCTCCACCACAGCGGCCAGGTTCCGCTGATACGGCTTATCGATGCGCTCTCGACGCGTCCTGCCGCGATCTTCGGCCTGGACGCCGGCACGCTGAAACCCGGCGCGAAGGCGGATATAGCCATCCTCGATCTCGACGAACCCTGGATCCTCTACGAAAAGGAGCTGGTTTCCCGCTCCAAGAACACGCCATTGGAAAATGCACGCTTTACCGGCCGGGTCGTGCAGACCTATGTTGCCGGCAAGCTCGTCCATTCATTGTGAGCCGAAGCATTTAGGGGGGAGGAACCGGTGGATCTGTTTTCCTGGCAGCTGGGGCTGCCCGCAACACTTCTCTGCCTCGCCTTCGGATATCTGCTCGGCTCTATCCCCTTCGGCCTGATCCTCACCCGCATGGCGGGGCTCGGCGACGTGCGCAAGATCGGCTCCGGCAATATCGGCGCGACGAATGTCCTGAGAACCGGCAACAAGAAACTGGCCGGGGCCACGCTCTTGCTCGATGCGCTGAAGGGAACGGCAGCGGCCGCGGTCGCGTCTCTGTGGGGTGTCGAAGCCGGCATCGCCGCTGGCCTCGCCGCCTTTCTCGGCCATCTCTTTCCGGTCTGGCTCTCCTTCAAGGGCGGCAAGGGCGTCGCCACCTATATCGGGATCCTGCTCGGCCTTGCGCCTCTGATGGTTCCCGCGTTTGCCGCGATCTGGCTCGTCTCGGCCAAGATCACCCGATACTCCTCACTGTCGGCACTGGTTGCCACCGCGATCATGCCGATTGCACTCTACGCCACCGGATACGGGAAGATCGCCCTGTTCTTCGCCTTGATGACGGTCATCACCTGGATCAAGCACCGCGCCAACATACAGCGGCTCTTGAGCGGTACGGAAAGCCGGATCGGAGAAAAGGGATAATGCCGGCCGGCATCGCTCGACGTAACGGAACCGCGCTGACGGAGCGGCAGAGAATCGCATGGCTGCGGCTGATCCGCAGCGATAATGTCGGTCCGGCGACCTTTCGGAACCTCGTCAACCACTTCGGCTCCGCGGAGGCGGCGCTCGAGGCGCTGCCGGAACTGTCGCGGCGCGGCGGCTCGGATCGACAGTTCCGCATCGCCTCGGTGGCAGACGCGGAGCGCGAGCTCGAGGCGGCGCATCGGTTCGGCGCGGTATTTGTCGGTATCGGCGAGCCGGACTATCCGCCGGCGCTCAAGGAAATCGACGCCGCTCCGCCGCTTCTTGCGATGAAGGGCAACCTCCAGGCGGCAAGCCGCCCCTCGCTCGGCATCGTCGGCTCGCGCAATGCCTCGGTCAGCGGCGCGAAATTCGCAGCGATGATCGCGCGCGACGCCGGTGCCGCGGGCTATGTCATTACTTCCGGCCTCGCCCGCGGCATCGACACAGCCGTCCATCGCGCCAGCCTCGAGACCGGCACGATTGCTGCGCTCGCCGGCGGCCTCGACCAACCCTATCCGCCCGAAAATGTCGGCCTCCTGCAGCAGATCACCGCGGAAGCGGGCTTGGCGATCAGCGAAATGCCCTTCGGCTGGGAGCCGCGCGCCCGCGATTTTCCAAGACGAAATCGCCTGGTGGCCGGCATCAGCCTCGGCGTCGCAATTGTTGAAGCCGCCAGCCGTTCGGGCTCGCTCATCACCGCCCGCTATGCGGCCGATTTCGGCCGGCTCGTCTTTGCCGTACCGGGCTCACCGCTCGATCCGCGTTGTCACGGCACGAACGATCTCCTGAAACAGGGCGCGATCGTCACCACCTCCGCCGCCGACGTTCTGGAGGGATTGGCGCCGCTCAGCCGCGACGATCTATTCTCGCGGCTGAGCGCCCGGGAGCCGGTGCCTGAACATGCGCCCGCCGTGCCGCCCACGATGCCTTCGCCCGGAGGAGGCGGCCGCGCCCTTGTCGTCGAAGCGCTCGGTCCGACGCCGGTCGAGATCGACGACATCATCCGCCACACCGGCCTTTCCGCCTCCGAGGTGCACCTCGTGCTTCTCGAGCTCGATCTTGCCGGCCAGCTCAGCCGCCACGGCGGCAATCTCGTATCCCTCGCGCCACCGCAATAGGCGGCAAACGCAGCTCTACACGCGGAAGTCGCAAAACGAACCACCGGAAGTTGCGGAAAATCGAATGTTGCGGTTTGGTTGCGGTTCGCTATTTTCGATAAACCCCTTGACCGCGCCCGAATCCCTGTCCATTTCGTGGCCACCATAAAGGCCGCGCAACACCTGCGCCTTGCCAGAAGAGATTGTCTCAGAGAATGACGATGAATGTTGTAGTGGTGGAGTCGCCTTCCAAGGCCAAGACGATCAACAAGTATCTCGGCCCCGGCTACAAGGTACTTGCTTCGTTCGGCCATGTGCGGGATCTGCCGGCCAAGGATGGATCGGTTCGGCCGGACGAAGATTTCGAAATGTCGTGGGAAGTCGACGGCGCCTCCGCCAAGCGGATGAAGGACATTGCCGACGCCGTGAAGTCGTCGGACGGGCTGTTTCTCGCAACCGACCCGGATCGCGAGGGTGAGGCGATCTCCTGGCACGTGCTCGATCTCCTCAAGAAAAAGAAGGTGATCGGCGACAAGCCGGTCAAGCGCGTCGTCTTCAATGCCATCACCAAAAAGGCGGTGCTCGATGCGATGGCGGACCCGCGCGACATCGATATCTCGCTGGTCGACGCCTATCTCGCCCGCCGCGCGCTCGACTACCTCGTCGGCTTCAATCTTTCCCCGGTTCTCTGGCGCAAGCTGCCCGGCGCGCGCTCGGCCGGCCGCGTGCAATCGGTGGCGCTGCGGCTCGTCTGCGACCGCGAGGCGGAGATCGAACGCTTCGTCACGGAGGAATACTGGAATATCGCGGCGCTCTTGAAGACGCCGCGCGGCGACGAGTTCGAAGCGCGGCTCGTCTCGGCGGAGGGCAAGCGGCTGCAGGCGAAGTCGATCGGCAACGGCGAGGAGGCCAATCGGCTGAAGGCGCTGCTCGACGGCGCGAGTTATGTGGTCGAGAGCGTCGAGGCGAAGCCGGTCAAGCGCAATCCCGGTCCGCCCTTCACCACCTCGACATTGCAGCAGGCCGCTTCCTCCAAGCTCGGCTTCTCGGCGTCGCGCACCATGCAGGTGGCGCAGAAGCTCTACGAAGGCGTCGATGTCGGCGGCGAGACGGTCGGTCTCATCACCTATATGCGTACCGACGGCGTACAGATGGCGCCGGAGGCGATCGATGCAGCGCGTCGGGCGATCGGCGGCCAGTTCGGGCCCCGTTACCTGCCGGAAAAGCCGCGCTTCTATTCCACCAAGGCGAAGAACGCTCAGGAAGCCCACGAAGCGATCCGGCCGACCGACTTCAACCGCACGCCCGATCAGGTCCGCCGCTTCCTCGACGGCGACATGCTGAAGCTCTACGATCTGATCTGGAAGCGCGGCATCGCCAGCCAGATGGCCTCCGCTGAGATCGAACGGACGACGGCCGAGATCGCGGCCGACAATGGCGGCAGGAAAGCCGGCCTCCGGGCCACCGGCTCGGTCATCCGCTTCGACGGCTTCATCGCTGCCTATACCGACATGAAGGAAGACGGCGAGCAGGCGGACGACGGCGATGAGGATGGCCGGCTGCCCGAGATCAATGCGCGCGAAAACCTCGCCAAGCAGAAAATCAACGCCACCCAGCACTTCACCGAACCGCCGCCGCGCTATTCGGAAGCGACGCTGATCAAGAAGATGGAAGAACTCGGCATCGGGCGGCCCTCTACCTATGCCGCGACGATCAGCACGCTTGTCGACCGCGACTATGTGACGATCGACAAGCGCAAGCTGTTGCCGCAGGCCAAGGGCCGGCTGGTCACCGCCTTCCTCGAGAGCTTCTTTACCCGCTATGTCGAGTACGACTTCACCGCGTCGCTTGAGGAGAAGCTCGATCAGATTTCCGCCGGCGAGCTCAACTGGAAAGACGTGCTGCGCGAGTTCTGGAAGGATTTCTTCTCGCAGATCGAGGATACCAAGGAACTGCGTGTCACCAATGTGCTCGATGCGCTCAATGAGGAGCTGGCGCCGCTCGTTTTCCCGAATCGCGAAGACGGCGGCGACCCGCGGACCTGCCAGGTCTGCGGCACCGGCAAGCTCTCCCTGAAGCTCGGCAAATACGGCGCCTTCGTCGGCTGCTCCAACTATCCGGAGTGCAATTATACGCGCCAGCTTTCGTCGGAAAGCAACGGCGAGGCGGAAGCCTCCGTGTCGAACGAGCCGCAGAGCCTCGGCAAGGACCCGCACACCGGCGAGGAAATCACGCTGCGCAGCGGCCGCTTCGGACCCTATGTCCAGCGGGGCGACGGCAAGGAGGCCAAGCGCGCAAGCCTTCCCAAGGGCTGGACGCCGGCGACGATCGACCACGAGAAGGCGCTTGCCCTTCTCTCGCTGCCGCGCGACATCGGCAAGCATCCGGAGACCGGCAAGATGATCTCGACCGGGATCGGCCGCTACGGCCCGTTCGTGCTGCATGACGGCACCTATGCCAATCTGGAGTCTGTCGAGGACGTCTTCTCGATCGGCCTCAATCGGGCCGTTTCTGCACTCGCCGACAAGCAGTCGAAGGCTGCAGAAGGCGGCCGCGGGCGCACCGCCGCCGCTCTCAAGGAACTCGGGGAACATCCCGACGGCGGGGCGATTACGGTACGCGACGGTCGCTTCGGCCCCTATGTCAACTGGGGCAAGGTGAACGCAACCCTGCCGAAGGGCAAGGATCCGCAATCGGTGAGCGTCGAAGAGGCGCTCGCACTGATCGCCGAACGCGCGGCGAAAAGCGGCGTGTCGAAGGGCAAGTCGGCCAGGGGCCGATCCGCGGCCGCGGCAACGAAGAGCACGGCGACGAAAACCGGAAAACCCAAGACCGCTGCAAAGGCGAAGAGCAAGACGGCCGCGAAGGCCAAGAAGGACTGACCTTGAGCAGAATTCCGCGCGATCCGACCGAACGGCCCGCAAGAGGCGCCGGCAAGAAGCAGTTGCGCGCGGCCCAGGCGGCGCCCGCCCAAAAGGAAACGATCATCCACGGCGCCGTTCCGTCACGCGACATGCTGATGCGCTTCATCGCCGAAAACCCGCAGCAGGCCTCGAAGCGGGAGATCGCCAAGGCCTTCGGCCTTAAGGGGGAAGCTCGCGTCGAACTCAAGGCGCTGCTGCGCTCGCTGGAAGAGGACGGGCTGGTCGAGAAGAAGCGCAAGTCGCTCGTTCGCCCCGGCGCCCTGCCGCCGGTGACCGTGCTCGACATCACGATCCGCGATATCGACGGCGAATTGATCGGCCGGCCGGCCGAATGGCTCGACGACGACGGCGTCGCGCCGGCCGTCCTCATCCGGCAGTCTGCCGTCGGCAAGGCGAAGGGCAAGATACCCGTCGCCGGTCTCGGCGACCGGGTGCTTGCCAAGATCTTCCCGGCCAAGGAGCGCGGCGGGCCGGCCTACACGGCGCGCATCATCAAGGTCCTCGACAAGCGCAAGGATGCCGTGCTCGGCGTTTTCCGCGCTACACCGGGCGGCGGCGGACGGCTGCTGCCGATCGACAAGCGGGGCGAGGAAGTCCTCGTCGATCCGGAATTCACCGGCGAGGCCAAGGACGGCGACCTCGTCGAAGTGCATCTCGCCCGCCTCGGCCGCTACGGCCTGCCGCGTGCACAGGTGCAGAACATCATCGGCTCCGTCGCTTCCGAAAAGGCGATCTCGATGATTGCCATCCATGCGCATGGCATTCCTCACATTTTTCCGGAGCGTGTGCTGCAGGAGGCCGATGCGGCAGAGGCCGCCACAATGGCGCATCGCGAGGATTGGCGCTCGCTGCCGCTCGTCACCATCGACCCGGCCGATGCCAAGGACCACGACGACGCCGTCCATGCCGAACCGGACCCCTCGCCCGACAATCCCGGCGGCGTCATCGTCACGGTCGCGATCGCCGATGTCTCCTGGTACGTCCGGCCGAAATCGGTTCTCGATCTCGAAGCGTTGAAACGCGGCAATTCCGTCTATTTCCCCGATCGCGTCGTGCCGATGCTGCCCGAGCGAATCTCCAACGATCTCTGCTCCTTGAAGGAAGGCGTCGATCGCCCGGCGCTCGCCGTCAGGATGCGCTTCTCCAAGGAGGGCCGTAAGGCGGGGCATACGTTCCACCGCATCATGATGCGCAGCGCCGCCAAGCTTTCCTATCAACAGGCCCAGGCCGCCATCGACGGCGCGCCGGACGAAAAGACCGGGCCGATCCTGGAACCGATCCTGAAGCCGCTATGGGAAGGCTACCGCATTCTCAGCCGCGGGCGGGAACGGCGCCAGCCGCTCGAGCTCGACATGCCCGAACGCAAGATCATCCTGAAGCCGGATGGGACCGTCGACCGGGTCTTCGTGCCGGAGCGGCTCGACGCCCACAGGCTGATCGAGGAAATGATGATCCAGGCCAACGTCGCCGCCGCGGAGACGCTGGAACAGAAACGCCAGGCACTGATCTACCGCGTCCATGACCAGCCGTCGCTCGCCAAGCAGGAAAGCCTGCGCGAGTTCCTGGCGACGCTCGACATCTCGCTCTCCAAAGGCGGCAATATGCGCGCCAACCATTTCAACGGCGTACTCGCCCGGGCCGACGGCAAACCCTACGAGACGATGGTCAACGAGATGGTGCTGAGGTCGCAAAGCCAGGCGATCTACAGTCCGGAGAACATCGGCCATTTCGGCCTTAATCTGATGCGCTATGCTCATTTCACCTCGCCGATTCGGCGCTATGCCGACCTAGTGGTGCATCGGGCGCTGGTGAGCGCGCTCGGGCTTGGCGAGGGCGGCTTGACACACCAGGAAGAGGGCGTGCTCGACGATATCGCAGCGGAAATCTCCACCTTTGAGCGGCGCGCGATGGCGGCCGAACGCGATACGGTCGACCGGCTGATCGCCCATCACTTGAGCGGACGCGTCGGCGAGGAGTTCGACGGGCGCGTTTCGGGCGTCACCAAGGCGGGACTATTTGTCACCCTTCCCGCCTATGGTGCGGATGGGTTCATCCCTATATCTACGCTCGGACGCGACTACTTCATCTATGACGAAGCGCATCAGGCCCTTTCCGGCGAAAAAACCGGACTTGGCTATCGGCTCGGCGATCCGGTCCGCGTCAAGCTCGCAGAAGCCGTGCCGCTCGCCGGCGCGCTCCGCTTCGAGATGCTGAGCGAAGGGCGAAAGATGCCGACGGCAATGCGCTCCTTTCACAAGTCCGGCCGCCGCGATCGCATGAACGCAGGCAAGCGGCCGGGAACGCGACCGCCGCGCGGCAGGCGCTGATCTTCAGCGGCCGGAGCGGTCCTCGTTCGATTAGGATTGGGCATGAAGGCAATGGCAACGGACAAGCTCCAACTGGGCGGGGAGCAGCGGGAGGAGCGGCCCGTCGGCCGCTCGATGAAGCGCGGCTTTCTCGGGAAGTGCCCCGCCTGCGGCCAGGGCCGACTGTTTCAAAGCTTCGTCAAATCGGTGGATGCCTGCGCCGTCTGCCGCGAGCGAATGGACCATCACCGTGCCGACGACTTTCCGCCCTATATCGTCGTGACGATCGTCGGCCATGTGGTGCTCGGCGGCTATATGATGACCGATCTCGTCCTTCCGCTCACCACCTGGCAGCACCTGGCGCTCTGGGCGCCGGTGACGCTCGTCAGCGCACTCGCTTTGATGCAGCCGGTCAAGGGCGCGGTCATCGGCCTGCAATGGGCTCTCAAGATGCACGGCTTCGGCGGTCACGAAGACCGGCCGGAAGACATCCTGCCGCCGCGGGATCCCTCGGCATGAAGCCTAATCGGAGCAGCGGCCCGCCGCAGCCACAGCCGGGCGCGGCCAAGCATCCGCCGCTCCGACCGCGGGACGCGGCGTCGATCATGCTCCTCGACCGCTCCAACAAGGGCGTGCGTGTCCTGATGGGCAAGCGCCACAGCGCCCATGCCTTCATGCCCGACCTCTATGTCTTTCCCGGTGGCCGCCGCGATCCGACGGACCATCGGCTGGGATTTTCCGGCGATCTGAAGCCGACAGTGCTCAGCGCGCTGAAGGCAAGCGAAGGGCGCCCGATCCCCGAGGGACGCGCCCGGGCGCTGGCGCTCGCGGCCGCGCGAGAACTCTTCGAAGAGGCGGGAGTATGTCTCGGCCGGCAACACAGCCCGTCGGGTGCTCCCCTTCCCTTTCTTCCCGATCTCACAAACTTGCGCTATATGGCGCGGGCCATCACGCCGCCGGGACAAGCGCGGCGGTTCGACACGCGCTTCTTTGCAGTCTTCGCGGATGAGGCCGAAATCGATCCGTCTGCTATCCTGGACAGCCGGGAGCTTCAGGATTTGCAGTGGATCGACGTCAACGACTTCTCGTCTCTCCAAGTGCCGGAGATCACCGCAATCATCCTCGCGGATCTGAGAGCCGGGCTTGAGGCGGATTCCTCGCTTCCTCATGACCGAGCAATCCCGTTCTACTTCACGCGCCGCGGGCGCTTTCTTCGCACGCTTCTCTAGGGATCCTGCCGAATGTCGAAGCCGCAGTCCGGCACATCCGCGCCGGTTGACGAAATTCACTGGCCTTCGCTGATCGCTGCGCTTGCGTCGATCACCGCCGTCGGCATTGCGATGGGTCTTGGCCTTCCGCTGCTCAGCATCATCATGGAAAAGCGCGGCATCGCACCGACGCTGAACGGGTTGAATGCTGCAATGGCCGGCATCGCATCGATGGCCGCCGCTCCGTTCACAATGAAATTCGCCCATCGTCACGGCGTTGCGCCGACCATGCTGCTGGCGATCGTTTTCGCGGCGGCAAGCGCGCTCGGCTTCTACTACGTCAGCAATTTCTGGCTCTGGTTTCCGCTTCGAATCGTGTTTCACGGTGCAATTACCGTTCTCTTCATTCTCTCGGAATTCTGGATCAATGCCACTGCGCCGCCCAACAGGCGCGGCTTCGTGCTCGGCATCTACGGCACGGTGCTCTCGCTTGGCTTCGCCAGCGGCCCCCTGCTCTTTTCTATGCTGGGGAGCGAGGGCGTGCTGCCCTTCGCCGTCGGCGCGGCGGTCATCCTGCTCTCGGCAATTCCGATCTTTCTCGCGCGCAACGAAAGCCCGGCCCTCGACGAGAAGCCGAAACGCCATTTCATGCGTTACGTCTTCCTCGTGCCGACGGCCACCGCCGCCGTCTTCATCTTCGGCGCGGTGGAATATGGTGGCCTTTCGCTCTTCCCTATCTTCGGGACACGCGCCGGCTTTACCGAATCGCAGGCGGCTCTGCTCCTGACCGTCATGGGCATCGGCAATTTCATCTTTCAGATTCCGCTCGGCATGCTGTCCGACCGCGTGAAGGATCGCCGTACGATCCTGTCGGCACTGACCTTGATCGGCTTCGTGGGCGCATTGTTTCTGCCGATGCTGGTCGAAAACTGGTTTCTCATGGCACTTGTGCTTCTGTTCTGGGGAGGGTGCGTCTCGGGCCTCTACACGGTCGGACTCAGCCATCTAGGCGCCCGACTCCAGGGGGCCGACCTCGCGGCCGCCAACGCAGCCTTCGTGTTCTCATACGCCGTCGGCACGGTAGCGGGCCCGCAAGTGATCGGCGCCGCAATGGATGTCACCGGCAACGACGGGTTTGCCTGGGCCATTGCCGGCTTCTTCGGGCTCTATGTCGTGCTTTCGCTCGCCCGCATGGTTTTGAATCCAAAACGGCCTTGACTTTTCGGCCGCGATTTGTACTTTCGCGCCAACCTTGACCGTGGCCCGCAACCGGTTGTCCACGGCTTTCATCTTTCTATAAAGGCAGGACGACCATGGCGAAAGCTACCACCATCAAGATCAAGCTGCTGTCGACGGCCGACACGGGTTTCTTCTACGTCACGACCAAGAACAGCCGCACGATGACGGAAAAGATGACGAAGACGAAGTACGATCCGGTCGTCAAGAAGCACGTCGAATTCAAGGAAACGAAGATCAAGTAAGATCGCGTTTCGGTTCGACCGATGAGCGCCGGCCGCAAGGTTCGGCGCTTTTTCTTTGGCTGCAGCCGATGGCGAAGTTCTTCGCTTGAACAGCGTCCGACAGCACGCGCGACGCCTTGCGATCGGTAACGAAAAACGCCGCCTCAGTCCGAAGCGGCGTTTTGAAAGGGGGTCGGCTGGCTCCGACTGCGGCACGAGGAATCCGCGGATGTCGGAAACCAGCCGACCGACCCCACGACCCAGGAGATGCGGCGGACCTGAGCATCATGGGGTAACCGATCGATCGTGGAAGTCACACTTCCTTAATATCAGCATTGCTTGAAAATAAAAAAAAATCAACGAATTCTTAATCGCCGGAGCGCGTTGCTCGGCGTTTGGTTAATTCTGTCTCGTCTTCGGACAAATCCAAACCGACCGCTCTTTGGAAATGCTTGCCCCAGCATCAGCGATGCGGCAAAAGATACAACTTATAAGTAAGATGGCAAGCTGAGTTTGGGCGTATGCTTCGCTCTCCCATACGCCCAATGGCGAAGTCCATGACGGCCGGCGAGCGCCGCTTGCCAATTCGGCTTACGCGGCCGCCGCCACGACCCGGTTGCGCCCGTTGTTCTTGGCCTGGTACAGCGCCGTATCGGCGCGCTTCAGCAGGGCTTCGGGCGTATCGTCCCGGGGCCGCAGCGTGGCGATGCCCAGGGACGCCGTGACGCTGAGGATCGTTTCGCCCTGTGAAATCCCGAAGGCGCGTCCCTCAACCATCAAGCGAAGCCGCTCCGCGACGATCGCGGCCATCTCGGGCGTCGTGTCCGGCATCACGATGACGAACTCCTCGCCGCCGAACCGGCAGGCGAGATCGGCGCCGCGAACCGTCGCACGGACGCGGTTGGCAAATTCGCGCAGAACTTCGTCGCCCGCATCGTGCCCATAGGTGTCGTTCACCAGCTTGAAGCGGTCGATATCGGTGATGCAGATCGAAAGCGGCCGGCCGCGCGCGCTCGCCCGATCGATCAGGAGCTTCAGATGGCTGTCGAGGTAACGGCGATTGTGAAGGCCGGTGAGATCATCGGTGATCGCCAATTCGATGGTTTGCTGGACGCTGGCGCGCAGCCGGTCATTGCAGTGCTTGCGGCGGATCTGCGTCAGGGAGCGCGCCACCAGCTCGTTGGGATCGACCGGCCGCATGATGTAGTCCGTTACCCCGAGTTCCAGGGCGCGGACGACCATCTCTTCGCTCCCCTGCTCGGTGACGAGCAGGATCGGTATGAAGCGCGTCCTCTCGAGAGAGCGCAATTGCGAGCAGAGACGCAGCGGATCGTAGTCGTCGAAGTTGGCATTGACGATCGCCAGATCGAAGCTGTTCTCCGCAGCCTCGAAAAGGGCAGCCTGGGGGTCGGAGATCACCGAAACGTCGGCGATCGGCTTCAAGGCGCGCAGCAGCCGCTCCTGCGAGGAGGCCCGACCGTCGACAAGGAGCACGTTGCCGGGCTCGTCGGGCCGGTCGGCGCGGGCAAGTTCCTGCAGGCCGATCGTCTGCGCCGTCTGCGCCCTGAGGCGCAATTCGTCGCTGACATTCTTGAGCCGCACCAGGCTTTTCACCCGGGACATCAGCTGCAGATCGTTGACCGGCTTGGTGAGGAAATCGTCTGCACCGGCCTTGAGGCCCCGGACCCGATCGGAGGGTTGGTCAAGCGCCGTCACCATGACCACGGGTATATGGGCGGTGCGGCCGTTTTCCTTCAGTCTCGCGCAAACCTCGAAGCCGTCCATGTCCGGCATCATGATGTCGAGGAGGATAAGGTCGACCGGCGTATTCTCGCAAATTGCCAATGCGGAGCGTCCGTCGCCGGCGGTCAAGACATCGAAATACTCGGCGACGAGGCGCGCCTCCAGAAGCTTTACGTTGGCTGGTACGTCATCGACGACGAGGATGCGAGCAGTCATATCGTCTTTCCCGGCAATCAGGCATCGCCCAGATATGTCTTGATTGTTTCAATGAATTTCGGAACGGAAATCGGTTTGGACACATAGGCTTCACATCCGCCCTGTCGAATACGCTCCTCGTCGCCCTTCATGGCGAAGGCGGTTACGGCGATGACCGGAATGACGTGGAGCTCGTCGTCCTCCTTCAGCCATTTCGTCACTTCGAGGCCGGAAACCTCCGGCAGTTGAATGTCCATGAGGATGAGGTCGGGCCGGTGCTTGCGCGCTAGTTCGAGCGCTTCCATGCCGTTGCGCGTCTGGATCGTCTGATAGCCAGAAGCCTCAATCAGGTCGCGGAAGAGCTTCATGTTCAGCTCGTTATCCTCAACAATCATCACCTGTTTGGGCATGTCGATCCCTTGCTGTCTGTCGCCGCCTTGCAAGTCCCCTGGAGAGATATAAGCTTCACGAACGGTGACTCGACCCACTTTCTCGGTCGCAAGACTAACGATATTTGGTTGAAAAAGAGGTAACTCCGAGCGCCATATGAGAAGAGATTCAAGAACATGAAGAGCGCTGACGAAACGGCGATCGCGATCCTCGGCTGGCTCGCCAACGAACCGGAACTGCTGTCGCGTTTCCTGGCGCTGACCGGCACCGACCCTGTGTCGCTGCGCAAAGCCGTGGGGGACCCGGCCTTCATGGGCGGGGTCGTCGCCTTTCTGATGGACCACGAGCCGACGCTCATCGCCTTCTGTGCGGCGACTGGGACCGCTCCCGAAGACGTCGTCTGGGCGCACCAGGCATTTTCCGGCCCGGCGCACTTCGAGGATTGAGCATGCCTACCTTCGCCGCTCCTGGCGACGTGCCTCTTAAGCCACGGCCGCTGATCGTCACCGACGTCGACGAGGTCGTGCTCGAATTCCTGACTCCGTTCATCGCATTCCTGGAGGCCCGCGAGCACGTTTTGCTCCCGCGCTCCTTTCGCCTTGCCGGCAACATCATCGACCGGCCGAGCGGCGAACCAGTCAGCGAAGCGACGGCGGAAGCGCTGCTCGAAGCCTTCTACACCGTCCAGGATCAATGGCAGACGCCGGCCGCGTTGGCCGTCGAGACGCTCACGGCACTTTCGGAAGAGGCCGACATCGTCTTCCTGACGGCGATGCCGCCGCGCCATGCGCCGCTGCGCACTGCCCTGCTCGACGCCCTCGGCCTTCCCTATCCGCTGATTGCCTCCGAGGAGCCGAAGGGACCGCTCGTCAAGCACCTGCACGGGGAGCGCCGCCTTCCGCTCGTCTTCATCGACGACATCCTGCGCAACCTCCATTCCGTGCAGGAGCACGCGCCCTCCTCCTTCCTCATCAATCTGATGGCGAACGCGGAGTTTCGCGCACTCGCCCCGACGCCGGCCGCCGGCATCCAGGTTGCCGCCGATTGGGGCGTAGCGGCAGGGCTGATCCGCGCCCACTGGGGCGCGACGACGGGCGGCTGAAGCAAGCCGGGGCGGCGCTCCACAGGCCGGCAGAATTTCCAGACGCATCGTCATTGCCTCAAGTCCAGTCGCATCAGCGGCCTGCCGTCCTTGCGACAGGCGACCGTCTCGAAGCCGGCCGCATCGAAAATCGCCGTCGAGCCGATATAGAGACCCACCGATTTCGGCCGCTTCGTGTGATCGATCGGACAGGCATCGAGGTAGTGCGCGCCGCTCGCCCGCGCATGGTCAATCGCCGCAGAGAGCATATGGTGGCTAAGTCCTTTGCCGCGCAGCGGCGAGGCAAGGAAGAAGCAGCTCACCGCCCAGACGCTTGCGTCCTCGGCCTCGCGTTCTTCCAACGGCCGCGAACACGTTCGCGGCGAATTGAATTGCGGCACATCCTGACGAGGGCCGACCTGGATCCAGGCGACCGGCCTTCCCTCGCAATAGCCGAGGATGCCCGGCGGCGGGCCGGCTTCGATGCGCTCGCGGATAAACGCCTTGCGGTCATTGGCCGACATGGTGCCGCGGATCTTGTAGGGCAGGCGCAGGGCAACGCACCAGCAGCCGCAATAGGCCCCCTTCGGCCCGAAGAGCGTCTCGAAATCCGGCCAGAGATCCCGTGTCACCGGCGCAAATTGCAGGGCGATATCCACCATGGCCTCCGATCGCCGCCTTGAGACTCACTAGCGTAGAGCGTAAAGTCACCGCGTTCAACATTTGTTCCTCCATGACCAGCGCTGCACCGTTTTCCGGCTTCTGCCGAGACTGCCTCAAGGAACTGGCTGCGCCGGTGCGACGGTGTCTGGCCTGCGGCAGCCCGCGGCTTCTCAGCCATGCCGAACTCTATCGGTTGACCTTGGCGCATATCGACTGCGACGCCTTCTATGCCTCGATCGAGAAGCGCGACAATCCGGAGCTTGCCGACAAGCCGGTGATCATCGGCGGCGGCAAGCGCGGAGTCGTCTCGACAGCCTGCTACATCGCCCGCATTCACGGCGTCCGCTCGGCTATGCCGATGTTCAAGGCGCTCGAAGCCTGTCCGCAAGCCGTGGTCATCAAGCCCAACATGGAAAAGTACTCGCAGGTCGGGCGCGAAGTCAGGGCAATGATGCTCGAGCTGACACCGCTCGTGCAGCCGCTCTCGATCGACGAGGCGTTCCTGGACCTGAACGGCACCGAGCGGCTGCATCACCATCCCCCTGCCCGCACGCTGGCGCGCTTCGCGAAACGCGTCGAAGAGGAAGTCGGCATCACCGTCTCGGTCGGACTTTCCTACTGCAAGTTCCTCGCAAAGGTCGCCTCCGATCTGCAGAAGCCGCGCGGATTCTCCGTCATCGGCCAGGCCGAGGCGGTCGATTTCCTCAAGGAGCGCCCGGTCACGCTGATCTGGGGCGTCGGCAAGGCCTTTGCCGCGACGCTGGAGCGTGACGGAATCCGCACCATCGGCCAGTTGCAGACGATGGACGAAGCGGACCTGATGCGCCGCTATGGCTCGATGGGCCAAAGGCTATACCGCCTGTCGCGCGGTCAGGACGAGCGCACCGTCGAGATCGACGGCGAGGCGAAGAGCGTCTCCTCGGAGACGACATTCAACGACGACCTGTCGCGCCCGGACGAGCTCGTTTCGCATCTCAGGCGGCTGAGCGAGCAGGTGGCGCTGCGGCTGCGCAAGTCGGAGCTTGCCGGCCAAACGGTTGTCCTGAAACTCAAGACCGCGGATTTCAAGCTCCGCACCCGCAACCGGCGGCTCGAAAGTCCGACCCGGCTGGCCGACCGCATCTTTCGGGTCGGCCTCCAGCTGCTCGAAAGAGAGGTCGACGGTACGAAATACCGACTGATCGGCATCGGCGTCAGCGACCTCACTCATCCCGATCTCGCCGATCCGCCGGATCTCGTCGATCCTCTGGCGACCAGACGCGCTGCGGCCGAGGAGGCGATCAACAAGCTGCGCGACAAGTTCGGCAAGGCCAGCGTCGAAACGGGCTATACGTTCGGCCAACGCCGACGCGACCAATAGCGCGTAAACCCTCTGCCCCTCGGCGACGGCGCGGCTTCCTGTGTTTCAATTCGTTAAATCTTGATCCGTATCCTTGCTCGACAGATTTCGGCGCGCCCGCTCGACCCAGGCGTGCATGAAAAGGGCCGCATGGAAGCGCTGCATCGGTATTGCGCTTCAGGTCGGATGAGGGTTTGTATTGCGTATCACTCTCGGAATGGCACTTGCCGTTCTCATCGTGTCGGCGCCGTCGGCGCTTGTGGCCGGCACCAAGGCGCCGCTGCAGATCGTCGTCTCGAGGCAGCAGCAGTCGCTCGTCGTCTATGACGGCGACACCGTCGTCGCGACGTCCAATGTTTCGACGGGCAAGCGCGGCCACACGACGCCGACGGGCATCTTTTCGATTCTCGAAAAGCGCCGCCATCACAGGTCCAACATCTATTCGAATGCACCGATGCCGTTCATGCAGCGGCTCACCTGGTCCGGTATCGCCTTGCATGGGTCGAACCATGTGCCGGACTATCCCGCCTCGCATGGCTGCGTGCGCCTGCCGAGCAAATTCGCCGTCGGCTTGTTCAAGATGACAGAACGCGGCATGCACGTGGTGATCTCCGATCGCCAGGTGACGCCCGCCGAAATTTCGAGCGTGATGCTGTTCCAGCCGAGAGAGGCGCGCCCGCCGCAGCCGCCGATGTCGGACGTGCCGCTGCGGCCCGCCATCAGCCATTTCGACGGGAGTTCCGTCGAAGTCGCCATGACGGAAAGCAACCCCTTGCCGCTGCTGGAGCACGATCAGCCGCCAATTCGCATTCTGATCACCCGGCGTGGCGACCGGGAGACGATGCGCGATCTGCAGGTGCTGCTGACGATGCTCGGCTACGACGCGGGTGAGCCGGATGGCCGCAGCGGCCCCATGACGCTTGCGGCGATCCGCTCGTTCCAGACGGCAGAGGGGCTGCCGGTGGACGGAAAAGCGACCCCGGAACTGATCGGGGCGGTCTATCGCAAGGCCGGCAGGGACATGCCGGCGAACGGTATTCTGCGCGTACGCCGCGCGTTTGAACCGCTCTTCGAGGCGGACGTAAGGATAGAGAGACCCGAACTGGCGCTCGGCACGCATTTTCTGCAGTTCCAGGATACAGACGCAGCAACCGGCGAGGGCAAGTGGTTCGGCATGTCGCTCGACAACGCGCTCTCAAAGGCCGCGAAACAACGGCTGGGCATCACGGTGGACGCCGACCGCATGGAATACAGCGGCCTTCAGCGGAGCCTGAGCCGCCTCACAATGTCCGTGGACGTGCGCCGGCGCATAGCAAGCCTCCTTGCCGACGGATCGTCGCTGTCGGTTTCCGACACGGACACCGGGCTGGAGACCGGCGAAGGGACCGATTTCATCACCATTACTCGCGCTCCGTAAGCGGTCGCTGACGCTTGCGGCCGGTGCCTATACCAACTCGACGTCCACGACACCCGGCGCGGAGCGAAGGGCCGCAGCGATTTCCGGCGAGATCCGGTATCTCTCGCTGAGCTCGACCTCGATCTCCCGCTGACCGTTGTCCTTGATGACGATGAAGGAGACGAGGCCGTCGCCCTTGGCGTTGAGGTGCGAGGCGATGGAGCGTAAGGGGCCGGAGTCCCGCACATAGACGCGCAGCGCCTTCTGCATTTGCAGCGATTCCTCTTCGAGCGACCGCAGCGTCCGGATGCGAAGGCCGACGCCTTCCGGCCGCTCCTCCGCGTCTACCGTCATCACCAGCGACTTGCCGGGTTCCAGCAGGTCCCGATACTGGTGCAGCATTTCGGAAAACAGCACCGCCTCGAACTGGCCCGACGCATCGGAGAAGGCGACGATGCCCATCTTGTTGCCGGTACGCGTCTTGCGCTCCTGCTTCGACGTCACGGTGCCGGCAAGGCGGCCCGCGGTCGCCCCTTTCTTCACGGCGGCGGAAAAATCCGCGAATGTCTGCACCCGCATCTTCGCCAGGAGATTGTTGTAGGTATCGAGCGGATGGGCGGAAAGGTAGAAGCCGAGCACCTGGAACTCGCGGTGCAGCTTCTCCGAGGCAAGCCAGGGCGTGTAGGCCGGCAGAGCGATCTTTTCGGGACCCGTCGCAGCGCCCGCGCCGAACATGTCGCTCTGGCCGCTGAGCTTGTTTTCCTGGGCGCGCTGCGCAAAGCCGAGAATCCGGTCGAGGCCGCCGATGAGCTCGGCCCGGTCGTAACCGAAGCAGTCGAAAGCACCGGCGGCGATCAGGCTTTCAAAGACGCGCCGGTTCAGAAGTTTCGGGTCGATCCGGAGGCAGAAATCCTCGAGGCTCGCGAAGGGACGGTCGCCGCGAACGGCAACGATGTGGTCGACGGCGGATTCACCGACGCCCTTGATGGCAGCCAGCGAGTAATAGATCCGGTTGTCGCCGGTCTCGAAAGGACGGAACGAGCTCTGCACCGAGGGGGCGATAACCTGAATTCCGAGGCGCATCGCGTCCTGGCGGAAGTCGTTGATCTTCTCAGTGTTCGACATGTCGAGCGTCATCGACGCCGCGAGGAACTCGACCGGATAATGCGCCTTCATATAGGCGGTCTGGTAGGAGACGATGGCGTAGGCGGCCGCATGCGACTTGTTGAAGCCGTAATTGGCGAATTTGGCGAGCAGATCGAAGATCAGGTCCGCCTGCGGCTTCGACACGCCATTGCCGACCGCGCCCTCGACGAAGCGGGCGCGCTGCTTGTCCATCTCCTCCTTGATTTTCTTGCCCATGGCGCGGCGCAAGAGATCGGCCTCGCCGAGTGAATAGCCCGACAGCACCTGGGCGATCTGCATCACCTGCTCCTGGTAGACGATAACGCCTTGCGTTTCCTTGAGCAGGTAATCGATTTTCGGATGAATCGATTCGATCTCTTCCTCGCCATGCTTGCGGGCGTTGTAGACCGGGATGTTTTCCATCGGACCGGGACGGTAGAGCGCCACCAGCGCGATGATGTCCTCGATGCAGTCCGGCCGCATGCCGATCAGCGCTTTGCGCATGCCGGCACTTTCCACCTGGAACACCCCGACCGTCTCGCCGCGGGACAGAATCTCGTAGGTCTTGGGATCGTCGAGCGGAATGCTCGCCAGATCGACCTGAATGCCGCGCTTGGCGACGAAGTCGACCGCCGTCTTCAGCACGGTTAGGGTCTTCAGTCCGAGGAAGTCGAATTTGACGAGGCCTGCCTGCTCGACCCATTTCATGTTGAACTGGGTGACCGGCATGTCGGAGCGCGGATCGCGGTACATCGGCACCAGTTGCGACAGCGGACGGTCGCCGATGACGATGCCCGCCGCATGGGTCGAGGCGTGGCGGTAGAGACCCTCGATCTTCTGCGCGATATCGAGCAGCCGGCCGACGACCGGTTCCTTTTCCGCCTCCTCCTTAAGGCGCGGCTCCTCCTCGATCGCCTTCGACAGCGGCGTCGGGTTTGCCGGATTGTTCGGCACCAGCTTGCAGATCTTGTCGACCTGGCCGTAGGGCATTTCGAGCACGCGGCCGACGTCGCGCAGCGCCGCACGCGCCTGCAGCGATCCGAAGGTGATGATCTGCGCCACCTGCTCGCGGCCGTATTTCTGCTGCACGTAGCGGATCACCTCTTCGCGGCGGTCCTGGCAGAAGTCGATGTCGAAGTCCGGCATCGAGACGCGCTCGGGATTGAGGAAGCGCTCGAAGAGGAGCGAGAAGCGCATCGGATCGACGTCGGTGATCGTCAGCGCATAGGCGACCAGCGAGCCGGCGCCCGAGCCGCGGCCCGGACCGACGGGGATGTCGTGCTGCTTCGCCCATTTGATGAAGTCGGCAACGATCAGGAAATAACCCGGAAACTTCATGCGCTCGATGACGCCGAGTTCGAAGGCCAGGCGCTCGCGATAGTCTTCTTCCTTGTAGCCCGGCGCCATGCCGAGCTTGGCGAGCCGCTTCTCCAGCCCCTCCTCCGCCTGGCGGCGAAGCTCGGCGGACTCGGCGCGCTCGGCCTCGACGGGATCGTCCGAGGCGCCGGTGAAGCGCGGCAGGATCGGCCCGCGGGTCTTCAGCATGAAGGAGCAGCGCCGCGCGATCTCCACGGTGTTTTCCAGCGCTTCCGGAAGATCGGCGAAAAGCGCTGCCATCTCCTTGCGGCTCTTGAGATAGTGATCCGACGTCAGCCGGAAGCGGCGGTCGTCAGAGACGACGGCATTGTGGGCAACGGCCATCAACGCGTCATGCGCATCATAGTCGGCCGGCGACGGGAAAAAGGCCTCGTTCGTCGCCACGAGCGGAATGTCGTAGCGATAGGCGAGCTCGACCAGCCGGCTCTCATGACGTCGATCATAGCTGCCGTGCCGTTGCAGTTCGATATAGAGGCGATTGCCGAACAGCTCGACCAGCGCCTTGAGGCGCCCCTCGGCAAGAGCGGACGAACCGGCCTTCAGCGCCAGATCGACAGGGCCGCTGCCGGCGCCCGTCAGCGCGATCAGACCATCGGTGCCGCCCGCCGCGAGCCAGGAGCGCGTCACCCGCGCCGCCTGATGACCTTCGCCTTCGAGATAGGCGCGGCTGACCAGGTCGACGAGACGGACATAGCCTGCGTCGGTCGCGGCAATCAGGACGATCGAAGGCAGCTTGGCGAGCTGCTGCGCGTGACCGCGCCGCTCCCCCTCCGCCTCGTCCTCCATGTCGATGGAGAGTTGGCAGCCGATGATCGGTTGCAATCCCTCGTCCGCCGCCTTCTGGGAAAATTCCAGCGCCGCGAAAAGGTTGTTCGTGTCGGCGATGCCGATGGCCGGCTGATCGTCGGCCACCGCCTTGGCGATGATCTTCTTCAGCGGCAGCGCGCCTTCGAGCAGCGAATATGCCGAGTGCACGCGCAGGTGAACGAATTGCGGATTCGCGTCCGCCATGCTCTGCCCAATGCTATCCTCGCCTGCCATTGCCGCACTCCGATTCCTGTTCGGTGCGAGGATATCCTGTTTCCCGCCGCGACTGTCCAGTCTTCCGGCCCTGTCGGGGATGCTTTTGCCAGGGCCGCAGAGCGGAGGACCGTGGGAAACGGTGGAGCGGTCACATGCCGAGTGCGATCACCGAGATGCTGGCGATGAAAAGGGTCATCGAGGCGAAGGCAGCGAGATCACGGACGAAATCAGTCATAACATGGCTCCTTTCGGCTATTGTTCTTTTTTTGTTCTATTTTTGTTCAATAGTCAAGCAAGCACGCATGAAACGCTCGTTATTCACCGGCTATGGTTAATGCAACCAAGGCGATCAGCGTTCGACGCGACTGGCAAAACGCCAGGCCGACCGAATCGACGAATAGGGTGGCGTCCAAACGCAAGGCCTTGGGGCGATCTGCCGCCAAAAAGGCTGCGGTGCGGAGACGTTTGTTCACTATTTGTTCTTTACACGCGCATCCTCTTGAGGCATCCTCAATCCAATACCAGGGGAACGCCCCTGATCAACATCGACGAACTCACAGACTTCATCGTCGAAGCTAAGGCTAAAACCTATGTCAGTGATGGCGCCAGGCTGCCGGCGTGCCGGACAGGCTCCCACGATATTGGCCATCAGCGCGGGGCCTGGCGTTATCTGGACAGCTACTTCGGCGGCAGCGACTTCGCCGGTCAGGAAGCGGTCTGGCACGACGGCAAGCCGTGCTGGGCGATGAATTATTTCGGCCGGATCGTCCGACCGGAACTGATCGATGCGCGACGGGCCGGCGCCGTCATCAAGGCGGCGCTGCAGACGATGTATCACGAGAAGCGCCACTTCCTCGGCGGCATAGAATATCAGCACGCCTATGGTTGCTATATCGACAGCAGCCGCGGCGGGACCGACCACTTTTCCGGACGCGAGACCATATTCGTCGATGGCGAAGAGGCCTATGAGCTCGATTATCGCGGCGGACTGATCGTGCCGTGAGCTTCCTTCCGGCCTATCGAAGTTCGATGACCTTGCCGTCCTCGATCGTCACGCAACGATCCATAAGAGCAGCAAGTTCGTGATTGTGGGTGGCGATCAGCGCCGCTAGGCCTGACTGACGCGCAAGGGCTTCCATCGCCTCGAAGACATAGCCAGCCGTCTCGGGGTCGAGGTTGCCGGTCGGCTCGTCGGCCAGCAGGATGAGCGGCGCGTTGGCGACCGCCCGGGCGATCGCCACACGTTGCTGCTCGCCGCCAGAAAGTTCGGCCGGCCGGTGTGCAGCCCGGTGTCCGATCCGCATGTAGTCCAGCAGTGCCCTCGCCCTCTCGGCCGCCTCCGCCTTGGACAAGCCGGCGATCAGTTGCGGCATCATGATGTTCTCGAGCGCTGAGAATTCCGGCAGCAAGTGGTGAAACTGATAGACAAAGCCGATCTCGTTGCGGCGGATCGCCGTGCGCCGGTCGTCGCTGAGGCCGTTGCATGGGATGCCGTTGACGATCACGTCTCCTTCGTCCGGATGTTCGAGCAGCCCGGCGAGGTGAAGCAGGGTCGACTTCCCGGTGCCCGAGGGCGCGACGAGCGCAATCGTCTCGCCGCTCCGCAGCGTCAGGTCGGCACCCTTGAGGATCGGCAGGTAGGTATCCCCCTCGCCATAGTGCCGCTCGACGCCGGAGAGCTGCAGTGCCACGCGCGCATTCATCTACGTTCTTGTCCTTATTCGTACCGCAGGGCCTGCACCGGATCGAGGCGCGAGGCGCGCCAGGCCGGGAAGATCGTCGCCAGGAAGGAGAGCGCCAGCGCCATGATGACGACGGAGATGGTCTCGTCGGCATTCATGTCGGCCGGCAGCTGGCTGAGGAAGTAGAGCTCCGGATCGAAGAGCGTCGTGCCGGAGACCCAGGAGAAGAACTGGCGGATCGACTCGATGTTGAGGCAGACGACCACGCCGAGAATGACGCCGGCGATCGTTCCGGTAACGCCGATCGCCGCCCCCGTCATGAAGAAGATGCGCATCACCGAGCCGGAGGTCGCACCCATCGTGCGCAGAATGGCGATGTCGCTGCCCTTGTCCTTCACCAGCATGATCAGGCCGGAAACGATATTGAGCGCGGCGACGAGCACGATCAGCGTCAGGATCATGAACATCACGTTGCGCTCGACCTCGAGCGCCGAGAAGAAGGTTCTGTTGCGGTCCCGCCAGTCTGTCAGGTAGACCTGCCGTCCGGCGGCGTCCTCGATCGGCTTGCGCAAGGCGTCGACGGCGTCCGGCTGCTCGACGAAAAGCTCAATCGACTGGACGAGGCCCTCGGCATTGAAATAGAGCTGCGCTTCCTCTAGCGGCATGAAGACGATCGTCGCGTCATATTCCGACATGCCCATCTCGAAGATCGCCGAAACGGTATAGGCCTTGACGCGGGGATTCATGCCGAGGGGCGTGACGTCGCCGTTCGGCGAGGTGAGCGTAATCGTTCCGCCGACGCGAATTCCCAACTGTTCGGCCATGCGCGAGCCGATGGCAACGCCGGCACCCGAGGCAAAGCCGACGAGGTCGCCGGATTGGATGTGCTCCGAGATCGATTTGAGCTTCGCGAGGTCTTCCGCCCGGATGCCGCGAACCAGGGCGCCAGTCGAGGCGTCGCCAACGCCCTGCGCGAGCACCTGCCCCTCGACCAGGGGGATCGCCATCGTCACCCCTGGAACGGCCGAGAATTTGGTGGCGAGCTCGGCATAGTTGGTGAGCGGCCCGTCGAGCGGCTGGACGATCACATGGCCGTTCATGCCGAGAATGCGCGATATCAGCTCGGTGCGGAAACCGTTCATCACTGCCATGACGATGATCAGCGTCGCCACGCCGAGCATGATGCCGATAAAGGAAAAGCCGGCTATGACGGAAATGAAGGCTTCCTTGCGGCGCGAGCGCAGATAGCGCCAGGCGACCATGCGCTCGAAGGCGGAGAAGGGACGACTGGACCTTATGCCGGATGGCGCGGCAACCTGCACTTGCTCTTCCGTCGCCGCGGTCATCGTCGTCCTTGCCTCTATCTGTTCGCAACCAGCTTGTTGATTGCGGCTTCCACCGTCATCGTCTCGCGCGCGCCGGTCTTGCGGTCCTTCACCTCGACCTCGCCATTGGCGACCGAGCGCGGCCCGACGATGATCTGCACGGGAACGCCGATAAGATCGGCGGTCGCGAACTTAGCGCCGGCGCGGTCGTCCGTGTCGTCCAGAAGGACGTCGAATCCCGCCTTGCCGAGGTCGGAGTAGAGCGTGCCGCAGGCCGCATCGCAAGCGGCGTCGCCCGCTTTCATGTTGATGACGACCGCGTCGAACGGAGCCACCGATTTCGGCCAGATGATGCCGTTCTCGTCATGCGAGGCTTCGATGATCGCCGGCACCAGGCGTGTCGGGCCGATGCCATAGGAGCCCATGTGCACGGTGTGCTCCTTGCCATCGGGTCCAAGCACCTTGGCACCCATCGCCTCCGAATATTTCGTGCCGAAATAGAAGATGTGACCGACCTCGATGCCGCGCGCCGACAGCCGGTCGCCCTCGGAAATAGCGTTGAAGGCGGCCTCGTCGTGCATTTCCGAGGTGGCGGCATAACGCGAAGTCCACTTGTCGAAGATCGCCTTCAGCCCGCCGACGTCATCGAAATTCGTCTCCTTGCCCGGAATGTCGAAGCCGAGGAAATCCTTGTGGCAGAACACCTCGGACTCGCCTGTATCGGCAAGAATGATGAATTCATGGCTAAGGTTGCCGCCGATCGGGCCGGTGTCCGCGCGCATCGGAATGGCGCGCAGGCCCATGCGGTCGAAGGTCCGCAGATAGGCGGCGAACATCTTGTTATAGGCATGCTCCGCGCCCTCTCGATCGAGGTCGAAGGAGTAGGCATCCTTCATCAGGAACTCGCGCGAGCGCATGGTGCCGAAGCGCGGACGGATCTCGTCGCGGAACTTCAACTGGATGTGGTAGAGATTGAGAGGCAGGTTCCGATAGGACTTCACATAGGAGCGGAAGATGTCGGTAATCATCTCCTCGTTCGTCGGCCCGTAGAGCATCGGCCGATCCTGCCGGTCCTTGATGCGCAGCATCTCCTTGCCGTAGGCATCGTAGCGGCCGCTCTCCTGCCAGAGCTCCGCCGATTGCAAAGTCGGCATCAGGAGCTCGACCGCGCCGGATCGGTTCTGTTCCTCGCGAATAATCGCATTGACCTTGTCGAGCACGCGCTTGCCGAGCGGCAGCCAGCTATAGATGCCGGCCGACTGCTGGCGGATCATGCCGGTCCTCAGCATCAGGCGATGGGAAACGATCTCCGCTTCCTTCGGGTTTTCCTTCAGAATGGGCATGAAATAGCGGGACAGGCGCATGACGGGTTCCGGAACTGGTGGCTCTCGCACTATCGGCGGATTCGGGCGAAATGACGTTGTGCTGCGGCAGCCGCCCTCGCCCTCCAACAGGCGGAGGTGGCGATTGCCGTTTGAAATCGGGCTCTTGATTTCCCATCGGCGCGGCCACGGGAACTTCCGAGTTCAGCGTTCATAGCCGCTTCGCGCGCGGAAGAAAACCCTGCTAGATCGGGAAGAAAGCCACACCGAAAATGACGCTGCGGCGGAAACGCTCTCTCAGACCTGCGTCAAAAGAGCACGGTAGTAACAGGACAAGGCCTATTTCTGTCAATCGGATTTTTTTGCCAAACTGTAGCAAAAATGCAAAAAAAGCTGGTGACATAGCCCAATGTTTGAGCTAGTTTCGGCTCACAAAACAGGCAAGAAGACCAAATTCTTGCCGAATTTCGCGGTTAAGTCTTGGGAGGATAAGATCTTAGGCGCGCTCGTTCGCTGCCGCCGGCAACGGTTCAAAGATCACGCGAAACTTGAAAACAAGGCTTTGGCCTTGTTTTTTTTTGCTATTTACCCGCCAATGAAAACGAAGCAGCGGGCAAATATGTCGATTTGACGACTGTCAAGGGCTGCGCCTGAGCTCGAAGTGCGTAACGGCTGCTGCAACGTCTCCATGAAAGTGCGGCACGTTTCTTGCGTGCGGCCGATCGAGCGTCCTCGCCTCAGCCTCTCGGACCTATGAAGCCGAATATCGCATCGAGGTCGTATCCGAGCTTCACGGAAAGCACATACCAGCCCAGATGGATCAAGCCGGCGATTACTGTCGTGATCAGCACCACCCGCAGGCCACGAAAGCGGGCCGGAGCGCTCTCAACGCTGCCGGGCACGACCTCATTCTCCTCGGCCTGGGTCCTCACCCCGAACGGCAGCACGGTAAAAAGCGTCAGCCACCAGATGATGAAATAGACGGCAAAGATCGAAAAGGCGGACATCCAGGTTCCCTGATGGAAGGCTTACAGCGCCGGGCGTCTCATCGGACGCGCAAAGGTCGCTGTAGCACTTGAATCGTTGCATGTCTTTTCCTTAAATCGAGGTCGATGTAAGGAGACATGCAGATGGGCAACGCCCATTGGCAGCAGCCTTGCTGCCATACCGTCTTGATTGCGCCGATCGCAAGCGGCTGTCGAAGCGATTTCTGCGAGGCAACGCCTTATAGCGCCTTTGCTGTGGATCGCGCAAACCGCTTCGCCGCGCCCGACTGTCACACCTCTTCGAGTTCGATCAACGTGCCGTGGAAATCCTTCGGATGCAGGAAAAGGACCGACTTGCCGTGGGCGCCGATTTTCGGATTGCCGTCGCCCAGCACACGTGCCCCCGCCTGCCGCAGCCGGTCGCGCGCCGCAAGAATGTCCTCCACCTCGTAGCAGATGTGGTGCATGCCACCGGCCGGATTTTTTTCGAGAAAGGCGGCAATCGGCGACTGATCGCCGAGCGGCTCCAGCAGTTCGACCTTGGTGTTGGGAAGCGTGACGAAAACGACCGTCACGCCATGTTCCGGCAAAGCCTGCGGCTCGGTGACCGTTGCTCCGAGGGTGGCACGATAGTTTTCGGCCGCGGACGCGAGGTCCGGTACGGCGATCGCCACGTGATTCACTCTGCCGAGCATCGAACCTCCTCCCCTTCAGCGCCGTGCGGGCTCCGACCGGTTTACACCGGCCCGCCGGTCGGGCCAATCAGACTTTGGTGACAAAGACCGTGACGATCGGCTTCTTGCCCCAGATCTGGTTGGCCGTGCTGCGCACCGCCCGCCGGACCGCTTCCTGCAGCATCGCCAGATCCTTGCGCTTGGCGCGCGGGATGCTTTCCACCGCCCCGAGCACGGCGTCATAGAGCACGTCGTCCATGTCGTCGCCCTCGTCGTCGAACTGCGGAAGCCCGATCGGCACGACGTCCGGGTCGCCGAGGAAGTCGTAACGGTTGTCGAGCACGACGTTGACCGAGACGTGGCCGGCAAAGGAGAGCTTGCGCCGTTCCCCAATGCCCATTTCGTCGAAATCGCCGATCAGCGTGCCGTCCTTGTAGATGCGGCCGTGCGGTGCCTCATCGATGACCTCGGCGGGACCGGGCGCCAGGCGCAGCATTTCGCCGTTGCGCAGCCGCGGGACGCTGGCGATGCCCGAGTTGAGCGCAAGCTCGGCATGCGCCGTCAGATGCGCCGCCTCGCCATGCACCGGCACGACGATCTGGGGCTTCACCCATTGATACATCTGCTGCAGTTCGTTACGGCGCGGATGGCCGGACACATGCACCAGCGCCTCGCTGTCGGTGATGATGTGGATGCCCTGCTCGATCAGGCCGTTCTTGATGTCGTTGATCGCCTTTTCGTTGCCGGGGATGGTGCGCGACGAAAAGACGATCGTGTCGCCGGCCGAAAACGCCACATTGCGCATTTCGTCCCGAGAGATCTTGGCAAGTGCAGCGCGCGGCTCGCCCTGGCTCCCGGTGAGAATGACGACCACCTTGTCGCGCGGGATATAGCCGAACTCGTCCTCGGCCAGGAACGGCTTCAGCCCCTCCATGATGCCGAGGTCCTTTGCGACGTCGACGACGCGCTTCATCGAACTGCCGAGCAGGAGCACTTCGCGGCCTGCGGCCTCCGCGGCTTCGGCGACCGAGCGGATGCGGCCGACATTCGACGAAAAGGTGGTGATGCCGACGCGACCCTCGGCATTGGCGATGATCTTCGCCAGGCTCTCCGATACCTCGCGCTCGGACGGCGAAACGCCGTCGCGCAGCGCATTGGTCGAGTCGCAGACGAGCGCCAACACGCCCTCTTCGCCGATCTGACGAAAACGCGCTTCGTTGGTGATCGGGCCGAGCGATGGCTCCAGGTCGATCTTCCAGTCGCCCGTATGCACGACGGCGCCGAGCGGCGTGCGGATGACCAGCGACATCGGCTCGGGAATGGAATGGTTGACGCCGACCGCCTCGATGCTGAAGGGGCCAACATTGATGCGGTCGCCCGCCTTAAAGACGGTCACCGGTATTTCGCCGCGGCTCTTTTCGAAGTCGCGCTTCGCCTCGAGCATGCCGGCCGTGAACGGCGAGGCATAGACCGGGACGTTCAGCCCCGGCCAGAGATCGTTCAGGGCGCCGTAGTGGTCCTCGTGGGCGTGGGTAATGATGATCGCCTTGAGATTGCGGCGCTCCTCGGCGAGGAAGGAAATATCGGGCAGGACGAGTTCCACGCCGGGCAGTTCCGGACCGGGAAAGGTCACGCCACAATCGACCATGATCCATTGGCGGCTGCCGGGGCTGCCATAGCCGTAAAGGCCGAGATTCATACCGATCTCGCCAACGCCGCCTAGCGGCAAGAACACCAGTTCTTCTTCCTGCGCCATTTTGCGCTGCGCCTCTATTCTTGTTTATCCGAGAAACACGTCGCCGGCGGCGATTGCCAGCGGCGCACCGGAGCCCGTGTCGAGCAGCAGCCGGCCGTCTTCGTCGATACCGACGAAGCGGCCGCCGAGCGAACGGTCCGGCAGGTTAACGGTGATGGCCTCGCCAATGCCCTTCGCGACGGCCTTCCACTGATCGATGATCGCGGCAATGCCGGCGCCTCTATCCCAAATGGAAAGCGCCTCAGCCATTGTCACGAACAGGTGAGCGAATAGTTCCTCGGCCGAGATCGTGGCGCCCTCGCGCCGAAGCGAGGTGACCGGGTAGAGCCCCGTCTCCGGCATGACCGCTACGTTGACGCCGCAGCCGATCACCAAAGCGTGGCGGCCATCCGGAAGCGCTTCGCCCTCGAGCAGGATCCCGCAGGTCTTCCGGCCATCGATCAAGATGTCGTTCGGCCACTTGATCGCCACTTCCGGCGAACCCGAAGGCATGACCCTGCGAATGGCCCGATGCACCGCAACGGCTGCAGCGAGCGGCAGGGAATGCAGGTGCTTAACCGGCGCCGGATCGATGAGCAGCAAGGATGCGTAAAGATTGCCGAGCTCGGAAAACCACTCGCGGCCGCGTCGACCGCGGCCGCCGGTCTGGCGCGCCGCGGTGATCCAGAGATTGCCCGGATCACCCTCTCGCGCCCGCGCCAGGCATTCGCTGTTCGTCGAGACAGTTTCGGCAAGCGCTATGTGCCGGAATTCATCGGGCGAAATCCGGCCGCTGCCCTGCCCGCCGGTCAAAAGAATGTCCGCGCCGCCGCCTCGGCGGCATTACCGAGCGGGCCGCCGATCAGCACATAGCCGAGCACGAAAAGGCCGGAAAGGCCATAGACCAAACGCAGTTCGCCCGACGTGCGGGCAAATTCGCCCTTGGCCTCGTCGAACCACATGACCTTGATGACGCGCAGGTAATAGTAAGCGCCGACGACGGATGCGAGGACGCCAATGATCGCCAGACCATAGAGCTGGGCTTCGATCGCGGCAACGAACACGAAATATTTCGCGAAGAAGCCGGCAAGCGGCGGGATCCCGGCAAGCGAGAACATCAGGATCGTCAGCACCGTCGCCATGAACGGATTGGTCTGCGACAGGCCGGCGAGGTCATCGATGCCTTCGACATGCTCGCCATCCCGGCGGCGCATGGCGAGAATGCAGGCGAAGGTGCCGAGCGTCATCACCATGTAGATCAGCATGTAGAGGATGACGCCGCGCACGCCGGCCATGGACCCGGCGGCAAGACCGACGAGCGCATAGCCCATGTGGCCGATCGAGGAATAGGCCATCAGCCGCTTGATGTTGCGCTGGCCGATCGCCGCAAAGGAGCCGAGCAGCATCGAAGCGATCGAGATGAAGACGACGATCTGCCGCCAGTCGGCGACGACCGGCTCGAAGGCCTCGATGACAATGCGGACGAGCATCGCCATGGCCGCAACCTTCGGCGCGGCGGCAAAGAAGGCCGTCACCGGCGTCGGTGCGCCTTCATAGACGTCCGGCGTCCACATATGGAACGGAACCGCGGAGATCTTGAAGGCAAGGCCGGCAAGGATGAAGACCAGGCCGAAGACCAGGCCGAGCGAGCGGCCTTCCGCGGTAAGCGCCGCGGCAATCTCGTCGAAACCGGTATGGCCGGTGAAGCCATAGACGAGCGACATGCCGTAGAGCAGCATGCCCGAGGACAAGGCGCCGAGAACGAAATATTTGAGGCCCGCTTCGGTGGACCGCACGCTGTCGCGATTGATCGCGGCCACGACGTAGAGCGCCAGCGACTGCAGCTCCAGCGACAGATAGAGCGAGATCAGGTCATTGGCCGAGATCATCAGCAACATGCCGAGGGTTGCGAGCAGCAGCAGCACCGGAAACTCGAAGCGGTCGATCTGCGCGGCGCGCGCCTGACCGATGGTCATCACCATGACGGTGACCGAGCCGATCAGCGCCAGAACCTTCATGAATTTCGCGAAGGGATCCGAAAGGAAGGCGCCGCCATAGGCCTCGCCGTCGCCGGTGTTCAGAACGAGCCACAGCCCGGCAATGGCGAGCACCGCGATGGAGAGACTGGTCACGACGGGGGTCGCGCGCTCGCTCGAATAGACGCCGACCATCAGCAGCACCAGCGCGCCGACCGCCAGGATCAGCTCGGGAACTGAGAGTTGCAGGCTTGCAAAAAGGGTTTCAGCAGTCATGTCCAATCACGTCCTGTGGTCAGTGCACCGAAAGCGCAACGTCTTGCGCTGCCTGCAGGGCTGCGGCGTAGTTGTTGACGAGCAGATCCACGGAGGCCGCCGTCGCATCGAAGACCGGCGCCGGATAGACACCGAAGAAGATCGTAAGGATCACCAGCGGATAAAGGATGACCTTCTCGCGCGTCGACAGGTCGAGCATCGCCTTGAGGCTATCCTTCTCCAGCGCGCCGAAGATCACCCGGCGATAGAGCCAGAGGGCATAGGCGGCCGACAGGATAACGCCGCTGGTCGCAAAGAGGGCAACCCAGGTATTGGCGCGGAAGGCGCCGACCAGCGTCAGGACTTCGCCGACGAAGCCCGAGGTGCCCGGAAGACCGACATTGGCCATGGTGAACACCATGAAGGCCACGGCATATTTCGGCATGTTGTTGACGAGACCGCCATAGGCCGAGATTTCGCGCGTGTGCAGCCGGTCGTAGACGACGCCGACGCAAAGGAAGAGCGCGCCCGAGACGATGCCATGCGAGAGCATCTGGAAGATCGCGCCCTGAACACCCTGGACATTCGCAGCAAAGGTCCCCATCGTCACGTAACCCATGTGGGCAACGGAGGAATAGGCGATCAGCTTCTTGATGTCGCTCTGCATCATAGCCACCAGCGAGGTGTAGATGATCGCAACGATCGAGAGCGTATAGACGAGCGGCGCGAAATAATCGGACGCCAGCGGGAACATCGGCAGCGAGAAGCGCAGGAAGCCGTAGCCGCCGAGCTTCAGGAGAATGCCGGCCAGGATGACGGAGCCCGCCGTCGGCGCCTGGACGTGCGCGTCGGGAAGCCAGGTATGGACCGGCCACATCGGCATCTTCACCGCGAAGGACGCAAAGAAGGCAAGCCACAGCCAGGTCTGCATCTGGCGCGGGAAATTGTACTTGAGCAGTTCGGTGATGTCGGTCGTGCCGGCCTGCCAATACATCGCCATGATGGCGAGTAGCATCAGAACCGAGCCGAGCAGCGTGTAAAGGAAGAACTTGTAGCTCGCATAGACGCGGTCCCTGCCGCCCCAGACGCCGATGATGATGAACATCGGGATGAGGCCCGCCTCGAAGAAGACGTAGAAGAGCACGATGTCGAGCGAGACGAAGACGCCGAGCATCAGCGTTTCCAGGATCAGAAACGCGATCATGTATTCCTTCAGGCGCTTCTCGATCGTGACCCAGCTCGCCAGCACGCAGAACGGCATCAGAAATGCCGTCAGCGGCAGGAACAGCACCGAAATACCATCTATGCCGAGATGGTAGGATATGCCGGTGCCGAGCCACTCATGCTTCTCGACCATTTGGAAGCCGGGATTCGACGGATCGAACTGATACCAGACATAGAGCGACAGGCCGAAAACCACGATCGTGGTCATGAGCGAGATGTTCAGGATGTTGCGGCGGCCGGCGGCGCTGTCTTCCCGCATCAGCAGGAGAAGCAGGGCGCCGACCAGCGGCAGGAAGGTGACCGCGGAAAGTACGGGCCAATCGGTCATCAGAAGGAACTCCCGAGCATCATCCAGGTAACGAGCGCCGCAATGCCGATCAGCATGACGAACGCGTAGTGATAGAGGTATCCGGTCTGCAGCCGGACGACGCGATCGGTCACGTCGAGAACGCGCGCCGCCACCCCGTTCGGCCCGAAGCCGTCGATGACGCGACCGTCACCCTCCTTCCAGAGGAAGGTACCGAGACGCTTGGCGGTGCGGACGAAGAGGAAATCGTAGAGCTCGTCGAAATACCACTTGTTGAGCAGGAACTGGTAGAGACCGCGATGCTGCCGGGCGAGGTACTTCGGCGTTTCCGGCGAACGGATATACATGTACCAGGCGGTAAACAGGCCGAGCGCCATGGCAACGAACGGGCTCCATTTCACCCACAGCGGAACGTGGTGATACTCCTCGAGGATTTCGTTCTCGGCCGACGTGAAGAGCGCGCCCTGCCAGAATTCGGCGTAGTGATGGCCGAAGAAATAATCGTGGAACAGGAAGCCGGCGACGAGCGCACCGAGCGCGAGGATATAGAGCGGCACCAGCATGACCTGGGGCGACTCGTGGACGTGATGCATGACCTCGTGCGACGCGCGCGGCGTGCCGTGGAAGGTCATGAAGGTGAGGCGCCAGGAATAGAAGCTGGTGAACAGGGCGGCGATCACCAAGAGCGCAAAGGCAATACCGGAAACGACGCTGTGCGATGCGAAGGTGGATTCGATGATCGCATCCTTCGAGAAGAAGCCTGCCGTGCCGATCACCGTGCCGGGAATACCGACGCCCGTCAGCGCGATCGTGCCGATGAACATCATCCAGTAGGTGACGGGGATATGGGTGCGCAGGCCGCCCATGTAGCGCATGTCCTGCTCGCCATCGACGGCGTGGATCACCGAACCGGCGCCAAGGAACAGCAGCGCCTTGAAGAAGGCGTGCGTGAACAGGTGGAAGATCGCGGCGCCATAGGCGCCGACGCCGAGCGCCACGAACATGTAGCCGAGCTGCGAGCAGGTCGAATAGGCGATGACGCGCTTGATGTCGTTCTGCACGAGACCGACGGTCGCGGCGAAGAAGGCGGTGATCGCACCGACCAGCGTGACGACAGTCAGCGCATCCGGCGACAGTTCAAAGAGCGGCGACATGCGGGCGACGAGGAAAACGCCGGCGGTCACCATGGTGGCGGCATGGATCAGCGCGGAAACCGGCGTCGGGCCTTCCATGGCGTCCGGCAGCCAGGTGTGCAGCAGGAATTGCGCCGACTTGCCCATGGCGCCCATGAAGAGCAGCAGGCAGGTAGCCGTCAGCGCATCGGCCTTGTCGAGATGCATGCCGAAGAGCGTGATCACCGCCTCCCCTGCCACTGCGCCTTCAGCCGGAATGTAGCTCTGGGCGGCGGCGAAGACCGTTTCGAGATTGATCGAGCCGAAGAGGACGAAGACACAGAAGATGCCGAGCGAGAAGCCGAAGTCGCCGACGCGGTTGACGATGAAGGCCTTGATCGCCGCGGCATTGGCCGAGGGCTTCTTGTACCAGAAGCCGATCAGCAGGTACGACGCGAGGCCCACGCCTTCCCAGCCGAAGAACATCTGCAGCAGGTTGTCCGACGTGATCAGCATCAGCATCGCGAAGGTGAAGAGCGACAGGTAGCCGAAGAAGCGCGGACGATGCGGATCGTGGTGCATGTAGCCGATCGAATAGATGTGCACCAGGGTCGAGACCGTGTTGACGACCACGAACATGACGGCGGTCAACGTGTCGACGCGGAAGGCCCATTCGACGTCGAAGCTGCCCGACTGGATCCAATGGAGCACCGAGACCTTGATCATCTCCTCGTGGCCGAGTGCGACGTCGAAGAAAACAAACCAGGAGAGCGCCAGCGCAATCAGCATCAGGCCGCTGGTCACATATTCGGATGCCTTGGCACCGATCTGCGTACCGAGCAGGCCGGCGATCAGAAAGCCGATCAGAGGCAGAAAGACGATAGCCTTGATAATCGTGTCCATGGCCCTGTCAGCCCTTCATCATGTTGACGTCTTCGACGGCGATCGAGCCGCGATTGCGATAGAAGACGACGAGAATTGCAAGCCCGATCGCCGCTTCGGCGGCCGCGACGGTCAGAATGAACAGCGCGAAGACCTGGCCCGTAATGTCCTTGAGAACCCACGAGAAGGCGACCATGTTGATGTTGACCGCGAGTAGGATGAGCTCCACCGACATCAGGATGATGATGACGTTCTTCCGGTTGAGGAAGATGCCGAAGACGCCGAGCGTGAACAGAATGGCGCTGACGGTGAGATAGTGGGAGATTCCGATTTCCATATGTCCGATCCCTCGACCTCGCGTCCCGATTAAAGGCCCTGCCCCGGCTTGACCGTGACCACCTCGACGGCGGTCTCGGGCGAGCGGGCAACCTGGCGCGGAATGCTCTGGCGCTTGATGTTTTCACGATGACGCAGGGTGAGCACGATGGCGCCGATCATGGCGACGAGCAGCACGAGCCCGGCGATCTGGAAGAAATAGATGTAATGGGTGTAGAGCACGTCCCCGAGTGCCGCCGTGTTGGTCCGCTCGGTAGCCGCCGGGATCGGCATGGAAATGCCCTTGGCGATCTGCGGCGAGAAGGTCGAACCGCCAACGACGATGATCAATTCGGCGGCGAGGATCAGACCGATCAGCGCACCGACCGGCGCGTATTCCAGGACGCCCGCCCGCAGTTCGGCGAAGTCGATGTCGAGCATCATGACCACGAAAAGGAAGAGAACCGCGACAGCGCCGACATAGACCACCAGCAGGATCATCGCCAGGAACTCGGCGCCCGTCAGCAGGAAGAGGCCGGCCGCATTGAAGAAGGTCAGGATCAGGAACAGAACCGAATAGACCGGGTTCTTGGCCGCGATGACCATGAATGCCGACGCCACCGCGATGAAGGCGAAGAGATAGAAAAAAAGAGCCTGCAGACCCATGATCGGTGCCTTTTTCGTCTTGCTCGGCGTGAAGGCCGACCGCCCTCACTCCATGAGGCAAAGCCGGACGTCTGTCCGGCCAGTGCCAAAACCGTTCCGCATGTGCCCCTTGCGAGCGGCGCGATGCGGCGTTTACGCAAATGGCCTCAGCGGTAGGGCGAGTCCATTGCAATGTTGCGCGCGATTTCCTGCTCCCACCGGTCGCCGTTGGCGAGCAGCTTTTCCTTGTCGTAATAGAGCTCTTCGCGCGTCTCAGTGGCGAATTCGAAGTTAGGCCCTTCGACGATGGCATCGACCGGACAGGCTTCCTGGCAGAAGCCGCAATAGATGCACTTCACCATGTCGATGTCGTAGCGCACCGTGCGGCGGGTGCCGTCGTTGCGGCGCGGGCCGGCCTCGATGGTGATGGCCTGGGCAGGACAGATCGCCTCGCAGAGCTTGCAGGCGATGCAGCGTTCTTCGCCGTTCGGATAGCGGCGCAGCGCATGCTCGCCGCGGAAGCGCGGGCTGACCGGGCCCTTTTCAAAGGGATAGTTCACGGTCGCCTTCGGCCGGAAGAAATACCGCATCGACAGCAGGAATGCGCCGACGAATTCCTTGAGGAACAGCGAGCTGACGGCTTGCGAAAGACCGGCCATCATTTACCTCCAAATTTGCCGGCCTGGGAGGGGTCGGCGGTATGCAGCGAAGCGCGGGCGGGCATCATGCCCATCCCATGAGCTTCAGAACGAATGCGACGATGACGACCATCGCCAGCGACAGCGGCAGGAAGACCTTCCAGCCGAGACGCATCAGCTGGTCGTAGCGGTAGCGCGGGACGAAAGCCTTGACCATCGCGAACATGAAGAACACGAGCGAGGCCTTCAGCACGAACCAGATGATGCCCGGCACCCAGTTCAGGATCCAGATATCGACCGGCGGCAGCCAACCGCCGAGGAACAGGATCGTCGTCAGCGCGCACATCAGGCAGATCGCAGCGTATTCGCCGAGCATGAACATCATGTACGGGGTGGAGCCGTATTCGACCATGAAGCCGGCGACGAGTTCGGACTCGGCTTCGGGCAGGTCGAAGGGCGGACGGTTCGTCTCGGCGAGCGCCGAGATGAAGAACACGATGAACATCGGGAACAGCGACAGCCAGTGCCAGTCGAGGAAGGAGGCCGGCAGGCCGATCATCGTTCCAAGGCCGTCCGACTGCGCATTGACGATGTCCGTCAGGTTGAGCGAACCGACGCAGAGCAGCACCGTGACAATGACAAAGCCGATCGAGACTTCATAGGACACCATCTGCGCGGCGGAGCGCAGCGCGCCCAGGAAGGGATATTTCGAGTTCGACGCCCAGCCGCCCATGATGATGCCATAAACCTCGAGAGAAGATATGGCAAAGACGAAGAGGATGCCGACATTGATGTTCGCGATCACCCAGCCCGCATTGAGCGGAATGACGGCCCAGGCGGCAAGCGCCAGCGTCACCGAGACGAGCGGCGCGAGCAGGAAGATCGTCTTGTTGGCGCCGGCCGGAATGACCGGCTCCTTGAAGACGAATTTCAAAAGGTCGGCAAAGGACTGGAAAAGTCCCCAGGGGCCCACCACGTTAGGACCGCGGCGAAGCTGCACGGCGGCCCAGATCTTGCGGTCGGCGAGCAGGATATAGGCGATGAAGACCAGCAGCGCGACCAGAAGCAGCAGCGACTGGCCGATCATGATGGCCGTGGGCCAGACGTAGCTCGAAATGAAAGCGTCCATGATGCTCTATTCCCTCGCGCTCATTCCGCGGCAGCTTTGAAATTGTTGCGCGCCAAGGCCGAGCATTCGGCCATGACGGCGGATGCGCGCGCTATCGGGTTCGTCAAATAGAAGTCTTTGACCGGAGACGCAAACATGGATTTGCCCATCTCACCGGCTTTTTGCGCAAGTGCGGCAATTTCGTCGCTGCTTCCTGCGGCGATGCTGTCGACCTCTGCGAAATGCGGATGAGCCGCGTAGAGCTTGGCACGCAATTCCCCAAGCGAATCAAACGGCAGCCTGCGGCCGAGCACGTCGGAAAGGGCGCGGATGATCGCCCAGTCCTCGCGCGCGTCTCCCGGTGCAAAGCCGGCGCGGTTGCCGACCTGGACGCGGCCTTCGGTGTTGACCCAGGTGCCGGACTTCTCCGTATAGGCGGCGCCGGGAAGGATGACATCCGCCGCATGCGCGCCATTGTCGCCGTGCGAGCCGATATAGACCGTGAAGCCCTTACGCGCCGAAAGATCGATCTCGTCGGCGCCGAGCAGGAACAGCACCTCTGCGCTGCCGGCCATCTGCGCTGCCGAAATGCCGCCCTTGCCGGGAACGAAACCGAGGTCCAGACCGCCGACGCGTGATGCCGCCGTGTGCAGGACGGCAAGGCCGTTCCATTCTCCGCCGGCCGCACCGACCGCGACGGCAAGCTTTGCGGCATTGGCGAGAACGGCAGAACCGCCCTCCCCTGCAAGCGCACCCTGGCCGACGATGATCAGCGGCCGCTCGGCATTCTTGAGCGTCTCGAAGAACTTGCCCTTGCCGGAAACGAGCTCAGCGAGCGTCTCCGTGCCGGCGCCGAGATACTCATAGTCGTAACGCAGTTCACCCCGCTCGCCGATCACCGCGATCGGGAACTTGCCCATGCGATAGCGCTTGCGGATGCGCGCATTGAGAACCGAAGCCTCGAAGCGCGGGTTGGAGCCGATGACGAGCAGCGCGTCGGCGCTCTCGATTCCCTGGATCGTCGGATTGAACAGGTAGCTTGCGCGGCCGAGCGACGGATCGAGGGCTGCGCCGTCTTGGCGGCAGTCGACGCTCTCAGAGCCCAGCGAAGTGATGAGCTCCTTCAGGGCGTACATCTCCTCGACGGAGGCGAGGTCGCCGGCAATCGCACCGATCTTGTCGCCCGAGGTCTTGGCGACGGCAGCCTTGATCGCCTGGAAGGCCTCGCGCCAGGTCGCGGCCTGCAGACGGCCGTCCCTTCTCACATAGGGCCGGTCGAGACGCTGCGTCTTCAGCCCGTCCCAGATGAAGCGGCTCTTGTCGGAAATCCACTCTTCGTTGATCTCCTCGTTGACGCGCGGCATGATGCGCATCACCTCGCGGCCGCGGGTGTCGACGCGGATCGCCGAGCCGACCGCATCCATGACGTCGATCGATTCGGTCTTGTTGAGCTCCCACGGACGCGCCGTGAAGGCGAAGGGCTTCGAGGTCAGCGCGCCGACCGGGCACAGATCGACGACGTTGCCCTGCAGTTCGGAAGTCATCGCCTGTTCGAGATAGGTGGTAATTTCGGCATCTTCGCCGCGGCCGATCAGCCCGAGTTCGGCGATGCCCGCCACTTCCGTCGTGAAGCGGACGCAGCGCGTGCAGTGAATGCAGCGGTTCATCACCGTCTTGACGAGCGGACCGATATACTTGTCTTCGACGGCGCGCTTGTTTTCCTGATAGCGCGAACTGTCGATGCCGAAGGCCATCGCCTGGTCCTGCAGGTCGCATTCGCCGCCCTGGTCGCAGATCGGGCAGTCGAGCGGATGGTTGATCAGCAGGAATTCCATGACGCCTTCGCGGGCCTTCTTGACCATCGGCGTCGTCGTGAAGACTTCGGGCGCCTCGCCATTCGGGCCGGGGCGCAGATCGCGCACGCCCATGGCGCAGGAGGCGGCCGGCTTCGGCGGCCCGCCCTTCACCTCGATCAGACACATGCGGCAATTGCCGGCAACCGAAAGCCGCTCATGGAAACAGAAGCGCGGAACCTCGGCGCCGGCCTCTTCGCACGCCTGAAGCAGCGTGAAATGATCCGGGACCTCGATCTCTTTTCCGTCGACTTTCAGCTTTGCCATCTTCGTACTCAATCCTGTCTTCCGTCCGGCTGCCTTCTGCGGCGCCGGACAATTCCTTCACGGCTCTTCCGGTATGGTAACGACCGGGCGGCCGTCACGTTATCTCTTGCCGATCAGCGTCTTTGCCTGCCCGATCCAATCGTCCCGCAGGATGCGGCCATCGAGCGCGAACTCGGCATCGAGCCGCGCGACATCCGCCTCGCTCAGAGCCGCGATGTCGGCGAACCGACGAAGGCCGTGGCCATTCAGCACCTGTTCGAGCTTCGGGCCGATCCCGGAAATTTGCTTGAGATCGTCGGCGACGCCGCCCTTCGGCTTCGCTGCGACGGGCTTCCTGGCGGCGCGCGCCTTGGGCTTGGCGACGGCAGCCGGTGCGGGCCGAGCCTCGCGGGCAGCCGGAGCTGGCTTGGACTCGCGGGCGACCGGAGCCGGACGGTCCTCGCTGGCCGCCGGCGCCGGCGAAGCCCGCTGCGTTACAGGCTCGGGCTTTTCGACGGTCGGTGCCGGTTCGGCAATCTCCGCCGGTTCGGCCACGCCGGCGCTCTTCTGCAGAGCGCTTGCAGCCCCCTGCATGGCGCCGAACATGACGCCTGCGAAGTGGCTCGACAGGCCGAAGCCGAGCGCCGTCGCCGCCGCTACGGCAGCCACGGGATTGGCCATCAGCGGAACGGCCGGCATGGTCTTCATCCATTCGGCCATGCCGAACGGATCGGCCGAGCCGGCGCCCAAGGGCCGCACAAAAGGAATGACTGCCGCCTTCATGCCCTGTCCTTCATTGCGCGTCCCGGCCATCGCTCGTTACTCCGCTGCTTCCAATACGGCGCCGTGCGACGTTGCATTGCGCGTATATTCGTCGATCCGCTTTTCCATTTCCGGACGGAAATGCTTGATTAGGCCCTGGATCGGCCAGGCGGCCGCGTCGCCAAGCGCACAGATCGTGTGGCCTTCGACCTGCTTCGTCACGTCGAAGAGCATGTCGATCTCGCGCTTCTGGGCGCGGCCCTGCACCATGCGCTCCATGACGCGCATCATCCAACCGGTGCCTTCGCGGCAGGGCGTGCACTGGCCGCAGCTCTCGTGCTTGTAGAAGGCGGAAAGCCGCCAGATCGCCTTGATGATGTCGGTCGACTTGTCCATGACGATGACGGCCGCCGTTCCGAGGCCTGAGCCAAGCTCGCGCAGGCCGTCATAGTCCATGATGGCGTCCTTCATCTGCGCGCCGGGCACGCAGGGAACCGACGAGCCGCCGGGGATGACGGCGAGCAGATTGTCCCAGCCGCCGCGGATGCCGCCGCAGTGCTTGTCGACCAGCTCGTGGAACGGGATCGACATGGCGTCCTCGACCGTGCAGGGACGGTTGACGTGGCCGGAGACCGAATAGAGCTTGGTGCCATGGTTGTTCGGGCGGCCGAAACTCGTGTACCAGCCGGCGCCGCGCCGGAGGATGGTCGGCGTGACTGCGATCGATTCGACGTTGTTAACGGTCGTCGGGCAGCCATAGAGGCCCATATTCGCCGGGAACGGCGGCTTCAGGCGCGGCTGGCCCTTCTTGCCCTCGAGGCTCTCGAGCAGCGCCGTTTCCTCGCCGCAGATATAGGCGCCGGCGCCGTGATGGACGAAGACGTCGATATCGTAGCCGAGCTTGTTGTTCTTGCCGAGCAGGCCGTATTCGTAGCATTCGTCTATCGCGGCCTGCAGCGCCTCGCGTTCGCGGATGAACTCGCCGCGCACGTAGATGTAGGCGGTGTGCGCGCCCATAGCGAAGCTTGCCACGACGCAGCCCTCGATCAGCGTATGCGGATCGTGGCGCATGATGTCGCGGTCCTTGCAGGTACCGGGCTCCGACTCGTCGGCATTGACGACGAGGTAATGCGGCCGGCCGTCGCTTTCCTTCGGCATGAAGGACCATTTGAGGCCGGTCGGGAAGCCTGCGCCGCCGCGGCCGCGCAGGCCCGAGGCCTTCACCTCGTTGATAATCCAGTCGCGACCTTTCTCGAGCAGCTCCTTGGTGCCGTCCCAGTGGCCGCGCGCCATCGCGCCCTTGAGCGACCTGTCCTTGAGGCCGTAGATATTGGTAAAGATGCGATCTTCATCTCTCAGCATGGGTCACCTCTTTACCGCGGCTTCTTCGCCGGCTTGGACTTGTCGACCGTCTCGCCTTCGGCCTTGGCGTTCTTCGCCGCCGCTTTCCTCGCGGTCGCCGGGGTCTTCAGCGCCGGATTGGTGACGTCTGCGGCGGTCTCCGGTTTGGCGGCGTTCGACGGCGGCACACTTACCGCTTCTTCAGCCTTCGCCTTGCTGGCGCGGGCCGGCGCCTTGGTCTTTTCAGGCGCTTCCACGAGCTGCAATGTCGTCAGCCCGCCGGCCGGTGCGGAAAAGATGCGGTCGATCTGGGGGCCGGGCTCGATTTCGGCACCCTTGCCTGCGTCGAAGCCGTCGATGATTTCCTCGAGCCGCTCGGGCGTCAGGTCCTCGTAAGAGTCCTTGAAGATCATCACCATCGGCGCGTTGACGCAGGCGCCCTGACATTCGACCTCTTCCCAGGAGAGCGTGCCGCTCCTGTTCAGCGTGAAGGGCTCGGCGGCGATCTTCTTCTTGCACACCTTGATGAGGTCTTCCGCACCGCGCAGCATGCAGGGCGTCGTGCCGCAGACCTGCACATGGGCGCGCGATCCGACCGGCTTCAACTGGAACTGCGTGTAGAAGGTCGCCACTTCGAGGGCGCGGATATAGGCCATGCCGAGCATGTCGGCGATCGACTCGATGGCCGCCCTCGTCACCCAGCCGTCCTGTTCCTGGGCGCGCATCAGCAGCGGAATGATCGCCGATTGCTCGCGGCCCTTAGGATATTTGTTGATCGTTGCCTCGGCCCAGGCCGCGTTCTCCTTGCTGAATGCAAAGCTCGCTGGCTGGACAGTGTCTTCGGCTAGTCGACGAACGGACATTCTAGTGGACACCTTATCAATTAATCGAACCGCACCGCGATTTCGTCAGCGTGACGAATTCGCAGGCATAGGCGGACTGGTCTTTCTGCATGAACACGATGTAGCGCGTGCCGTTGGCGACGGCTGCCTTGATCTCGTATCCCTTCGACAGGAGCGCGGCCATGGAGCCGCCATGCAGCCCGGAGGAGGACGTGCTGGCGACATCCTCCTGAGCGACGGCGGCAGGGCTCAGCGCGAGAAACCCGAGAACGGCAAGCGGCGCCAGACGCATCAGCGATCCACCTCGCCGAACACGATATCGAGGGAGCCCAGCACGGCCGAAACATCGGCGAGCTGGTGTCCGCGACAGAGGAAATCCATCGCCTGCAGATGCGCATAGCCCGGCGCACGGATCTTGCAGCGATAGGGCTTGTTGGTGCCGTCGGAGACCAGATAGACACCGAACTCGCCCTTCGGCGCCTCGACCGCGGCATAAACGTCGCCGGCCGGCACGTGATAGCCCTCGGTATAGAGCTTGAAGTGGTGGATCAGCGCCTCCATCGAGCGCTTCATCTCGCCGCGCTTTGGCGGCACGATCTTGCCGTCGAGCGAAGAAACCGGTCCGACCTTAGCGTCGCCGAGCAGGCGATCGACGCATTGCCGCATGATCCGCGCCGACTGGCGCATTTCGATCATCCGGATCAGGTAGCGGTCGTAGCAGTCGCCGTTCTTGCCGATCGGGATGTCGAACTCCATGTCGGAGTAGCACTCATAGGGCTGCGCGCGGCGCAGATCCCAGGCGGCACCCGAACCGCGCACCATGACGCCCGAGAAGCCCCAGGCCCAGGCGTCCTCGAGCTTGACGACGCCGATATCGACGTTGCGCTGCTTGAAGATGCGGTTGCCGGTCAGAAGCTCGTCGATGTCGTCGACCGTCTTCAAGAACGGATCGATCCACTTGCCGATATCGTCGACCAGTTCATGCGGCAGATCCTGGTGGACACCGCCTGGACGGAAATAGGCCGAGTGCATGCGCGCGCCGCAGGCCCGCTCATAGAACACCATCAGCTTCTCGCGCTCCTCGAAGCCCCAGAGCGGCGGCGTCAACGCACCGACGTCCATGGCCTGGGTGGTGACGTTGAGGAGATGCGAGAGGATGCGGCCGATTTCCGAGTAGAGGACACGGATAAGCTGGCCGCGGATCGGCACTTCGGTGCCCGTCAGCCTTTCAACGGCAAGCGCGAAGGCGTGCTCCTGGTTCATCGGCGCGACATAGTCGAGCCGGTCGAAATAGGGCACCGCCTGCAGATAGGTCTTCGCCTCGATCAGCTTCTCGGTGCCGCGGTGCAAGAGGCCGATATGCGGATCGACGCGCTCGACGATTTCGCCGTCAAGCTCCAGCACGAGGCGCAGAACGCCGTGCGCGGCCGGATGCTGCGGACCGAAGTTGATGTTGAAGTTCCGGACGTTGTGTTCGGTCATACCGATTGCTCCAGGCCGGACGGGATCCCCTCGGGATCGCCGCGGGCCGACTTATCTCACCGTGCCTTCGCCTTTTCATCGCCGGGCAGCACGTATTCCGTGCCTTCCCAGGGCGAAAGGAAATCGAAGTTGCGGAATTCCTGTCTCAGTTCGACGGGTTCATAGACCACCCGCTTAACTTCATCGTCGTAGCGAACCTCGACGAAGCCGGTCAGCGGGAAGTCCTTGCGCAGCGGATAACCTTCGAAGCCGTAGTCGGTGAGGATACGGCGCAGATCCGGGTGGCCGGTGAAGAGAATGCCGTACATGTCGTAGGCTTCACGCTCGAACCAGTCGGCGCCAGGGTAGACGGAGGTTGCCGACGGCACGGGCTCGCCGTCGCCGGTCGCGACCTTGACGCGGACGCGCAGGTTCTGGCGCGGCGACAGCAGGTGGTAGACGACATCGAAACGATCCGGCCGCTGCGGATAGTCGACGCCGCAGACATCGATAAAGCTCACAAAGCCGCATCGCGGATCGTCGCGCAGGAAGGTCAGGAGTTCGATGACGTTGTCGGCCGTCGCCGTCAGCGTCAACTCGCCATATTTCATCGCCGCGTCGGCAATCAGCGATCCGCGTGCTTCCCGAAGATAGGTCGCAAGCTCGTTCAGGGCTTCACTCATTGAAAAGAACCCCCTGCCTTAGCGCTCGATGGTGCCGGTCCGGCGGATCTTCTTCTGCAGCAGAAGCACGCCATAGAGCAGCGCTTCTGCCGTGGGAGGACAGCCTGGCACGTAGATATCGACGGGCACGACGCGGTCGCAGCCGCGCACCACCGAATAGGAATAGTGATAATAGCCGCCGCCATTGGCGCAGGAGCCCATCGAGATGACGTAGCGCGGCTCGGGCATCTGGTCGTAGACCTTGCGCAGCGCCGGCGCCATCTTGTTGGTCAGCGTGCCGGCGACGATCATGACGTCGGACTGGCGCGGCGAGGCGCGCGGCGCGAAGCCGAAGCGTTCGGCATCGTAGCGCGGCATCGACATCTGCATCATTTCGACGGCGCAGCAGGCGAGACCGAAGGTCATCCACATCAGCGAACCGGTGCGCGCCCAGTTGATCAGCTCGTCGGTCGAGGTGACGAGGAAGCCCTTGTCGGCGAGCTCGTTGTTGATCTCGCCGAAGAATGCGTCATTGCTGCCGATCGGCTTGCCGGTCGCGGGATCGATGATGCCCTTCGGCTGCGGCGCAATGAGCGTGGTGCCGGATGCTAGTTCCATTCCAGCGCTCCCTTTTTCCATTCATAGATAAAGCCGACCGTCAGGACCAGGAGGAAGACCATCATCGACCAGAAGCCGAACCAGCCCATCGCCTTGAACGAAACCGCCCAGGGGAAGAGGAAGGCGACTTCCAGGTCGAAGATGATGAAGAGGATCGACACAAGATAGAAGCGGATGTCGAACTTCATGCGGGCGTCGTCGAACGCATTGAAGCCGCACTCATAGGCCGAGAGCTTTTCCGAATCGGGCGCCTTGAAGGCAACTGCGAAGGGAGCGATCAGGAGTGCGAGACCGATCACAAGAGCGATTCCAATGAAAATCGCGATCGGAACATAGGAACCGAGAAGTTCTGTCATTGTTATCCGTCCCTGCCTGCGAAGCGCCTTGGGAGAAGCGCTCGAACAACGAATGCCGCAGGCCGAAAATCATGTTGCAACGCCAGAGTGGTTAGCGCAGGCCGCGCCCATGCGCAAGCCTCGACGAGGCATTTAAACCGGTTCGCGGCACAGGTTTGAACGGCACTTTCTCACAGTTGACACAGTGGAACACGGAATCCTGGGAACCGGTCGCCCCTCCCCGCAAGAGCCATGCCGAGACCGCATTGCGGCAATGCAAAAACGGCCGACTGACACTGAAGCATGGTGTGAGGAGAAATGGCGCGAGTGACGGGGCTCGAACCCGCGACCTCCGGCGTGACAGGCCGGCACTCTAACCGACTGAGCTACACCCGCGCATCATGGCCATGGCAGGCCATTATCTCACCATCGGCACTCCTTGAGGATGCCGATGCACCAGAAGAAGAGTGGCGCGAGTGACGGGGCTCGAACCCGCGACCTCCGGCGTGACAGGCCGGCACTCTAACCGACTGAGCTACACCCGCTTCTCTTGACTGGCCGGGGCGCTCGCGCACCCCTTTATCAAAGCGGCCCTGCCGTTTCGATGAGCGGCTAACTAAGCGGTTCGCCCTGGGGTGTCAAGCGTGTTTGAAGACAAATCCGTGACGGAGAGAATTTTGACCCACAGGCTGCCCAAATGAGAAAATCCGCATAGGGCGGGACGGTCGAAGCCCCCTCTCTCGCTACCCGGACGCCGCGACGTCGCTACCGTCGGCGCCGCCCCCCTCTCCTGTCCACAGCGCCGGCAGCGCCCGATCCCGCGCTCGCCGACCCGCTCGCAAAAAAATCAAAAAAATCGATCGAATGCTCTTGCGGTTTTTGCCGGTTGCGCATAGATCACGCCCACCGACGCGGCGGACAGCGGTCCGGCACGCGAAAGGGCGATTAGCTCAGTTGGTAGAGCGCCTCGTTTACACCGAGGATGTCGGGAGTTCGAGTCTCTCATCGCCCACCATTATCCAAAGCATTAGCAATTCACCGTAAGTGGCTACGATCGTTGCCATTCGGCTCATCACCCCCCGCGAGACTGCTCGTCCGTCACATGCTCCAGCCAATCGACGACCTTGCCGTCGAGCGCCTCCTGAATGGCGATATGGGTCATTCCCGTGTCGGCGGCGGCGCCGTGCCAGTGTTTTTCGCCCGGCGGGAACCAGACGACGTCGCCGGCGCGGATTTCGCGGAGTTCGCCGCCCCAGCTTTGCGCAAGGCCGCGGCCGGCGGTGACGATGAGCGTCTGGCCGAGCGGGTGGGTGTGCCAGGCGGTGCGGGCGCCGGGCTCGAAGGTGACCGTCGCTCCTCTTACCCGGGCCGGCGCGGGTGCCTCGAAGGCCGGGTCGATGCGTACGGATCCCTGAAAATAGTCGGACGGTCCGCGCGACGAGGGTCTCGAGCCACACTCAAAGATTTCCATTCGAACCTCCTCTTGGCATACGCGTGAAATCACGTCGCGCACCATGCGGGCGCAATCGGAAGCACCTTAGCGTTTTTCCGCCCAGTCGCTACAGCCTGTGAAGTCTTACCCCGGGGCAGGCGCTGCGGGCGATGTCGCAAAGGTGCTCGTGGTGCGTCAGATAGATCACCTGGCCGACGCGGGCCATCTCCGCCATCAGATCGAAGGCGCGGCCAGCGCGGTTGTCGTCGAACGTTTCCATGATGTCGTCTGCGATGAAGGGCAGCGTCTCGCGGGCCGCGGCGACCTCGTGGTAGCCGGCCATTCTCAAGGCAAGGTAGAGCTGGAAGCGGGTGCCTTTCGAGAGGTCGCCGGCGAGCTTCGAGCCGCCCGCCGCCGTGTTGGCGATCAGGAATTCCTGCCCCTTTTCCGCCTGGGTCGAAAGCCCGGCATATTCGCCGCCGCTGATATGCGAAAAGGTCCGCGAGGCGCGTTGCATCATGGCACTGCGATGGCGCTCGCGAAACAGCCTCAGCGCGTGTTCGGCGGCAACGACGCCGGCCTTGAGCCGCAGATAGCCGACCGCCTTGTGCTCGATCTCGAGCAGGATGGTTCGCTGCTTCTGCTCGAGTTCGGCCACCCGGTCGCCACCCTCGATCTCGGCAAGCGCCCTTTCCTTGTTTCTGACTTCCGCGTGCAACTCGCTGACGTCGCGATCGATGACGTCGATCGCTTCCTCCAGCCGGGTGAGTTCAAGCCTGAGCTCGGGCTCGTCCACGCCAGCGAGGATGGATTCGGCTTCTCCGGTCGTGGCAGTGCCGAGCCGGGTCAACAGATCCTGTTCAAGCTCGGCGCATCTCAGCCGTTGCCGCTCCTGCTCGCGAACGGCCTCCAGGCGAAGTCCGGCCTCCTCCAACGTTTCGCATCCGAAGAAGTCGAACATCACCTGCTTCATCGCCAGGTGCTGCCGCTCCTCGCTGCGCAGCAGCCGAAGCGCCTCCTCTAGACGTTCGATGCTGCCCAAGGCTTCGAGGCGGCGCTCTTCCTGGCGCTGTGCGGCGGCGATGCGGTCGCGCAGCGACGCATAAAGCGCGAGCGGATCGCCCTGCTCTCCGGCGTCGTGGGCGAGATCCACGATCGCCTCGGCAAAGCTCGCCTGGTCTTTCCGCATGCCGGCAATGCGATGGTCGAGCTCGCCCTTCTTCTGCATGAGCTTGTCGAAGTCCTGCAGGACCGCGAGCACCGGGCCGATTTCGTGCGGAGCCGGCCGGTCGGCGCGGCCGGCAAGCCAGGTCGCGGCGAGCGCCTCCGCCCACGCCTCTTCCCAGCGGATCATGGCGGCCTCGGCGGCGGCGAGAACCGTCTCCCGGTTTTCCATAGCTTCCGTGGCGCGGTGAAGCTGTGCCACTGCCGTGCTGTGGGCCGCCGATGCCGCTTGCGCGCGGGAGACGACCCGTTCCGCAACAACGAGGAGCTCGTCAAAGCTGTCCGGCAGGTGGTCCGCCGCGCCCAGGCGCTCCAATTCTCCCCGCAATGCGCGTGCCGCCGTCTGTTCTTCCGACGCGGCCCGGTCTTTCGCCTGGTGCGCGGCGCGCAGCTCGGCGCGAAGCGCCAGCGCCGCGGCTCGCGCGGCAAGCCAAGCCTCCAGCTGCGATATTTGCCTGACGTTGGGTAAGCCGCTTGCACTTGCGGCAGCGGCCACCGTTTTGTGCAGCCGCTGGCCCTCTTCGGAGAGCGCCTCCCGCTGTGCTTCGAGCGCCTGCAGGCGCGCGCGCCTTTCGGAAATCGCCAAAGTGAGGCCGCGCATCTCAGCCAGCCGCTCGGCATGGGCGAGGCGCAGCGCCGCGGCGGCATCGTCCTCCCGCAATGCCGCCTCGAAGGCGCTTGCCGTCCGCTTGTCGAGGCTGGTGCGATGCACTTGCCAGGCGAGGTCCCGGCGCCGGCGCAGCTCGCCTGCGGTCGCATCGTCCACTGCAGCGCCGTCTGCAGCGAGTGCGGCAAGCCGCGCCTCGTCTGCCGCCTGGCGCGCGCGCTCGTCGCCGATCCGGTCGTCGAGCCGCAGCCGCCGCTCCGAAAGAGCGGATTCCTCCGCTTTCCACATGGCGACCACGCCGGGCGCGGGAACGGGCAGCGTCGCCAGTTCATCCGCATCGCCGGCGAACGGCCGCAAGCCGTCCATGGCATCGGCAAGCGCCGCCGCCAGCCGGTCGACCTCCCTGGTCGCGGCCTGCTGGCGCAAAAGGCAATCGCTCTGCCGCAGCACATGCAGCCGTTCGGCCAGAATGCCCGTATCGGCGACACCGTTGCCGAGCCGCTCCGCATCGCGTTCGGTCTGAGCACGATCGCGTCTGGCGCTGTCGAGCTCCCCGCGCGCCGACGCCAGCTTCTCCGCGAGGCCCGCGTGCTGGCGAACCAGTTCCTGCAGCCGGGCAGCGCGGGCAGTCGGCAGCACCAGCGAAACGGCATCGGCATTGTCCGCCTCGCCGAGACGGATGAGGCAGGCACGAATCTCGGCGGAGACCCTTGCCAATTCGTCGAGGCGCGACGGCATATCGCGGGCGGCCGTCTGGTAGCGGGCGTCGAGTGCCGATTCGCGCAACGCCTCGAAGCGTCCCGCGAGCGCAAGCGCCTCTTCGTCCCGCGGCAGATCCTCGAGCTCCGCCCGGCGCTGCGCCAGTTCCTCGTCCAGTTGCCGGAGCCGGGTAGCGATTTCGACCTCCCGGCGGCGGAGGGCCGGCAGATCGTTCCACCATTCCTGCGGCGGCACCGGCAAGGCCTGCGTGCCGGCAAGCTCTTCCCGTGCAAGGTTGAGCCTTGCAAGGAGCGGCAGGGATTCGAGCTCGGCGCGCAGCCGATCCCGGCGCACGCGCAGTTCGGCGCGCTGTCGCGCTGCTGCATCGTGGCGGTCGCGGGCTTTCGTCAGCGTCTTGCGAAGTTCGGCATATTCGCGCGCGTTGACGTCCACTGCTTTGCGCTGGGATTTCAGGGCATCGAGCTCCGCCTTCAGCTCCGCAAGCTGATGCTTGCGCGCCTGGGGGCGAAAGAAGGCGTCCGCTTCGGTGCGCAGATTGGCAAGCACCGCACTGCTGTCCGGCAGACCCGAACTTGCCGAGAAGAGCAGCGACCCGAGTTCGCCTTCGCTCTTTAGGATGGCTTCCCCGCCTTCCTCGATGCTGTCGTCGTCGAGCGAGAACATCATGCGGTAGGTATCCCGGTCGATCGATCCGAGCGCCGAGGAGAAGAGGTTGTCCGGCAGCGGCTGCTCGTCGGGACCGACAAGGCTGTTGGCGTTGCGCTTGATCCTATAGGCGTGATGTCTCTTGCCGCCAGCCTCGACAACGCCGCCGATCCGCATTGTCTGGTAGGGATGCAGGAAGCCGTAGGGGCTCATGCGTTCGATGCCGAAGAGCAGGTCGAGGAAGCCCGAGAACAGGGTCGATTTGCCCGCCTCGTTCGGGCCGTAGATCAAGTGGAAATCTGGCTCTCCCCGCTGGGCAGTGCCGAAATCGAGGCTTCGTTCAGTGAACTTGCCGTAGCGGACGAGATCCAGCTGTTGCAGCCGCATCAGTCGATGCCCTCGACGAGGCTGCGGCCATGGAGATGCGACAGGACATCGGCGCTACCTGAAAGCGCGGCATTCTCCACCAGCTTGTCGAGCATGCCCTCGTCCCCGGCAAGCAGATGCCGCAGTTCGACAGGCAGATGCGGCAGCAGCTCCTCGGCGACGGCGCGCATGTCGGCGCGGTAGGCGAAGGCCGACAACACTTCGGTCTCGACGAGTGCCGTCAGTTCGCCGATCGGATCGGCAGCGATAGGCCCTGCATGCTTGCTGCAATTTGCAAACTGGGTCTCGATCTTCTCGACCCAGCATCGGCCGAGCCCGGCGGCGATATTCGCCAGCTCTCCCTGCAGCAGGTCGAAATCCCGCCGCAGCCGCCAGGAAAGCGGCGTCGTACCGTTCAGCGTGATCCGCAGGATGAGATCGGCTTCCGGCAGACCCTTTCGAATCAGACCGAGCTGCCGGCCGGCGACCTCCAGCATGTCGCGCCAGTCCGCCGTCCCGGTCAGGTCGATCGACACGCGCTCGAACACAGCCGCACCCACCGCCCGCTCTTCCAGCGTCACCTCACCGTCGTGGTCGATCGTGACAAGGGTGACGCCCTTCACGCCCGATTCGTTGATATCCCGGCCCTGCGGCATGCCCGACATGACGATGCATGGTTTGACGCCGTGGACCTGCCGCTGGTGCACGTGTCCGAGAGCCCAATAGTCATAGCCATGCCGCTCCAGATCGGCGACGCTGCAGGGCGCATAGGGGTCGTGCCCCGCCGAGCCGGCGAGGCTCGTGTGCAGCATGCCGATGTTGATGGCATCCGCGATGGGAGGCTGGAAATGCGGCAGCAGGCTTTCCGGCGCGTGCGGGTCGGCAAAGCTCATGCCGTGAATGTGAACGGCTCTGCCGTTTTCCAGAGTCTTGGCGAGCACCGGCTTGCCGCGGCCGCTGAAGACATGCACCGACGCCGGCAGCGTCAGCTCGCGCGTCACCTGCGACTGGGCATCATGGTTGCCGCGGATGATGAAGGTGCGGATGCCCGCCTCGTCGAGACGGCGCAGCTCACCGGCGAGGAAGAGCGCCGTGTTCATCGACGTCTGATTGCCGTCATAGAGATCGCCGGCGATCAGCAGCGCGTCGACGCTTTCGGCGATGCAGAGATCGACGATACGCACGAGGGCATTGCGGGTGGCACCCCGCACGATCCCGGCGAGCTCCTCGTTGCGGAGCGCCAGGCTGCGCAAGGGCGAATCGAGATGGAGATCTGCGGTATGGATAAATCGGAAAGGCATGACCGACCATGGCCGGCCCTGCCCCTGCCGTCAACGACGCGGGCTGACGGGGCCCAACTGAGTTGTGGGCAACGTCGCGCAGCCGTCCGAGAGCGCCGCTTCAGCATCCGCCGGGCTCGCCGATTAGCGGTTTTGTAACGCCTTGCTCGGTAGTTTTCGCGATGGAAACGCATTGAGCATTTTCAGCACCGGAATGATTCCTGCTTCTGCATCCGCTCCGTCATGACGATCAAGAGCCGGAACAGTTCACCCCAAGTTTCGCGGACGCTATTCCGGAGTTGTCCATGTCCCGCCTGAAGATTTCGCATACGCTGATCGGTCTTTTCGTAGTGGTCGTCGCCATCGTCGCAGCGCTTGCCCTCTCCTCGATGAACAGCATCCGCATGCTGAACGAGCGGAACAACGAACTCGCCGCCAGCTGGCTGCCGCGCGTCTCGCTGGCCCGGGCGCTGGAGACTCAGCTTTCGGACACCCGGATGGCCTTCGCCCGGCACCTGATCTCGCTCACTCCGTTCGAGAAGAAACGGGCGGAAAAGGTGATCGGCGAAACTGTCGCAGGCTTCGGCAAGCTTTCGGAAGACTATGCGGTCCTTGCGACATCGGATGCCGACAAGGAGGCGCTCGCAAAGGTGCATGCGACCTACCAGGCCTATCTGTCGGACGCCGATGCCATGCTGAAATATTCCAACAACCTCGAGAACATGAAGGCCCAGAGCGTCTTCAAAGTCGAGATGGCGGCAGCCGAAAAGAAGGTCGATGCGGCGATCGACGACGTGCTTGCCGCAAATCTTGCCGGCACCGGCGCCGCCGTCGCCGCCAGTGCCGCAACGCACAAGGAAGCCATGACCACCGAAACCGCGGTCATCGCTTTCGCTGCCCTTGTCATTCTGGGCGCGGTCGCCTACGCCATACGCGGCGTCGCACGTCCGATCCGGATCATCACGGCGTCGATGGCGAAGCTTGCCGGGGGCGATACGGCAAGCGGCATCCCCTATGGCGGCCGGAAGGACGAGATCGGTGAAATGGCCCGCGCCGTCGAAATTTTTCGGCAGGCTGCAATCACCAACCAGAAGCTCGAGGAGGAAGCCCGTATCCAGCGCGCCGCATCCGAGAGCGAACGCCAGAGAGTGACCGAGGAGGCCGAAGCGGCGGCGCAGCGGCGTCTCGAAGAAGCGACGGCCGGGCTTGCAAGCGGACTGCGGCGGCTGGCCGGCGGCGACCTCGCCTTCCAGCTCGACGAGGCTTTTGCGCCCGATTTCGAGCCCCTTCGGCACGACCTGAACCAGGCGGTCGCCCAGCTTGCCGACACGCTCTCCGCCGTCGCGACGAGTTCGAGCAGCATCGACGGCGGCGCCCGTGAGGTGAGCCACAGTGCCGACGACCTGTCGCGACGGACCGAACAACAGGCGGCATCGCTCGAGGAGACCGCCGCCGCGCTCGACCAGATCACCGTCAATGTCTCCAACTCCTCGAAGCGCACCAACGAGGCCCGCGCCGTGGCGAGCCAGGCGAACGAGAGTGCACGCAAGTCCGGCGCGATCGTCTCCGGCGCCGTCGACGCGATGGGGCGAATCGAGCATTCCTCCAGCCAGATCTCCAACATCATCGGTGTCATCGACGAGATCGCCTTCCAGACCAACCTTTTGGCGCTCAATGCCGGGGTGGAAGCGGCACGCGCCGGCGAAGCCGGCAAGGGCTTTGCCGTCGTTGCACAGGAGGTGCGAGAGCTCGCCCAGCGCTCGGCCAAGGCGGCCAAGGAGATCAAGGAACTGATCCGCAATTCGGCGAACGAGGTCGAAAGCGGCGTCCGGCTCGTGCGCGAAACGGGCGAAGCCCTGCGCACCATCGAGAGCCTTATCGTTACGATCAACGAACATATGGACGCGATCGCCGTTTCGGCCCAGGAGCAGTCCGCAGGGCTTTCCGAAGTCAACATGGCGGTCAATCAGATGGATCAGGTGACGCAGCAGAACGCCGCGATGGTCGAGGAAGCCAATGCGGCCAGCGCGACCCTGGCACAGGAGGCGGGTCGTCTGCGCGAATTGATCGATCGGTTCACTCTCGCCGATGCGGACCGCGCCAGCGCTTGGGCGTCGCGGCCACGCCACGCCGCTTAACAGCAGGGACAGCAGTTCTTCGCCTCGGAAAGATCAACGGCTCTCGGATTCGGGGGCCGTTTCTTTTCAAAGGACGTCGACCGTAAGAATCAGGAGGTTTTTGTCGACAAATACCGCGGTCGTCACTAAATATAGTCTAACTGCCATTTGACATGGCACCTCACCATATCGCAACGGCTTTCATGAAGAACACATTCGAAGTCTCCGACAAACTGTTCGAACTCTACCATCGCGTCCATCGCCTGGTGAACGAGTCGATGACCGAGGAAGGTGTGTCACTTGCCCGAAGCAAGTTCCTGTTCTTCCTGAGCAAGCTCGGCCCGTGCCGCTCGACCGACATCGCCTGCGCGTTGAACTTCGCCCCCAGGACCGTGACGGAGGCGATCGACGGGCTGGAGCGCGATCGCCTGGTGATGCGCAAGCCCGATCCGGACGATCGCCGCGCCAAGATCGTCTCGATTACCGAGACGGGCCGTGCCGTCCTCCAGGCGGCGGAACATCCGCGCAAGCAGCTTATCGAGGAAATCTTCTCGGCGCTCGACGACGAGCAGCTCGATCAGCTCTACGACATCGTCAGCAGGCTCGTCGACAAGACCGACGAGATCCGCAAGCGCAAGGAAGCGAAGGAAGAGGCAGACATCGCTGCCGCGCGGTAACCCCGCAGGCACAACCGAACTTGGTACAAAGGAAGAGGCCGGGACGTCATGCCCCGGCCTCTTCCGTTTTCTCCTGGCCCGACGCTTACATCGCGTTGATTGCGCCGATGGAGAAGAACAGGGTCTCGCCGGACGAGTCGTCGACGCCGTCATTGTCGGTAACGACATAGCCGTTTCCAGCGGCGTCGACCGTGAAGCCCTCCACCTTGTCGACTACATAGCCGTTCAGCAACTTCAGGTCAGGAATGAGGTCGCGCACCTCTTCCTTTTTGACGGCCGGCAGTTCGCCGCCGAGCGCAGCGGGCTTCAGCTCGGTGAGCGCCACACGATAGAGCTTCTTGAGCTTCGCGGCTTCGCCGATCAGATTGTCGCGCTCGATCAGATAGGCATAGTCGCCGTGGACGGAGATCTCCGAAAGACCGACCCAGCCGGCTTCGGACTTGTCGAGCGGATAGCGCACTGCGCCCCACTCTTTCGTCGCCGGATTGTAGGCGACGAGCTTGACGAAGCCCTTCTCGTCGTCCTTCCACTCGCGCTGGACCGCCATCCAGAGCGTGAGGCCGTCGCCTTCGCCGACCGCGGTGATTCCTTCGAAGCCGGAGCGGATTTCGTTGGCGCGCAGCTCCGCCGGAAGAGCGATCTCCTGTTTGATTTCGCCCTTCTTGTTCACGTGAAGGAGTGCGTGGCTGTAAAGCTTGTCCGAGTCGCCTTCCGACGCCAGCCAGAAGCCGCCTTCGCCATCATTGGCAATGCCTTCGATATCGAGCTTTTGCGCGGCTGCGCCATCGCGGGTGATCGGCAGTGCCTCGGTGATCACCGCCGGCTTCTGCGTCGCGTCGATCGCAAAAATCGTCGGCTGCGACGAAAGAACGGAGTCGTTCACCGCCCGCAGGAAGCCCGGCTTGTCGCCGACGGCCGCCAGGCCGGAAAGGGCGCCGAACCCGATCGGCAGACCGTCCTTCTCGGCGGAGCGAATCTGCGGGTAGATGGCCTCCCCCTCGCCGCGCGCGTAAATCATCACATGCGCCCGCGCGCCGCCGTCCTCGACGAGATCGACCTCGTTGGCGGTGGCGAACAGATTGCGGCCGGGAATGGCGACCGCGCCCTCGGGCGAAACCCCGGACGGCAGCAGCTGCAGCAGTTGCGGCTCGGCACCGGTGTCCTTGTAGACGCCGACGATCGAGGCGCGCTCGGAAAGCACGAAGAACAGCTTGTCGTCGCCGTACTGCGCCGTTTCCATGCCTTCCGGCTCGATGCCCTTCGCCGAAGAGCGCTTTTCCGGGTAATGGCCGACGGCAGCGATGGCGTGCTCCAGGCTTGCACCGGACTCGAACAGCACCTTGCCGGTGACGTCGAAGATCGTGAAGCCGCGCGAGCCGCCTTCGTAGTCGCCCTCATTGGCGACGACCAGACGGTTGTCGTCGAGCCACTTCACGGCATCCGGCTCGCGCTTGACGCCGGTCAGATCGCTCGCAAACGAAATGGCGCCGTCACGCTTCGCGTCAACATTCTTGAGGTCCGCCGTACCGGCGGAAAAATGCGCCCTCACGGCCGCTGATTTGCCGTCGATGATCACGATGTGATTGTTTTCCTGCAGCGTCAGCGCAATCTCGGCCTTGCCGTTGAACGCGACGAATTCCGGCTCCGGATCGTCGCCGGCGACTTCGGCAAGGCCGGTGAGCGTCACATGCTTGATCGTCGCGCAATCGGCAACGCCGTCCTTCAGCGACAGGATCACGAGATCGCCGGCCGGCAGCTGCGGGATCTCACCGTCGTTGACGTCCTCGTCGCGCTCGTTCTCGATGGCGATCGCCGCCAGCGTCCGGTCCTTGTTGACGGTGACGGAATCCGGCTGGCCACCGAGATCGCAGGTGGCGTCGATCTTTTTCGTCGCGACATCGACGACGGCAAGCAGGCCGGAGGTCTTGGTGAAACTTTCACGGGTGTTGACGGCGACCAGCGCCTTCGGGCCGGCGACAGCGACCGACGTCGGCTCGCCCTCGAAGGAAACGATGCCGCCGGCCTTCGGCGCGCGGGCGTCGGTGATATCGATGAAGCCGATACGCTTGCCGGGGCTGTCCGTATAGATGAGCGTGTTGCCGTCCTCGCTGGCGGCAATGATTTCCGCTGAGGTCGGTGCCTTTTGGTCGGCGCCTTCGGGCAAGTTGCCGGCGACCGCAAAGGATGCAATGCGGTTAAAGACCTGTTCGGCCTGAGCGGCCGGCGCCGTCGATGCGGCGAGTGCCGCCGCCAAGGCGGCTGTGATGGAAAAAGCCCTCATTTATCCCTCCTGTCGCGGCGCGCGCCCGGAGATCAGGCCTTCCGACACCGCGTTCGCGTCCGGAGTCGCAATTCGTCCACCTCCGGATGGGAGGCTTGTGCAACCGTCCTGTAACAGCCCGATGACAGCGGAGGTTAAATGAAAAGAGGCCCGGATCGACCGGGCCCCAATCAACCTGCCGGCGATCCTGGAAGGAAGGCGGCAGATGGAACATGAACTTGCTTGCGGCCTCTTTGGCGTCGCCGCCGACCCGGACCGCGCGGCATCTCGAGGCCCTTTCGGACCTCGACACGTCCGATTAGTTGACGGCGTCCTTCAGGCCCTTACCGGCCGTGAACTTCGGCACGTTGCGTGCCGGGATGTCAACTTCCGCACCCGTCGACGGGTTGCGGCCCTTGCTCGCTTCGCGGCGGGTCACGGAGAAGTTGCCGAAGCCGACGAGACGAATGTCGCCGCCGTTCTTCAGTTCACCCTGAATGGTCTCAAACACTGCATCAACAGCGGAAGACGCATCGGCCTTGGAAAGACCGGCCTTCTCGGCAACGGCAGACACGAGCTCATTTTTGTTCATGTTTCCACCCCTTTCATATTGGTTCGAAACGACTGTCTTCTTAAGCCGCGGCCGCTTGCGCACAGCCACGTCTTGCCATTCCCAATTGCGCCGAATCCCTTGAAATGCAAGGCTTAGAGGGTGCTTTTACAACAGAAAAGACCGGCAAATGGCCGGTCTTTTCCGTTTTTTTGGCAAAGGGCGCAACGGGGACACAGTCCCTCCCCTATTTGCGCGTCCTCAGTGGGCGATCGAGGTGCCCGCCTCGTCCTGCGAATCGACCGGCGAAATGGTGCCGGCATGGCTTGCCGGGTCCCATTCAATCGGCTCGGGACGCCGCGTCAATGCGTGCTCGAGCACCTCGCCCATCCGCGAAACCGGGATGATTTCGAGGCTGTTCTTCACATTGTCCGGGATCTCCGCAAGATCCTTGGCGTTCTCTTCAGGGATCAGCACCTTCTTGATGCCGCCACGCAGAGCCGCCAACAGCTTCTCCTTCAAGCCGCCGATCGGCAGGACACGGCCGCGCAGGGTGATCTCGCCGGTCATCGCCACATCCTTGGAGATCGGAATGCCGGTCATCACCGAAACAATTGCCGTCGCCATGGCGACGCCCGCCGACGGGCCATCCTTCGGCGTTGCACCTTCCGGCACGTGCACGTGGATGTCGCGCTTGTCGAAGAGCGGCGGCTCAATGCCGAAATCGATCGCACGCGATCGGACATAGGAGGCCGCCGCGGAAATCGATTCCTTCATGACGTCGCGCAGGTTGCCGGTGACCGTCATGCGGCCCTTGCCCGGCATCATCACGCCTTCGATCGTCAGCAATTCACCGCCCACCTCGGTCCAGGCAAGACCCGTGACAACGCCCACCTGGTCGTCGCGTTCGGCTTCGCCATGGCGGAAGCGCGGCACGCCGAGATAGTCGGGGACGTTCTCGGCCGTCACTTCGACCTTCTTGGTCTTGCCCTTTAGGATCTCGGTCACGGCCTTGCGCGCAAGCTTCATCAGCTCACGCTCGAAGTTGCGAACGCCCGCCTCGCGCGTGTAGGTCTGGATCACCGCCATAAGCGCGCCGTCGGTCACGGAGAACTCGTTCGGCTGCAGCGCATGATCGCGAATCGCCTTCGGCAGCAGGTGCCGCTTGGCGATTTCCAGCTTTTCCTCTTCCGTGTAGCCGGCGATGCGGATCACTTCCATGCGGTCCATCAGCGGCGCCGGAATGTTCAGCGTGTTCGCCGTGGTGATGAACATCACGTTCGAGAGGTCGTACTCGACCTCGAGATAGTGATCCATGAAGGTCGAGTTCTGTTCCGGATCGAGCACTTCGAGAAGCGCCGAGGACGGATCGCCGCGGAAGTCCTGGCCCATCTTGTCGATCTCGTCGAGCAGGAACAGCGGATTGGACCGCTTGGCCTTCTTCATCGACTGCACGACCTTGCCGGGCATGGAGCCGATATAGGTGCGGCGGTGGCCACGGATCTCGGCCTCGTCACGCACGCCGCCGAGCGCCATGCGGATATATTCGCGGCCGGTCGCCTTGGCGATAGACTTGGCGAGCGAGGTCTTGCCGACGCCCGGAGGGCCGACGAGACACAGGATCGGGCCCCTGATCTTCGCGGAACGGGCCTGCACGGCGAGATACTCGACGATACGCTCCTTGACCTTGTCGAGACCGAAGTGATCGGCGTCCAGCACCTTTTCGGCGTGGTTGAGGTCCGTCTTGATCTTCGACTTCTTGCCCCAGGGCAGGCCCAGGAGCCAATCCAGATAATTGCGCACGACGGTCGCTTCGGCCGACATCGGGCTCATCTGGCGCAGCTTCTTCAGCTCCGCATCGGCCTTTTCGCGCGCTTCCTTGGAGAGCTTCGTCTTAGCGATACGCTCCTCGATTTCGGCCATCTCGTCGCGGCCGTCTTCGCTGTCGCCGAGCTCCTTCTGGATCGCCTTCATCTGTTCGTTGAGGTAGTACTCGCGCTGTGTCTTCTCCATCTGGCGCTTAACGCGCGAACGGATGCGCTTTTCCACCTGCAGAACCGAGATCTCGCCTTCCATGAAGCCGAGCGCCTTTTCAAGGCGCATCTTCACGCTGGTCGTCTCGAGCATTTCCTGCTTCTCGACGATCTTGATCGACAGGTGAGAGGCAACCGTGTCGGCGAGCTTGGAATAGTCGTCGATCTGGCTGGCGACGCCGACGACTTCCGGCGAAATCTTCTTGTTCAGCTTCACGTAGCTCTCGAATTCGGACACGACCGAGCGGCTCAGCGCCTCGATCTCGACCGGGTCCTCTTCCGGCTCGCGCAACACATGGGCGACCGCTTCGTAGAAGTCGTCGCGGGAGGTGTAGCGATCGATCTCCGCCCGTGCACGCCCCTCGACGAGAACCTTGACGGTGCCATCGGGGAGCTTCAGGAGCTGCAGCACGTTGGCGATCGTTCCGACGCGGTAGATCGCGGAGGGTTCCGGATCGTCATCCGTCGCATTGATCTGGGTCGCCAGCATGATCTGCTTGTCGGTGCCCATGACCTCTTCAAGCGCCCGGATGGACTTCTCGCGGCCGACGAATAGCGGCACGATCATATGCGGGAAGACCACAATGTCGCGCAACGGCAGAACCGGATAGGTCGCGCTTTCGGCCGGAGACGTTTTGTTCGTCATGTCTTTTCCTTTCCGTCCCGATTTCGGGCCCGTTCCCGGGAGCCTCAGCGGCACTCCCGGCTGTCAAATTTCCTTCACGAAAGTGGAGTGCAACAGGGGCCATTTCAAGGCCGGGCGCAATCTCCGCCTCCGTGGACAATTCTTGTTTTCTACGCTGAGAGGCTGATGCCGGCCTTACGTGGCCCCCCGACTCCGGCACCCAAACGCGTTCATTGAATCGTCGTATCATCGCGTTGTTGCGGAGGTTTCGCAATATTCTATTCGATTGACCCCAATCATTTTGGGGCGAAATTGCGAAGGGCTCGATCCGTCCTCATGAACGCCGCGGATGAGAAATGGCCGGGCCGGCGGCTTCACATCTTCGCGAGCAGCAAAAACCTGCCGGCGCGCACAAAAAAGCCCGCACTAGGCGGGCTCTCCCTGCACCGTAGAGTGCTACTGCATGTGTCCTTAAATCGTCCTCGATTTAAGGACACAGACATGCAGCAATTCAACGTGCTACAGCGGCCTTTGCGCGTAAAGACGCGCGGCGCTGTGGGTAATCAAGCCGAGACGTTGGTCTTCTCCTCGGAGCGATCCGAGTAGATATAGAGCGGTCGTGCCGTTCCCTTGACCACTTCGTCCGAGATCACCACTTCGCGAACGCCCTCAAGCGTCGGCAGTTCGAACATGGTGTCGAGCAGGATCTTTTCCATGATCGAGCGCAGCCCGCGCGCGCCCGTCTTGCGGACGATGGCCCTTCGGGCGATTTCGCGCAGCGCGTCCTCGTGGAAGGTCAATTCGACGTCTTCCATCTCGAACAGCCGCTGGTACTGCTTGACGAGCGCGTTCTTCGGCTCCGAGAGGATCTGTATCAGGGCATCCTCGTCCAAATCCTCGAGCGTGGCGAGAACCGGAAGACGGCCGATGAATTCCGGAATGAGGCCGAACTTGACTAGGTCTTCCGGCTCGAGATCGCGCAGCACTTCGCCGACCCGGCGATCTTCCGGTGCACGAACCGTGGCGCCGAAGCCGATCGAGGTCTTCTCGCCGCGGGCGGAGATGATCTTGTCGAGGCCGGCGAAAGCGCCGCCGCAGATGAACAGGATGTTCGTCGTATCCACCTGCAGGAATTCCTGCTGCGGATGCTTGCGGCCGCCCTGCGGCGGAACGGAGGCGACGGTACCTTCCATGATCTTCAGAAGCGCCTGCTGGACGCCCTCGCCCGAAACATCGCGGGTGATCGACGGGTTGTCTGACTTGCGCGAAATCTTGTCGACCTCGTCGATGTAGACGATGCCGCGCTGGGCGCGCTCGACATTGTAGTCGGCGGCCTGGAGCAGCTTCAGGATGATGTTTTCGACGTCTTCGCCGACATAACCCGCTTCCGTCAACGTCGTGGCGTCGGCCATGGTGAAGGGAACGTCGATGATACGGGCGAGCGTCTGCGCCAGATAGGTCTTGCCGCAGCCGGTCGGGCCGACGAGCATGATATTCGACTTGGCCAGTTCCACGTCGCTGCTCTTTGCCGCATGGGCAAGGCGCTTGTAGTGGTTGTGCACGGCGACCGACAGGATGCGCTTCGCCTGCTGTTGCCCGATGACATATTCGTCGAGAACCTTGATGATTTCCTGCGGCGTGGGAACGCCGTCGCGGGACTTGACCATCGAGGTCTTGTTCTCTTCCCGGATGATGTCCATGCAGAGTTCCACGCACTCATCGCAGATGAATACCGTGGGCCCGGCAATCAGCTTGCGCACTTCGTGCTGGCTCTTGCCGCAAAACGAACAATAGAGGGTATTCTTCGAGTCACCGCCGTTGCTACCGCTGACCTTGCTCATTTTCACTTCCTTCCAGCACGCCGGACACCTTCGGAAAGATATCACGGACCAGTCAATTCGCCTTGCGCACAGCAAGCAGCGCCGCGCAAGGTTCCTGGGAGTACTCACCGCCTCAGGGCAATGCCTGATTTCGGTTGCAACGACTCTCCCGTCGAAATCCGAATGCTATACCCTAAACACCGGCACAGCATTAACGGTTCATATTAACGGCTTTGCCCTTCCGATAAAGCCCTCAGCCGTTACAATTGTGTCACATTCGCGTCTGCGGCGGCAGACGCGCCTGGCTTCAACCCTGTTCGCCGCCCTCCGCGGCTTCGCGCGAGGTGATCACCTTATCGATCAGGCCCCAATCGAACGCCTCGTCGGCACTCATGAAATGATCGCGATCGAGCGTCTGCTCGACTTCCTCATAGGTGCGGCCGCAATGCTTGACATAGACCTCGTTCAAGCGGCGCTTCATCTTGAGGATGTCTCTGGCATGCCGTTCGATGTCGGAAGCTTGGCCCTGGAACCCGCCGGAGGGCTGGTGCACCATGATGCGCGCATTGGGCGTCGCAAAGCGCATGTCCTTGTGGCCGGCCGCCAGCAGCAGCGAGCCCATCGACGCTGCCTGGCCTATGCAAAGCGTCGAGACCGCCGGCTTGATGAACTGCATGGTGTCGTAGATCGCCATGCCGGCCGTGACGACGCCGCCCGGCGAGTTGATGTAGAGGGCGATTTCCTTCTTCGGATTTTCCGCTTCCAGGAAGAGCAATTGCGCGCAGACGAGCGTCGCCATGTGGTCTTCGACCGGGCCCGTAAGGAAGATAATGCGCTCCTTGAGCAGCCGCGAATAGATGTCGTAGGACCGTTCGCCGCGGTTGGTCTGCTCAACAACCATCGGCACAAGAGCCATGGCCGTATCAACTGGATTTCTCATATCGAACCTTCATAGTCGGGCCCGCAATCCCTTCGCGGACCGGGAATCATCGGATAAGCCTCAGTCCTTACATAGAGTGTCAATGCCCTTCACTTCAAGTCGCGAACATTCGATAAGCTTAATGGTCGCAGCGCTTGGAACCAACGTTTTTCATTGACCCCGTCGTCCTGCCGATAAAAAACTTTTCAAGGTCCGCCACCCGATGGCACCGCCATTTCAGCCTTGCTCACAGGCATTCGCGGCGTCGGGGTAAACGATCCGTAAAGCTGATGCCCCGGCTGTCAGAGTTGGGATTCGAGCGGCAGGAAACGGATCGCTCCGGCAATCAGGCGACGGTGGGCGCCGGCGTCGGGCTCGCGCGCGAGCAGCCGGATCGCTCCGTTCGCCCGGTCGCGCCAGACGAGCCTTCCGCCTTCGAGTGCCAGCCGATAACTCCTCTCCGGCAGCGTCTCCTCGTCGAAGATGGACTGGAGCTCGTCGGCGAGCGCCGCGTCGGAGAAGATCACTCCCATCTCGGTGTTGAGGGAAGCGGAACGCGGATCGAAATTCATCGATCCCACATAGCCGAACCTGCCATCGACGACGAAGGCCTTCGTGTGCAGGCTAGCATTGCGGGCGCCGAACAGCGACATGCGATGGCGGTCGATCACCTCGCCGTATTCCTTGAGTTCATAGAGCTCGATGCCCCCCTCAAGCAGGCCCTTGCGATACTTCATATAGCCGCCGTGGACGGCTGCGACGTCCGTTGCGGCAAGCGAGTTCGTCAGCACGGCCACGCGCACGCCTTTCTTCGCGAGCGCCGTCAGCTGGCGCGTTCCCTCAGCCCCTGGAATGAAATATGGCGACATGATGCGCAGGTCGCGCTCGGCGTCGTTGATCAGCGGAAAAAGCTCGCGCAGCAGCCAGTTCTGCCGCTTCTGCAGCAGGGCCTTTTCGGGCGGGTCGAAGGCGAGCCGGACGCCGTCGCTCCGGTGAAGCCTGCGGCCGCCCCAGTAGAGATCCGCTCCGGCGTCGGCGTCACTCACTCTTTCCAGATAGAAGCGTGCCGCCGCGGTGCGCGCCAGCGTATCGAGTGTTTCGCAGAGCGCCGGCAGGTAGTGCTTGCGCGGCGTCCGGAGTGCTGCGATCGGCAACACGGATGCGCTGTTCCAGTATTGGTCGAACATCGCCGTGGCCTGATCGGCGACGGGTCCCGTGAGCCAGACATCCAGGTCGCGGAAGTTCGACAGTTCGGCCGCATCAAAATAGGCGTCGCCGATATTGCGTCCCCCGGCGATCGCTACCCGGCCATCGGCAATCCACAATTTATTGTGCATGCGCCGCGTCGCGCTCAAGGCGCGCACCGCCATTTCAAAGCCGCGGCGGAACCGATCGGTGCGCGCCCGGCTGGGATTGAACAGGCGCACGTCGATATTCGGATGCGCGTCGAGCGCTATGCAGAGCCGGTCGTGGATGCCGGCATTGATGTCGTCGAGCAGCAGCCGCACCCTCACGCCCCGGTCGGCCGCCTTGATGATCTCGCGGGTGAGGAGAAAACCTGTCAGCTCGTCCTTCCAGTAGTAATATTGCAGGTCGAGACTGCGGCCAGCGGCGCGGGCGGAATGGGCACGCGCGACGAAGGCCTCGATGTTGTCCGAGATCAGCGCAACGGCGCACTCGCCGGGACTGGCGGAAAGAAGCGAAGCAACGCTTGCATCGATCCGGGTCGGCTTGCCGCCGAGAGGCAGGGCGAAGGACCTGGGGGCCTGCGGACGGCGCCCGAACACGCCGTAGACATATAATGTCGCGGCGGCGACAAGAACCAGGAGAACGGCAAGAAAGAACGCAATCCAGAAAAACATCCACGCCGTCCACAGCATCGGCTGCGTCCTCAGACTCGCCGCGGCTCCTTTAACATCTTGGGTTCTCGACCAATTCTACTTGAAATCGAACCCGATTTAAGAGGCTGTTCGGACGGCTTCACGCCGACTCCAGGTCGATCAACCCTGCCCGGTTGTCGGTGCCGCCGTCCTTGAGAGCAGCCTTGAGATCGATCGACGCCTTCACCGGAAGGTGATCGGACGCCACCCGCGCCAGCGGCGTGTCGTGCACCGACACCGACGTCACGAGATGATGCGGATTACCAAGCACGCGATCGAGCGGCAACAGCGGGAAACGCGATGGAAAGCTCGCAACTGTCGCATGGGTCGGGTCGAAAATGGGACTGAGGAAGCTCAGCGAAGAACGTCTACCCATGCGCCACTCGTTGAGGTCGCCGATGAGCAGCGTCGGCCGGCCGACGCCGTCGGCCGCAACCCGCAGGATACTCTCCGCCTGCCGCGCCCGGGAGTGGCGCAACAGGCCGAGATGGGCGGCGATCACCCGCAGCGGTCCGGCCTTGAGATCAAGATCGACGACCAGCGCGCCACGCGGCTCGACGCCCGGAAGATTGAGCTGCCGAACGTCGGATACGGCGCCTTCCCTGAGCAGGAGGACATTGCCATGCCAGCCGTGCCCCTTTTCCGAGAAAGGGGAGATCGGCACCGAAACAAGATGGGCCTCGCGTCGCAGATGCTCGAGATCCAGGAGCCCGGCGCGTTCGCCAAACCGCTGGTCGGCCTCCTGGAGCGCGACGATATCCGCGCCGATCTCGGTGATGACCTGAGCGATGCGGCCCGGATCGAAGCGCCCGTCCGTGCCTACGCATTTGTGGATATTGTAGGAGGCGATCACGATATCGCCACGGCTCACGGCCGCGTCGCGATTGACCACGGTCGGCCGCCGTTTCCGGATCGCGGCCATGATGCCCGCGGAAAAACTGCCTTGCGTTTTTGCCATGCCGCTCCCTGCTGCTGCCGCATCATGCTCAATGAGATCAATCATTGCCACTGAAAAAGTCGATATTGCGGATGTTGTTCCTTGAGGCCGATGCCGATCGATTGCTCTTGCCGCAGTCCCGCCCGGCGCAATAGAGATGGGGGTGGAAGCATCAGCCTGCCTATTTATCGAGAGCCCGATATCATGTCTCCAGCCCCCGGCATTACCATCGACGGCCCCGCGCGGCGCGTTTCTCTCGACGTTCGCAACCCCGACTTTTTCCGCAATCCGCTGCCGGCCTATAGCGCACTCCATGCGCAATGTCCGGCCTTCTTCTGGGAAGAACCGCAACAGTGGTATTTCGCAGGCTACGACCAGGTGAACGCCCTTCTGCGCGACCGGCGCTTCGGCCGGCAGATCCTGCATGTGGCGACGCGGGAGGAACTCGGCCAGCCCGCACCGAAATCGCATCTCAAGGATTTCGACGCGCTCGAAGAACATTCGCTGCTGGAGCTCGAGCCGCCGGCCCATACGCGGTTGCGCACGCTCGTCAACCGAGCCTTCGTTTCGCGGCAGATCGAGCAGCTTCGGCCGGATATCGAAACGCTCTCGCATGCGATCATCGACGGCTTCGAAAAGGACGGCGAGGTCGAACTCTTGAAGACCTACGCCGAGACGATCCCGGTCACCATCATCGCCCGCATGCTCGGCATTCCGGTCGAGAGCGCTCCTCGCCTCCTCGACTGGTCGCACCGGATGGTGAAGATGTATGTCTTCAATCCAAGCTTCGAGACCGAACTCGACGCCAACCGGGCTTCCACCGAATTTGCCGCATATCTGAAGGATATCATCGCGGAGAAGCGCGTCAGTCCGGCAGACGACCTGCTGACCCATATGATCAGCTCGGAGAAGGACGGCGAGCGCCTCTCGGAGGCCGAATTGATCTCGACGACGGTGCTGCTTCTGAACGCCGGTCACGAGGCGACCGTGCACCAGATCGGCAATGCGGTCAGCACCATCCTGAAATTCGACCTTTCTCCCGACACGCTGTTTGCGAGCGAGGAAGCGACGGCTCGAACGGTGGAAGAATGCCTGCGCTTCGCCGCGCCGCTCCATATCTTCCAGCGCTACGCCCTCTCGGATATCGGACTGGAAGACGGCATCTCTCTCAGGAAAGGCGACAAAATCGGCCTGATGCTCGGGGCGGCCAATGTCGATCCGCGCAAGTTCACTGCCCCGGACACGTTCAGGCCGGACCGCAACGAGGGCGCCAATGTCTCCTTCGGCGCCGGCCTGCACTTCTGCATCGGCGCGCCGCTCGCACGGCTTGAACTCAATCTTTCCCTGCCGATCCTGTTCCGCCGCCTGCCCGGGCTGCGGCTCAAGCGCGAGCCGCCGGTCAAGGACAGCTTCCACTTTCACGGGCTGGAGCGGCTGGATCTCGTCTGGTAGCCGGAAAGGCACACCTTCGTTCAGAGTCGATTAAGCATAAGGCCCTATTCGGCTCTGAACGGAACCGTCACAGGAGCCTGCCGATGTCGCCGATCAAGTTCACAAGCCTGGTTCTCCTCAGCCTTGCCTTGAGCGGCTGCCAGAGCGAGCTGGCAACAGTTGCCGACGCAGCTTTCAGGAATCCGCCCCTGGTCGCGCAACCTGACACGGGCCGGCCAACCACGCCCACAACGCCAGCCGACCCGCCGACACTTCCCTCCCCTCCGCCAGTCGAGACTGTCGATGCCAAGCCGGGCTGCGACGCGGAGGTTCAATCCAAGCTGAAGGCGCCCGGAACCAATCCGGTGACACTTGCCTGCAGCCTTCGGCTGACCTCTGCCGATGTCATCACCCATCCACTGGTCTTCGAGGGAAGTGCCGCGTCCGGATCGGTGCTCGACTGCGGCGGCGGAACGCTCGATGTCAGTGCAGGTCAATCGCGCAAGGAGAAGACCGCTGTCGCCGTTCGCTCCAGGAAAGCGGGCTCCGGCCCCTGGGATGCGCCGTCGAACGTGACGATCCGCAATTGCAGGATCAAAGGCTTCGTCCGCGTCTACGGCCTCGGCGAGAACGCCAACGGCGGGACCATGAAGGCATCATCGCGCAACCCCGACCACACGGCTTTCGCCCAGGCATCGGCTCCGAGGAACGTGCGGCTCGAAAACATCGCCTTCGACGCTCCGGATGGAATACCCTTCTATGTGGGGCCCGGCGTCACCAACGCGGCTCTCGTCAACTCGCAGATCGACGGCCGGTCGACGGCCGTCGCCGTCTATCTCGATGCGGAGTCCGCCAACAACACGATCAGCAACAACGTCTTCGGGATCTCCACGGAGAAGCGCGAATTGATCGCCATCGACGGCTCGGCGAACAACCGGATCACCAACAACATCTTCGAGCGCTCCGACAATGGCGGCATATTCGTTTACCGTAACTGCGGCGAAGGCGGCGTCATCCGGCACCAAAAACCGCAGCACAATCAGATCGTCGGCAACACCTTCCGCTACCGGTCCTCATTCCTCGCCCGGCCGGCGGTCTGGTTGAATTCCCGCAACGGCAGCAGCAGCTATTGCTTCACGGACCCGGCCTACCCCTTCGGCAGCAGCGCCAGCAATCGCGATTTCGCGCAGAACAATGTGGTGCGCAACAACAAGCTCGAAGGCGGATCGGACAGCCTCATCCGCAATGACGATCCCACCAACGACATCAGCGCGAATACCGCGACCGGCGGATAGGCGGTCGAAAACCGCCGCGCGTCAAAGCCGGATCACGTAATCCTTGCGGGTCGTCTCGACGACCTCCCAGGTTCCGGCAAAACCCGGCCGCAGCACTAGGCTGTCGCCGGGCTTGAGGTGCATCGGCCCGCCGCCGTCCTCCGTCACGACCGAATGGCCGGAGAGGACGTGGAAATACTCCCATTCGTCATAGACGATACGCCACTTTCCGGGTGTCGCCTCCCAGATGCCGGCATAGAGCCCGTCCGGCGCTTCCTCGAAATTCCAGGTGCGGAACTCCGGGTTTCCCGAAATCAGCCGATCGGGCGCCGGGGCACCGATTTCCGGCTCAACCGAAGCAAGGTCGAATTTCAGCACGTAACTCATGAGCCCCCTCCGTCGCAGCGGCGCGTCCGTCGCCGGTTCAAATTGCAGTTCCTCGCATACGACGCGGCCCGATCCTACGACTCTGAATTCAAATGCAGGAATATGCTTCGTTCACCTGCGCTCATGGCAGGCTCGGCGGCGAGATGAACTGATAATAGGCCCACACCAGGACCAACGCGGCTATAACCGCGATCCAGATAAGCGCTTTCCGCTGCAGTGGGCTGGCAGTCCTCTGCTCCTGCTTTGGTTTCCGTCGTTCGAACTTAACGATATTGTCGTGGCTCATGTCATACCCTCAGTCGGCGGTGAATCTCGTCAAATTGCTGCAAGCGCCTGCTCCAGGTCGGCGATGATGTCGTCGACATCCTCGATGCCGATCGACAGCCGCACGACGTCGGGACCCGCCCCGGCCGCGACCTGCTGTTCGGGCGTAAGCTGCCGATGGGTCGTCGAGGCGGGGTGAATGACCAGCGAACGGGTGTCGCCGATATTGGCAAGATGCGAAAACATCTCGAGGCTCTCGACGAAGCGCTTTCCCGCCTCGTACCCGCCCGCGAGACCGAAGGTGAAGACCGCGCCCGCCCCTTTCGGCGAATAGCGCTTCTGAAGCGGATGGTTCGGGTCGTCCTCGAGCCCGGCATAGCGCACCCACGAGACTTTTTCCTGCCGCTGCAGCCACGCCGCGACGGCGAGCGCATTGTCGCAATGGCGCTGCATCCTCAGCGGCAATGTCTCGACGCCGGTCTGGATCAGGAAGGCGTTGAAAGGCGAGATCGCCGGACCGAAATCCCGAAGTCCCAGAACACGCGCGGCGATCGCAAGGGCAAAATTACCGAAGGTCTGGTGCAGCACGATCCCGCCATATTCCGGACGTGGCTCGGAGAGAAGCGGATATTTCCCGGATTTCGACCAATCGAACGTGCCGCCATCGACGATGATCCCGCCCATCGAGTTGCCGTGGCCGCCGATGAACTTGGTCAGCGAGTGGACGACGATATCGGCCCCATGCTCCAGCGGCCGCACCAGATAGGGCGTCGCCATCGTGTTGTCGACGATCAGCGGCAACCCGTGCCGACGCGCGACTTCGGCAATCGCGGCAATATCGACGAAGATGCCGCCGGGGTTGGCAAGGCTTTCGATGAAGATCGCTTTGGTCTTCTCGTCGATCTGCGCCTCGAAGCTTTCGGGGTCGTCGCCATCGGCCCAGCGCACCTGCCAGTCGAAGGACTTGAAGGCCTGGCCGAACTGGTTGACGGAGCCGCCGTAAAGCTGCCTTGCGGCGACGAAATTGTCGCCCGGACTCATGATCGCATGGAAGACGAGAAGCTGGGCCGCGTGCCCGGAGGCGGTGGCCAGCGCCGCCGTGCCGCCCTCGAGCGCTGCGATGCGCTCCTCCAGCACCGCCTGCGTCGGGTTCATGATGCGGGTGTAGATGTTGCCGAATTGCTGCAGGCCGAAGAGCGCCGCCGCGTGATCCGCGTCATTGAAGACGAAGCTCGTCGTCTGATAGATCGGCGTCGCCCGCGCGCCGGTCGTGGGGTCGGGCTGCGCTCCCGCATGGACGGCGAGCGTGCTGAAGCCGGGGCCGGTCTTCATCATTCCTAACTCCATGGTTGGCGGGTCAGCCGATCAGGCGCGGATATTCGATCGCCGGACACCGGTCCATGACCACGTTGATGCCCGCCGCCTCTGCCTTGGCGGCCGCCTTGTCGTCGCGGACCGACAACTGGCCCCAAATGACCTTGGGCAGATTCGGCAGCGAAAGAATTTCGTCTACCAGTGCAGGCAAGGCGTGGGCGGCGCGGAAGACGTCGACCATGTCTACAGGCTCGTCGATATCCGCGAGCCGTGCCACCACGGTCTGGTCGAGGATCGTCCGGCCCGCATGGCCCGGATTGACCGGGATGACGCGGTATCCCTTGCGCAAGAGGAAGGCCATGACGCGGTGGCTCGGTCGCTCCGGCTTCGGCGACGCGCCAACGAGAGCAATGGTCCTGGTCTCGCGCAGGATGTCGGCGAGGTAGTGATCCGGGTAGACATCGTGGTTCATGCTTGCGTCCAAGTATTGTTGTCGTTGCCGCGCGATAGTTGGGGCGGCGCGGCAACGAGTCAACCAAGGCTGCGTTCGCATCCGGCCCTATGCACCGTTTCGTAGCCGTGAGCGCTCTCTCAACGCCAGTTCTCCAAATCCGGTTGCATTTCGGGGGAAGCAAGGCGACAAACGCGGAGAATTCCCTCCAAGTCGCCCGTAGAGGTTCACCTTGCCGCTTGATGTCATCGCGCTCGTGCTCTTCGGGGCGCTGCTGCACGCGATCTGGAACGCGCTGGTCAAGGCGGGCGCGGAAAAATCGCTGGATGCCGCCATGATCGCGCTTGGCGCCGCTGTCGTGGCGCTGCCTTTCCTGCCGTTGCTGCCGCTGCCCGACGCCGAAGCGTGGCCCTATATCCTTGCTTCGGCAGTGCTGCAGTTCGCCTATTTCCAGCTCGTGGCGGCCGCCTACCGCGCCGGGGACATCGGCCTCGTCTACCCGCTGATGCGCGGCGTGGCGCCGCTCATCGTCGCCGCCACCAGCAGCATCGTCGTCGGCGAGCATCTTACCGGCGGCGCGCTCGCCGGCATCCTGACGATCTCGGCCGGCGTGCTGACGCTCGCCTTCGAATCGCGCAAGGGCGGCAAACAGGCGATCGGGCTGGCGCTCTCAAATGCCTGCGTGATCGCCAGCTACACTTTCGTCGACGGTATCGGCGCGCGGGTCTCCGGCAATGCCATTTCCTACACGCTGTGGATGGCGCTGCTGCCGCCCGTCCTGCTCTTTGCTTGGGCCTTCGCCAGCCGCGGCGTCAAGCCCGTGCTCCGCCACGTCCGGCACCACTGGTGGCGCGGCCTCATCGGCGGAGCGGGCTCGATCGGCGCCTACGGACTGGCGCTCTGGGCCATGACCAGGGCGCCCGTCGCGACCGTCGCGGCGCTTCGCGAAACGGCGATCCTTTTTGCGGTGGTGATTTCCGTCGTCTTCCTCAAGGAGCGCGTCAGCGTCTGGCGCATAGCCGCCGCCGGCGTCATTGCCCTTGGTGCCTTGCTCCTAAGACTTGCCTAGTCTTCCTTCCACTCCGGCATGCGTTTGCCGATAAACGCGCCGATCCCTTCCTGCGCATCGCGTGCCAGCATGTTCTCGACCATCACGCCGACCGCATAGTCATAGGCGTCGGCGAGCGGCATCTCTGCCTGGCGGTAGAAGGCCTCTTTGCCGATCCTCAGTGCCTGCGGCGACTTCGAGGCGATGACGGAGGCATACTTGTCGACCACCTGACGCAGATATTGCTGCGGCACGATCCGGTTGACGAGGCCGAAGTCCTTCGCGGTCGAGGCGTCGATCGTTTCGCCCGTCAGCAGCATTTCCATCGCCTGCTTGCGATGGGCCGCGCGCGACAGGGCGACCATCGGAGTCGAACAGAAGAGACCGATATTCACGCCCGGCGTGCAGAAGGTCGAGCTGTCGGTGCAGATGGCGAGATCGCAACTCGCGACCAACTGGCAGCCGGCCGCGGTGGCGAGACCGTCAATCTCGGCGATGACCGCCTGCGGCAGCTTCGTGATCTTCAGCATGATGTCGGCCGCCAACCGAACGGCACTCTCGAAGAAGGCCCTGCCGCCATCCTCATCGGCGCGATGCAGCGTCATTTCCTTCAGGTCGTGGCCGGCGGAAAAGACCTTACCCGTGGCCGCGATGACGACGACCTTGATCTCCTTGGCGCCGGCAGCGGCGTCGAGTTCGGCCGCAAGCGCCTGCATCAGCGCAATCGACAGTGCGTTGGCCGGAGGGTTGTTGAGCGTCAAGCGCAAGACCGGACCGTTCGTCTCTCGCAGCAAAGGCCCGTTCGGCTCTTCCTTCTTGAATGCAACGACATCCGCCATGGTCTTCTCCCGTTCGCCGTAGGTCGGCCCGTGGTACGCCGCCGCTACCGCTCTTTCAACCCCGGGGCAGCATCTCCGGCTAAGACCATTTTCCGGCTTGCGCGGCGGGCTCGGACGTCCTGTAACGGGTGTAAGCAATGGAGGGATGCGCATGAGCTTGCAGCCGATCATGACCGTCGAGGAGCTCAATCGCTTCCTCGACACGGATTTTCCGCAGGTCCATACGGACGGCAAGGTCTTCGCCGTGACGGCGACCGGCCCCGGTTTTGCGACGATGCGGCTTGACCCGAACGAGCGCCACATCCGCCCGGGCGGCACCGTTTCCGGGCCGACGCTGTTCGCGCTTGCCGACGTCTCGGCCTATATAGCACTGATCGCGCATATCGGTCCGGTCGCGCTCGCGGTCACCACGAACCTCAACATCAACTTCCTGCGCAAGCCTGAGCCCGAGCCGCTCGAATGCACCTGCCGGATCCTGAAGCTAGGCAAGCGGCTTGCGGTCCTCGATGCCTCAATTGCGCCCGTTGGCGGCGACGATCTGGTGGCGCATGCCACCGCGACGTATTCGATTCCGCCTCGCTGAGATGTGGTATTATAGAACCATAGTTCTAAGGATTTGATTTTACATAGAAATCTTTTAGAATCTCAGGAACATGGCACTTGACCTAACTTTTGCGCTTGCGTATAAGCTGCCCCCAGATCGCGGTCCATTTTGGGCCGCCTTCTTTTTTGGCCTCCTCAGAGCCAAAGCAAGCAACAAGAAACGCCCGGCTCGCTTCCGGGTCCAACGAAAGAGTTTAGATATGGCAACCTTCGTTCAGAAGCCTGCAGAGGTGGAGAAGAAGTGGATCCTCATCGACGCCGAAGGCCTCGTTGTCGGTCGCCTCGCTTCCATCATCGCAAACCGCCTGCGCGGCAAGCATAAGGCCACCTTCACGCCGCACGTCGACGACGGCGACAACGTCATCGTCATCAACGCCGAGAAGGCCGTTCTCACCGGCAAGAAGTACACCGACAAGAAGTACTACTGGCACACCGGCTATCCCGGCGGCATCAAGGAGCGCACCGCTCGCCAGATCATCGAGGGCCGCTTCCCGGAGCGCGTCATCGAGAAGGCCGTCGAGCGCATGGTTCCGCGTGGTCCGCTCGGCCGTCGCCAGATGAAGAACCTGCGTGTCTACGCCGGTACGAACCACCCGCATGAAGCACAGCAGCCGACCGTCCTCGACGTCGCCAAGCTGAACAGCAAGAACACAAGGAGCGCCTGATAATGGCTGACCTTTCCGCTCTCAAGGATATTGCCACGACCGCGGAACCGGCCGCTCCGGTTCACGTCAAGAAGGTCGACGCGCAGGGCCGCTCCTACGCGACCGGCAAGCGCAAGGACGCCGTCGCCCGCGTTTGGGTTAAGGCCGGCTCCGGCAAGATCACCGTCAACGGCAAGCCGTTCTCGGCCTACTTCGCCCGCCCGGTCCTGCAGATGATCCTGCAGCAGCCGATCGTCGCCGCTGCCCGTGACGGCCAGTTCGACGTCGACGCGACCGTTGCCGGCGGCGGCCTCTCCGGCCAGGCCGGTGCCGTTCGTCACGGCATCGCCAAGGCGCTGACCTACTTCGAACCGGGCCTGCGCTCCGTTCTGAAGCGCGGCGGTTTCCTCACCCGCGACAGCCGCGTCGTCGAGCGCAAGAAGTACGGCCGTGCGAAGGCACGCCGTTCGTTCCAGTTCTCCAAGCGCTAATCGCGCTCACGGATTACGAGATCGAAAGGCGGGGCTTTCAGCTCCGCCTTTTCTTTTGCGGATCGGTCACGGGAGCGTCGGATGCCCTTCGCCAAATTGCCTGCCCCGCCCTACTACGTCGTCTGCTTCTCTTCCGCCCGAACCGACGGCGACAACGGCTATGGAGACATGGCCGACGCGATGGAGAAACTGGCGCGGGAGCAGCCCGGCTTTCTCGGCCTAGAGAGCGCCCGCGGCAATGACGGCTTCGGGATCACCAATGTCTTCTGGCGCGATGAAGATTCCATCCGAGCCTGGAAAAGAAACGTCGATCATCTCGCCGCGCAAAAGCGCGGCCGTGCCGAATGGTACAGCCACTATGAGGTGCGCGTGGCGCGGGTCGAGCGCGCCTATGGCTTCAGCAAGACATAGGGTTGAAGATGGCTCCGAAATCCATCGATCACGCGATTACCGCCGGTTCGCTGCACGGTGCCGCCACGGACCCGACCCATGCCGGCGTGCTTTCCTTCATGCGGCGCAAATATTCGAAGCGGCTGCAAGACGTGGATGCCGTCGTCTGGGGCATTCCTTTCGACGCCGCCACCTCGAATCGCCCCGGCGCGCGTTTCGGTCCGCAGGCGATCCGCCGGGCGTCGGCGATCTTCGACAACGATCCCCAATACCCGTTCCAGCGCGATCTCTTCGCCGACATGGCGACGATCGACTATGGCGACTGCCTGCTCGACTATGGCAACCATGCGAAGACCCCAGCCACGATCGAGCGCGAGGCGGCGAAGATCCTGAGGTCGGGCGCCTATCTGCTGACGCTTGGCGGCGACCATTTCGTCACCTATCCGATCCTCAAGGCGCACGCAGCGCTCCACGGCCCCCTCGCGCTCGTGCAATTCGACGCGCATCAGGATACCTGGCCGGATGAAAAGGGCCGTATCGACCACGGCTCCTTTGTCGGTCGGGCCGCGCGCGAGGGGCTGATCGACGTCGAGCGGTCGATCCAGATCGGCATCCGCACGCATGCGCCGGACGACTGCGGCATCCGCATCGTGCACGGCTACGAGGTCGAGGAGATGCGCGCCGAAGAGGTCGCCGACACGATCGTCCGGCATGTCGGCAGCCATTCGGCCTACCTGACCTTCGATATCGATTGCCTCGACCCGGCTTATGCTCCGGGCACCGGCACGCCGGTTGCGGGCGGTCCGTCCAGCGCCAAGATCCTCTCGGTGCTGCGCAAGCTGGGAGCATTGCATATCGCCGGCAGCGACGTCGTCGAGGTGGCGCCCGCCTATGACCATGCCGACCTGACCGCCATTGCTGGCTCGACCATCGCCATGTATATGCTGGGCCTTCGAGCCGAATGGCTGGCGGAACGGCGCGGCTGATCGCCGCCGCTCAAGAAACTGATTCAATTCTATGCCAGATTGAATCCGGAAACCCCGGTAACCATCTGCAGGAGCAGGAAAATCATGAAACCGAAGATCTTCATCGATGGCGAACACGGCACGACGGGCCTGCAGATCCGGACCCGCATGGCCGGTCGTTCCGATCTCGAGCTCCTGTCGATCCCGGAAGCGGAACGCCGTAACGCGGCGATGCGTGAAGACCTTCTGAACAGCGCCGACATTGCCATCCTCTGCCTGCCGGACGACGCTTCGCGCGAAGCGGTCGCCATGGTCGCCGGCAACAATCGGGTGCGGATCATCGACACATCGACAGCGCACCGCGTCGCGCCCGACTGGGCCTATGGCTTTGCCGAGATGGACAAGGCACAGCCCGCCAAAATTCGCGACGCGCGGCACGTCTCAAATCCCGGCTGCTATCCGACCGGCGCCATCGGCCTGATCCGGCCGCTGCGCCAGGCGGGCGTCCTGCCGGACGGCTACCCGGTCACCGTCAACGCCGTCTCCGGCTATACCGGCGGCGGCAAACAGATGATCGCGCAGATCGAGGACGAGAACCACGCCGACCGCATCAGCGCCCCGCACTTCCTCTACGGCCTCCCGCTCAAGCACAAGCATGTGCCGGAAATGAAGATGCACGGTCTGCTCGAGCGCGCGCCGGTCTTCTCACCCTCGGTCGGCAAGTTCCCGCAGGGCATGATCGTCCAGGTGCCGCTTTATCTCGACGACCTCGCCGCCGGAACGACGCTCGAAAGCATCCATGCCGCGCTCGCCGCGCACTATGCCGGCCAGTCGATCGTCGAAGTGGTTCCGCTTGCCGACAGCGCAAAGCTTGCCAGGATCGACGCCACCGAGCTCGCCGGCAAGGACACGATGAAGCTCTTCGTATTCGGAACCAGCGGCGGTGCCCATGTGAACCTCGTCGCCCTGCTCGACAATCTCGGCAAGGGCGCCTCGGGCGCGGCCGTCCAGAACATGGACCTGATGCTGTCTGCCTGACAAAGGCTCAGGAAACAAAACCCCGGCAGTCATCGCTGCCGGGGTTTTTCTTTGCGCCTTTCGAGCCGCGGATCAGTTGCGGATTTCGATCGCCGTCGGTCTCAGATATTCGCCGACGAAGCCGCGCCAATGGGCGATCGCGAAGCCGAGCACGACAAGCGCGCCTGCCTGGTGAAGCACGCCCCAGCCGATCGGCACCTGCAGAACGAGCGTCGTGATACCGATCGCGGCCTGGATGGCTATCAATGCAAGGAGGAGCACTGAACGGCGTGCATGCGTCGTGCCCGGCGCGGCTCGAAGGGAGGCGACCATGTGCACGAGCACCAGCGCAAACAGCAGGTAGGCGCCGGCGCGGTGCAGGAACTGCACGGTCTTCGGATTCTCGAAAAGGTTGATCCAGGCGGGCTGCTGCACGAAGAGATCCCCCGGTACGAGGGCGCCATCCATCAGCGGCCAGGTATTGTAGCTCAGGCCGGCGTCGAGACCGGCGACGAGCGCGCCCAGATAGATCTGGAAGAGGCTGATCACTGCGATGATGGCGGCCATCATTCGCGACCTTTGCGTCGGCGCCGCATCGCCGGAATGCGGCGAAAGCCCGCGATAGATCCACATGCAGGCAGCAAAGATCAGACAGGCGATCACCAGATGCGTGGCAAGGCGGTACTGGCTGACCTCCGTGCGCTCGACGAGACCGGAGGAGACCATCCACCAGCCGATGAAGCCCTGAAAGCCCCCGAGCGCCAGAATGCCGAGGAGCGGCAGCCGCAATCGCGGCTCGATCCGCCGGGTCAGCCAGAAGAACAGAAGCGGCAGGGCGAAGACCACGCCGATCCCGCGCGCGAGCAGCCGGTGCGCCCATTCCCACCAGAAGATCGTCTTGAACTCCTCGACGGTCATTCCCTTGTTCATCTGCTCATATTGTGGAATGCGCTGGTAAAGGCGGAACTCCTCCTCCCATTCCTCCGCGGACAGAGGCGGAACGACGCCATGGATCGGCTTCCACTCAGTGATCGACAGGCCGGACTCCGTCAGGCGCGTCGCACCGCCGACAATCACCAGGGCGAACAGGGCGAACAGGACGACCGCGAGCCAACCGCGGATCTGCCGGCGATTGCGCTCGGCTCTGTCGATCTCGCGCCGCAGCGTCTGTTCCGTTGCCAGTTCGGCATGCGCCATGACGTCTTCCTCGTTTGTCGGCGACAACCTTGTAGGGACGGGTTGCCGCCAAGCGTTCGAAAGCCGTTGATTTGCACCAGAGCGGCGTGCAAAACAAGGCCGAAGCCTTTGCGGCATGCCGTCGCGGCCAGTTCCAGGTTGAAGCGGGATGCAGGGAGCCGCAAGCAATTCTCCCGATCCGGCGCGGCTGCCGCCATCCGAAAGACATCCAATGCCCCTACGCCTCAGAAAACTCATCGGCACCGTCCTCATCATCATTCTTGTCATCGTCTATGCGCTGGCGGCAGTCACCTTTGCCTCCCTGCTACTCGGCGCGTCGCCCTGGTGGGTGCATCTTCTCTATTTCTTCTTCACCGGGCTCCTGTGGATCCTTCCGGCGATGCTGATCATCAAGTGGATGGAAAAACCGGCAAACAATCGCTGACCGGCTGAGGTGCACCCATGAAGATCGCCGTCATCTCCGACATTCACGGCAACGACCTGGCACTTGAGGCGGTGCTGGCGGACATCGACGCCCAGGGGATCGACGACATCGTCAATTTGGGTGACCACCTGAGCGGACCGCTCAATGCCGCCCGCACGGCGGACCTCCTGATCGACCGCGGAATGCCGGCGATCCGCGGCAATCACGATCGTTACCTGCTGACGCTGGAGCCGGCCAAAATGGGGCCTTCCGATCGCGCGGCCTGTGACGAACTCGAACCGCGCCACAAGGAATGGCTGGCTGCGCTCCCGGAAACGCTCGTCCATCGCGATACGTTCTTCCTCTGCCACGGCACGCCCACGAGTGACGAGACCTACTGGATGGAGGCGCTGACAGCCGATGGCGTCGTCCACATGGCTGCGCGAAAGGCGATCGAGCGTTTGGCCGATGGTGTCGACTACCCGGTGATCCTCTGCGGACACACGCATATTCCGCGCGCCGTGCGGCTGGCGGACGGGCGCCTCCTCGTCAATCCCGGCAGCGTCGGCTGCCCGGGTTACGATGACGATCAACCCGTGGCGCACAACGTGGAAACCGGCGCGCCGGACGCGCGCTACGCTATCGTCGAATGCACTTCTGACGGTTGGACTGTCAGCTTCCGCTGCCTGCCCTACGACCACAGGGCAATGTCGCGCCTCGCCGCCGAACGCGGCCGAGCCGACTGGGCAGCCGCGCTGGCGACCGGATTTCTGGACTGAGGCTACTCTGCGATTTCAAGCGCCCCAATGTCCGCGCCGGTGATCGCCGCGATGTTGCGCGTCACCTTGTCGGCCGGCCAGTTCCACCAGGCCACCGCCTGCAAGCGCTCGACGATCTCAGCCGGGAACCGCATCCTGACGACCCTTGCCGGGTTGCCCGCGACGATCGCGTAGGGAGGAACGTCCTTGCTCACAACGGATTTCGCCGCCACGATCGCGCCGTCGCCGATGGTAACGCCCGGCAGAACCGTCGCCTCCCTGCCGAGCCAGACATCGTTGCCGACGATCGTGTCGCCGCGATGGCCCGTGCCATAGGCGGACGGATCGAAGCCCTCGCGCCAGGCACCGGGGAAAATGCCGAAAGGGAAGGTCGAAAAGCCGGACAGCGCGTGGTTGGCGCCGTTCGTGATGAACTGGACAGCGGTCGCCAACGCGCAAAACCGCCCGATAACCAGCCGATCCCCGACGAAGTCATAGTGGTAGAGGACGCACTTCTCCTCGAAACATTCGGGGCCCTCGGGATCGTCGTAGTAGCTGTACTCGCCGGCTTCGATCAACGGCGACCGCACCAGGTTCCTAAGAAATCCTATCCGCGGAAATTCCGCGACCGGAAACTTGGCGCCGGGGTCCGGCAGGGCATGGCTCGGCATCATCAGCAGTTCCGCAGTTGTTTCTTCATGACGTCGTATCGGCCGCGAGATGTAACGCCGCGGCGGCGATTTCCAAGCCGCAGACAAACCAGTCGCTTCACGCTTTGCTAACCGCATTTGCCGATCGCAGGGTAGGCAGCGGCGGATTTAAAGAGGATGTAGCAATTTTTGCCGTCTTATCGATACGCGACGTATGCCGGATGATCCGAGAGATGGCCAATTTCAATTTCACCCTTGCCGCGCCAGAGGGGCAATCCTGGCGCGACCTTTCGATGCGCCCGGCTGCCCATAATCCTTACGCCGACCGGGTCACGCTTTCCGTGCATCGCGATATGGCGGAACTGGAGGCGGACTGGCGTGCGCTCGACGCCAACAATCTCAACTCCCTGCATCAAAGCTTCGACTGGTGTGCCGCCTGGAAGAGAGCGCATGACAGCCAATTGCTGGTCGTGCGCGGCGCCATTGCCGAGCAACTGCTTTTCCTCCTGCCGTTCGAGGTCGAACGGGGCCAATTCTTCCGGACCGCGCGACTGATCGCGACCGGGCACAGCAATCTCAACACCGGCTTGTTTGCTGCCGAGATCGAGCGCGTGCCACGGGACGACCTCGTCCGCTCGCTGAGCGAAGGAGTCCGCCAGGCGCTGCGCGCGCATGCGGATGTCGTTGCCTTCGAAAGGACGCCGGCAGTTTGGCGCGGCCTGCCCCACCCCCTCGCCGCCCTGCCCGGGATCGCCAATCCGAACGCCTCTTTCCAGCTCGGGCTTGCCGGCGACATGGAGCGGACGCTCGCCCAGCTCAATGCAAAACGCCGGCGCAAGAAGATGCGTCTCTCCGAAAGGCGTCTCGCCGAAATCGGTGGCTATGACTATGTGGTTGCCCGTGAGGCGGCGGAGGCGCAGGCGCTGCTGGAGACGTTCTTCCGGCAGAAGGCCGCGCGGCTGGAGGCCCAAGGCTTACCCGACGTCTTCGACGAGCCGGAGACGCGCGCCTTCTTTCGCCTGCTGATCGATCGCCATCGCGCCGGCGACAGGCTGCTCGAACTCAACGCGATCCGTCTCAAGGGCGAGCACGAGGGGCGGATCATCGCCGTGACCGGCCTGTCGCGCAAGGGCGACCATGTCATCTGCCAGTTCGGCTCGATAGATGACACGATCGCCGCCGACAGCAGCCCGGGCGAGTTGCTCTTTTACCGGGTGATCGAGCGTCTTTGCGGCGAAGGCGTCGTACTCTTCGACTTCGGCATCGGCGACCAGCCCTATAAGCGATCGTGGTGTACGATTGAGACCGTCTTGCGGGACATCACCCTGCCGCTGACGCTGCGTGGACATGCGGCAGCCGGCCTGCACCGCGCCGCGGTCCGCGCCAAACGCGCCATCAAGGCAAACAAAGCCCTTTATGCCCTCGTCCAGCGACAGCGGCGCCGGCTGCGGACCACCACGGAAATCGCAGCCGATTGAAGCACCTCACGCCGCGCGGCGGTCGCGAAGCTCGGGACCGCTTTCGCCGCCACCGGTCATCAGCAGGATGTCGCGGTAGCCGGCCTCCCCGAAGCTTGTCAGTGCTTCGATGATCCCGTCCTCGCTGACCGACGGCGCCGAAACGATAATCTCGACCTCCTCGCGCCGCGCCACCTTGGCGACGGAAGCCGCGTCCGCGGCACCGCATTCGACCAGCACAAGATCATAGGCGCTTGTCAGCGCGTCGATGATCATCTGCAGACGCTCGATGCCGCGCATCGCCGTGTGGGGATCTGCGTCGCCCTGCGGGATGATGTGCGCCTCGGAAGACCTGTCCGCATGGATCGTCTCGGTGAAGGCAACCTCGCCGGACAGGAGGTTCGTAATGCCGGGCAGATGCAGCGCCTGGGCCATCAGCCGCGTCGGGCAGGCCGATCCTGAAAGGTCGATGAGCACGACCTTGTGTTCCTCTTCGGCAAGCAGACGCGCCAGCATCACCGTTGCCGTCGATCCTTCATCCCCTCCGGGCGAGACCGAAACGGCGACCCGGACGGCGTTGTCGAGCAGATGTCCGGCCACGGACTCGATCGAGAAGTCGTGCTCTGCTGCGATGCTCGGCTCCTGCTCCTCTCGTGCCCGCTCGTCTTCCGGCACGGCAACGGTTGCCGGCACCTCGTCCGGGACAGTCGTACCAGCAGTTTCGGGCATCCTTCCGGAACCGGAGACCGGCCTCAGCGCCCTGCCGCTGAAGAGTTCGCCGAGCATGATGACGACGCAGCTGATCAGGAAACTCGCAAGCGCGGCGACGATCGTGATCGGCACCACCTTGGGAAAGCTCGCCAACGTCGGCACCACGGCATTGGAAATCACCCGCGCGTCCGCCGGCGTCGCATTCGCGACGGTTCGCGATGTCGCTTCGCGGTAGCGGGCCAGATAGGTCTCCAGGAGCTGGCGTTGGGCCGCCGCCTCGCGCTCCAGCGCACGAAGCCCCACCTCTTCCTCGCCCGCCTGCGCCGATTGCGCCTTCAGCGCGTTCAACTGCTGCAGCAATTGCTGTTCGCGAAGCTGCCCGACCTTCGCCTCGTTCTCGAGACTGGAGAGAATCTTTCGCGTTTCCGAACGTATCTGCTCCCGAATACCTTCGAGCTGTGACTTCAGCCCCTTCAGCCGAGGATGCCCGTCGAGCAGCGAGGTCGATAGATCGGCGATCTGCGCCTGCAGAGTGGCCTGGCTCTCCTTCAGCCGCTGGATCATCGGTGAGCCGACGATATCGGTCAGCGTTTCGACCGGGCGGCCATCGGCAAGCGCTGCGCGCACGCCTTCGGCGCGTGCCGCCGCATTCGCCCTTTCGCCCCGGACCCGCGCCAGCTCGGTCGAAATATCGGTGAGCTGCCTAGTCGCGAAGTTCTCCGTTTCGCCGGTCGGGAGCAAACCGGATTCGGCGCGATAGGCGGCGACCTTGGCCTCCGCCTCGCGAACCTTTTCCCTTAGATTGGCGATCTCCGGCTCCAGCCAGCGGCTGGCTTCCGAGTTGGAGTCGAGCTTCGCACCGCTCTGCAGCGAGAGATAGACCTTGGCCATCTCGTTCGGAATGGCAGCGGCGAGTTTCGGATCCTTCGACGTGAAGGCAATGGCGATCACGCGTGACTTCTCGACCTGGTAGACTTGCAACTTGGTATTGAACTCTTTGAGGATCCGCTCTTCCGGCGGCAGTTCGAGCGGGTTCTTCTTGAGCCCCAGCATGACCAGGAGATCGGAAACGGCCGAGGGATGCGCCGACGGATCGAATTCCTCCAGCTCGTGCAGCTTCATGTTGCGGGCGACCTGCTTGATGAGGTCGGCGGAGCGCAGCACCTGCACCTGGCTGGCGATGCCGGACTCGTCGAAAATTCGGTCCGAACTCGTCTGAGACGCCTGATTGGGACCGCTGAACTCCGGCTCGCGCGATTCGATCAGGACACGCGTTTCGCTTTCATAGCCGGGCGCGATCATCTTCGCCGCGCCGAAGGCAAGCACCGTGGCCCCGACCGTCGCAAGCAAGACACGGGTGCGACGCTGCCAGATGGCGCGAACGAGCCTGCCCAGATCGATATCCACATCCTGCTGACCGCCGACGTCCGACATGCCGCAACCCCAATAGCTTCCGCATTCAGCCGGAAGGTAAAGGAACATGGTAACGCAAGTGTTAATTGCAGGCACAACCGTCGGATGCCGGTGCCGCGGAAGGGTGCGGATCGCCGCCGGATCGGAATTCTACCGGAGTTTACCGGCTATTAACCCTAACGGATCGATAACATCACCGAGAGGTATTCATTTCCGGAGCCAACGAGAACCCGCATGTCGATCGCAGGCACAAAGGCAGCACGCGCTTTCGCCGTGGCAATATTGTCGGCGCTGGCCAGCGGTTGCACGAGCTATCAGCCGGCTCCCAAGGCCTTCAGCGAGGCGACTATCCAACCCTACCGGCTGGACAGCGGCGATCGCCTTCGCGTCACCGTATTCGAACAGCCGGGCCTCAGCGGGACCTACACTGTCGACCAGGCGGGCTACGTCGCCTTCCCGTTGATCGGCGCAGTGCCGTCGCGCGGCCATACGCTTCCGGAACTCGAAGGGATGATCGCGGCGAAGCTCCGCGAGGGCTTTCTGCGCGACCCGGACGTGACCATCGAGGTCGATCGCTACCGTTCCGTCTTCATCATGGGCGAAGTGGGCCAATCCGGCCAGTACAGCTACGTTCCCGGAATGACCGTGCAGAACGCGATCGCGGTTGCCGGCGGCTTCACCCCCCGCGCAAACCAGGCGAATGCCGACATCACCCGCAAGGTCAACGGCCGTATCATAACGGGTCGCGTGCCGATCACCGATCCGGTGCTTGCGGGCGACACGATCTATGTTCGCGAACGGCTGTTCTGACGCCATGTCGAACGAGCGGCCCCTGCGCATTCTCCATTGCTTCAGATCGCCGATCGGCGGCATCTTCCGCCACGTTCGCGATCTTGCCGAGGCGCATGCGGCAGCGGGCCATCAGGTGGGAATTCTCTGCGATAGCACCACGGGCGGCGCCTACGAGGATGCCCTCTTCGACGAGATCCGCCCCTTCCTGGCGCTCGGTGTCGTCCGCACGCCGATCCATCGGACGATCGGGCCTTCGGATTTTGCCGCGCTCTGGCGCAGCTACAAGCAGATCAGAAGCTTGCAACCGGATGTGTTGCACGGGCATGGCGCCAAGGGCGGCGTGCTCGCACGCATCATCGGTTCAGCGCTGCGGGTCAATAAGTATCGCGTAGCCCGCCTCTATTCGCCCCACGGGGGCAGCCTCCATTATGAACGGAAGTCGCTCGCCGGCGGCGCCATCTTCCGGATGGAGCGCCTCCAGGAGCGTCTCACCGACGCGCTCGTCTTCGTCTGCGATTTCGAGCGGCAGACCTATTTCGCCAAGGTTGGCCGGCCCGCGGGGCGCAACGAACTGATCTATAACGGCATCGGAGACACGGAGTTCGCGCCGATCGCCGAAAGTCCCGGGGCGGTCGATTTTCTTTATATCGGCATGATGCGGGATCTGAAGGGGCCGGATCTCTTTATCGAGAGCTTCGCCAAGGCCGAAGAACTTGCCGGGCGGCCGCTTTCGGGCCTGATGATCGGCGATGGTCCGCAGCAATCCCGGTATGAAGAAATGATAGCGCGCATGGCGCTTGGCGATCGCGTCAGGATGCGCCCGGCAATGAAGGCGCGCGCGGCCTTCGCGCTTGCCCGGACAGTCGTCATCCCCTCTCGCGCGGAGTCGATGCCCTATATCCTTCTCGAAGCGCTCGCCGCCCGAAAACCGGTCATCGCGTCCCGGGTGGGCGGCATGCCGGAAGTGCTGGGCGCCGACAGCGGAGCGCTCGTCCAGCCGGCAGATGCAAGGGCGTTCGCCGAAGTCATGGCGGCGGCCGCCGTCGACCAGGACTGGGCAGTCCGCACGATGCCCGATCCGGAGGGCTTCAAGTCGCGCTTCTCGGCTGCGGTGATGACCAGGCGCGTGATGCAACTCTACGGTGAACTTACCGAGGAGTCGATCTTCGCCGAGGCGCGACTTCGCACAACGTAAGCGTTTCTTAGTGGCTTTCTGCTATCCGGGCGTAGCGGACAGCGCCGGAAAGCCACCATGAACAAGTTTGACAGGCCCGAGACCTTCGATACCGAGGCGCTTCGCAAGAAGGTCTCCGAGATCCGAACGACCGCCGACGGGAAAAAGGCCGGCGACCCTACGCCGCTCAATCCGCTGGCGCGCCAGATCGCACTCCAGTTCCGGGCCGATACCTATTCCCCGTCGATGATCACCGGTCTCATCCGGCTGCTCGACCTCTGCGCGCTGTTCGCGATCGGCTATGCCATCAATACGCAATATGTCCGCCCTCCGCTCCAGGACCTGCCGGTCTACCTCGCCATTCTCGCCTTCGGTTCGGCGCTTGCCGTGATCGCCATGCAGATCGCCGATACCTATCAGGTGCCGGCGCTCAGGGCCTGGCTCCGGATGACGCCGCGCATCCTGGCCGCCTGGACTGCGACATTCGGCACCATCGCGCTCGTCCTGTTCTTTCTGAAGTGGGGCCATCTCTATTCGCGCGTCTGGGTCGGCGGCTGGTTCGTCGCCGGCGCGCTCTTCCTGGTCGCCGAACGCGCCTTCATCGCCTATTCGATCCGGCATTGGTCGCGCAACGGCACGATGGAGCGCCGCGCGGTGATCGTCGGCGGCGGTGCCCCGGCACGAGACCTGATCCGCACGATCGAGCACCAGCCGGATAACGACATCCGCATCTGCGGGATCTTCGACGACCGCGACGAGCGGCGCTCGCCGCATGTGATCGCCGGCTATCCGAAACTCGGAACCGTCGACGAACTCGTCGAATTCGCCCGGCTCGCCCGCATCGACATGCTGATCTTCTCGCTGCCGCTGACGGCGGAGAAGCGCATTCTCGAACTCTTAAGGAAACTCTGGGTGCTGCCGGTCGACATCCGTCTCGCCGCCCATGCCAACAATCTGCGCTTCCGCCCGCGCAGCTACTCGCATGTCGGCGAGGTGCCGATGCTCGACATTTTCGACAAGCCGATTGCCGATTGGGATTCCGTCGCTAAGCGGTGCTTCGACGTCTTCTTCAGCATCGTGGCGCTCGCCCTGCTTTGGCCGGTGATGCTGGTCGCCGCGCTCGCGGTCAAGCTCACGTCGCCTGGGCCGATCATCTTCAAGCAGCACCGCCACGGTTTCAACAACGAGATCATCGAGGTCTACAAGTTCCGCTCGATGTACACCCATTTGAGCGATCCGAGCGCCCGCAACGCGGTTTCCAAGGGGGACCCCCGCGTCACCCCCGTCGGCCGCTTCCTGCGCAAATCCTCGATCGACGAGCTGCCGCAGCTCGTGAACGTGCTGAAGGGCGAGCTCTCGCTTGTTGGGCCGCGCCCGCATGCCGTTCTCGCGCAAACGCACAACCGCACCTATTCGGATGTGGTGGAAGGCTATTTCGCCCGCCACCGGGTCAAACCTGGCGTCACCGGCTGGGCGCAGATCAACGGCTGGCGGGGAGAAATCGACAACGACGAGAAGATCCGTTTCCGCACCGCCTTTGACCTCTACTACATCGAGAACTGGTCGCTGCTTCTGGACCTGAAGATCCTGTTCCTGACGCCTTTCCGGCTGCTCAATACGGAAAACGCGTATTGATCGCCACCACCTCCCAGCCGGCCGTCATCCGGCCCCAGCTCGCCGCGGTTTCGATCATCGGCTCCGGCCTGGTGACGATCGGCGTTTTCCTCTCGGGCTTCGTCATCGCGGAGCCGGCGCCCTACGAGGTCTTCATGGCGGGCCTCATCGGTCTCTGGTCGCTCTTCGGGCTGAGGATTTCACGCCGCGTCGCTCCCCTCCTGGCCCTGCTCGTACTGTTCATGGTCGGCGGCATGCTGTCGCTGACGGTGATGACCGAACTCGCCACGGCACCGATGTACATGGCGGTCTCCGGCTTCCTGGCACTGACCGCCGTCTTCTTCGCTGCGATCATCGAAGACCATCACCAGCGACTGCGGTTGATCTTCAATGCCTGGGTCTCGGCTGCCGTGCTCACCGCCCTTCTCGGCATTCTCGGCTATTTCGGCGCAATCCCGGGAGCCGCAAACTTCACCCTCTACGACCGCGCCAAGGGTGCCTTCCAGGACCCGAACGTCTTCGGGCCGTTTCTCGCCGCGCCGGTGCTCTATCTGGTACACGGCCTGCTGACGGAACCGATCCGGCGTGCTCCGCTCAAAATCGCCGGCCTGCTCGCCCTCACGCTGGGGGTGTTCCTCTCCTTCTCCCGCGCGGCCTGGGCGCTCAATCTCTTCTGCGTGGTCGCGCTGGTCTTCGTCATGCTCCTCAAGGAGCGCAGCGGACTATTCCGGCTGAGAATTCTCGTGCTCGCACTCTGCGGCGCCCTTTTCGTCATGGCGGCCCTTGTCGCCGCCCTGCAATCGGAACAGGTGGCAACGCTCTTTTCAAGCCGCTCCCAACTCGTTCAGGATTACGACGGCGGCCACCTCGGGCGTTTCGACCGGCACCGGATCGGCTTTATGATGTCGATGGAGAGGCCGCTCGGCATCGGCCCGCTGATGTTCGGCGCGATCTTCTTGGAGGACGAGCACAATGTCTGGCTGAAAAGCCTGACGTCCTACGGCTGGATCGGCTTCGTCGCTTATATTACGCTGATCGCGTGGACGCTCACGCTCGGGTTTCGACTTCTTCTGCTCGACCGGCCTTGGCAGCCCTATCTGATGATCGCTTGGGTGACGCTTATCGGCCATGTGGGCATAGGCAACGTCATCGATACCGATCACTGGCGGCATTTCTATTTGCTTCTCGGCATCGTCTGGGGGTGCGCCGCACTCGAATATCGCAATCGTCGGCAGGCCGTGCCGATGAGATCACCTTCGCGATGACGAAACAGGCAGATGTGGGTCTGAGACACACGGACGCGGTCGACGCAGGAAAGCGTCGTCGGCAGATCGCATGTTCGAGTCAAGGCGGAAAGCGGGCCTCGAAGGCAAAGACGCCCGGCGAGACCCGCATTCGCCGCTCTCCTGGCTTATTCTTCGGCGGTCGTTTCGTCTTGCTGCAGCTTCCGCTGCTGCAGGAGAAGCTCGTCGGCCGGCTTGGACTGTTCGGTCTCTGTCACGCTGGCTGTCGTGATCTCCTTGTCCACCGGATCCGCCGAGGCTGTGGTGTTGTGGCCGAGGCACGCGGCTGACGCTGCGGTCGCAGAAAGCGCGAGGGCGGCTGCAAATACGAGGATGCGCTTCATAGGGCTTCTCCTGTTGTTGCAGGCCGTAGTGTATCTGCGCCCCTTGCGCCGACCAAATCACAAAACCGTTCGCTCCACTGCTTTCGGCGGATCCCCAGTTTCTCAACAGCTGCGGAAGGACCGGCGAAATTCCATTTTCCCCTTGCGCCGCTCTTATGTTCCGACTAATGAGAGCGGGCTTGTAACGAAGCGGGTCGGAGCGTAGCGCAGCCCGGTAGCGCACTTGACTGGGGGTCAAGGGGTCGCTGGTTCGAGTCCAGTCGCTCCGACCATTTATTTCCTAAAAATCAAGGCTTAGCCTGTCCCTGCCGCAGTCGCCCGTTGCAAGGACAATGGCTGTCGCGGCCCTCATATCGAACGGATTGCCAGCGAATTCAGCAGCCAAGCCGAGTCGATCGAGATATCGATGCTGACGTCATTGAGCAGCGCCCAGATACGATCGGCAATGCCGACATAGACCCAGAGTTCGCGGCCGGCCGGGAAGGCCACGTCCGTGAACAGGTTGATGATCCGTCTTTCGCCCGGGAGTGCCTGGACGCGGGTGCCGGGGAAGCTCTCGCCGTCGCCGCGGCAGTCGAGACCGGAAATGAACCATTGGTCGCTGACCTCGTTGGCCGGATCGATGTCGTCCCAGTTCCAGAACACCGCCATCACGAGTCTGCCGCGCGTCGTGGCATGGAAGTCGGACCATCCGAACTCGTCATAGGTCGAGATATGATGGCGGCATACGAGGGCCGTGAGGTCGGCCTTGACCTGCAATATGCCGGTACGAAGTGTCTTGAAGGGAACGAGATAGCCGTTCTCCCGATAGGCGCAGAGGAGGTCCACGTCGGACGCGGCGTCGTTGCGGGCGACGAGCTTGGATCCCATGCGGGCGGCGCAATCGAGATAGGACCTGTTCTCGACGATCGCTCCGTCGCCGGTTGCCTGGTTCTGATCAAGCCGGTCCCAACAGCCGCCGAAATGCGGGTAAAACAGCTTTTCCTTGTCCGGATCGGGAGCGACGTAAACGATCGGCGGCTGGACCAATGCGTCGGCAAGGCTTCCGACCACCGATTCATGGAAGTGAAAGGCACTGTAGCCCTTCACCAGTTGACCGAACTTGTCATAGGCCCGGTCATGCAGCCCCTTGACCGCCTTCAGATCGACCTCGGCGTTTCTCGCCTCGATCAGCGACTTGTATCTTAGTCCGGGCCCGCGGGGATCATCCCGCCTTCCGCCCCGTGCAGCGCTTGTCAGCCTGTCGCGCAATGCGGCCGGAAAGACCTGCCGCCGCTCTTCGCTGAACGACTGCCGCAGCGCATCCAGCCTGTCCACCGTCGCGCGCCACTCGTCCTTCTGACGGCGTTGATAAATCGCCTGAAGCCGATCCAGGACCTCCGGCGCCGACCGATCCGGTCTCGTGCGTTCAATGTGGTCAGCTATTTGCATGGCTTCCTCCCATGGTTGCGAATGCCGGCGCCGCCCGACCCGCGAGAGGTCGGATCGGCCCAGTGTATTTTGCCATGGAGTGCCCGCTTTGCGTGTTACCTTTGGAATCCCGCTTGCGGGCCGGCGGATCCCGTCATTTCCGCGGCTCGGGCCGCGACGCGATGAATGCGCCCAGTGCGAGCATGATCGTCGCAACGACGGACGCAATCGGCATGGAGGGTTGGGCGCGGAGCCAGAAGAATGCGAAACCAAGTGCCATCAGCGACAAGGCACACATCTTTGCCCCACGCGATATCGCACCATCCTCTCGCCAATCGCGCAAAGGCTGCCCAAACAGGGGATGATCGAACAGCCATTGTTCGAGACGCGGAGAGGATCGCGCAAAGAGCCAGGCGGCCAGGAGCAGGAAGGGTGTCGTCGGCAGAAGCGGCAGGAATATGCCGACGACGCCGATGCCGACCATGACCCAGCCGAGGCCGAGAAGAACAGGGCGCATGGGAAGGTTACTCGCTTGCTTCTCCTTGTCAGGCCATCAACCTGCGGGAGATTTTCTCGGCATCCTGTGGGGTCGGAGCCGGCCTGTCAATGCGAGAGGATTGCTATTGCCGCCGGACCGGTCGCCGCGCAGCCTCGGCCAGCAATTCGCCGACGCCCTAGTGGGAGAAGATCGCCTCTACCTCGGCGCTTTTCTCCGGCTCGGCGAGTGACGACGACGATGCTTTGGTCGGCCGACAACGTGCTATCGCACCTGGTCGAGCAGGCGCTTGCACTCCAAAAGATCGTAGAGCGCTTCCTGCAGCAGCGCCCTGTCCTCCTTGCTGACGGAGGTCTTGCCGATCGAAATCTCCGCATCGTCGCTGCTGGCGCCGAAGGAGAAGAAGCGCCGACTCGCTGGGGCCTTGGGGCGGCCGACGATCTGATCCTCGTCGGCGACGCCGACCTTCGGCGCCGGCGGTTCTTCGTGGCTGGAGGCCGCGAGCGCCTCGACGGTGGCGAGATCGCCGCTCGCGATCGCGGCGACGAACTTGTTGCCATTGGCCTTCAGAAGCTTCTGCACGCCCTTGATCGTATAGCCGTGGTCGTAGAGCAGGTGGCGAATGCCCTTCAGCAGATCGACGTCCTCGGGCCGGTAGTAGCGCCGGCCGCCGCCGCGCTTCATCGGCTTGATCTGCTGGAAACGGGTTTCCCAGAACCGCAACACATGCTGGGGCAGGTCGAGTTCGTCGGCGACCTCGCTTATGGTGCGGAAAGCGTCCGGGCTTTTTTCCATATCGTCCCCATCCCCATATTCATGCGAAGCAAGCAGCCGCATCACTGGACAATTGCGCGATGATCGCACGAATCAGGCCTGTTTCAATGGCTTATGGATGGGTTTTCAACCACATTTGTGATTGTGGCCTTGCCTCAGGAGCCCGCTCCGGCCTGCTTCTGCTTGGCCTTCCGGCTGAGATGCGCCTTCAAGACCCGCTGTTTCAGCACATTGGAGGCCTTGAACGTCATCACCCGGCGCGGCGAGATCGGCACTTCCTCGCCCGTCTTCGGGTTCCGGCCGATGCGCTCGTTCTTGTCGCGGACCTGGAAGGTTGCAAACGAAGACAGCTTCACGCTCTCGCCACGCACGATTGCGTTGCAAATCTCGTCGATGACGGTCTCCACCAATTCGGCAGACTCCGTCCGAGACAAACCGACCTTGCGAAATACCGACTCAGCCAAGTCTGCTCGCGTAACTGTTTTTCCGCTCATCTTCCCCCACCGATGTCTGGCTCGCCGATCAGCGATGAAAGACTATTGCCCTTGCCTTTTTCGGTCAAGCGCCTGCCGTCATTCAATTTTTTTACCAGCGGATGAGAACGGAACCCCAGGTGAAGCCACCACCCATGGCTTCGAGCATCACCAGGTCGCCCTTCTTGATGCGCCCGTCGGAGGCGGCGGCGTCGAGGGCGAGCGGGATGGATGCGGCGGACGTGTTGCCATGCAGATCGACGGTCACCACAACCTTATCGTTTGGAATGCCGAGCTTCTTCGCCGACCCGTCGATGATGCGCCGATTGGCCTGATGCGGCACCAGCCAATCGACGTCCTCGGCCGTCATTCCCGTGGCCTCGAAGGCGGCCTCGATCACGTCGGTGATCATGCCGACCGCATGCTTGAAGACCTCGCGCCCCTCCATGCGGAGGTGGCCGACGGTGCCGGTCGTCGAGGGGCCGCCGTCGACATAGAGCTTGTCGCCATGGATGCCGTCGGATCGCAATTGCGCCGTCAGCACGCCGCGATCGGCATTTGTGCCCTCGCCCTTTTGTGCTTCTAGGATGATTGCGCCGGCACCGTCGCCGAAGAGCACGCAGGTGGTGCGGTCCGACCAGTCGAGGATGCGCGAGAAGGTCTCGGCACCGATCACCAGAGCGCGCCTGGCAAGGCCGCCGCGGATATAGGCGTCGGCCGTCGCCACCGCATAGACGAAGCCGGAACAGACCGCCTGCAGGTCGAAGGCCGCCCCGTGGCGCATGCCGAGACGGTTCTGGATATTGACTGCCGTCGCGGGGAAAGTGTTGTCGGGCGTCGAGGTCGCGACGATGATCAGATCGAGATCATCGGCGGTCATGCCCGCCCTCTCGAGCGCCGCGCGCGCCGCTCCCTCGCCGAGCGAGGCGGTCGTTTCGCCCTCGCCGGCAATGTGGCGCTGGCGAATGCCGGTCCGCTGCACGATCCATTCCTCGGACGTCTCGACCTTGGATTCCATTTCCTTATTGGTCATCACTCGCTTCGGCAGCGCTGCACCGAAGCCGCGAACGACAGAACGGATCATCTAATCAAACCTCTTCAATCATGCCGGCGGCAGGGCTTCGGTCGGCTCGGCGCCGTGATAGCGTGCGAGGTCGGCCTCGATCTTGGCCTTCAGGCCGTTCTTCACCATATCGTAGCCGACGTCGATCGCGGCGGCGAAGCCTTCCGCATCGGTGCCGCCGTGGCTCTTGATGACCACGCCGTTGAGCCCGAGGAACACGCCGCCATTAACCTTGCGCGGGTCCATCTTCTCGCGCACCCGATCGAAGGCAGCCTTGGCGAAGACATAGCCGATCTTTGCAAGAAGGGTGCGCGACATGGCGGAGCGCAGATATTCGGCGATCTGGCGGGCCGTGCCCTCGGCCGCCTTCAGCGCGATATTGCCGGAAAAGCCTTCGGTGACGACGACGTCGACGGTGCCGCGACCGATGTCATCGCCCTCGACGAACCCGTAATACTCAATGCCCTCGATATTGGCCTCGCGGATGAGCCTGCCGGCTTCCTTGACCTCCTCCTGGCCCTTGATCTCCTCGACGCCGACATTCAGCAGGCCGACGGAAGGACGTTCGACCTCGAAGAGGGCGCGGGCCATGGCGCCGCCCATCAAGGCGAAATCCATGAGTTGCTGCGCGTCCGCGCCGATCGTCGCGCCGACATCCAGCACGATGCTCTCGCCTTTCAGCGTCGGCCAGATGGCGGCGATCGCCGGACGCTGAATACCTTGCATGGTGCGAAGGCAGAAGACCGACATGGCCATCAGCGCACCCGTATTGCCGGCCGAGACCACCACATCCGCCTCGTCGGCATTGATGGCGTCGATCGCCCTCCACATGCTCGACTTGCCGCGGCCGCGCCGCAGCGCCTGGCTCGGCTTCTCGTCCATGCCGACGGCGATCTCGCAATCGTGAAACGTGCTGCTTGCCTGAAGCTTCGGGTACTTGGCCAAGAGTTCGGCGCAGCGCGCTTCCTGGCCGAACAGGACGAACTTTATATCCGGGTGACGTTCGAGTGCCCTGGCAGCACCCGGGATGACGACCTCCGGACCATAGTCGCCCCCCATAACGTCAAGTGAAATTCTGACCACGCGTGTCTTATCCCTTCTTCCCGCCACGCGACGCATTCCGCCCCTGCGCAGTCCCTACGCAACGGCGATTCGTCCTTCCCTCTGACACTTGGGCCAGCATGCAGCGTGTCGGCACCACGGCCCCCTCGGCTGAAGTCGGGCCAAAATACTGCTTTTCGTCTGCGTGACAACCGAATTGTAAGCCCGGCCGATTCCGTTTCAATCCTTTTTAAGATCCTTGAGGACCGCGAACGGGTTGGGCCGCTTGTCATCGGCCGCCGAGCTTTCGATGCGCTCGCCGAAGACGGCCCCGTCCTTGCGGGGATAGGGGTCGATCGCAAGCGCCACATGCTCGCTGACGACCACGCCCACGTCGATCGTGTCGCCGGTGAAGGTATCGGGAATGTCCGGACCACCCGGGTCGAGGATCATCTCGCCGCCGTCGTTGTCGGCTTGGCGCGCCAGGCGTGAGCCCTCCGGCACGAAGATCGCCTCAACCGGCTCGGAGATCCCTGCGGTGACGGGCTCGAGCGTGACGACGCAGGTCTGGACGAGTTCGGCCTGCACCTCGCCCTTGATCTTCACGCCATCCTTCTTCCAGCGTCCGATCTGCAAGTCCGCGACCAGCGAACGGACCTCGTTGACCTTCCAAAGTTCCGCCAGCGCCCGCCGCTCGGCGTCGTTGGCGGACAGGCGGACGCTGACCGGATTGGCCGAGATATGCCCTACCCTCACCGGGTAGGAAAATGCCGGTTTGCTTTCGTGCTTCATGACAAGATCCTTCCTGCAGCGCCGCGTCCTTACCGATGCGCAGATGCCGCTGCGTTGGGGGACGCCTATTGACTCCCGGCCGGCGGTACGCGCAACTGCCCCGTTTCGACCAGCTCTTCCGGGACTTTCGCGAAGGCGGCCTCTATGGACATCAGGTAGCGCGCCAAGCCTGTCATCGCCGGCGCATCGTCTTGCTGCGGATGAAAGTTGCGCTGCAATGCATTGGCAAGCGCGTGCCTGTCGCCGCCGTCGAGCGCCGTCGCATAGGACTCGAGGCGTCCGTAGAACATGCCGGCGAACTTCTTCATCTTCTTCGGCACGCTGACGTCGCCGACGCCAAGCTCGCGGATCGAGTGGTCGACATCCTCGAAGAAGGCATCGACGATCTCCTGGGCGATTTCCTGGCCGGTGCGGGCCGAGGCGCGGGTCCGACGGAAATAGAGAATCAGGATCGCTGACAACATCTCGAAACGGCCCATCACCGTATCGGGCACATCGAGGTCGGTATAGAGAAACGGCTGGCGCGCCGCCGCGGTCAGAAGGCCATACTGGCGCTCCACAATCGCAATGTTGCCGCTTTTTTTCTTGAACAGTCCAAAAATCATAATAAAGCCCAGCCGTGGCTTTCTCGAATCCGTGGGCACGCGCCCATGACGTTATTGCATGATAGCCGAAGCTGGTTTACCGAAGCAGGCACGAATTGCAATGGCGCATATGCCATCGTTACTCCAAGGGGAGCAGTCGTTGACGAAGCGGTATCTGACAACAAACCTGAAAGTTCTTGGCCGTGCCGTGGTCGTGGCTTCCCTATGCACTGCAGTGCTTGCCGGCTGCCAGGCGGCGAATGTCGGTGAAGTCCTGCACCAGGGCTATGTCGTCGATCAGGAAACCCTCAATCTGGTTCCCGTCGGGTCGAGCCGCGAACAGGTGCTGCTGTCGCTCGGCACCCCCTCGACGACGGCGACCTTCGACAACGAGGTGTTCTACTACATCTCGCAGAAGCGAAAGCGTCCTGTCGCCTTCATGAAGCCCAAGCTGATCGACCAATCGATCCTCGCGGTCTATTTCGACAAGGAAGGCGTCGTCAGCCAGCTTGCTCATTATACGATGAAGGACGGCAAGGTCTTCGACATGCTGTCGCGCACGACGCCGACGGGCGGCAAGGAGACGAGCTTCCTCGGCCAGCTCTTGACCGGCCCAGGTGCCGGACAAGCCGCGGCGCGCAACCTGTTCAAGAACTTCGGCAACAACTGACGGAAATCCCGCTCACGCAAAAGCCCGCGGAACTCAGTTCCGCGGGCTTTTCGTTGAAGGCTGATACCGTCAGGCAAGCACGGCGAGCAGCAACAAGGCTACGATATTGGTGATCTTGATCGCGGGGTTGACGGCCGGACCGGCCGTGTCCTTGTAGGGATCGCCGACGGTGTCGCCGGTGACCGAAGCCTTGTGCGCCTCCGAGCCCTTCATGTGGCGCGTGCCGTTCTTGTCGACGAAGCCGTCCTCGAAGCTCTTCTTCGCATTGTCCCAGGCGCCACCCCCGGAGGTCATCGAGACCGCCACGAACAGGCCGTTGACGATGACACCGAGCAGCGAGGCACCGAGCGCCGCGAAGGCCGAGGCCTTCGAGCCGGAAATCAGCAGCACGCCGAAATAGACGACGATCGGCGCCAGCACCGGCAAGAGCGACGGAATGATCATTTCGCGGATCGCCGCCTTGGTCAGCATGTCGACGGCGCGGCCATAGTCCGGCCGATCCTTGCCTTCCATGATGCCCGGCTTCTCCTTGAATTGACGGCGCACTTCCTCGACGACGGCGCCCCCTGCCCTGCCGACGGCGGTCATGGCAATGCCGCCGAAGAGATAGGGAATGAGACCGCCGAATATCAGGCCGGCGACGACATAGGGGTTCGAAAGGTCGAACGAGATCGTGCCGACGTCGGCGAAGTAGGGATGCTTGTCGCCATTCGCCGCGAAAAACGCCAGATCGTTGGAATAGGCGGCGAACAGCACCAGCGCACCGAGCCCCGCAGAGCCGATGGCGTAGCCTTTGGTCACGGCCTTCGTGGTGTTGCCGACCGCGTCCAGGGCGTCGGTCGACTTACGCACCTCGGGCGGCAGGTGCGACATCTCGGCAATGCCGCCTGCATTGTCGGTGACCGGTCCGAAGGCATCGAGCGCCACGATCATGCCCGCCAGGCCCAGCATGGCGGTGACGGCGATCGCGGTGCCGAAGAGACCGGCGAGCTGATAGGTGGTGATGATGCCGCCGACGATGACGATCGCCGGCAGGGCGGTCGATTCGAGGGACACGGCGAGACCCTGGATGACGTTGGTGCCGTGGCCGGTCACCGAGGCCTGCGCAATCGAGTTCACGGGCCGCTTGTTCGTGCCGGTATAATATTCGGTGATCACGACGATGAGCGCGGTGACGACCAGGCCAATGATGCCGCAGACGAACAGCGCCCAGCCGGTGACGTCCTGACCCGCAACGGTTCCGATCGAGCCCCAGCCGATCGTCAACGACGTCGCTGCGCCGAGGCCGAGGATCGACAGTGCGCCGGTTACGATCAGACCTCGATAGAGCGCCCCCATGATCGAGCCGTTGGTGCCGAGCTTGACGAAGAAGGTGCCGATGATCGATGTGATGATGCAGGCGGCGCAGATCGCCAGCGGATAGGTCATGACCGTCGCGAGCACCGGCGCACCGGCGAAGAAGATCGATGCGAGCACCATGGTCGCCACCACGGAGACCGCATAGGTTTCGAAGAGGTCCGCCGCCATGCCGGCGCAGTCGCCGACATTGTCGCCGACATTGTCGGCGATCGTCGCCGGATTGCGCGGATCGTCTTCGGGAATGCCGGCTTCGACCTTGCCGACGAGGTCGCCGCCGACATCGGCGCCCTTGGTGAAGATGCCGCCGCCGAGACGGGCGAAGATCGAGATCAGCGAGGCGCCGAAGCCAAGTGCGACCAGCGCATCGATAACCTCGCGCTCGGCCGGTTCATGGCCGAGGCCGACGGTGAGAATGAAGTAATAGACCGAGACGCCCAGCAGAGCGAGGCCGGCCACCAGAAGACCGGTGATGGCACCGGATTTGAAAGCAATGTCGAGACCGGAGGCGAGACTGACCGATGCGGCCTGGGCCGTGCGGACATTGGCCCTGACCGAAACATGCATGCCGATGAAGCCGGCCGCGCCCGAGAGCACCGCGCCGATCAGGAACCCGATGGCGGCCGCACTCGAGAGCAGAACCCATGCGGCGATGAAGACGACGACACCGACGATGGCAATGGTTGTGTACTGACGAGCGAGGTAGGCCTGTGCCCCCTCCCTGATAAAACCTGCGATCTCCTGCATGCGGGCATTCCCCTGGTCGGCGGCCATCACCGACTGTGTCGCCCAGATGGCGTAGGCCACTGAAAGCAACCCGCATGCGATAACGCCCAACAATATGGTCATTTCGCATTATCCTCCGTTAAAACCCGCGGCCTCAACTCCCTGCCGCCGGCCCCTCTTTTCCGCGAATCGCACGCGCCTCCTCAAGCGGCATGCTCCCACGGCGCGGCCAGAGTGCGGTTGCGAATGTGGATCGTCAAGCCCCTGAAAATGCGAAAACATCGGGGTCGTGAGGCTCATGTTTCCCGGCGAAGGACAGCGACTTCAGGCTGCGGCCCTTTTGCCTGCACGCATCAGGAGAAAGAGAAGCACAAGGCAAAAGCCCGCCACCGGCCAAATGACGGCATTGAGCATGTCCCAGCCGTAGACGGCCAGAACCTTCCCGGAGGCGAAGGACGAGCCGGCAACGGTGGAAAACAGCACGACGTCGTGGAAGCCCTGGACCTTGTCCGCCTCGTGCGGACGGTAGCTCTGGGCGACGATCGCCGTCGCGCCGATGAAGCCGAAGTTCCAGCCAAGCCCGAGGAGAACGAGCGCGCCCCAGAAATTCCAGAGCGCCACGCCTAGATGAGCGACGGTCGCACAGCCCATGAGCAGCAGGAGACCGCAGGCAACGACGCGCTCCGCGCCGAAGCGGCTTATCAGCCAGCCGGTGGCGAAGCTTGGAGCGAACATGGCAAGCACGTGCCATTGGATGCCGAGCGTGGCGAGATCGCTCGAAAAGCCGCAGCCGACGACCATGGCGACCGGAGCGCCGGTCATCATGAAGGTCATCAGCGCATAGGAGGAGATGCCGCAGACCATGCCGGTCAGGAAGCGCTGGCTGCCGGCGATCTCGCGAAGCGGGCGGGCGGGTAGGCCTGCTTGCACAGACGCCGCCGCCGTCGTTTTCGGCAGCCGCAGCGGCATGAAGAAGAAAAGGGCGAAGAGGCAGATGGGGATCAGCGCGACGAAAGCGCCGGCGAACCACACCGGTGCGAAGTAATCGCCGGCGAAGATGACGATCTGCGGTCCAAGCACTGCCGAAAGGATGCCGCCGCCCAGAATCCAGGAAATAGCCTTCGCCTTGTAGAAGGAAGGCGACGCATCCGCGGCGGCGAAACGCAATTTTTGGGTAAAGCCGTTCGAGGAGCCGAGCATGGCGAGGCCGGTGGCGAACAGCCAGAAACTCTCGCGGAACAAAGCCGCGGCGGTAACAATGCCGCCTATCGCGGCAATCACCGCGCCGATCATGAAGGCAAAGCGCCGTTCGACCGTGCGCGACAGGATCGCCACCAGGATGACGCCCATCGCCATGCCGACATTGAAGGTGGTCAGGGGCGCGGTCGCGAGCGACTTGTCGTCGCCGAGCAATTGATGGCCGGCAACGCCGCCGACGGCAAAGCTGATCGGCCCGATGACGCCGAGCAGCGCCTGGGCGACAGTGAGCAAAAGGACGTTGCGGCGGGCTTCGCGAAGGACGGTTCCGATGTCTTCCGAAGCCGCAACAAGCATCAGGGCTATTTCCGCCGCTCGCCGCGGATCTGCTTGGCGATCCTGTCGAGAACGGCATTGACGAGCTTCGGCTCCTCGTCCTCGAAGAAGGCCTTGGCGATCTCGACATATTCGGTGACGATCACCGGCACCGGCACGTCCTTGCGCTCTAGCAATTCGAAGGTGCCGGCGCGCAGGATGGCGCGGACGGTGGAATCGAGCCGCGACAGTGCCCAATCGTCCTGAAGGGCCGATCCGATCAATGGGTCGAGCTTGCGCTGGTCGCGCACGACGCCGGAGACGATCGCGCGGAACCAGGAGGCGTCCGCCTTCAGGTAGGTCTCGCCGTCAAGTTCCTGGCCGAGGCGATGCGCCTCGAACTCGGCAACGATCTCGAGCACGCCGGTTCCGCCGACTTCCATCTGGTAAAGCGCCTGAACGGCCGCAAGACGCGCCGCGCCGCGCTGGTTGACCTGCTTCAGCGGCTGATCCGGGGGTGTGTTCGTCACTGTTCTGCACTCAGCTTGTTTTTCAGTTCGATCATGGTAAGCGCGGCGCGCGCCGCAAAGCCGCCCTTGTCGCCTTCCGACCGGCGGGCCCGCGCCCAGGCCTGCTCCTCATTCTCCACCGTCAGAATGCCATTGCCGAGCGCCAGGCTCTCGCTGACCGCAAGATCCATCAAGGCGCGCGCCGACTCGTTGGCGACGATGTCGAAATGATAGGTTTCTCCGCGGATCACCATGCCGAGCGCGACGAAACCGTCGTATTCGGTGCCGCCTCCGTCGGCGCCGTCGAGCGCCATGGCGATGGCCGCGGGGATTTCCAGCGCCCCCGGGACCGTGACGATGTCATAGGCCGCACCGGCTGCGTCGAGCGCATGTTTCGCTCCGTCGAGCATTGCATCCGCCATATCGTCATAGAAGCGCGCTTCCACAATCAGGATGCGGACGGGCTTGGTCTTCGCCATGGATCACCTGTCTTGAAAATATCGGCCGGCCTTGGCCGGCGCAGGCGGCGGTCAAACCACGGCCTGCACAGAATGGCAAGCAAATTCCTCTATCAGGAGGCCATTTGCCGCGCCATGTTCCTCTTTGGACTATCCCGATGACAGTTCCGACATATACTAGCCTTAAAACCTCAAGTATATTGCGGCCGATTCTACAAGGTGAAGCTGTTCATGCTGCGGAAGGCCGCCGCGGCCGGGAGGAGAGCCATGACGGAAGACAGAAAACCGATGGTCAGCCTCAAGGAGCTCGCCCTCGACCATTGGCGCCGCGGCTCCTTCTTCGAATCGCGCGACGCTTCCTTCGGCGCGCTTCTCGGCCTGAAGGAGCTCGGCATCAGCTATGGCGAGGTGCCGCCCGGCAAATCCGGCTGCCCCTTTCACAACCATCATGTCGAGGAAGAACTGTTCGTCATTCTCGAGGGAGAAGGCACATACCGCTTCGGAACGGAACGCTTTGCCGTCGGGCCCGGCGACGTGCTTGGCGCACCGGCCGGCGGCCCCGAAACGGCCCATCACCTGATCAATACCGGGACGCTGCCGCTCAAATATCTGTCGATCTCCACGATGGCGGCGACGGAAATCTGCGAATATCCCGATTCAGGCAAGTTCCTGGCGAGAACCCGGCGGCCCGGCACGGGCGAGGCTTCGTTCGACTTTATCGGCCGCCCGCATTTCGCTGTCGACTACTGGGACGGGGAGCCCGGGGCTCAGGTTCAAGATCCGATACCATTTCCCCCATCAGCCAAACCGGAGTGAAAATGCATCGTGTGCCCGTGATCGAGACCGAGCGGCTTCTTCTGCGTCCCTACCGTCGGGACGACTTTCCTTCCTACAACGCGCTCTTTTCAGACGAGGAGGTGACACGCTACGCGGGCGGCGTTCCCTACACGCGTGAACAGTCCTGGACGCGCTTCTTGCGTCAGGTCGGCATGTGGCACTATTTCGGCTTCGGCTTCTTCGCCCTCCAGGATAAGGAGAGCGGTGCCTTTATCGGTGAGGCCGGCTTCCATGACCCCCACCGCCAGATCACACCGTCGCTCGAGGGAACGATGGAGATGGGCTGGGCGCTTTCTCCAAAGAGCCATGGCCGCGGCCTTGCGTCGGAGGCCGTCTCCGCCGCGCTGGCCTGGGGCGACCGAGAGTTCCCCGCCCTCAGAAAGACCTGCATCATTGAGCCCGGCAACGAGGCCTCGATCCGGGTCGCGCTCAAGCACGGCTTCAGGGAATTCTGGCGGACGACCTATCACGGCAGGTCGATGCTCATGTTCGAACGGCGGTGGACGGGCACGGTCTGAGAGCCCACTTCTTCGCCGGCCTCCTCAACTCGGCGAACATGAAAAATTTTTAATGATTTTTCAGCGACTTACGTCATGGAAACGGCCACATTCCGGCCCAGTTTCCTAACCGTTGGCACGGCGCGGCACCCGAGAGCAAAAGGGCAAACGCCGCCTCAACCAGTCGAAACAGTCCAGCACCCCTTCGCTGCGGATGGTCCCACCCGCAAACGGCTTGTGCTGGCCATGCGGAGCTCGTCAGGACGGCTCGGCAATCGCAACGGGTCATGCGTTCGATTGCCGGTCCGGGCAGCAGCCGCGAACCAAAGGAGCGTGACAATGAACCGCTTTGCGACTTTTTCCGTCATCGCCGCCCTCTCCACATTGAGCTTCGGCGGCATCACCTATGCCACCGACGCCAAGATGAACTGGCCGAGCCACATCGACCAAAGCGTTCGCGCCTTCAAGGGCGACAATGTCAGGATCATCGACATCGACACTTTGAAGCAGGAAAGCCAGACCCGAATGTGGATCGATGAGGCATCGGCGCAGCAACGGGCCGCCCTGTTTGCCGCAGTCGAAGCCAACAAGCCGCTGGCGACCAAGCTGAAGGCGCAAAATGTCGAGATGAACAACATCGCCGGCGCCGAGGAAGCCGCCGACGGCGGCCTGACGATCTACGTACGCTAAGCGAGCACCCGACAGAGCAGGCTAGGCAAGCATGTCCGGTTCTTGCCTGTGGCCCGGCTCTGTGAATGATCCCGGGTCGTTTTTCGACCCGGGATCATTCACGACGCCAGTGCGAAGCTTGACCTCTTACCCCTGCCGTTGGATTTTTCCAGACACTTTCCAATTGTGCAGCGGGCAGAGTATAGTTCGCCAGCAGCTCGACTGCTGAGAGGGGGAGCGCCAATGAGTGGAAAGCTTGGGCAGCGCTTGGGCAGGTTCGTGGGGCTGGATCAGCCTCCTACTCTCACCACTCGTTATTTACAGTTGGCAGAAATCTCCGGCAGCCGACACTGTTGGGACGGCTCCGAGGCCGCAGCGCCTGTCCGAATGGAAACCAGCAACGGCTACCTGCTTTGTCTTCAGCGGCGCGAACTGCCCGCAATCCCCTATTGGGTAAACGGAAAGCCGGTGTCCATGATGCCGCTAAATCGAGGGCAGTTTCTCTTTCTCGATCTGAACGAGGAGCATGCCTCCGTAACGCGTGGCACCGTGGACTGCGTCTCAATGTACGCGCCGCGTGCAGCGATCCGGCAGTTCGAACACGAGCACGATATGAAGTCGGTGGGCGAGCTTAGAACGGCCAACGGCGTGGCCTTTAGCGATAACGTCATCAGACATCTCGGAGCATGCCTTGCACCTGCATTCGAGCGCCCAGAGACGACGAGCCGCCTTTTCGTCGATTACATCGCTTTGGCGCTGCTCACGCACCTCACCACCCACTATGCAGAGAATCCTGCCGTCGCGCGTCCGATAGGAGGACTGGCACCGTGGCAGGAACGCCGGGCAAAGGAGATGTTACTGGCCCATTTGGACGGAAAGATCGGCCTTGATGAACTCGCCCGCGCCTGTCGGCTCTCGCGCAGTCATTTCGCCCGCGCCTTCAAGGCCACGACAGGATCGTCTCCTCTGCAGTGGCTGCTCGGCCGACGCATAGAACGCGCACAGGAACTCCTCGTCAATTCAGAGTTGCCGATCGAGCAGATCGCAAGTCGCTGTGGCTTTACGGATCAAAGTCATCTCACCCGCAGTTTTGTCAAAGCCATGAATGTAACGCCAAGCCATTGGCGCCGCCTGCGTCTCGCGTAGCAAATCGAGCCTTTGGCTTATGTGCTGCTATCGGGGCGGTACTTCGCACGGCTCGGAGACAGCACTCTCGTGCAAGAAACAGCACTCCGATCACTGGCGGGCGTCAAGGAAACGAATAGCTTTTTCATCCGAAGCCGCGGGGATCGCGGTTCAGACCTGCATGTTCATAGGATCGCAGCCGTTTCACGGCATTCTCAGGAGAATCTGATGATCAATCGGCAGCCACCATCAACCAATGCAGAAGCAGCTTCGCCTCCCTTCCCGGCCATCGTATCGCGCCGGGCGGTGCTGCAAATGGCCGGAGGCGCCGCTTCGCTCGCGACGATTTCCACTGTCGCCGCCCAGCCCGCTCCTCCCCCAGGCCAAACCGGCAATGCACTCGAGCGGGTCCGTTTGGTCGTCAATGGCGATGCACGAGAACTTGAGCTCGATCCTCGTCAGTCGCTGCTTGATGTCCTGCGGGAAACTCTTGACCTGACCGGAACGAAAAAGGGCTGCAACCAGGGCGCCTGTGGTGCCTGCACTGTTCTTCTCAACGGCAGGCGGGTCGTTTCCTGCCTGACGCTGGCCGCCATGCACGACGGCGCCGAGATCACAACAATCGAGGGTCTTTCCAGGGGCGAGGAGCTTCATCCGCTGCAGGCAGCTTTCATCGAGCATGACGGGCTGCAATGCGGCTACTGCACACCCGGCCAGATCATGTCGGGCGTCGGCTGCATCGCGGAAGGCCACGCCGGCTCGCCTGAAGAAATCCAGTTCTGGATGAGCGGCAATATCTGTCGGTGCGGCGCCTACCCCGGCATCGTCGCGGCAGTAGCGGATGCTGCGGAGAGGAGCTGACCATGTTCCCCTTCACTCTCGAGAAGGCGAGGACAGCCGAACAGGCGATTGCCGCCGCCGCGGCGGGCTCCCGCTTTATCGCCGGCGGCACGACCCTCATCGATCTCATGCGCGAGGAGGTGGAGCGCCCCGAACAGCTCATCGATATCAACGCACTTCCCCTAGCGGAAATCCGTGTGGAGAACGACATTCTTGTCATCGGTGCACTCGCTCGCATGGCTGATGTTGCGGCTCACCCGGAGGTGCAAGCCCGGCAGCCGCTCATCGCCGAAAGCCTGATCGAGGGCGCCTCGCCGCAACTCAGGAATATGGCCTCGATCGGCGGCAATTTGCTCCAGCGCGTCCGCTGTCCCTATTTCCGGATGCTCGACGCGCCGTGCAACAAGCGCGATCCGGGTTCGGGCTGCTCGGCAATCGACGGTCTCCATGCGGGCCACGCCATTCTCGGCACGAGCGATCACTGCATTGCAACGCATCCTTCCGACCTCGCGGTCGCTCTTGTCGCTCTCGATGCAACGATGCGGGTCCTTGGTCCGCAGGGGGAGCGCAGCTTTCCGGTGGAGGACCTCTTCCGTCTACCGGGCGACGCGCCGCATCTCGAACACACTTTGCTGCCCGGCGAACTCATCATTGACGTGCAGGTCCCAGCGGGCGCCTATAGCCGTCGCGCGCGCTATCTGAAAGTGCGCGATCGGGCTTCGTACGAATTCGCGCTCGTCTCGGCAGCGGTCGCACTGGACATTGAGGGCGGCCAAATCCGCCAAGCGCGGATTGCCACAGGCGGCGTGGGGACACGGCCGTGGCGGATGCGCGCCGTGGAGGAGGCGCTGGCGGGTAAGCCGCCACAGCGCCAGGCGTTCGAGGCGGCCGCCCTACTGGCGGTGCAAGAGGCACGGCCGCTGAGAGACAACCACTATAAGGTCGAGCTCTTGCCACGGACGATCGTCCGGGCACTTGAATTGGCAGGAGAAGTCGCATGACAACGAGCGTCATCGGAAAACCGCTGCCCCGAGTGGACGGGCGCGCCAAGGTGACCGGGGGTGCGCGATACGCCGCGGATTTCAATCAGCCGGGCCAGGTCTATGCGGTGATCGTCAGCGCCACTGCCGGCCTTGGCCGCATCGCCGGTGTCGACAGCGCCATGGTGGAGTCCATGCCCGGCGTCATTGCGGTGATCACGCATCGGAACGCACCACGCCTGCCCTATGGCGAGCATAAGAGCTACATCGACCCGGCTGTGGGCGAGCGGCTGCATGTGCTGCAGGACGACCGCGTACGCTTTTACGGTCAACCCGTGGCGATCGTCGTTGCCGACACGCTCGACCGGGCCGAACGGGCCGCCTCAGCGTTGAAGGTCACCTACGAAGCGGAACGGCCGATCGTTGATCCGTCAGACCCGGCAGTGAAAGCAATCGCCCCGGAAGCAGGACACGCGGACACTTCACGCGGCGACGCCGACGCGATGCTGGCCAGCGCACCCGTAAAGGTCGACGAAATCTATGACATCGCACGGGAGAACCACAACCCGATGGAGCCGCATGGGACGATCGCTGCCTGGAGCGGCGATCGTCTGACGCTTTGGAGCAAGAGCCAGTTCGTCGTTAATGAACAGGCGGAGATCGCAGCGATATTCGGCATTCCTGCCGAGAACGTGCAGGTGGTCTGTCCTTTCATCGGCGGCGCTTTCGGCACGAGCCTCAGGACATGGCCGCATGTAACCCTTGCTGCCATGGCCGCGCGGCAGACTGGGCGGGCCGTCAAGCTCGTGCTGACGCGCAAGCAGATGTTCTTCACCACCGGTCACCGCCCGCGCACGCTTCAGCGAATCGCAATCGGCGCAAACGCGGACGGCAAGCTGACAAGCCTCATCCATGACGGCGCTGGCGAAACCAGCCGCTACGAACAGTTCATCGAGGCGCTCACCAGCGCCAGCGGCTACATGTATTCCTGCCGGAACGTGCGTACGCGGTACAGACTGCAGCAGCTCGACATCAGCACGCCAAACCATATGCGTGGACCGGGCGAGGCGAGCGGCATCTTTGCGCTCGAATGTGCGTTGGATGAGTTGTCCTACAGCCTCGGGCTCGATCCCATCGAACTGCGGCGGCGAAACGAACCTGAGATCGACGAGAGCGAGAACAAGCCCTTCTCCAGCCGTTCGCTGATGAAGTGTTACGACCTGGCCGCGGGCCACTTCGGCTGGTCACGCCGAACTCCGGAGCCGCGCTCCATGCGCGACGGCCGCCTCCTGATCGGAATGGGGGTGGCCTCGGCCACCTATCCGGCTTACCACGCGCCGTCCAGCGCACGCGTGCGCCTGCTCCCCGACGGCACTGCCGAAGTCGCCGTCGCGGCGAGCGACATGGGTCCCGGGACCTATACGTCGATGACACAGGTCGCCGCCGAAACGCTCGGCCTGCCGGTGGAACAGGTGCGCTTCAGCCTCGGCCGCTCGGATTATCCGCCTGCGCCCTCCCACGGAGGCTCATGGACCATGGCGTCCGTCGGCTCGGCAATTCGCGCCGCCTGCATCGCGGTGCAGGAGAAAACTGCACAACAGGCTGTTGCCGACCAGCGCCTGCCGGTCTTCGGAGCGGCGCTCGATGCGATCGAGTGGACCGGAGGCCGGCTGCGTCGCCGTGGCGACCCGTCGCCCGGCCAGTCCTATGGAGATGTCGTGTCGAGCCTCGGGACCCCGATCGAGGCGGAGGCGTCTGCGCAGCGTGATCCGGACGTTGCCGAGCGCTATTCGATGCATTCCTTCGGAGCCGTGTTTGTCGAGGTCGCCGTCGATCCGGACGTCGGGACAATCCGCGTGCGCCGCGCGGTCGGCGCATACGGTATCGGCCGCGTCGTCAATCCGCGCCTCGCAGCAAGCCAGTGCACCGGCGGCATGATTGGCGGCATCGGCATGGCGCTGATGGAGCGAACCGTCCTCGATCCGCGCGACGGGCGCCCGGTCAACGCCCACATGGCCGACTATCTCGTGCCCGTAAATCTGGATATCCCGAAGCTGGAGGCGCATTTCGTCGAAGAACTCGACCCGCACGTCAATCCGCTCGGCGTCAAAGGGCTTGGCGAGATCGCGCTCGTCGGCATGGCCCCGGCGATTGCCAATGCGGTCTTCCACGCGACCGGCAAGCGCGTGCGCACCCTGCCGATCCGAATAGAGGACGTGCTGACCGTTTAGATCAGATGGCTCCGCCAGTCGACCATCATTCCCCCTTCGGAGCGGGAAACTCGGCAAGCCGGGCCGCATAGCGCGCCATCGTATCGACCTCGAAATTGACGAAATCGCCGGCCTGGCGTTCACCCCAGGTGGTGACCTCGAGCGAATGGCGGATCAACAGCACGTCGAACTCGGCGCCATCGACCCGATTGACCGTCAGCGACGTCCCGTCGAGCGCCACCGACCCTTTTGGCGCGACGAAGCGGGCGAGATGTTCCGGTGCCCGGAGCCGGAAGCGCACCGCATCGCCCTCCGCCTCGACGGCGAGGATTTCCGCCTGGCCGTCCACATGGCCGGAGACGATATGCCCGCCGAGCTCGTCGCCAATCTTCAGCGAGCGCTCGAGATTGATACGCGTCCCCTCCTGCCAGCCGGAAATGGTCGTCAGTCTCAGGGCCTCCTCCCAGGCCTCGACCTCGAACCAGCGCTCGTTGCTGCCGGTCTCCGGCAGTGCCGTCACCGTCAGGCACACGCCGGCATGGGCGATCGAGGCGCCCATGCCGATCGTCTTCGGATCATAATTGGTGGCGACGCGAAGCTTGAGGCCCTCTTTGAGCGCCGTGATCTTCGCCACCGTACCGATATCGGTGATTATGCCTGTGAACATGCGGTATCTCTTTCGTAATCGTCGAAAATATCATCGCCGTAACGGGCGCTGCGCTTGAGCGAGAACCCCGCGGGTACGGTCGTCCGATCAAATGGGGATCGAATGCCGCCTTCGCCAATGGCCGACGGACCCGAATAGAGCAGGATGCGATCGACGAGATCCGCATCGAGAAATTGCCGCGCCGCCCGCGCCCCGCCTTCCACCAGAAGCGAGGAAATGCCGCGCGAGGCAAGGGCGGTCAACAGATCGGAGACGGTATCGGCGTTCAGCACCTCCACGCCCGCGGCTTCGAGAGCCGCGCGGCGGATAGCCGTATCACCCCCTCTCCCCGCGAACGGGGCCGGGGTCAGGGGCAATGGAGCAAGTTCGACCTGCCCCTCATCCGCCCTTGGGGCACCTTCTCCGCGCTCGCGGGGAGAAGGAAGGCCGGCGTCACCTGCGACGATGATCAGTGGAACTTGCCGCGCCGAGCGCACGAGCTTGGAGTTAAACGGCAGATCGAGACGGCGATCAAGGACGATCCGCACTGGCGAGCGCTCTTCAAGCCCGGGCAACCGAACCGTGAGTTCCGGATCGTCGGCATTTGCCGTGCCGACCCCGACGAGGATCGCATCGGTCTCGGCTCGTAATACCTGGACCTGGGCGCGCGAGACCGAACCGGTGATCCTGACCTGCCCTTCGCCCTTTCGGCCGATCATGCCGTCGGCAGAAACTGCAAGCTTCAGAGTCACATATGGGCGTTTCATGCGCTGGCGCATGAGGTAGGCCTCGAGGACGCGCTCGCCTTGCTCATGGAGAACGCCGATGTCGACATCGATGCCGGCGTCGCGCAGCATCACCCCCCCGCGGCCGGCGACCCGCTCGTCGGGATCGACAAGGCAGACGACAACGCGAGCAACGCCCGCGGCAATCAGCGCATCGGCGCAGGGCGGCGTCCTGCCGTGATGCGAACAGGGCTCGAGGGTGACATAGGCGGTCGCCCCCCTCGCCTGCTCGCCGGCATCGGCGAGTGCTTGCGTCTCGGCATGCGGGCGTCCGCCCGCCGCCGTCACGGCCCGCCCGACGATCGTTCCGTCCTTGACGACAAGGCAAGCGACGGAAGGATTTGTGGAGGTCAGACCAAGATTGCGACGGGCGAGGCGCAGCGCCGCCGCCATGAATCTCTCGTCCTCACGCGTCGGCCCGCCCATGCGCTTCTCCGCCAGAGCTACTCGCTCGGATCGCGCGCGATCTTGGCGCTGATCTCGGCAATGACCTTTTCGAAATCCTCGGCGTGGGAGAAATCCCGATAGACGGATGCGTATCGCACGAAGGCGACGTCGTCGAGGCTCTTCAGGGCCTCGAGCACCTGGAGACCGATTTCTTCCGAGGGAATCTCGGTCTCGCCGGAGCTTTCGAGACGGCGGACGATGCCGGATACCGCCCGCTCGATACGATCGCGATCGACCGGGCGCTTGCGCAGCGCGATCTCGAAGGATCGCAACAGCTTGTCCCGGTCGAAAGGCACCTTCCGACCGGTCTTCTTGATGATCATCAGCTCACGCAGCTGCACCCGCTCGAAGGTCGTGAACCGGCCGCCGCAGTCCGGGCAGATGCGGCGGCGGCGAATGGCGTTCCCGTCCTCGGCCGGACGGGAATCCTTCACCTGGCTGTCTTCAGAACCGCAATAGGGGCAGCGCATGCAACCTTCCGATCACATGTAGCCGTACATCGGGAAGCGGTCGGTAAGCTTCACCACCTTTTCGCGGACGGCGGCTTCGACGGCGGCATTGCCCTCGTCGGAGTTTGCGGCCTTGAGGCCGTCAAGCACTTCGACGATCAATTCGCCGATTTCCTTGAATTCCGCCTCCTTGAAGCCGCGCGTCGTGCCGGCCGGCGCGCCGAGGCGAACGCCCGAGGTGACGAAGGGCTTTTCCGGGTCGAAGGGGATGCCGTTCTTGTTGCAGGTGATGTAGCCGCGACCGAGCGCCGCCTCGGCACGCTTGCCCGTGGCATTCTTCTTGCGCAGGTCGACGAGCATCAGGTGGTTATCGGTGCCGCCGGAAACGATGTCGAGGCCATTGGCCTTCAGCGTTTCGGCGAGCGTACGCGCATTCTTGACGATCTGAGCCGCATAGTCCTTGAAGGAAGGCTGCAGCGCCTCGCCGAACGCAACGGCCTTGGCGGCAATCACATGCATCAGCGGACCGCCCTGCAGGCCCGGGAAGACGGCCGAGTTGATCTTCTTGGCGATGTCCTCGTCATTGGTGAGGATCATGCCGCCGCGCGGGCCGCGCAGCGACTTGTGCGTCGTAGTCGTCGCGACGTGGCAGTGCGGGAACGGCGAAGGATGCTGGCCGCCGGCGACGAGGCCGGCAATATGGGCCATGTCGACCATCAGCCAGGCGCCGATTTCATCGGCGATCTCGCGGAAGCGCTTCCAGTCCCAGATGCGCGAATAGGCGGTGCCGCCGGCGATGATCAGCTTCGGCTTGTGCTGGCGGGCCTTCTCGGCGAGGTCGTCCATGTCGAGCAGGTGATCGTCTTCGCGCACGCCGTAGGAAACGACATTGAACCACTTGCCCGACATGTTGACGGGCGAACCATGGGTCAGGTGACCGCCGGAGTTGAGGTCGAGACCCATGAACGTATCGCCCGGCTGCAGGAGCGCCAGGAACACCGCCTGGTTCATCTGCGAACCGGAATTGGGCTGCACGTTGGCGAAATTGACGCCGAACAGCTTCTTGGCACGATCGATCGCCAGTTCCTCGGCGATGTCGACATATTGGCAGCCGCCGTAATAGCGCTTGCCCGGATAGCCCTCGGCATATTTGTTGGTCATGATCGAGCCCTGGGCCTCGAGCACAGCGCGCGACACGATGTTCTCGGAGGCGATCAGCTCGATCTCATGGCGCTGGCGGCCCAGCTCCTTTTCGATCGCACCGAAGATTTCCGGATCGCTATCGGCGAGAGAGCGGTTGAAGAAGGCGTCATTGGTCTGTGGAAGCATGGGCTCGCGGCTCCTCTCAAGGGTGGCTGTTCCTTTAGCTTCCTCGCACGCCGAGAGCAATATCCGCTGTGCGGTTTGCGTCATTTCCACGATCCGCCGCGCCCAAACACCGCTGGCGCCAATCATGCAAAAGGCCGCGCATCCTGGAGATGCGCGGCCTTTTGCAATTGAACGCGGGACTTTGCTTATTGCGGCAGGGCGTCGGCGTCGATCGAGCCCGGCGATTGCTCGACTCCGGTCGTCGTCTGGAGGGCGAGCTCCGCCGCGCCGTCGCGCTGGTAGATATCGTCGCGGAACTGGACGACACGGTCCTTTGCCGACCAGGCGGTGATGTAAGTGAAATAGACCGGCACCTCTTCGGCAAGCTTGATCGGCGTGTTGACGCCCGACTTGATGGTCGCCTCGATCTGCTGGCGCGACCAGCCGGGCGTTTCCTTGAGCAGCCAGGTGGAGAGGTCGCGGACATTCTGCACGCGCACGCAGCCCGACGATTCGAAGCGCATCAGCTTGTTGAACAGGCCCTGCTGCGGCGTGTCGTGCATGTAGACCGAATGCTCGTTGTGGAAATTGATCTTGGTCGAGGACATGGCGTTGATCTTGCCCGGGTCCTGACGGAACATCAGGTTCGGCGCCTTCTCCGCATTCCAGTCGACGGTTTCAGGAGACACCTCGTTGCCGCTGCCGTCGAAGAGGCGGATGGCGTTGCGCTCGAGATAGGTCGGGTCCTTGCGCATCAATGGCATGATGTCCTTCTGGACGATCGATCGCGGCGCGGTCCAATAGGGATTGAGGATAACCTCGTAGATCTTCGAATTGAGGATCGGCGATTGGCGGTCGATCTTGCCCACGACCGCAGCATGACGCAGCACGACGCGACCGTTCTCGACCGCCTCGATATAGGCGGCGGGAATGTTGACCATGACATAGCGCCGACCGAGATCGCCCGACATCGACTGAAGTCGCACGAGGTTGGTCTCGAGCTGGGCCAGCCGCGTCGCGGCGTCGACGTTCAGGGCCTTGAACGTATATTCGCCGATCACGCCATCCGCCGGCAGGCCGTGGCGTGCCTGGAAGCGCTTGACCGCGCCGTCGACATAGGAGTCGAAGGAGGAGGAAATCCCGGCGGACTGCGGCAGGTCGCCGGAGATCATCAGGCGCTGACGCAACTGCTGCACGGAGGGATCGGTGACGCCGAGCTCCAGCTTTACCCCGGTCTGCGGAACCTGGGGCCAACCGCCGGCGGCAACGATCTGCTGATAGTCGAAGATGGCCTGCTGCACATGGCCGATGGTCTGGGGGCCGAAAACCGGCGTGTTGGAGAGGACTGCCGTCGCGGTGCGAGAGGCCTTGGCGTCAAACTGGTCGTCCCAGGAGCCGCGGCGCGGCGAATTGATGAGCTCGCCCAGGGCGTCCTGGGCACTCGCGGAGCCTGCCCATGCGGCGGCACCGATCGTAGCGGCCGAACGCAGAAACGCGCGGCGCGAGAGAGCATCAATTCCGTTCTTTTTCGACATAGTCCCTACCATCTCAAGGCGCTGAAGCGCGCGCTGCCCGAGCCCTAGCACAAACGTGGTTAACAAACGTAAACCCGCGTGCCACCCCGGCCCTCAAGTTGCTTTCACGATCGTGCGAGCGAGAGCCATTCCAGCAGGTCGGACGAAAACGAATCGCCGCGATAAACGCCATTGCGCACCTGCCGCATCTTAAGCGTCGCTGTCATAGCAATATGGCCAATTCGTGTCTCGGCACTGCCGGGCGACCTGCGGGCAGGCTTTGCTACGACAATTCGGCCGGGAAAAGTCGGCAAGGATCGGACACGCAGGGATTGCGCCCGACCCTTGAAACTGGAGGTTGTTATGCCTGCAGTTACAGGCGATACATGATGCTGTCGTTCCAGAAGCGATCGAGGCGCTGCAGGAGCTTGTTCATCTGAGTGAACTCATCAGAACCGATGCCGCCGACCTTGTGGATAGAACCGATATGGCGCTCGTAGAGCTTGGCAACGGTTTCGGCAATCTCCTGGCCGTCTTCCGTCAGGCTGATGCGCACCGAGCGGCGGTCGATGCGGGAGCGCTGATGGTTGATGAGGCCAAGATCGACGAGCTTCTTGACGTTGTAGGATACGTTAGAACCGAGATAGTAACCACGCGAACGAAGCTCGCCGGCGGTCAGTTCGGAGTTGCCGATGTTGAACAGCAGCAGCGCCTGGACGGCGTTGACGTCGCTGCGGCCCTGCCGGTCGAACTCGTCCTTGATGACGTCGAGCAGACGGCGATGCAGACGCTCGACGAGGTGAAGGGATTCCATGTAGAGACCACGGATCGTCTCTTCCTGCGGGTCCCGGGGTGCAGCTACCTGCGGCTTCATCTTGGTGTTCATTTTCGTGCCTCACTGTTTCGTTTGGCGGTGTTTCTTTGTCTTCCCGCCTTGAGTGAGACCCTATCGAATACGTATAAAATTCTACTTAAACCGCAGCCTTAACATGTACTTACCATCCGCGGAGCCTGTCTCAGGGTGAATCAACCCTTACCTGCTGCGCCTGGCGCAGGCGCTGCCAGAAGAGCGCCGCACGGAAAAGAATGAAGGTCGCCGCGACCGCCCCGTGGAGCAAGAGGAGCAGCGGACGGGCCCCGAGCATGCCTGGATAGAATTCGAGCATGGCTACCTCGATGGTCGCCGCGAGCACCCAGATAACCGGTCCCCAGGAGACGAGCAACCAAAGCCCGATGGCAGCGACCGGATAAAGGACGGCAAGCGCGGTCGCGGCGGCGCGCCACTCTGGCGCCAGCAAATCGAAACGCCCGGCGCCGCCGTGGGAAAAGCCGATCAGCATCGCCCAGTAGTTCAGCGCAAACCAGAAGCAGGAGGCCGAGACCAGTCGCAGGAACCAGCCGAACAGCACTTCGGTGAGCGATGGCTTCGGGACATGAACAGAATCGTGAAGCATGGCCGGCAAGATAGGCCGAGTGCCGGCAATCCACCAGCGCAAAGCAGGAAAGTCCGCCCCGAGCGGCTCACTCGCGGGAGGAAATGCCGCAGCCGTCCTCCCGCAACGCCGTTTTCAATCGACCGGGGCGCATGATAAACCGCCTTCGACCAACGCAGTGAAAGAAGAAGGAAGCGGGCGCGATGAACGACAGGACAAATCTTGTGGACAGGATCACTGGACACCGTCGCATGCGCCGCAACCGCAAGGCGGACTGGACGCGCCGCCTAGTGCAGGAGAACCGCTTGACCGTGGACGACCTGATCTGGCCGATCTTCATCGTGCCGGGCAGCGGCATCGTTCAGCCGATCGACGCGATGCCCGGCGTCAACCGCATGAGCGTCGACAAGGCCGTCGAGGCGGTGAAGGAGGCGGCCGATCTCGGAATTCCCGCCGTCGCCACCTTCCCGAACATCGAGATGGAGCTCCGCAACGAAACCGGTTCGAACAGCCTTGCCCCCGACAACCTGATCAACCAGGCGACGCGGGCGATCAGGAGCGCCGTTCCGAATATCGGCGTCATCACCGATGTGGCGCTTGATCCTTTCACCAGCCACGGTCACGACGGCATCCTGCGCGGCGGCGAGATCGTCAATGACGAGACGGTGGAAGCGGTGGCGCGCGCGGCAGTAATGCAGGCGGATGCCGGCTCCGACATCATCGCACCTTCCGAAATGATGGACGGACGGGTCGGCGCCATCCGCGAGGCGCTCGATGCGGCAGGCCACCAGAATGTCGGCATCATGTCCTATGCGACGAAATTCGCCTCCGCCTTCTATGGCCCCTATCGCGAGGCGATCGGCACCGGCGGGCTGCTGAAGGGCGACAAGAAGACCTATTACATCGATCCGGCCAACGGCACCGAAGCGATCCGCGACGCCGCGCTCGACGTCGAGGAAGGCGCCGACATGCTGATGGTGAAGCCCGGTCTGCCCTATCTCGACATCTGCTGGCGGATGAAGGAAGCCTTCGGCTTGCCGGTCTTCGCCTACCAGGTCTCGGGCGAATACGCGCAGATCAAGGCGGCGGCGGCGAATGGATGGATCGACGGCGAGCGCATCATGCTCGAGACGCTGCTTGCCTTCAAGCGCGCCGGCTGCGACGGCATTCTCAGCTATTTCGCCGTCGAAGTGGCAAGGATGCTGGCAAAGCGATGAGCGGCCGGTTCGCACGACAGACGCATTGTTTTGTCGAATACGGTCCCCATATGTGAGCGAAACGATGCGAGGCTGACATGAGCATGCATAACCAGGAACTCCGACTTCCGAGCCAGGACTGGCGCGCTTACCAGGGTGTCCTGTCGCGCCGGGTGTTCGCCTTCATTGTCGACTATCTGATTGTCGCGCTCCTGTGGATCCCGGCTGCGGTCGTCGTCTTCTTTTTGGGCATCCTGACGCTCGGCCTCGGATTCTTCCTCTATCCGGTGCTCTTCGCGCTGGTGGCGATGCTGTATTTCGGGCTGACGGTCGGCGGCCGCGAGCAGGCATCGCTCGGCATGCGGATCATGGGCGTTGCGATCGCCCGGACGGACGGCCGGCCGATGGATTTCCTGACCGCAATCGTACATCTCGCGATCTTTTGGATCGCCAATGCGCTGTTGACGCCGCTCGTCCTGCTGATCGGATTGTTCACGGATCGCGGCCGATTGCTGCACGACCTTCTGATCGGCACCGTCGGCGTCCGCCGAGACATGTATTGACGGTGGCGGGACGAGAACACCGTTTCAACGTCGAATTGAATTCAGGCAGAGCCGAATCGACGTCCCCAGAAATTGTTGGCACTTGCTCGTTCCTCGCCGAACGCGTGTGTTGACGTTTTTCATTCTTCGGCCATCCTATTGCAGAGTAACCTCGCGAAGAGTGATCCCCGCGCTCGATGAACACGCAGACCACACAGTCTCCGCAATTCTATCTGACCGCGCCGGCAGCCTGTCCCTATCTGCCCAGCGAGATGGAACGGAAAGTCTTCACGCACATGGTGGGCGAGCGCGCACCCGAGCTGAATGATCTTCTGACCCAGGGCGGTTTCCGCCGCTCGCAGAACATCGCCTACCGCCCGGCCTGCGAAACCTGTCGCGCCTGCATCTCGGTGCGCATCCTAGCCAACGAGTTCATGCCCACCCGCTCCATGCGCCGGGTGCTCGCCGCCAATCACGACGTGGTCTCGACCGAGTACCCTGCCGAGCCATCGAGCGAGCAATACAACCTCTTCCGCCGCTATCTCGATTGCCGGCACCAGAGGGGCGGCATGTCGGACATGTCGGTTCTCGACTACGCGATGATGGTCGAGGACACCCATGTACACACGAAAATCATCGAATACCGGTTGCGGTCCGAGGGCGACGGCATCAGCGAGAAGGCCAAAGGTCCGCTGATCGCCACGGCGCTCACCGACCGGATGGGCGATGGGCTGTCGATGGTTTATTCCTTCTTCGACCCCGGTCTCGCAAACCGTTCGCTCGGAACCTTCATGATTCTCGACCATATCCGCCGGGCGAAGGAACGCGGCCTTCCGCACGTCTACCTCGGATATTGGGTCAAGGGCTCCCGCAAGATGGGGTATAAAACAAAGTTTTTGCCGCAGGAGCACCTTATGGCCCGCGGTTGGGAGCGCTATGCTGGCGGACAAGACCTCCCCGAAACCGCCACGGATTAAGAATTGACCCCCTCCTCTGACGCCGCGCGGCACCGACGCGGCCTTGCCATCACCGGCCTCGGCGGCCTTGCGCTTTCCTTCGACATCCCGCTGATCCGTTCCGCAGACGGCGAGGTATGGTCGATTCTCGCCGTGCGCAGCCTGTCGACCTTTGCGGTGGCGATCGCCGCCTGGTTCTTCATCAATCGCATCCTGGGCCGCCACATTGCCTTGATCCCCGGCAAGGCCGGGCTGATCGCCGGCCTTTTCTACGGCATCAATTCCTTCACCTTCCTGCTCGCGGTGTTCAACACATCGACGGCAAACGTCGTCTTCATCCTCGCCTTCACTTCGATGTTCGCGGCAATCCTTTCCTGGATCTTCCTAAAGGAGCGGCCATCCAACGCCACATTGCTGACGATGGCGATCATGCTGCTCGGCGTCGGGGTGATCGTGCAGGACGGACTTGAGAGCGGGCACCTGTTCGGCGACGCCATGGCCGCCTGCTCTGCCTTCCTGTTGGCGAGTGCCATCACCATCAGCCGCGCCGATGGCAGGGACATGGCGCTTGTGCCGCTGACGACGGCGATCTTCCCGGCGCTCGCGGCGCTCACGCTTTTGCCGGCGAGCGGAATCGCGATCGCCGCGCCCGGCTACATTCTCTTCAACGGTCTGGTGATGATTCCCGTCGCCTTCTTCTGCCTGGCGACCGGGCCGCGTTATCTCTCGGCACCGGAAGTCGGGATGTTCTACCTGCTCGAGACGATTCTAGCGCCAATCTGGGTGTGGATCGTTTTTTCCGAGATGCCCACGTTCCAAACGCTCGTCGGCGGCGCCATCCTGATACTCGCTTTGCTCGGCCATTCACTCTGGCAGATGCGCAGCAAGGCGGCAAAGGCTCAGATTCCCTGTGCTGAATTGCCGTTCACCGGGTGACGTCGATCTGCCGTCCGGTCACTGCGGACTGACGGGAGCGGAACCCGTGTCCTCGATCTGCGAGCGCATCGCCCAGAGTTCGCGATTGGTGTTGATCCATTCCGCCGCGACCTCCAAAGGGGTTGGATCGGCGGCGATAAACTCTCCGTTGTCCTGGCGCCGGCGGGTAATCAGCCCCGCCTCCTCCAGAATCACCACATGATTCGACAGCTCGTCCTGTTCGGCGCCGACCGCACTGGCCACGTCCGCAACGGAGCTTTCACCGGCAAACAGGACTTCGAATATGCGGCGGCGTGTGGGATCGGCAAGTGCCAACAAGGTATCGTCAAGGGCCGAGATCATCGCATTCCTCTCTCAGGCGCATCATTGGGCAAATCGCGGCCGATTTAAGGAAACAGCAAAGAGTTGCAGCGGCTGGTGGAAAAGACCTGAAAGCTGTGGATAACCAAGCCGCCGAACGAACGATCCACTGCCAGGTCCGGCAATCAGCCGCTGAACCGGCCACTCCGCGGGAAGCCCTTCGGCACGACGCGTCCGGCGCCGGCGCGGTCGCCCTGCCACTCCATCAACTCGTCCTTGCTCTTCGTGAAGACACGACCGGCGCTGTCTTCCCAGGACAGCCCCTCGGCCATGGTGAAGCAGCGGATATCGGAAATGCCGCCGTCCTTGTAGCGCTGCAGGCGCACGCCCTTGCCGCGGGCCATTTCGGGTATCTGCACCAGCGGGAAGACCAGCATCTTGCGGTTGTCGCCGACGACGGCAACGTGATCGCCCTTGACCGGGACGACGAGCTTTGCCTCGTCCGGCATCACGACGTTCATCACCTGCTTGCCTTTGCGGGTATTGGCAACGATGTCGCTTTCGATGACGACGAAGCCGTTGCCGGCGGCGGACGAGACGACAAGCTTGCGGGCCGGATCGTGGACCAGAGCCGTCAGCACGTCCTGGTCGTTTTCCATATCGACCATGATGCGCAGCGGCTCGCCATGGCCGCGGCCGCCCGGCAATTTGTCGCCGCCAAGCGTATAGACCTTGCCGCCGGTGGTGAAGACGAGGATCTTGTCGGTCGTCTGGGCCGGAAACGCCACCTTCAGGGCATCGCCGTCCTTGAACTGCAGCGCAGACGTGTCGGAGATGTGCCCCTTGAGCGCGCGGATCCAGCCCTTTTCCGAGATGACCACGGTGATCGGTTCCTTCTCGATCATTGCCTGCTGGATAGCTTCCACGTCCGCGTCGGGCGCGTCCGCGAAAGTGCTGCGGCGCTTGCCGAGCTCGGTCGCCTTGGCGAACTTCTTCTTCACCTCGCCGATCTCCCAGGCGACCGCCTGCCACTGCTTGTCATCGGAAGCGAGCAGCCCCTCGATTTCCGCCTTCTCCTTCGACAGCGCGTCGAATTCGGTGCGGATCTCGAACTCCTCTAGCTTGCGCAGCGAGCGCAGACGCATGTTGAGGATTGCTTCGGCCTGGACATCGGTCAGCGAGAAACGCTCGATCATCACCGCCTTCGGTTCATCCTCCTCGCGGATGATCCGGATCACCTCGTCGATGTTGAGATAGGCGACGAGATAGCCGCCGAGGATCTCGAGCCGCCGGTCGATCGCGGCAAGCCGATGGCGGGAACGCCGCTGCAACACCTCGCGGCGATGTGCCAGCCATTCGCTCAGCACCTCGTTCACCGCCATGACGCGCGGAACGCGGCCCATCGACAGCACGTTCATGTTGAGCGGAATGCGGCTTTCGAGCTCGGTCAGCTTGAACAGCGATTCCATCAGGATATTGGCATCGACGGAGCGGCTCTTCGGCACGAGCACGACGCGGACGTCCTCCGCCGATTCGTCGCGGATGTCTTCGAGCAGCGGCAATTTGCGGGCGATCAGGAGCTCGGCGATCTTTTCGATCAGCCGCGACTTCTGGACCTGATAGGGAATTTCCGTAACGACGATCTGATACCCGCCGCGCCCCAGGTCCTCGACACTCCAGCGGGCGCGGACGCGGAAGCCGCCGCGGCCGGTGCGGTAGGATTCGAGCATGCTGGCGCGGCTTTCGACGATGATGCCGCCGGTCGGAAAATCCGGCCCCTCGATGCCGCCGCGCTGCGGATTGGCCGGATCGAAGAGCAGTTCCTCCACCGTCGCCTTCGGATGACGGATCAGATAGAGGGCCGCATCGCAAAGCTCATGCGCATTGTGCGGCGGAATGGATGTCGCCATGCCGACCGCGATGCCCGATGCGCCGTTGGCGAGAAGGTTCGGAAAGGCGCCGGGAAGGACGACCGGCTCCTGATCCTCCTCATTGTAGGTCGGGCGGAAATCGACCGCATCCTGGTCGATGCCCTCGAGCAGCAGGGCCGCGACGTCGGTCATCTTCGCTTCGGTGTAACGATAGGCTGCGGCGTTGTCGCCGTCGATATTGCCGAAGTTGCCCTGCCCGTCGACGACCGGATAGCGCTGCGAGAAGTCCTGGGCGAGCCTGACCAGCGCATCATAGACCGACTGGTCGCCGTGCGGGTGGAACTTGCCGATGACGTCGCCGACGATACGGGCGCATTTCTTGAACGAGGAATTGGGTCGCAAGCCCATCTCGCTCATCGCGTGGATGATACGGCGATGGACCGGCTTCAATCCGTCGCGGACATCCGGCAGCGCGCGATGCATGATGGTCGACAGTGCGTAGGCGAGATAGCGCTCCTCGAGCGCCGCCTTGAGGTCAACCGGCTGAATGTTGTCGTTCCCGCCAGACGGCGGCAAAAGGCTTTGTCCCATGCCTCCTTGCTACCGCAACCGGCCCGCCGCGGCAAGAATCGGGGCCCACCACGCTGTGGAGAACGCGCCTCAGGCACTTGCCTAAACCTCGAGTTGCAACCATGGATTTCCGCAGGTAATTTTCCGGAAAGCATGATCCGCGGGGAACATCCGCCATGCGACTCGGCGATATAAATTCGCCCGGTTTCGTATTAGGGTCGCACGGCAATTCGGTGGGTTGAGGATGGGGATCGATGCAAGAGCTCGTGCGCGGGGAGGCAGCGTCGCAGTTCCGTCTGCCGCGCAGCGCTTCCGATGAGCTCCGCGACGACCGCCAGAAATCACCGCAGCAGGCCTTGCAAACAACCAGCAGTCCAACATTTCTCACAAGGAACAACGCAATGATGCATACGTGCAAGATCCGCCTGATGATGGCCAGCGCCGCCCTCCTCACGCTTGCCGGCCCGGCCTTCGCCCTGGACGGCGCGGACATGATGAAGAAACTGAGTGCCGCGCTCGAGGTGAACGGTACCTCGCTCGCCTTCGACAAGGCCGAGGCGGACGGTGACGTCGTGACGGCAAGCGGCGTCAAGCTTCAGGTCGTGGCACAGCCAGGCGAAACGGTCGACATAGGCGATGTGACGTTCGAAGGCGTCGAGGAGACCGATGACGGAGGCTACTACGCCGAAACGGTTTCCTTCGCGGATGTCAATGTGAGCGAAAAGGAGGACAGCGCCTCCGTCAAGAATATCGCGATCGGCGGCCTCTCCATTCCCGGTAATGCATCCGGCGGCACGATCGACGACATTCTGCTCTATGAGTCGTTTGGCACTGGGCCGGTAGAGGTCAAGGTCAAGGGCAAGGACGTCTTCAAGATCGCCAGCATCGAGAGCAATCTCAGCCGGCAGGAAAACGATGCGGGCTTCGACTTCGACGCGACGATGGCCGGGCTATACGCTAATCTCTCCGAAGTCGAAGACGCCAAGGCGAAGGAAGCAATCGAGAAGCTCGGACTGAGGCAGATTGATGGCCAGGTGACGATGAAGGGAAGCTGGGAGCTGGAGAGCGGCAATCTCGCCGTCGATGAGTATGCCCTCGACTTCAAGAATGTCGGCCGGCTGAACATCGCCATGGATTTCTCAGGCTACACGCTCCAGTTCCTGAAGTCGCTGCAGGAGGCGAACAAGGCCGCGCAAGCCAATCCGAACAAGGAAGAGGCCAACCAGGCAATGGGCCTTGCCATGCTCGGCCTCATGCAGCAACTGACGTTCAACAGCGCCTCGATCCGCTTCGACGACGCCTCGATCACCAAGAAGGCCCTCGACTATGCCGGCAGCCAGCAGGGCGTCACCGGCGAACAGATTGCGCAGTCGCTGAAGGGCCTTGTGCCGATCATGATGGCGCAGTTGAACCTGCCGGAGTTGCAGAACCAGGTGTCGGCCGCGGTCAACGCCTATCTCGACGCGCCGAAGAGCCTGACGATCAGCGCCGAACCGGAAAAGCCCGTGCCGTTCCCGATGATCATGGGTGCCGCGATGGGCGCGCCGAACACCATTCCCTCGGTTCTCGGCGTCAAGGTGACGGCGAACGACTGACGCTTCCCGAAGCGCCACAAGCCGACGCAATGCGTACGGCTTTCGAATTCGAGCCCGGCGGATCCCGCCGGGCTTTTTTTTGCCGCCGCGTTCGATGTTATCATGCGACGCTTGATGCTCGCATGCGCCGGCCTATCTATTTCGACAGCCGGCAGTTTGTGCATTCCCGACCGTAGAAAACCGGAAGGAGGACGCAATGGGACTGAAGCATTCGGATATCACCGCCATACTCGGTCCGGTCGACGAGACCCTGATGGCCGAACTTCTGGCGACGGGCGCGACCGCCAGCGAGCTTGCCGAAGCGATCGCCTGGGTCAACAACGACGAGGCGCTGATCGGAGAGGGCCGGCATCTTCCGGCCGGCCGGGTTGCCGCCCTGATCGACATTCTGACACCCGAGGTCGACGAGGAGTGACGGCCGAAGCTTTCGCCCGCAGGTGCCGGCGTCAGGTCCGGCCGCGGACGGCCGGACGAGTGAGTATCTGATTTATCGTGTTGAGGGAGGGATACATGGCTGCCAAAGATGTCAAGTTCAACACCGATGCGCGCGACCGGATGCTGCGCGGCGTCGACATAATGGCCAACGCGGTTCGGGTCACCCTTGGCCCCAAGGGGCGGAACGTCGTCATCGACAAGGCTTTCGGCGCACCGCGGATCACCAAGGACGGGGTCTCCGTTGCCAAGGAGATCGAGCTGGAGGACAAGTTCGAGAATATGGGCGCGCAGATGCTCCGCGAGGTCGCCTCGAGGACCAGTGAAATCGCCGGCGACGGCACGACGACCGCGACGGTGCTGGCGCAGGCCATCGTCCGGGAGGGCGCGAAGGCCGTCGCCTCCGGCATGAACCCGATGGACCTGAAGCGTGGCATCGATCTCGCCGTCGATACGCTCGTCACCGAACTGAAAGGCAAGGCAAGGCAGGTTTCCAAGAACGAGGAGATCGCCCAGGTGGCAACGATCTCGGCCAATGGAGACGCGGAGATTGGGCGCTACCTTGCCGAGGCGATGGAGAAGGTCGGCAATGAGGGCGTCATCACCGTCGAGGAGGCCAAGACCGCCGAGATCGAACTCGAGGTCGTCGAAGGCATGCAGTTCGATCGCGGCTACCTATCGCCCTATTTCATCACCAACCAGGACAAGATGCGGGCGGAGCTGGAGGATGTCTACATTCTCATCCACGAGAAGAAGCTCTCCAACCTGCAGGCGATGATCCCGATTCTCGAAGCGGTGATCCAGGCCGGCAAGCCGCTGCTGATCATCGCCGAAGACGTCGAGGGCGAAGCCCTTGCGACGCTCGTCGTCAACAAGCTGCGCGGCGGGCTGAAGATCGCCGCCGTCAAGGCGCCCGGCTTCGGGGACCGCCGCAAGGCGATGCTGGAGGATATCGCCATCCTGACCGGCGGCACGGTGGTTTCGGAGGACCTCGGGATCAAGCTCGAAAACGTGACGATGGAGGCTTTGGGGCGCGCAAAGCGCGTCATGGTGGAGAAGGACGCGACCACCATCGTCGGCGGTGCCGGCGCCAAGGAGGATATCAGCGGCCGCGTCGCCCAGATCAAGGCGCAGATCGACGAAACCACATCGGACTATGACCGCGAGAAGCTGCAGGAGCGGCTTGCCAAGCTCGCCGGCGGCGTCGCGGTGATTCGCGTCGGCGGCTCGACGGAAATCGAGGTCAAGGAGAAGAAGGACCGCGTCGACGACGCGTTGCATGCGACGCGTGCCGCGGTGGAGGAAGGCATCCTGCCGGGTGGCGGCGTCGCATTGCTGCGCGTCGTCAAGGCGCTCGAAAACGTGGCGACGGCCAATGACGACCAGCGTGTCGGCGTGGAAATCGTCCGCCGCGCCGTCGAGGCGCCCGTGCGCCAGATCGCCGAGAATGCCGGCGCCGAGGGCTCGATCATCGTCGGTCAGCTCCGGGCGAAGACCGACTTCGCCTATGGCTGGAATGCCCAGACGGGAGAATTCGGCGACCTCTTCGCTATGGGCGTCATCGATCCGGCAAAGGTCGTGCGCGCCGCGCTGCAGGACGCAGCCTCCGTCGCCGGTCTTCTGGTGACGACGGAAGCGATGATCGCGGAGAAGCCGAAGAAGGAAAGCCAGGCGCCGATGCCGCCGGCACCCGGAATGGATTTCTAGTTACCGGCTTAACAGCGCCGGCGCAGCCGTCGTCGCAAGGCGCCGGCCGCGCGCCGGCGCCGTCCCACGGGCCCGCCTCCGTTCAGCCTGCACGGGCCGCCGCCTGCCCTGCCTTTGCCCTCCAAGAAACTTGCGATGGTAAGTGTCCCCGCGACATCTTGCTGGCGGTTGATTAGATCAGATTTTTTGATATGCATTGTCCAATTGCATTTCACTCCCGCCGACCGGAGCCCCATGAGCCGTAATTTTCTTGTCGTCGACCCCGAGGAAGGCATGCCCGTACTGAAAGGGCTCGCGTCGCCGGCAAGGGTCTCGGTGCTCAAGCTGCTGCACGAAAAGGGACCGCTGAACGTCAACGAAATTGCGGATGTTCTTGATCTGCCGCAGTCGAGCGTCTCGACCAACGTGCAGATATTGGAAGAGGCGGGACTTATCCGCACGGAGACACAGAGGGCGCGCAAGGGAAACCAGAAGGTCTGCCGCAGCGTCTATGACGAGATTCTCGTCGTCTTCAAGAATGAAATCAAGGAAACTGAACCGGACGCGATCGAAGTGTCGATGCCGCTGGGGCTCTATACGAGCTTCGAAGTGACTGCCCCCTGCGGCCTCTGCTCGGTTGACGGCATCGTCGGACTGCTCGATGTGCCCGACACGTTCCTCGATCCCGACCGGATGAAGGCAGCACTAATCTGGTTCACCCGCGGCTATGTGGAGTATCAGTTTCCGAACAATGCGCGCCTGGCGAACACCGGCATTCGCGAGGTCGAATTCGTCATGGAACTGAGCTCCGAGGTGCCGGGGACCAGCGCCGACTGGCCGTCCGATATCACCCTCACGATCAATGGGGTGGATATCGGAACCTGGACTTCCCCGGGTGATTTCGGCGACAAACGCGGCGTTTTCACCCCGGACTGGTGGAAGCTCAAAGGCTCGCAATACGGCAAACTCAAGAGTTTTCGGATCAATGACGATGGCTCCTTCGTCGACGGCCTGCGGATCTCCAACGTGAAGCTCGCCGAGCTGAAGCTCGAGCAACATCATTCGATCCGGCTTCGCGTCGGCGTCCGGGACGATGCCCGCCATCCCGGCGGCATCAACATCTTCGGCCGAGGCTTCGGCAACTACGATCAGGACATCGTGTTGCGCCTGAAGACGCGCTGAGCCCGCCCTGCCTACAGAATCCCACTACTTGACCTCCGGCCTCGCTTCCGTTTTACTCATCCCAATTTCTGATATAAATCATAAATCAGGATTTAGCGGAGGAAGCCATGAAGGCCGCGGTAACGGTGCACAGCAAGTTCACGATCTCGGACATCGATCCGCGTCTCTACGGGTCCTTCATCGAGCACCTCGGCCGCGCCGTCTATACCGGCATCTATGAACCCGATCATCCGACTGCCGACGAAAACGGCATGCGCCGGGACGTGATCGAACTCGTCAGGGAACTCAATGTGCCGATCGTGCGCTATCCGGGCGGCAACTTCGTTTCCGCCTATAACTGGGAAGATGGCATCGGCCCGAAGGAGAGCCGCCCGACTCGCCTCGATCTCGCCTGGCACACCTCGGAAAGCAACCAGGTCGGCATCCATGAATTCGCCGAATGGTGCGCGGCCGCCGATACTCAGATGATGCTCGCCGTCAATCTTGGCTCGCGCGGCCTCGACGAGGCCCGCAACTTCCTCGAATACGTCAACCACCCGGGCGGCAGCGAATGGAGCGACAAGCGCCGCGCCAATGGCCGCGAAGAGCCCTGGGATGTCAAGCTCTGGTGCCTCGGCAACGAGATGGACGGCCCCTGGCAGATCGGCCACAAGACGGCCGACGAATATGGCAGGCTGGCGCACGAGACCGCCAAAGCGATGCGCGCCTTCGACAACTCGCTCGAGCTCGTCGTCTGCGGCTCCTCCAACGCGCATATGCCCACCTACCCCGAATGGGAGGCAACCGTCCTCGACCACACCTATAACGAGATCGATTTCATATCGTTGCACATGTATTTCGAGAACCGCGCCAAGAACACCCCCAATTATCTCGCGCGCAGCATCGAGCTCGACAACTATATCGGCACGGTGGCCGGCGTGATCTCCTACATCAAAGCGAAGAAGCGCTCGACCAAGGAGGTCTACATTTCCTTCGACGAGTGGAACGTCTGGTACCACTCCAAGGAGCGCGACAAGGCGACCCTTGCGGGCGCCCATGGCTGGCCGCATGCGCCGGCGCTGCTGGAGGACCACTATAATTTCGAGGACGTGCTCCAGGTCGGCTGCATCCTCAATACCTTCATCAACCGCGCCGACGTGGTGAAGATCGCCTGCATGGCGCAGCTCGTCAACGTCATCGCCCCGATCATGACGGTGCCGGGCGGCCCTGCCTGGCGCCAGACGATCTTTTATCCCTATTATTTCGCTTCGATCTATGGCCGCGGAACGGCGCTCAAGCTGCTGGTCGACAGCCCCGCCTACAGCGTCGATGGCCTTGGCGAGGTGCCTTATCTCGATATTTCCGCCGTGCACGATGCACACAGAAACGCCGTGACGTTCTTCATCGTCAACCGGAATGGCAGCGAAGCGATCGACCTCGACGTCAGCCTCCTCGAGTTCGGGACAATGAAGATCATCGACGACCAAGTGCTCGCCCATTCCGACATCAACATCACCAACACCGCCGAGCAGCCCGCCAATGTGGGGCCGAAAAAAGGAGAAGGCGCCGCCTTTGCCGATGGAAAGCTCTGGGCGAGGATTGCGCCGCTGTCGTACCGGATGATCCGGCTGAAATCGTAAGCAGACTAAATCACATTTTTCGATACATATCGAAAATATATTGACAGAAGAATTGTATAATTTAACGTCGCGACACCGCTTCGACGTGCCGCTGGGAGGAAGAGATGGGAGCAAGAGCTTCTGTTTTGGCACTATCGTTGGTCAATCTGACCTCGCTGCCCGGGGGGAAAAAGCGCCGTTTTGCAGGAGGCCGGCCGAGCGTCGCACTCCGCGTTTGCGGTTCTGAAACCGGGCCCGGAGCCGCCGGATGACCGCCCATATCGAAATCCAGAATGTCAGCAAACGCTACGGCTCGCTGACCGTGCTCGACGGACTGTCGCTGACGATCAAGGCCAACGAGTTCATGGTCTTCCTCGGCCCTTCGGGCTGCGGCAAGTCAACGCTTCTGCGGATGATCGCCGGGCTCGAAAGCGTCGATGACGGTACGATCTCGATCAACGGCGAGCGCATCGACAACCTGCCGCCGGGCCAGCGCGACATCGCCATGGTCTTCCAGAGCTATGCGCTTTATCCGCACATGACGGTGGCCGACAACATGGCCTTTGGGCTGCGCAACATAGGCCTGCCGGCCGCCGTCATTTCCGCCCGCGTCGCAGAAGCCGCGCGCATGCTCGAAATCGGCCATCTCCTCGACCGCAAGCCCGGCCAGCTTTCCGGCGGCCAGCGCCAGCGCGTCGCGATCGGGCGCGCCATCGTCAAGGAGCCGAAGGCGTTCCTGTTCGACGAGCCGCTGTCGAACCTCGATGCGGCGCTGCGCGTGCGCACCCGTGTCGAGCTTGCCCAGCTTCGCAACCGGGTCAGATCGACGATGATCTTCGTCACGCACGACCAGATCGAGGCGATGACGCTCGCCGATCGCATCGTCGTGATGAACAACCGGAAGATCGAGCAGATCGGCACGCCGATGGAGATCTACTCGCGGCCGGCAAGCCGCTTCGTCGCCACCTTCGTCGGTTCGCCGACGATGAATTTTCTGCCGGTCGGCCTGTCGGGCGAGAACGGCTTCGCCCGCGCAAGGCTGCCGGACGGCACCGAGCTGCAGACGGCGATCCGTCTCGACGGCATCAATGGCGGCGAGCATTCGCTCGGCATCCGCGCCGAGGCCGTCAAACTCTCCAACGGAACCGCCGCGACGACGACGGGAAAGGTCGAGGTGATCGAGCGTCTCGGCGACCGCACCCTTCTGTATACGCGCCTTAAGGAGGGAAGCCTCATCATCGCCGAGGATGCCGGCAACAGCCGCGTCGCGATCGGCGACGAGGTCGCCCTAGCCCTCGATGGCGCCCGCTCGCACCTCTTCGACGCCGAAGGCCGGGCTCGGCACAACGAGGGCGTCGGCCATGGCTGAGGCGACACTTCCCGGCAGCGCGTCGGCCGCCAAGGCGGCAGCCCGGCAGGCGGTGCAGAACATCAATGCCCCGCTCTGGCGCAACGCGGCTTTCGTCGCGCCCTATCTGTTCTTCTTCGTGACGCTTCTTCTCGTGCCGCTCTTCTGGAGCGTATGGCTCAGTCTTCACAAGGCAGATGCTTTCGGAGTCGGGCGGTTCGTCGGTCTCGACAATTACCTTCGGCTCTTCCGGGACAAGATCTTCATCCAGTCGGTCGGCAACACCTTCTACTTCGTTTTCCTGACCGTCCCTGCCCTCGCCCTCATCGGCCTTCTGCTGGCACTCGCCCTTAATCGCAAGACAAAGTCTGCGGCCGCGCTCCGCGCCGTCTACTTCTCGTCGTCGGTCCTCTCCGTGACGATCGTGACGCTCATCTGGCGCATCGTCTTCATCGGCAATTTCGGCCTGCTCGCGACCATCTACGGCTGGTTCGGAGCGACCGCGCCCGCCTTTCTGTCGGACCCGAAGCTCACCATGATCGGAATTGCGATTGCGACCATCTGGTGGTGCATCGGGCTGCCGATGATGCTCTTTCTATCGGCCCTGCAACAGGTGCCGCAGGAAATCTACGAGGCTGCGGCGCTCGACAATGCGAGCCGGTGGCGAACGCTCTGGCACATCACCCTCCCCTCGATCCGGCGCACCTTCATTCTCGTGATCATCATCGAGATCGTCCTGCAGTTCCAGCTTTTCGGACAGGCGCGGCTGATGACGCAGGGCGGCCCGAACAACGTCTCGAAGCCGATCGTGCTCTACATCTACGAGGCCGCCTTCACCAAGTGGGACCTCGGCCTCGGCGCCGCGGCGTCCGAAATTCTCTTTATCCTGATCATGATCGCCGCCATGGCGCAGTATTTCATCTCTCGCCGCAGAGGAGAGGAAGGATGAGCTCCATGTCTTCGGACCGGATCGTCGGCCGCTCCACCGGCGACCGCATCATTCTCGTCCTGGTGATCGTTCTCGCGCTGGTCATGATGGCACCGATCGCCTGGGTCATAGCGCTGTCGCTCAAGGACAACAAGGAACTGATGACGGACATGAATTCCGTCTTCCATGCTCCCTATACGATCCACAACTACATCAACATCCTGGCGACGTCCTCGGTCTTCCGCTGGATCCTGAACAGCGTGATCGTGTCGGGCGGCCTCACCGTCATGACACTGGTTCTGTCGTCGCTCGCCGGCTACGGCTTTGCGCGGCTGAATTTCCCGTTCCGCAATGCGCTGTTCATCATCGTGCTGCTCGGCCTCGCCGTTCCGGAACAGGCGGTGCTGATCGCCCGGCATCAGCTCTTCAGCTGGCTGAAATTCCACAACACCTATCACGGGCTGATCCTGCCGGGCCTGGCCGCTCCCTTCGGCGTGTTCCTGATGACGCAATATTTCCGCGCCATTCCGAAGGAGCTCGACGAGGCGGCACTGCTAGACAATGCCAGCCGCTTCAAAATCTTCTGGAAGGTGCTCTTGCCGCTGACGATCCCGGCACAGGCAACCCTCGGCATCTTCACCTTCCTGTCGTCCTGGAACGACTATTTCTGGCCGCTGATCTCCGGCACCAAGAAGGAGATGTACACACTGACGATCGGGATCGCTTCGACGCAGACGAACTTCGCACAGTCGGAAGGCCTCGGATTCCTAATGTCGCAGGCGGTCTTTGCAGGAGCACCGATCCTTGTTCTCTACCTGTTTTTCCAGAAATACATCGTGACGGCCGTCTCCGGCGCCGCCGTGCGCTGAAGCCACCACCCATAGTGTCGCAACCGGCTCTCTGGGAGGGGAGCCAAGCCAGGGGCGAGGCCCCATGAGGAGGAGATAACATGACGCATAGCCTGAGGAAGTACATGCTGGCGGCCGCCTCGGCGCTCGCGCTCGCCGTCGCCACGCCTGCCCTGGCGGCAACCGAACTTACCGTGCAGCGCTTCTTCGGCGCCTGTGACGCGGAGTTCGGCACCAATACCGACGTCAGCAAGGCCGTCGGGGAATGCGGCATCATCACCTCGCTGATCAACAAGTTCAACGCCGACAACCCGGATGTGCATGTGACCGTGACCACCGTCGAATGGCCGGGCTACGACCAGCTGACGGCGCAGTTTGCGGCCGGCGACCCGCCGGACATCGTCACCGTCCACCACTCCGTGCTCGGCGACTACCAGTCCAAAGGCCTGTTGATGCCGCTTGACGATCTCCTGAAAACCGTTGGCGTCTCTCCCTCGGACTTCACCGACGCGAGCCTCAGCGGCGTCACCAAGGACGGCAAGATCTATGGCTTGCCGATCGACAACTGGACGATGCTGTTCCACATCAACCTGGACCTCTTCAAGAAGGCCGGCCTCGTCAATGCCGACGGCACGCCGAAGCTGCCGGCGAGCGTCGACGAACTCATGGCACAGGCCAAGCAGTTCAAGGAAAAGACCGGCAAACCCTATTTCGTCCAAAATCTCGCGAACGAAGTCGCGCTCTACACGCGCAACCTCTACACCTATCTTTTCCAGCAGGATTCCGATTTCTTCGCCGATCCCAAGCAGGTCAAGATGAATACGCCCGAGGCCAGGAAGGTCCTCGAGATGTACAAGGCGATCTACGACAACGACGACACCACGAAAGACCTGGACTACGCCGCCAGCATCAATGCCTTTCTCGCAGGAGAAGGCGGCGTGCATTTGAATGGAACGTGGGTGATCGGCGACTATACCGCCTCCTCGGAAACATCCGGCACCGCGCTCAACGCCGGCGGCTACGCGGTCTACCCCTATCCTCAGCTTTTCTCGGGCAAAAAGGCCCAATATGCCGACGGCCACAGCTGGGCCGTTTCGCAGAAGGACCGCACGCCGGAGGAAGAGGCGGCGATCGGCAAGTTCCTGAAGTTCTTCAACGACAATGACTACGAATGGTCGCGCACCGGCCACCTTCCGGCGGTTAAGGCCGTGCTTGAGTCGGACGCATTCAAGAAGCTGCCGCATCGCGATACGATCGCGCCGATCGCAACACTCGGCACGCCGCTGCCGTCGACCGTGCAGCGCCAGTTCGCGATTCAGGACATCATCGGCCAGGAAATGAATGCGGCGATCACCGGGCAGAAGGAGATCGACGCCGCTCTGGCAGACATGGAGTCCCGCATCAACGAGTTGCTCGCGAATATCTGAGGCGCGTTGCCCGCAACGCGGGCGCCTCGGACGGTCGCTATGGCACCTTGAGCTGCTGCATGCGTTGTCCTTTGTCGGTCCCGATCGGGGGAACCATGCAACAGCCGGAGCGGGATGGGGAACTCTTTCCGCCTCATCCCGCTCTGATCTGTTGCATGTTCATCGGCCGCGATTGCGGCCGGAATGGCCAAGGCTCGACAAGGACCTCACGGTCACGCGGGTTCCGTATCGATACCGGCGTCGGCCAGTTCCTTGAAGCCGCCGATGTTGAAAACCGCCGTATATCCCATGTCCTGAAGTGTCTTGCCCGCGAGTGCGGACCGGCCGCCGGAAGCGCAATGCAGAAGGATGGTCTTGTCCTTCTGAAAGGCCGGATTGTGGTATTGGCTCTCCGGATCTGCGCGAAACTCCAGCATGCCGCGCGAGACGTTCAACGCTCCCTTGATCCTGCCGGTCTGCTGGACTTCCGTCGGATCACGGACGTCCACGATGAGCACATCACCGGCGCGCATCTTCGCGGCGGCTTCGGCGGGAGACAATTTCGGGACTGCACTATTTGCTTCCGCCAGCAGATCCTTGACATTCCTTGCCATCATTCTTCTCCCATTGACGCGCTGCTACTGCATGTCTCCTTAAATCGACCTCAATTTAGGGACGAAGATACGCAGATTCAAAGTACTACAGCGACCTTTGCGCGTCTCGTAAAACGCGCGGCGCTGTGGTGAGCAGCGGCATAAGGGAACGCCTCAAGAGAATCCCTGTCAAGGCGAGCGGCCGGACGGCGTAGTTTCCCAAAGAAAAACCCGGCGAGTCGTCTCGCCGGGCTTACTTCGCTTCTTCTGGAGCTCAGTCCTTTTTCTGCGGGATCGGCCGGATCGCCAGTTCGCGCAGCTGCGCCGGCGTTGCCGGCGACGGCGCACCCATCAACAGATCGACCGCCTGTTGGTTCATCGGGAACAGCGAGATCTCGCGCAGGTTCTTGGCTCCGACCAGCAGCATGACGATTCGGTCGATGCCGAAGGCCATGCCACCATGCGGCGGGGCGCCGTATTGGAAGGCGCGGTAGAGACCGCCGAACTGCGCTTCGACATCCGCCTGGCTGAGGCCGACATTCTCGAAGGCCTTGACCATCAGCTCCGGCGACTGGTTACGGATCGAGCCGGATGCGATTTCGAAGCCGTTGCAGACCATGTCGTACTGGAATGCCTTGATCGACAGCAGGTCGTCGCCCGAGAGCGCCTCGAGGCCGCCCTGCGGCATAGAGAACGGGTTATGGGCGAAGTCGACGCGCTTCTCGTCCTCGTTCCATTCATAGAACGGGAAGTCGACGATCCAGCACAGTTCGAAGCGGTCGCGATCGACGAGGTTCAGCTCCTCGCCGGCCCTGGTGCGGGCTTCGCCGGCGAATTTGTAGAACTTGGCCGGCTCGCCGGCGACGAAGAAGCAGGCGTCGCCATCCTCGAGGCCGAGCTGCGTCCGGATCGCATCGGTGCGCTCCTCGCCGATGTTCTTGGCGAGCGGGCCTGCCCCTTCGAGCTTCTCGCTTTCCTTGCGCCAGAAGATATAGCCGAGGCCGGGCTGGCCCTGGCTCTGGGCCCAGGCGTTCATGCGGTCGCAGAAGGCGCGGCTGCCGCCGGTCTTGGCCGGAATAGCCCAGATTTCCACCTTCGGGTTGGAGGCAATCATGTTGGCAAAGACCTTGAAGCCGGAGCCGGCGAAATGCCGGGTGACGTCCTGCATCTCGATCGGGTTGCGCAGATCCGGCTTGTCGGATCCATATTTGCGGATCGCCGTGTCATAGGGAATGCGCTGGAACTTTTCGGTGACGGGCTTGCCGCCGGCGAAATCCGAAAAGATCGCGCGGATCATCGGCTCCATCGTGTCCCAGACGTCTTCCTGCTCGACGAAGCTCATCTCCAGGTCGAGCTGGTAGAATTCGCCCGGCAGCCGGTCGGCACGCGGGTCCTCGTCCCGGAAGCACGGCGCGATCTGGAAATAGCGGTCGAAGCCGGCAACCATCAGGAGCTGCTTGTACTGCTGCGGCGCCTGCGGCAGTGCGTAGAAAGTACCGGGATGAATGCGGCTCGGCACGAGGAAGTCGCGCGCGCCCTCCGGCGACGAAGCCGTCAGGATCGGCGTCGTATATTCGGTGAAGCCGATGTCGGTCATTCCCCGGCGCATGGCGGCAATGACCTCGGTGCGCTTGATGATATTCTTGTGCAGCGTCTCGCGGCGCAGATCGAGGAAGCGGTACTTGAGGCGCACGTCTTCCGGATAGTCCGGCTCGCCGAAGACCGGCAGCGGCAACTCCTTGGCGGCCGACAACACCTCGATCTCGCGGGCATAGAGCTCGATCTCGCCGGTTGGCATGTTCTTGTTGACGGTCTCGTCGGTGCGCGCCTTCACGGTTCCGTCGATGCGGATGACCCATTCACCGCGCACGGTTTCCGCCATCTTGAAGGCGGGCGAATCCGGATCGGCGACGACTTGGGTGACGCCATAATGGTCGCGCAGGTCGATGAAGAGCACGCCGCCATGGTCGCGGACGCGGTGAACCCAGCCGGAAAGGCGAACGGTGGAGCCGACATCCGACTTGCGGAGAGCGGCACAGGTGTGGCTGCGGTAACGGTGCATCGTCTGGTCCTGGAATTGCAAATGGCCGCGCGAGGCTCGCCAAGGCGGGCGCGGCGGCATAGCCAAAGTCGGGCGGAAAAGCGCATGATGCGCCGGATTTGTCAAGGCCGCGGCGCTCCCGCTGCCCGTCCGATCGGCACTGTCCATCGCAACGTCGCTGCGACTATGCGCCCCTCGGCGGGGACGACACCCGAAAAGGTCACAAATCGCGACTGTCCCCGCCTATCCCGGATCGCTAAACAGAAGAAAGACCCACCCGCTCACGAGTCGCCGCCGTAAAGCCGGATGCGCCATGTCCCAGATTCGCCCGCTCATCCCCCTCCTCCTCACCGCCGGCATCCTGATCGGCGGCAACGGACTGCAGGGCACCTTCATATCCTTGCGTGCGCTGGAGGAAGGCTTTTCGACGTCGCTGATCGGCCTCGTCGGCGCCGGCTACAATATCGGCTTTGCGATCGGCTGCGTCTATGTCGCCCGCATCCTTCGCGCCATCGGTCATATCCGTACCTTCTCGGCAATGGCGGCAATCGCCTCGGCGGCAGCAATCGCGATGGTGCTCGTCATCGATCCGGGCTTCTGGTTCCTGATGCGGCTCGTCGCCGGCATCTGCTTCGCCGGCCTTTTCGCAACGGTAGAAAGCTGGCTGAACGCCAGCGTCACCAATGCCAACCGGGCCCGCACGCTGTCGGTCTACCGCCTCGTCGATCTCGGCTCGGTGACCGCCGCGCAATATCTGATACCCGGCGTTGGGATCGGCGGCTTCGAGCTCTTCGCCATCATCTCGATGGCGCTGACGCTCTCGCTCGTACCGATCTCCTTTGCCGACCGGTCGAGTCCGATCGCACCGGAGGCGATCCGCTTCGACGTCAAGGCGCTCTGGAACATCTCGCCGCTCGCCACTATCGGCTGCATCGTCGTGGGGCTGACCAATGCCGCCTTCCGTTCGCTCGGGCCGATCTATGCGCAGGAGATCGGGCTTTCGGTGACCGCCATTGCGACCTTCATGAGCGCCGGCATCATCGGCGGCGTGGTGTTGCAATATCCGCTCGGGCATTATTCCGATCAGATCGACCGGCGGCTGATCATCCTCATCGCCACTTTCGGCTCACTTGTCGCCGGTCTCTTCCTCGCCTTCGGCGCCGGCAGCGACGAATGGCTGAATTTTGCCGGCATCTTCGCCTTCGGTGCCTTCGCCATGCCGCTCTATTCGCTCTGTTCGGCCCATGCCAACGACCACGCCGCCGAAGGCCAGCATGCGCTGGTCTCCGCCGGCATGCTGTTCTTCTGGTCGCTCGGCGCCATCATCGGACCGCTCTTCGCCTCCTTCATGCTCGACCTTTTCGGACCGCGGGCGCTCTTCATCTATACTGCTGTTATCCTTTTCCTCTTCATGCTCTACACGCTGCAGCGCATGACGGCGCGGGAGGCCGTGCCGGCCGGCGAGCGTGCGATGCCGTTCCGCAATCTGCTACGCACCTCGTCCTTCTTCAACAAGCTGGCCGGCGGCAGTCAGCAGCAAGATCGCCTGCGGCAAGATGCACGGTCTCCGCGAATTGCTGAACGCGAGGATCAGGTTTAAAACGGCGCCATTCCCGAAACGCTGCGGGCAACGCCATCGCTCTGCCGCCCGCCTTTTTCGAATGTGGACGCCATGACCCCGATGCTGAGCCGCCGCAGTTTTCTTCAGGGCTCGGCGGCGCTCGGCGGCGCCTTTGCGCTCGGCGCCGGACTTGCAGCACGCGCCGAAGCGACTGCCGAACCGCAAGTGCTGACGGCACAGCTTGCGCAAGCGCAGATCGCGGCCGACGGCGTGACGCCCGTCATGACCTACGGGCTCGGCGATGCGCCCCATTCCGGCATGCCGCCGGTCTTGAGGATGCGCAAGGGCGAGGCCTATGCGGCCAGGCTGGTGAACCGGCTCGATGAACCGACAACGATCCATTGGCACGGCTTGCGGGTCGCTAACGCCATGGATGGAGTGCCGGAGATGACCCAACCTTACGTTTATCCCGGCGATCACTTCGACTATGTCTTCACCCCGCCCGACGCCGGCACCTTCTGGTACCATCCCCATTGCAACACGCTGACACAGATGGGCCACGGCCTCACCGGCGTCATCGTCGTCGAGAATCCGGCGGACCCCATTTACGACGCCGAGATTGTCCTCAATCTTCGCGACTGGCGGCTTGGCGCCGGGGGGAAATATATCGACCCGTTCAAACCGCGGGATGCGGCGCGGGGCGGCACCTACGGAACGGTCAGAACCGCCAATTGGCAGAAGGAACCGGTTTACGACGCGCCCGCCGGCGGCCTCGTCCGCGCCAGGATCGTGGCGACCGACGTGACGCGGATCTATACGGTCGGTGTAGAGGGCGCAAAGGCGAAGGTGGTCGCGCTCGATGGCAACCCGGTCGAACATCCGTTCCTGCTCGACCGCTTGGATATCGGGCCGGGGCAGCGCGTCGATCTCGTCCTGCGCATGCCCTATAGCGAAGGGGGGCGCGCGACGCTTGGCAACTTCCGCGGCTCGAACCCTTGGACGATCGCAAGCTTCCGGGCGGCCGGACCTGCCCTGAATCGGGATCTTGGCGACGTCGCTCCCCTCCCCGCCAACCCTGTCGCCGAAGCCGACCTGTCGACGGCGAAACGGATTCCGCTCGAGCTCACGGCGACCGCGGAACACAAGGCGACGCCGTCGATCTGCGGATCGCTCGGCTACACCTTCTGGGCGCTGAACAAGGTTCCGTGGCCGGGGGACACGCCCGAGCCGATTGCGCCGATCGAGGAAATGAAGCTCGGCAAAAGCTATGTGCTCGAAATCGCCAATCGCACGCCGCATGCGCACCCGATCCACCTGCACGGCTTGAGCTTCCGCATCCTCAGCTCAAACAAGCGGAGCTTCCTGCCGCCGCCAACCGACACGATCCTGCTCCTGCCGGACGAACAGGCGGAGGTGGCGCTCGTGGCCGACAACCCCGGCGACTGGGTGATCCACTGCCACATCATCGAACATCAAAAGACCGGGATGACCGGCTATTTCAAAATTATCTGACATTTTCGATTGTTACCGCCGCAGCGAAACGATAGAGGGAAGGCTCAAGCCTCATTTTCGCCATAGTGATTTCAGTCCCGATGATTCAGACGACAGTAGAACTGGAGGCCGCCTGCCAAGAGCTGGCCCGCTCGAGCTATATTACGATCGACACGGAATTTCTGCGCGAGACCACATTCTGGCCGGAACTCTGCCTGATCCAGATGGCGAGCCCGGATGCGGCGGTGATCGTCGATCCGATGGCGCCGGGAATCGACCTCGCGCCCTTCTTCGCGCTGATGGCCAATGCCGACGTCGTCAAGGTCTTCCACGCGGCGCGCCAGGACATCGAAATCATCCACCACCTCGGCAACCTCATTCCGCATCCGCTTTTCGACACGCAAGTGGCGGCCATGGTCTGCGGCTTCGGCGACAGCGTCTCCTATGACCAGCTCGTCAGCCGCATCAAGAACGTGCAGATCGACAAGTCGTCGCGCTTCACCGACTGGAGCCGCAGGCCGCTCACCGACAAGCAGCTCGAATATGCGCTGGCCGACGTAACGCATCTCAGGGACATCTACCATTACCTCAAGGCGGAGCTCGAGCGGGAAGGACGCTCCTCTTGGCTGGCCGAGGAAATGGCCATTCTGGAGAACCGGGAGACCTACGATCTTCACCCGGAGAATGCCTGGCAGCGCCTGAAGATGCGCGTCAGAAAGCCGATCGAGCTGGCGGTGCTGCAGAAGATCGCCGCCTGGCGCGAGCGCGAAGCACGGGCCCGCAACGTGCCGCGCGGCCGAATCATCAAGGACGACGCGATCTACGAGATCGCCCAGCAGCAGCCGAAGGATGCGGAAGCACTCGGCCGGCTGAGGACCATTCCCAAGGGTTGGGAGCGTTCCGCTGCCGGGACCGCGATCATCGAGGCGGTCACCGAGGCGCTGGCGCTTCCGAAGGCCGATCTGCCCCGCCTGCCGCGCCAGAACCACGCGCCGGAGGGCGCTGCGGCAGCGGGCGAGATGCTCAAAGTGCTCCTGAAGCTCATCGCCGAAAAGGAGGGCGTGGCGGCCAAGATCATCGCCAGCAGCGACGATCTCGATCGGATCGCCGCCGAAGGCGAAAAGGCCGACGTCGCCGCGCTGCACGGCTGGCGCCGGGAGCTTTTCGGCGACATGGCGCTGAAGCTTATCAATGGCGAGGTGGCGCTTCGCTTCGTCGGAAAGAAGATCGAGGCGATGGAAATCGGCGGTTGAACGGCGGCAGCCGCCAACACCTTTCCGCCCGAATCCGGTCTTAGCCAGACGAATTGAAATGCTGATCCGACTCAACGGATCAGGTGTTCGCACTGCCGCGAATGAGACTTCCGCAGGCGCGGCCATCCTTCCGCTGTTTGATTCCCGAGGCCATCGCGCATGCGCTGGAGATTTTCCACGCTCGAATTCATTTTCCTGCTTCTGGTTCTTGCCGGCAGCGGCGTGGCCTATGCATGGGTCGTCTATGGCGACGGAGCGCTGATCGGCGCGACCTTTGCGGTGTTCATCTGCATGCCGGTCCTTGCCTTTGAACGCCGCATCATCCTGCGGCGCCTCTACAGGGCGATCCACAGCCTTCCGACACCAGCCTTTCTCCTGTCCTCCATCGCCGTCTATTTCGCCGTCGAAAATCTCGGTTTTGTGGCGGCGGGGGTGGTGCTGAAGACGACGGGCGTGCTGCAGCAGTCCTGGAGCGAGGCGATGGTGCCGTCCTTCAATGTGCTCGTCTATGCGCTCGTCGTTTCCGGTCCGATCATTTTCGTGCTGCGGGTGCGGGAACTGCTCGGCCGCGACGTCTTCCTGAGCTTGCTTATGGGACGCTACCGCAAGCCGGTGCAGGAGGAACGCGTATTCCTGTTTATCGACGTCGCCGGCTCGACCGCCTATGCCGAGCGCTTCGGCGACCTCAGGATGCAGGAATATCTCGGCAAACTGTTTGCGGAGCTCGCCGATCCGGTGCTGCGCTATCGCGGCTCCATCGACGACTATATCGGCGACGCCGCGGTCATCACCTGGCCTTTTGACCGAGCCGTGGCCGACGCCGCCTGCATTCGCTGCGTCTTCGACATTCTCGACCAGGTCCAAGCTTCCGCCTCCCGCTGGCACAAGGTGTACGGCGAGGTCCCACGCCTGCGCGCGGCCCTCCACGGCGGAACGATCGTTGCCGCTGAAATCGGCGTCGACAGGCACAAGATCACCTATTTCGGGGACACCGTGAACACGACGGCGCGTCTCGAAGGTCTCTGCCGAACGCTCGATCGGCAGGTGCTGATTTCCGCCGATCTGTTGCGGCGCATGCGCCTGCCGACCTTCGTCGGAAGCGAGGACCTGGGAGAGCACGAGATCAAGGGACGCGGCCAGAAACTCGGCGTATTCTCGCTGCGCCCCGCGCAGCTGGAGCGTGCCCTGAGACGCTCCGTCTTCGCTCCCGTGGACGGCTAGTGTCTCCGTCATCAAAGCTTCACCGGCCTGTCAGAGAAGCGTCAACTCGCCGTCATCAAAGCCGCCTATCGGGAAGCGACACAGCTCGAACCCAACAGCTCGAACCCAGGTGAATTTGATGACGAAATCCATCCTCGCCGTTGCCTTGACGCTCCTGTCGGCGACCACCGCGCTCGCCGATGAAAAGGTCTTTCCGGCGACGCTGAAGGCCCATGCGGTCCTGCCGGCCAATACGATCATCGCCGCGCCTGGGGATGCGGCGGACTACCTCAAGACGTCGGGCAAGTTCTCGACCGCCGACCGCAACCGCGCGACGGAGCTCGGCAGCGTAGCGGGCAAGGACGGCGTCCGCCCGACCGGCCTTTCTCTCCCCTTCAACGGCCAGCCGATGCAGGGCTTCTCCGGCATCAAGGCGATGCCGGACGGCACTTTCTGGAGCCTTTCGGACAATGGCTTCGGCAACAAGCTCAATTCGACCGACGCGATGCTGATGCTGCATCATCTGAAAATCGACTGGGACGCCGGCAAGGTCGAAGCATTGAAAACCGTCTTCCTGTCCGATCCCGACCGCAAGGCGCCCTTCCCGATCGTCATGGAAGGCTCTGCCACACGCTATCTCACCGGCGGAGACTTCGACGTCGAGTCGATCCAGCCGGTCTCCGACGGCTTCTGGATCGGCGAAGAATTCGGTCCCTACGTGCTGAAGTTCGACACGACCGGCAAGCTCACCGACGTGATCCCGACGACGGTGGACGGCAAGCCGGTGCTGTCGCCGGACAATCCGACGCTGACGCTCCAGGCGGACCCGTCGAAGAGGGCGCCCGCTTTCAACCTCAAGCGCTCCGGCGGCTATGAAGGTCTGGCTCTGTCCAAGGACGGCACCAAACTCTACGGCCTGCTCGAGGGGCCGATCTGGACCGACGGCGAAACGGTCGAACAGGCGGATGGCCGCCCGGCGCTCCGCATCGTCGAGCTCGATGCCGCAGCCAAGGCCTGGACCGGGCGTAGCTGGCTCTATCCGCTCGCCGAAGGCGGCGAGGCGATCGGCGACTTCAATATGCTCGACGAAAAGTCGGCGCTGGTAATCGAGCGCGACAATGGTGCCGGCACCGTCGACAAGGCCTGCGCCGATCCCAAGGATCCGAAGCCGGATTGCTTCGCGGTCGGGTCGAAGCTGAAGCGCGTCTACAAGATCGCGATGGACGATGAGTATGTCGGCAAGGCCGTGCGCAAGATCGGTTACATCGACCTCCTGAAGATTTCCGATCCGGACAACAGGAAGCGCCAGGGCGGCGACGGCTATTATGACATGCCTTTCGTCACCATCGAGAACGTCGATCGCGTCGACGACGCGCATATCATCGTCGGCAACGACAACAACCTGCCCTTCTCCGCCGGACGTGCGCTCGACAAGGCAGACGACAACGAATTCGTGCTGCTCGAAGTCGGCGACTTCCTGAAAGCCGAATAGCCGAACGGTCGCGCGTGGAGACCCGCGCGCGACCGTTCCCACCATCTGAAACGACGCCGCTTGGTGACCGCTCAGCTCTCGAAGTGGAAAGCGAGCTTCTTGCCCGTCAGCCGGCTCAGTTGCTGCAGGCGGCCGTCGAGACGTTCGCCCTCGAAATCGAGATAGGCCGCGGGCACGACGAATTCGAGATCGACCTCCGGCCGCGGCGACGGCCGCAGGGTCAGATGGCGCGCGACGCCCGGCATCGAGGCGGAGAAGAGATAGGCAACCCGCAACAGGCCGCCGAGCAGCTTTGCCAGTTCGAGCAGGCGCGGCGTGGTGATGCCGGCGAGCGGGCTGGTGGCGCCGTCGTCGTTGAGCCCCTCGAAACGATAATAATTTGCAAGCGCGATATAGGCGCGGCCGGCATGGGTAATGCCGGTGAAAGCGGAGTGCGCGATGATGTTCAACGCCTGCAGGCCGCGATAGTCCGGATGCGCGCGCCAGCTGATATCCGCCAGCAGGCAGGCGGCCTCGCGGTAACGGCGCTCCTCCTCGGCTTCCTCGATGCCGAAATGCGGCACCATCCGCCCGGTCCACTCGGCAAGCTCGCGCGCATGTTCCGGGGAGCGGGCACGCAGGATGGCGATCTCGTCGGCAGCGGTCAGCAACGGGTCCTGAAGGCGTTCGTCGTCGGAAAGGAGCGAGTAGAGGTAGCCTTCGCGAACGCCAAGCGCCGAAAACGAAATGCGCTCGGGCTTCATGATCGAGATCGCCTCCTGCATCGTCACGGCGCCGAATGGCAAGAGGCTGCGACGGCTCTTGGAAATCGTCGCGAAGGCGGAGGGCTTCAGGGTCTTGGGCTCGATCACTTCGGCCAGGATCGCCATCGCCTCGTCATAGGAGATCTCATAGCCCTGCATCATGTGCAGCGGATAGCCACGCATTTCCATCTGCAGCTTGGCGATGGCGCGCCAGGTTCCGCCAACGGCGTAGAAGGTGCGCCCGGTACCCCGCCCCAGTACATCCGCGCCCTTCATGAACTTCCGCACCCAGGTGCGCGCCCGGCTCAGGGAGCCGTTGCTGTGCTCGAACAGCCGGATGCCGCCGAGCGGCAAGGTGATCCCGTTGCCGATGCGCCTGCCCTCGACCTCGACCAGTTCGAGCGAACCGCCGCCAAGGTCGCCGACGATGCCATCCGGATCGTGGTAGCCGCTGACGACGCCCATGGCCGAGTAATAGGCTTCCTCCTCGCCGGTGAGGATCCGAACCTTCTGATCGAGAATGGCTTCCGCCTTCTCGATGAAGACGGCGCCGTTCGAGGCCTCGCGCGCGGCGGCCGTCGCCAGCACATACATTTGCGTGGCGCGGGCCTGGTCGGACAGCGCACGGAACCGGTGCAGCGCTTTCAGCGCCCGCTGAACGCTCTCCTCCTCCATCCGGCCGGTGGCGTCGATGCCCTTGCCGAGGCCGCACATCACCTTCTCATTGAAGAGCACGGTCGGGGCACGGCTAAGCCCCTCGTAGACGACGAGGCGAATGGAGTTGGAGCCGATGTCCACGACGGACACCGGGCGTATGCCGGGCAGACGCCCCTGCGCTTCAGATTCGACCATGCGATTCCAGTTTACTTGCGCCAACCGCTATTCCAGCCGGCAATCAGCTTCGGTGCACTGGACTTCAGAGCCTCACCCCGGCCCGAAAGGCTGGGATTGGTCATGAAATAATGCTGCGCGTTGAACGGCTCGGCGTCCTTGTCGACTTCCATGCGGCGCGAGGTGCCGTCCGGAAGAATCTCGTAGCTCTGCTGGTTGTCGATGAGATTGCCCAGCATGATCTGCGAAAGAACCTGTTCGTGCACAGTCCGGTTGATGAGAGGCACGAGCGTCTCGACCCGCCGGTCCAGGTTGCGCGGCATCATATCCGCCGAACCGATATAGACAAGCGCATTTTCCGAAGGCAGGCCGTGGCCGTTGCCGAAGCAGAAGATCCGGGAATGCTCGAGGAAGCGGCCGACGATGGACTTGACACGGATGGTTTCGGAAAGCCCGGGGACCTGCGGCCTCAGGCAGCAGATGCCGCGAACGACGAGATCGATCTCTACGCCTGCGCGGCTTGCCCGGTAGAGAGCATCGATGATTTCCGGATCGACGAGCGCGTTCATCTTCATCCAGATCGCCGCCGGCCGACCCGCTTCGGCGTGCGCAATCTCCTCCTCGATGTGCTTGAGGATCCGCGGGCGCATGGTGTGCGGCGAGACCGCGAGCTTCATCCCCGCCTCCGGCTCGCCATAGCCGGTGATGAAGTTGAAGATGTTCGCCATGTCGTGGGCGATCACCGGATTGCAGGTGAAGAACGAAAGATCGGTATAGATCTTCGCCGTGACCGGGTGGTAGTTGCCCGTGCCGAGATGGCAATAGGTCCTGAGCTTGCCCTCTTCCCGCCGCACGACCATCGACATCTTCGCGTGGGTCTTCAATTCGATGAAGCCGAAGACCACCTGGACGCCGGCGCGCTCGAGGTCGCGTGCCCAGCGAATATTCGCCTCCTCGTCGAAGCGGGCCTTGAGCTCGACAAGCGCGGTGACCGACTTGCCTGCCTCGGCGGCATCGATAAGCGCGCGCACGATCGGGCTGTCGTTGGAGGTACGATAGAGCGTCTGCTTGATCGCCAGCACGTCGGGATCGCGCGCCGCCTGCAGCAGGAACTGCACGACGACGTCGAAGGACTCGTAAGGATGGTGGACCACCATGTCCTTCTCGCGGATCGCGGCGAGGCAGTCGCCGCCGTGCTCGCGGACGCGTTCCGGGAACCGTGGATTATAGGGCTCGAAACGAAGGTCCTCGCGCGGCGCCTTGGTGATTTCGGAAAGCGTGTTGAGCGCCAGCAGCCCGGGCAGCACGGCGACGCGGTTGTCCGGAACGCCGAGTTCGTGCACGACGAACTGGCGCAGCGACGCCGGCATTTCGGAATCGGTTTCGATGCGGATCACCGACCCGCGGCGGCGGCGCTTCAACGCCGTCTCGAACAGCCGGACCAGATCTTCCGCCTCTTCCTCGACTTCGATATCGCTGTCGCGGATGATCCGGAACGTCCCCGAACCCTGAACCTCATAGCCCGGGAACAGGCGGTCGATGAACAGGCCGACGACATCTTCGAGAGTGATGTAACGGATGACGTTCTTGACGTCCGGCAGGCGGACGAACCGGTCGAGTGCCACCGGCAGGCGCAGGAGCGCCGTCATCGGCTCGCGGCCGGTCTTACTGACGAGTTGCAGGCCCATGGAGAAGCCGAGATTCGGAATGAACGGGAACGGGTGCGCCGGGTCGATCGAAAGCGGCGTCAGGACCGGGAAGATCGACTGGTCGAATTCATTGGCGAGCCAGCTCTTGTCCTGCGCCGAAAGAGAAGCCGGACGCACGATCAGAATATCTTCCTTGGCGAGATATTGCTGGAGGACTGCGAGCGATGCCTGCTGCTCCATCTGGAGATTGTCGATCTCCTTCAGGATCTCGTCGAGTTGTTCGGCCGGCGTCTTGCCGTCCGGGCTGCGCAACGAAACGCCCGATCGCACCTGGCCCTCGAGGCCGGCGACGCGGACCATGAAGAATTCGTCGAGGTTGGCAGCTGAAATCGACAGGAAGCGGACGCGCTCCAGGAGCGGATGCGCGGTGTTCAGCGTCTCCTCGAGTACCCGGCGGTTGAATTGAAGCCACGAGAACTCGCGGTTGATGAAACGCTCGGGGCTCGTCAGAAGGTCAATTTGCTCCGCCGGCGCCCTGTTTTCGGTGATTGCAGACGTCGCGTTATCCATTCCCATCAGACCCCATTGCTCCGGATGAACGAGCTATCCCACTTTGACGACGGTTCTGTGACAGTCAATCGGGCCGGCGGGCAATTGCGAGTTCTTCCAAGACTTCCGCCGCAAGGGCCCGCGTCAACCGCGTGCCGCGGGCAAGCGCCAGATGGTCCATCCGCTCGACAAGGGTCTGTGCAGCCTCTAGCGAGCGCTCCATCCGATTGACTATATAGGCCACGAAACGCTCGTCGACGAGCAGCTGGCGATCGGCAAAAAGCTTGAAGAGCACCTGCGTCAGGAGTTCGTCGTCCGGTTCGCCGATCTCGACAACGGTGGCGGCCTTGAGGCGCGACTTGAGGTCTGGAAGGGTCACCGGCCAGGACATCGGCCACAGCCGCGAGGTCATCAGAAGCGCCGTACCGTTCTGGCGGACGCTGTTGATGACATGGAATAGCGCCGTGTCGTCGAAACCCTTTCGGTCGACATCCTCGAAAAGCACCGGCTTCGAAGCGGCGACGTCGGCGGCGTCCGTACCGGCAACGGGATGGATCGGTTCGGCACCCGACGCCTCTCGCCAGATGCTGGCGAGGTGCGACTTCCCGGAACCGACCGGACCGGCGATGATGACGACCGGCGACGGCCAATCCGGCCAATGATCCACGATTGCAATGGCCGCGCTCAGGCGATCGGAGACAAGCAGATCCTCCCGGCCGGTTGACGGGTCGTGGCCGAAGACGAGCGGCAGTTGTTCGTTAGGACGTCTTGTCATGCTTTGCTCTGGAGGACGGCATAGGTCGGCTGGGCTCCTGGCCCTCCGACTGCTGGTTCGCGGCCGCCCTATGCCCATGATAGAGGTCGCTATCAAGGTATCGCTGGATGCCGAAACGGACAAGCACTCCGACCGCGGCAGCCGCCGGCACCGCGACGAGCAGGCCGACGAAGCCGAACAGCGCGCCGAAGGCAAGCAGCGCGAACATCAGCCAGACGGGATGGAGGCCAACGCTCTTGCCGACCAGCTTAGGCTGAAGAACGTTGCCTTCGAGGAACTGGCCGGTGAAGAAGACGGCAAGGACGAGCAGGATCCAGAGATAGTCCGGCCAGAACTGGACGATCGCCACGCCGACGGCAAGAACCAGGCCGACCAGCGAGCCGACATAGGGGATGAAGCTGATCATACCGGCGAAAAAACCGATCAGCAGTCCGAAATTCAGGCCCACAAGCGACAGGCCAACCGCATAGTAAAGGCCGAGAATGAGGCATAACGAGCCCTGGCCGCGAACGAAGCCGGCGATCGTCGTGTTCATGTCGCGGGCGATCTGGCGCACCACGTCGACATGGTCGCGCGGCACCCAGCTATCCACCTTCTCGACCATGTGGTCCCAATCGAGCAACAGATAGAAGGCGACCACCGGTGTGATGATGAAGAGCGACAGGATATCCAGGAGCGCCATGCCTGAATTCCAGAGCTGCTGGAACAGGGTGCCGAGAAAGACTGCCCCCTGCTCGAGAAGCTTGGCGGAATTCTCCTTGATCGTCGCCATTTGCGCCTCGAGCCAGTCCGGCACGAGGGTCGACTGGGTGGTATCCGCCACGAAGGCCTGAAGCCTGGCGACATAGCCGGGCATCTTCTGGATGAAATCGGCCGCTTGGGTGAAGATCAGCGGGATGACGATGATCAGCGACAGCGCAAAGAGAAGAACGAAGGCGACGAGAATGGCGATCGTCGCCATCAGGCGGCTGAGGCCAAGGCGTTGCAGCCGGTCGGCGACCGGGTCGAGGAAATAGGCCAGCGCCATCCCGGCGAGGAACGGCAGGAGGATGGAACTGAAGACCATCAGGAAAGCGATGAAGGCGGCGAGCACGAGCAGCCAGAAGAAGATCTGGCGCTGAAGTCCTAAACCGCTGATCCGATTGCCCATGGTATCCCCGTCCCGCGGTCGTCGCACGGTGCGCGCCCGCATCTTCGTCCGACGAGATAGGGTGCAGCGCGCGCGCAGGTCAAGCCCGGCTGCCTTCAATCCGCTCCGTTCGCGCCTGAAGGCGATGAGCGAAGGCAAAAACGTGAAAAAAGGCCGCAAGGCCCGGCCTCTCCGCTTGCACTCCTTAGCTTACCGTGCCAATCGCATCCGCAAAATACGACGAGCCTTGGAGAACGAGCATGAGCCAGTCGGGAAAGAACGGCCTCACCTATAACGACGCGGGTGTGGATATCGATGCCGGCAATCTGATGGTCGAAAAGATCAAGCCGCATGTGCGCTCGACCCGGCGTCCCGGAGCCGACGGCGAGATCGGCGGCTTCGGCGGCCTCTTCGATCTCAAGGCGGCCGGCTTCACCGATCCGGTCCTTGTCGCCGCCAATGACGGCGTCGGCACCAAGCTCAAGATCGCCATCGACGCCGACAAGCACGACACGGTCGGCATCGACCTCGTCGCCATGTGCGTCAACGACCTTGTCGTGCAGGGCGCCGAACCCTTGTTCTTCCTCGATTATTTCGCCACCGGCAAGCTCGATCCCGACCAGGGGGCGGCAATCGTCGCCGGCATCGCCGCCGGCTGCCGCGAGGCGGGCTGCGCGCTGATCGGCGGCGAAACGGCGGAAATGCCGGGCATGTATTCCGGCGGCGACTACGATCTTGCCGGTTTTGCCGTCGGCGCGGCCGAGCGCGGGCAGTTGCTGCCGGCGGGCGACATTGCGGAAGGCGACGTCATCCTCGGCCTTGCCTCCTCCGGCGTGCATTCGAACGGCTATTCGCTGGTCCGCAAGATCGTCTCGCTCTCTGGCCTTTCCTGGGACACGCCGGCGCCCTTCGGCGAGGGCACACTTGCCGAAGGGCTGATGACCCCGACCCGCATCTATGTGAAACCGCTCCTGAAGGCAATCCGCGAGACCGGCGCGATCAAGGCGCTGGCGCACATCACCGGCGGCGGCTTTCCGGAAAACATTCCGCGCGTGCTGCCCAAGCATCTCGCCGCCGAGATCGACCTCGACGCCGTCAAGCCGCCGGCGGTCTTCTCCTGGCTGGCCAAGACAGGCGGCGTCGCCGCCAATGAGATGCTGCGCACCTTCAATTGCGGTGTCGGCATGATCGCCGTCGTTCCGGCAGCGGAAGCCGACAGGGTCGCGGCGGTGCTTGCCGGTGAAGGCGAAACCGTCTTCCCGCTCGGCCGCATGGTGGCGCGCGAAGAGGGTGCCGCCGGCACGATCTACAAGGGCAGCCTCGCCCTATGAGTCTATCCCCGGCCAGGAAGAAAAAGGTGGTCGTCTTCATCTCCGGCGGCGGCTCCAACATGCTGTCGCTGGCGAAAGCCGCGGCCGAACCGGATTTTCCGGCCGAAATCATTGCCGTCATTTCCGACAAGGCGGAAGCCGGCGGCCTTGCCAAGGCGGCAGCGCTCGGCATCGCCACAGCCTCGTTCGTGCGCAAGGACTTCCAAAGCAAGGAAGATCACGAAGCGGCGATCCTCGCCGAGCTCGACCGGCTGCAGCCGGACATCATCTGCCTTGCCGGCTATATGCGCCTGCTGTCCGCCGCCTTCATAAAGCGCCACGCAGGCCGGATCCTCAACATCCATCCGTCGCTGCTGCCGCTTTTCCCGGGGCTGCATACGCATCAACGCGCCCTCGAGGCGGGCATGAAGCTTGCCGGCTGTACGGTGCATTTCGTCACCGAGGGCATGGACGACGGCCCGATTATCGCCCAGGCCGCCGTCCCGATCCTTGCCGGCGACACACCGGAGACGCTCGCCGCGCGCGTCCTGACGGTCGAGCACAAGACCTATCCGCTGGCGCTCCGACAGGTCGCCGAGGGCAAGGTCACGATGCAGGATGGGCGGGCGGTCAGCCACACGGTCGGCGATGCCTCTGGCGCGCTGATTTCTCCGGCGCTTTGAAACGGGGCAAAGTCTCTTACCCGAGGAGTTCAAGCACCTTCGGGAACCGCGCATGTTCTCGGATGGGATCGAGGTCCGAGTCGTACTTCACCCATCGTTTTGTTTCGTGGGTGGCGCGCGGGAGAAGCTCCACGAGCAGATCGATTGCCCGGTCATGTTCACCCTCGAGCGAGTAAAAGCAGGCCACGTTGTATTTCGCCAGACGATCGTCGGGATCGATGGTCAAGGCGCGTCCTGCCCATTCCTTAGCACGGTCGTGGTCTCCAAGCGCCGCGAGACCCAAGGCTCCCAAATAGGCGGGTCTCGCATTCTCCGGACGCAGCCTGAGCTCACGCTCGGCCCGCGCAACACCTTCCTGTGCCGCCATCCTCATTTCCTGATCGCGCCCGAGTGATCGGAGAATGTTAACGAGCACAAGCAAGGCTTGGTAATCATCCGGCTTGAGTTCTGCGGCGCGCAGGAAAAGCCGGGCCGCTTCATCCAGCTTACCCTGCGTAAAGCAGGCACGGGCATAAAAGTAGTAAGCTTCGAAAAGATTGGGATCGAGGGCGATCGCCTGCTCAAACTCTGCCATCGCTTCCGAATGCCGCTCGCGAAGCGAGAGGGCGAGGCCACGTGAAGCATGCGCTTCTGCCAGGCCGCTCTCAAGGTCCAGCGCCTTGGCGCTCGTCGCCAGAATGCCGTCAATCGAGACATCGGCGTTATAGTGAAGGAAGAGGAAGGAATCGCAGTCCGCGATTCCCGCATAGGCCCGCGCATAAAGCGGGTCGAGTTCGACAGCCATTGCGAACATGCGCTTCGCAAGCACGTAATGCGATTTGCAGTGCCAGTGCAGAAAATGCCGACCCCTGAGGTAATACGCATAGGCCTCGAAATTCCCCGTCGGGACTCGACCGATGACTTTCTTCTCCTCTGGCAGCAGCTTGACCTTCAGATGGTCGACGATGGTATGGGTGATCTCGTCTTGCAGGGCGAATATGTCGGTGAGATCACGGTCGTAGCGGTCGGCCCATACATGACCACCACCCTTGCCCTCCACGAGCTGCGCGGTAACGCGCACACGCGACCCGGCCTTGCGGATGCTTCCCTCCAGGATAAAGTTGACCCTTAGATCCTGGCTCACCTGCTGCACCTTCACCGGTTTGCCCTTGTATGTATAGGCAGTATTGCGGGCGACGACGAACAGGCCGGATATTTTCGACAAATCGGTAATGATGTCCTCGGTGATCCCATCGCTGAAATACTCCTGCTCTGGGTCACCGCTTATGTTGTTGAAAGGTAGAACCGCGATCGACGGCTTTTCGATCTCCCAAGGATCTTGCTGGCTAGAATCCGAACCGGTCGTTCGGAGAGCCGTAGGAAAGTCCAGGGTAATGCCATAGGCGCGCACCGGACGGTCGATGTTCTTGAGTGCCTGCTCGCCCATATCCTCGAATCGAAGATCGAGCCGATTGCCGACGTTATCTCGAACGGCTGCAGAGACCGCGATCCCGCCGGGCGTCGCTATGCTTTCAAGTCGAACCGCCACATTGACGCCATCCCCGAATATGTCATCGCCCTCGACGATCACGTCCCCGAGGTTGATGCCCATCCGAAGCTCTATCCGGCTGCGCTGCGGCACACCCGCATTGCGTTCCACCATACCCCGCTGGACCGTGGCCGCGCAGGTGACAGCATTTACAACACTTGGAAATTCCGCCAGGAATCCGTCGCCCGTGAGCTTCACGATGCGACCCTCATGCTCGGCTATCTTGGCGTCGATCAGTTCCCGGCGGTGCGATTTCCATGCCGCGTGAGTGCCTGCCTCGTCCTGGCCCATGAGGCGGCTGTACGTCACGACGTCTGCAGCGAGGATGGCCGTCAAACGTCTGTGCACCGTCGGATCGTTCATGTGACCACCCAGTCTTCGTGTACTGCCACTCTCGGGTGCCAGAATTCCAGGCCGACCCAATCATACCCCAGCGGCCAGCGAATGTCTCATCTTGTGCGGCCAAGACCCCCCACCTTCCGATCAATTGTGGAGGGGTGGTCAATTGGAAGCGCCGGCTCACTTCGCCTGAGCGAGCCGCCGGTCTAGGCCGTCGAGAACGCGACGCGTCAGGGCCGGATAGTCCTCGTCGAAATGATGGCCCCCTTCGATAGCGACAACATCGGCGCCGGATGATTTCAGTTCCGGGCAGGCATCGTCCTCTTCCTCGGTTCCGTAGAAGCACTGGAGCAGCGACGGATCGATCGCCTTGATGTCGTCGACCGGGTCGCCCGCGCTGCCCGCCCCTTCCGCGCCGAGCCAACCGAAGACCGAGATCTTGAAGTCCGCCTGATGCGACAACGCCATCAGCGTCACCTGGCGGACGCGCGCCCGCTCTGCGGGCGGCAGCAGGTTATAGATGCGCGGCAGGATATCGGCGCCGAAGGAGTAGCCGATCAAGAGCACGTTTCGGACATTCCACCGCTTGCGATAGTAGTCGATGATCCGCTGAAGATCGTTGGCGCTCTCCTGCGGCTGGCGCTCCCAAAAATAGCGCAGCGAATCCACGCCGACGACGGGAACGCCCTGCTGTTGCAGGACATTGCCGACCTCCCTGTCGATATCGCGCCAACCGCCATCGCCGGAATAGATCACCGCCATCGTATCGCGGCTCGGCTTGGCGTCGAGGACCGTCAGCGGCAATCCGAACGGATTATCCGCTTCGTCATCCTCCCCTAGATAATTCGACAGCGCGTCGGAGAGCGCCTTATAGGCTTCGTCGTCCGTCTCGTCGGTCTCGATTTCGGAATGCTTCTCGATAAGCGCAGCGACATGGTCTCGACCTGCCGCAGACGCTGCCGGAGAAAAGGTGACGGATACCGGGTCGGGCAAGGCTCCGTCGGTCAAGCCGTACACCATGCGGTCGTTCTTGCGGCTCTTCTCGGCCGGCGTGCAGAGCTGCTTGGTCAGAGCGATTCCTTCTTCTGGATCGACTGCAAGCGTCCTGCCGATCGTCGCGGCGGGGGATTGCGCGGCGATCGCCAGCGCCATTGCGCCGCCGGCGCCGACACCGGCAATGACAGGCGGGCGATAGGCGCCACTGCCCGCCGCGCGCTGCACCTGCTGGCTCAAGGATTCGAGGTCGGAGACCGTATAAATGCAGTCACCGTCGTCCTTGGCGAGCGACGCCAGATAGGCCTTCAGGTCGATGCCGATGACGATCGCGTTTTCGTCGGAAAGCGCACGAGCCGCGGTATCCTCCCTCGCCGTCCATCCGCCGGCATCCGAAAGCAGCACGACGAGTCCTGCCGCCTCTTGATTGGGGAACAGGATATGCGGCGACGGGATCATCCCTGTGTCGAACTTCTGCGCGTCCTCGGCCGCGGCCGAGAGGTTGGCCGCCCCGAGGACAAGGGCCGCGAGGATCGCGGCTTTCCGAACTTTGCCCATGACTGTCATTTCCTTATCACTCCCTTGAGGCCGCCGCCGATCAGGAAGGTCGCGTCCATCAGCGCCAGGATCGGGTTGAGCCCGCCGCTCGCTACCAGATAGCGTGGCTGCCAATGCGGATGGAACTTGGACTTGAAGGCGCGCAGGCCCTTGAAGTTGTAATAGCGTTCGCCGTGCTCGTAGAAGGTCCGTCCCGCACGGTCCCAAACCGGGGCCAGCCGGCGAGAGGACATGCCGGAAAGCGGCGCCATTCCGAGATTGAACCGACGATAGCCCTGCGCCTTCAGATATTCCATCAGCTGCGCGAACAGGAAATCCATCGCGCCCCGGGGCGCCTCCGGCGAGAAGCGCATCAGATCCACGGATCCCTCTTCCTTGGTGCCGGTCACAAGGATGTTCGCGAAGGCGACGATGCGGCCATTGCATTTGAGGATCGCTACCGGCTGTTCCGCAAGATAACCCGGATCGAAGGCGCCGAGCGAAAAGCCCTTCTCGCGGGCGCTGTGGTGCGCAAGCCAGGCATCGGATATCTGCGCAAGTTCCGGCAGGATCGCCGGCACATCGGCGGGCATCACCAGTGAAAATTCCAGCCCATCCCGCTGGCCGCGGCTCACCTGCTGGCGCAGGTTCGCCCATTTGCCGCCTTTCATCTCGAAGCGCGCAAGGTCGACCTCGGCGAGCTCGCCGAGGCGGAAGGCCCTCAAGCCCGCATCGGCGTAGTAAGCTAGGCCCTTGGGCGAGACCTGATAGAAGACGGCACGGCAGCCGTTGGAACGCGCCGTCTCGATGAACTGCCAGATCAAGTCCGGCCAGGCATCCAAGGGCCCGACAGGATCGAAAAGTGCGATCCAGGAGCGCGCCCAGCGGCCATACATGATGAAGGCGCGGCCGTCCGCCGAGAACATGATGCTCTTGTCGCCCATCCGCACCAGGTTGGCATCAGACATGTCCTGGGCGTCGAGAATGGCGATGGCGCGCTCGAGCTCCTCCTCGGATGCGGGCGCCACTGCCGTGGTGGCCGGCCGCATGAGGCTCCAGATCGCCACGGCGGTCGCGCCGATCGTCACGCCCAGCAGCGCGCGCAGGCCGCGCGGCGCCTCCGCCGAAAACTCGAACTGCCACCAGAGCTCATGGCTGTAATCGACGTTTCGATAGACGAAGAGCAGAACGACATACGCACCGAGGCAGATGACGCCCATCGCCATCAGCCAGGGGGCTGTCAGCGCCTGCCCGAACAGCGAAGCGGGACGGACGAAAAGCCGGCGGCTGGCGAGGAGGCCGAGGATGAAGAAGGCGAGCATGCCTGCTTCGACGAGCGCCACCGCCTTGACGAGCGAGAGCAAAAGCGCGGTGAGCGCGATGACGACCGATGCCCACCAGGCGCCATCGAGCCGCAGTGCCAGCCCGCGCGCGACGATGACCAGGGCCAGGCCCAGCAGGCTTGCCAGGAAATGCGCCCCTTCGACGATCGGCAGGGAGACATGGTCGGCGAGGAAGGCCAGGTTCTCGTCCGGCGTCGGCGTGACGCTCGAAAGAACCAGCATCAGGGCGAGCACGAGAGCGAGTGTCGCAAGCAGCAGCGGCGTCATCCGTCCGCCGGCGCGGCGCAGGCTGGACGCGGCCGGATGTCCAGCGAGCTGGCGGAGCTCCATGCCGATGATCACAAAAATGGCGATCAGCAGCGGCAACACATGGTAGATCACACGGTAGAGGACCAGTGCGCCGAGGACCGCATCGACATCAGCGGCCCGGCCGAGGGTCGCGACGATCACCGTTTCGAAGACCCCCAACCCGGCCGGGACGTGGCTCAGCACGCCGAGGCCGACCGCGACGGAATAGATCGCCAGGAATGCCGGCCAGCCGATCGTGCCCGACGGCAGCAGCACGTAGAGCACCGTAGCGGAGGCAGCGAGATCAAGCGCCGTTACCAGAAACTGACGCGACGAGGTCCTGGTATCCGGCAGGCGCAGGGTGACGCGGCCGATGCTCACCTCATGACCGCTCCGCGCCGCCACCATGACCGCGAGCATGGCGGCAAGCACGAGCATGGCGATTGCCCGCAGCCAGAACGGCTCGATCCCCATCAGCGGCGCAACATACTCGGCAACGGCGAGCAGGCTGAGGCAGGCGACGGCGGCAAGGCCGAGGCCGAAGGTGAGCGTGACGAAGGCAATGACCCGGCCGATTTCATCGGGCTCCAGGCCGAGACGGGAATAGGAGCGGTACCGGATCGCGCCGCCGCTCAACGGTCCGAAGCCCGCGGTGTTGCCCACAGCATAGGCACAGGATGCCGTCAGAGCGACGTCGACATAGGGGAGCTTGCGTTTGACGTAGTCGAGTGCGCCGACGTCGTAGAAGGTAAGCGCAAGAAAGCTCAGACCAGTGAGCAGAATGGCGGTTGCCACCGCGCTCCAGCTCGTGCCTGCCAGTGCCGCCACCACATCCTCATACTGCACTTCGGCAGTGAGGTGAAAAATCGCCACCCCGAAGAGCGCGATCATCAGGAGGATGCCCAAGGCGGAAAGATAACGTTGATTGCGCCTCAGGAATGGCCGCCACCCGATCTCCGCCGGTTCTGGCTGCGCTTCAATCTCGTGGGGGGTAGAAGGGGACGTCATGGATCGCCCGTGTCGTTGGAGTAGACACGAGGGATTTACCTCAGCGCATCGCCGACAAAAAGTGAATTATCGGTAATGTATGCCGTATCAAGGGGTTAGCCCGCGAGCGCCGCCCGGTTCAGCACGGCCCATTGCAGAAGCATGATCGTCTTGGCATCGCAGATTTCGCCGGTGCCGATCATTGCGACGGCGTCGTCCAAGGCGATTTCCAGCACCTCGATGTCTTCGCCCTCATGCGCCAGCCCGCCGCCGGCGGCCACCTTCTTGGACGTATCGATGCGGCCGAGGAAAAAACTCGTCCGTTCGGTTATCGAACCGGGGCTCATATAGGCGTCGAAGAGATGCATGGCACTCTCGATGCGATAGCCGGTCTCCTCCATCGCCTCGCGGCAGATCGCCACTTCCGGCGCCTCGCCGTCGAGCAGGCCCGCCGGCGTCTCGACCAGATAGGCGGGCTCCCCCTGCAGCAGGACGGGAAGGCGGAACTGGCGGACGAGCACGACGATCTGGCGTTCCGGGTCGAAAAGCAGGATCGTCGCTGCCCGGCCATGATCGTGCACCTCGCGAACGAGGCGGGCAGTCCTGCCGTCGGACATCTGTTGCTCGAGGGTGACCTGCTCGAGGCTGATGAAGCCCTTCCAGAGAGACCGGCGGTCGAGTATCCGGATGCGCGGGTCTTCATGCTGCGTCATGGGTGATCCTTGATGAAAGCGTTTTCACACGCATGCTGCGCGTGTCGAACATGGCTGCTCAGGCCCGGCGCATCCAGACCCGGTTGTCGTGGAAGGCCGCCCCTCCATAGGGTGCGACCGCGTCCGCACCGGTCAGGATATTGATCCCCTCGCCATCGAGATGGGCGCCGTTCGGCCAGAGACCCTCGGCAATCACCACGCCGCGGCGCGCACCGCCGCCGATCCTGGCATGAAGTCGGATCTCGCCGCGGTCGTTACCGAGCCGGACGATATCGCCGTCGGCGATGCCGAGCCCGGCTGCGTCCTCCACATGGATCATGACCTCCGGGCGCCCCTCCTTCTCGATCGAAGAGGGCGTCTCGGAAAACGTCGAGTTCAGGAACGAACGCGCCGGCGAGGTCGCCAGCCGGAATGGATGACGGCCGTCGGCGATTTCGATCAGATCGACATGGTCGGGAAACTCGGGGAGGCTGCCATGCGGTCCCTGCGGGCCCATCGATTTCGGCGGCCGGTTCGGTGCGGGTGTTCCGGTCCAGTCCGCCTTGAAGCGGAACTTGCCGTCCGGGTGCCCGAAACCCTTGAGGAAATGCGCTTCCTCGAACCCGGGCTGGCAATCAAGCCATTTCCGCTCCTTCATTTCTTCGTAGCCGAGGCCGTAATTGGCGAGGAGCCTGTCGATATGCTGCCGCTCCGAGAGGCCAAAGCCCGTTCGATCGGCAACGCCGAGGCGCTTTGCCAGTTCTTCGATGACGAACAGGTTGGTGCGCACCGTCGACGGCGGTTCGACGATCTTCGGGCCGATCAGAATGTGCTGGTGTCCGCCGCCGCGATAGAGATCGTCATGCTCCAGAAACATCGTTGCCGGCAGGACGATGTCGGCAAGCCGGGCGGTGTCGGTCATGAACTGCTCATGCACGGCGACGAAGAGGTCGCCGCGCAGGACCCCCCTCTTCACCAGCCGCTGCTCGGGCGCGACGTTTACCGGATTGGTGTTCTGGATCAGCATCGCCGTTACCGGCCCGCGATGGCGCAGCGCCTCGGCGTCGCCGGTCAGCACGCGGCCGATCTGCGATTGATCGAGCATGCGTATGTCGGGGTCGTGCAGAGCGGTGCCGACCAGTTCGCGCTTGTCGAGCTTGAAGATGTCGTTGTTGGAATGGAAGGCTCCGCCGCCCTCGTGCTTCCACGAGCCGAGCACGGTGGCGACCGATGCTGCGGCGTGGATTGCGACCGAACCGTTGCGCTGGCGGGTGAAGCCGTAGCCAAGACGGAAATAGGTTCTCGGCGTCGTCCCGACGAGTTTCGCGAAGGCCTCGATTTCCTCGACGGAGAGCCCGCTGATCGCCGACGCCCATTCCGGCCCGCGTGTCTCGAGATGCGCTTCGAGGCCGGCCGGGTCGTCGGCATACTCCGCCATATAGGGGCGGTCCGCGTAGCCGTCTCGGAAGGCGATATGCATGACGGCGCAGGCGAGCGCGGCATCGGTGCCGGGCTTCAGGATGAGGCCGAGATCGGCCTGCTTGACCGTCGGATTGTCGTAGACGTCGATGACGACAATCTTGGCGCCGCGCTCCTTGCGCGCCTTGACCGCATGGGTCATCACGTTGACCTGGGTTGCCACCGCATTGGTGCCCCAGATTACCACGCAATCGGACTTGGCCATTTCGCGCGGGTCCGGGCCGCGCAGGGCTCCGGTCGCCATGGTGAAGCCGGTCCAGGCCATGTTCGTGCAGATCGAGCCGAAGAAGCCGGAATAGCGCTTGGCATGGCGCAGGCGCTCGACGGAATCGCGCTGCACCTGCCCCATGGTGCCGGCATAGAAATAGGGCCAGACCGCTTCCGAGCCGTGTTCCTGCTCGGCCTTGACGAATTGTTCGGCGATCTCGTCGAGTGCCGCCTCCCAGGAGATTTCCTGCCAGCGCCCCTCGCCTTTCGCGCCGATGCGGCGCTGCGGCACCATCAGCCGGCCGGGATGATAGATGCGCTCGGCATAGCGCGCGACCTTGGCGCAGATGACGCCGGCCGTGTAGCTGTTGGCGGCCGCGCCGCGGACGCGCCCGATCCGGCCTTCGGCGGTCAGGTCCACTTCCAGCGCGCAAGCCGAGGGACAATCATGCGGACAGACAGAGTGGCCAACCGACTTTTCTGCTCTGATGGGGGTCGCAACGTTCATGGCTTTTCTATATGGCATCCGAAAGAGGGCTCAAAGTCCCATTCGCCATCCATCGAAACAATTGATCGCAGCCATCGGCGGCTCTTATGAACTATCGGCACATTTATCATGCGGGCAACTTCGCCGATGTCCTGAAGCACGCGGTGCTGGCCAGGCTCGTCACCTATCTCAAACAGAAGGATAGGGCCTTCCGGGTGCTGGATACCCATGCCGGCATCGGTCTCTATGACCTCTCCAGCGAGGAGGCGCAAAAGACCGGCGAGTGGCGCGACGGCATCGGAAGGCTGGTCGACGCCGAACTCCCTCCACCGGTAGCCGCCATTCTCGAGCCCTATCTTGCGGCCGTGCGCGATCTCAATCCGCATACTGGGGCGGATGCCGGGATCACGCATTATCCCGGTTCGCCGAAGCTTGCCCGCATGCTGTTTCGGCCGCAGGACCGGCTCTCGGCAATGGAACTGCATCCGGACGACTATGAAACGCTGCACCGGCTGTTCGACGGCGATTTCCAGAGCCGGATCACCCGGCTCGACGGCTGGCTGGCGCTCGGCGCCCACCTGCCGCCGAAGGAAAAGCGCGGCCTCGTGCTCGTCGATCCGCCATTCGAGAAGGAAGGTGAATACGAGCGGCTGGCCGAAGGGCTTGCCAGGGCCTATCGCCGCTTTGCCGGCGGTATCTACTGCCTCTGGTATCCGCTGAAGAAAGGCGCGCCGGTCAAGGAATTTCATGAGGCGCTGAAAGCGCTGGAAATACCCAAAATGCTGTGCGCCGAGCTTGCGGTCCGCAGCGATCGCGACATCACCGGACTGGCAGGCTCGGGCCTTGTCATCGTCAATCCACCCTATACGCTCAAGGACGAGCTCGACATCCTGCTGCCCTTCCTGAAGGAACGACTTCGCCAGGATCGCTTCGCGTCGGCACGCTGCTTCTGGCTGCGCGGCGAAACAGCTCTCAACCGAGGGCCTTGACGCGTCGGGTGCCGTGGCATCAATCTCTAGCGCATCGGCCCGGAAATCGGAATCCATTTTCGGAAAGCACGATGCGTAGGTTCAAAGTCTTGCAGCGTCCTTTGCGCGTCTGAAAGACGCGCGGCGCTGTAGAGACGATCCAGGAGGAAGTCATGATTTGCAAGCTTGCCGCAATGCTTCTGACCTCGCTTTCCCTCGCCGCCGGTGTGGTCACCAGTGCCGCCGCCGCGGATTTGGCCGCGGTGCCCGTCGCCCCGCAGGCTTACAATATCGGCATTTGCGGCAACCCGTCGGTGCTGGGCTTCATCACGCGGCGCTTCGACTATAAGGCGGCAAACTATCTTCATGCCAATCTCGCGATCGCCGAAATCCGCGACATGGGCCAGAACCGCTTCGAGCCGCGCGACTACACCCATCTGGTCGAACGTGAATATTGCTATGCGACCGCGGTGATGAGCGACGGGGTCCGGAGGCCGCTCTGGTACCTCATCGAGCGACCCTGGGGATTTGCCGGCGTCGGCTCCAATGTCGAGTTCTGCGTCGGCGGCCTCGATCCCTGGTATGTCTACGGCGCCCATTGCTCTTCGCTTCGTTGATTGCCGCAAGAAACCGGCTTCTGGCGACCCTTGCCCTGTTGGCGATCGCCGGCTGTAACGGCGAAGGCGACAAGACATCCGGCTCCGGGGTGGACGCCCCGGCGGGTGCCGCATCGGCGAGCGTACCGCTCGGCAAGGGCTTCGACTTCTATGTGCTTTCGCTCTCCTGGTCCCCGACCTGGTGCCGAGGCAATGACCCGAAGGGCAAATCCGAACAATGCGAGCGCGGCAGCGGCCTGATCGTCCACGGCCTTTGGCCGCAATATGAACGCGGCTATCCGCAGTTTTGCCAGACGGGGCAATCCGCCCGGGTCCCTGAGTCACTTGGCCGGCAATATCTCGACATCGTTCCGTCGATGGGCTTGATCGGGCATCAATGGCGCAAACACGGCACCTGCTCCGGCCTCAGCCAGGCGGATTATTTCGCTGTGACACGGGCGGCCCGCGAGCGGCTTGAGATTCCTGCCGAGTTTACCTCCACGGAGGGTTCGCGAGACCTCTCCGCCGCATCGATCGAGACCGCTTTCACGACGAAGAACCCCGGCATGGCGAAAGACATGATCGCCGTGACCTGCGAGGGGCCTCTGATCGAGGAAATCAGGGTCTGCTTCGACAGGGAATTGCGTTTCAGGGCCTGCCCTGAAATAGATCGCCGCGCCTGCCGACGAGGCGCGGTGCTACTCCCCGCCGCACCATAAGAACGGAAAGACGAATGAAGATACTCTACTCGCCCGCCTCCCCCTATTCCAACAAGGTTCGGATGGCTGCCCATCATCTCGGAATCGCTGCGGAAAGCGTGCTCACCGACACCAATGCCAATCCGCCGGAACTGGTCGACAGCAATCCGCTTGGAAAAATCCCGACGCTGATCACGGCCGATGGCCGGTCGATCTACGACAGCCGGGCGATCATGCATTTCCTCGACCGCGAGACCAAAGGCGGGCTCTATCCGAAAACCGCCGAGAAGCGCACCCAGATCGAGATCTTCGAAGCGCTCTGCGACGGCATCTGCGACAGCCTGCTGGCGATCGTCTACGAAAAGCGCTTTCATCCGCCGGAAAAGGTGCATCAGCCCTGGATCGACCGACAATGGGAAAAGGTCGAGCGCGGGCTCGACCACCTGGAAGCTCATCTGCCGAAGACCGGCGGCAAGCTGAATGCGGGACATTTCGCGCTCGCCGCCATGCTGCGCTATATCGAGCTGCGCTTTGCCGGCGAATGGCAGAAAGGGCGGCCGAAGCTCAAGGCCTGGCCGGCCAAGTTCGAGAAACACTTTCCGGATTATCCCAAATTCAAGACCTGAATCAAGGGTACAAAAAAGGCCGGGTCACCCCGGCCTTTTCTTGATCCGTTTGAAAGGATCAGAACTTGACGCCCATACCGACGCGGACGCTGTGCTCGTCATAGCCGGAGGAGACCGTCGAGCCGCCGGTGCGGAAGTCCTTGGAGGCGTAGTCCGTGTAACGGTATTCGACGCGGGCCGTAACGTTGTCGGTGACGAAGGTTTCGGCACCGGCGCCAGCCGTCCAGCCGACCAGGGTCTTGTCGTCGGAGCCCGCCGGGGTGGAGAGCTTGGCATTGCCAAGGGCGAGACCGGCCGTGCCGTAGACCAGCACCGGGTTGAGGTCGACACCGACGCGGCCGCGGAGCGAGCCGTTGACGCCCTGCTTCACGCGGCGGCCGCTGGAGTGGGAGTCGTTGCCGGCGTAGTTGACGTCGGCTTCACCGCCGTAGACCATCTGACCGTCCTGCACGTTGTAGCCGCCGTAAAGGCCGCCGCCGAAGCCGGCCGACGTGTTCCCGCCGGTGGCATCGGCTTCGCCGTGATGCCAATTGGCCGTGCCGCCGACATAGGCGCCGGACCAGTTCTTGACGGCCGGCTCGGTATATTCGGCAGCCGGAGCAGCCGGAACTTCGTCGACCGCGTCGGCGGCGTGAGCTGCCTGGAAGGTTACCAGGGCAATGGCCGAAGCCATGAGAGTGGTGGTGAGCGTACGCATACTATTCTCCTTTCAGACCGGCGCCCCGAAGCATCTCTTTGGCGTGCTTTATCGAGACACCGGGTATCTACAATCAACCCGTCCGGTTGACCGGAAATTGGACAGAAAATGCGGATTCTCAAGAGCTAAAATGTGAAATTTTAGCGGCGTAGCCGCGTCCAAACTTTGATGTTGCCTTGACGACACAGAGGATTTATTAACCATAATTGAAGATTAACCAAAGATATACTATAAGAATAAAAGATAATTCAAAATACGCCGCTCACGTTAATTTTTCCGAAATGAATCGTCCGGGGGAGTTTTTCAGCCCGGCCTTTCCTGCCTATATCTGTGTCCGACCGGAACAGGATTCGCAGAACGGGAAAGAACGTTGAAAAGGACATTCAAGGCGGCGCTGGTTACAGGCGGCGCCCGGCGCATCGGCAGGGCAATAGTTGAGGATCTCGCCGTCCACGGCTTTGCGGTCGCCATCCATGCAAACGGCTCCATGGCCGAGGCCGAGGCGCTGGCGGCAGACCTCAGAAAAGCCGGCACAAACGCTGTCGCCCTCCAGGCGGACCTCACCGATGTGAGGGCGGCGTCGGAATTGATCGCGCAGGCGACCTCGCTGCTCGGCCCGCTCGATCTCCTCGTCAACAATGCCTCGGTCTTCAACAAGGACAGTCTCGACGAGTTCGACGAGGACGCCTGGGAGCGGCACTTCGCCCTGCATGTGCGGGCCCCCTCCCTGCTTGCCCGCGACTTCGCGCGGCAGCGTTCGGGCGATGTTTCCGGCCTTATCGTCAATGTGATCGACCAGCGCGTCTGGTCTCCAAATCCACGCTTTTATTCCTATATGCTCTCCAAGTCGGCGCTCTGGACGGCAACCCAGACGATGGCGCAGGCGCTGGCGCCTGACATTCGCGTCAACGGCATCGGGCCCGGTCCGACGCTGCCGAACGAGCGGCAGGACCGGCGCGATTTCGAAGCCCAGGTCCACGCGCTGATTCTCAGGCGAGGTCCGGCGCTCGACGAATTCGGACGCGCAATCCGCTTCCTTTTCGAGACGCCCTCGGTTACCGGACAGATGATCGCGCTCGACGGCGGCCAGCACCTCGCCTGGGAGACGCCGGATATTCGGGAGATAGTGGAATGAACGGGCGGACGCCCACCGACGGCGGCATCCTCTATGACGGCAGCGAAACCGATGACGAAGACGATCTCGTCGAAGTTGCCGAGAGCGAACGGCCGGCGCCCACTGTGGAATGGGCGGAGAGCAAGGCAGAAACGCAGGGGCTCAAGGGCGCCGAACTGATCCAGGCCTTCGTCAAGCTGCTGCCGAATGGACCCGGCGTCTACCGAATGTTCAACGAGGCCGGCGACGTGCTCTATGTCGGCAAGGCGCGCAGTCTGAAGAAGCGGGTGAGCAACTACGCACAAGGGCGCGGCCACTCGAACCGCATCGCCCGCATGGTGCGCGAGACGGCGAACATGGAGTTCGTCACGACGCGCACCGAAATCGAGGCGCTACTGCTCGAGGCGAACCTGATCAAGCGTCTGCGCCCGCGCTTCAACGTGCTTTTGCGCGACGACAAGTCGTTCCCCTACATTGTCGTCACCGGCGACACCCGGGCACCGGCGCTCTACAAGCACCGCGGCGCGCGCAGCCGCAAGGGCGACTATTTCGGGCCGTTCGCCTCCGCCGGTGCGGTGGGGCGGACGATCAATTCGCTGCAGCGGGCCTTTCTCTTGAGGACCTGCACCGACAGCGTCTTCGAAACACGCACGCGGCCTTGTCTGCTTTATCAGATCAAGCGCTGTTCGGCGCCCTGCACGGGCGAGATCAGCGATCCGGATTATGCCGAGCTCGTGCGCGAGGCGAAGGACTTCCTCTCCGGTAAGAGCCAGGCTGTGAAGGCGACGATCGCCGCGGCGATGGCCGAAGCGTCGGAAAATCTCGACTTCGAGCGGGCGGCGCTTTACCGGGACCGCCTGGCGGCGCTCAGCCATGTGCAGAGCTACCAGGGGATCAACCCTGCCGGTGTCGAGGAAGCGGACGTCTTCGCCATTCACCACGAGGGCGGCATTTCCTGCATCCAGGTGTTCTTCTTCCGCACCGGCCAGAACTGGGGCAACCGCGCCTATTTTCCGAAGGCCGACCCGTCGCTCCCGGCCGCCGAGGTACTCAGCGCCTTCCTCGCCCAATTCTACGACGACAAGCCGTGCCCGCGGCAGATCCTGCTCTGCGAGGCGGTCGACGAGCAGGAATTGCTTGCCCAGGCGTTGAGCGAGAAGTCCGGCTACAAGGTGTCGATCCTCGTACCGCAGCGGGGCGAGAAAAAGGACCTTGTCGAGCACGCACAGGCCAATGCGCGCGAAGCGCATGGCCGCAAGCTTGCGGAGACGGCCTCGCAGTCGCGCCTGCTCGAGGGCTTTGCCGAGACCTTCAAGTTGCCTTCGGTGCCGCGTCGCATCGAAATCTACGATAACTCGCACATCATGGGCACCAATGCCGTCGGCGGCATGGTGGTCGCCGGCCCCGAGGGCTTCGTTAAAGGTCAGTATCGCAAGTTCAACATCAAATCGAAGGACATCACCCCGGGCGACGACTTCGGCATGATGCGTGAGGTGATGACGCGTCGCTTCTCGCGTCTGCTGAAGGAGGAAGGCAAGCCGGACCGCTCGACAGAGGTGAGCGAAGAGGCGGCCTTCCCGGCATGGCCTGACGTCATCGTCATCGATGGCGGCCAGGGACAGATGACGGCCGTCCGCGCCATTCTCAAGGAACTCGACGTCGAGGACTGCGTGACGGCGATCGGCGTCGCCAAGGGCGTCGACCGGGACGCCGGTCGCGAACGCTTCTTTGTCGAAGGCGTGGACGGGTTCACGCTGCCGCCCCGCGATCCGGTGCTCTATTTCATCCAGCGGCTGCGCGACGAGGCGCATCGCTTTGCAATCGGCTCGCACCGGGCGCGGCGAAAGAAGGAGATGGTCAAGAACCCGCTCGACGAAATCGCCGGCATCGGCCCGACCCGCAAGCGAGCGCTTCTCACCCATTTCGGCACCGCCAAGGCGGTTTCCCGCGCGGGCATCAACGACCTGATGGCCGTCAACGGCATTTCGGAGACCGTGGCCCGCCTCGTCTACGAGCATTTTCACGAGGATGCCAAATAAGCGCAGCGGCGGCGCAATTCAGACTGCGTTCAGGCGAAATCCGCCAAATATGACAGGAGTAGCGCAATGACCTGTTGACCTTGTGGTCGCAAAGTCATTCTGTACACCTGAAACCGGAGGGTCTGGGAGCTGGCGCTTACCCGATGCCATCCGAACAATAAAATCGCATCGATGACCCGCGGGAAATGGGGATTGTCGTGTCCAGAGAAACCGAGTCCATGCCAACGCCCATTGCCTACAGCATCCCGAATCTGCTGACCTACTTCCGTATCCTCATCGTGCCGCTGATCGTGCTGTGCTTCTTCATCGAGGGCCGGCTGCACAGTTCCGATTTCGCCCGCTGGACCGCTCTCGTGCTGTTCGTCACCGCCTCGGTCACCGATTTCTTCGACGGCTATCTTGCGCGCATATGGAAGCAGACTTCCAATATCGGCCGGATGCTCGACCCGATCGCCGACAAGCTGCTGGTCGCCTCGATCCTGCTGCTGGTCGCTGCGGACGGCACCATCGCCGGCTGGTCGATCTGGGCCGCGATCATCATTCTTTGCCGCGAAATCCTCGTTTCCGGGCTTCGCGAATATCTTGCAGCGCTGAAGGTCAGCGTGCCCGTTACGCGAATCGCCAAGTGGAAGACGACCATCCAGATGGTGGCGATCGCCTTCCTGCTTGCCGGTCCGGCCGGCGACAAGATCGTGCCCTATATAACCGAGGCTGGCATCGTCCTTCTGTGGATCGCCGCGGCAATCACGCTCTATACCGGCTATGATTATTTCCGCGCTGGCCTGAAGCATGTGGTCAACGAATGAGCACCGTCAACCTCGTCTATTTTTCCTGGGTGCGCGAACGCATCGGCAAGGGTGAGGAAACGCTGGATCTCCCGGACGGCGTCGTCACGGTCGGCGATCTGCTGGCGCATTTGAAGACGCTCGGCGCCGAGTATGAATCGGCGCTCGAACACCAGAACGTCATCCGCGCGGCGATCAACCAGGAACATGTCGATCACGGCGAGCCGATCGCCGGTGCCCGCGAGATCGCGCTCTTTCCGCCGATGACGGGCGGCTGAGGCGATGGACGCTTCGGTCAGCGTGCGTGTCCAACCCGAGGACTTCGATCTTGCAGCCGAAGTCTCCGCGCTCACCCGCGGCCGGGCGGACATCGGTGCTGTCGTCACCTTTCTGGGCCTCTGCCGCGATGAGGCAGGGGCTTTGAACGCGCTCGAACTCGAACATTATCCGGGCATGGCGGAAGCCGAGATCAGCCGCATCTGCCACGAGGCGGTGCAGCGCTTCGGGTTGCAGGCCGCGACGGCCATTCACCGCTACGGCCGTATCGAGCCCGGTGAGAACATCGTGCTCGTGGTCACCGTCTCGCCGCATCGGCAGGCCGCTTTCGACGGCGCCAACTTCATCATGGATTTCCTGAAAACCTCGGCGCCCTTCTGGAAGAAGGAACACCGTGCCGATGGCAGTGCCGACGACTGGGTCAGCGCCAAGGACGCCGACGACGCGGCACGCGGCCGTTGGGGCCGCTGAGCGAGCGCCGTCAGGGGATGACCTTTTCCTGCCTGGTCACGACGAGCACGATGACGAGAAAGCCGAAGATCGCGAAATCCCGCCAGAGGATCGGCCCGTAGGCGCTCCACAGCGTTTCCAGGAGCCCTACGCCGGCGGCGCCGAGGGCAGCATAGAGTGGCGCCGCCTGGCCGCCGATTGCCGCGATGAACAGGACCTTGACGCCGAAGGTCAGGCCCATGCCGAAGTCCATGTTGCCATAATAGGAGGCGGCCAGAATGCCGCAGAAGGCGGCGATCACCGACGCGACGCCATAGGCAAGAATGTAGACGATCGAGGGATCTATGCCGCAAAGGGCGGCAGCCTCACGATCCTGGGAGACGGCCCGCCAGTATCGCCCGACATAGGAGTGCGTCAGCAGCCAATGGCCGGCGGCGACGAGCGCCGCCATCAGCGCGGTGTTCAGCAGTTGCACGACTGTCAGCGTCACGGGAAATTCCGGATCCGGCCAGAAGACGATAACCTGGTTCAGAAATGGCGGCAGCCAGAGGCTTCTCGTATCTGACGCGAGACGCGCCGTTTCCATGAGCACGATAAGGCTACCGAGCGAGGCGACAACCACCGCATTTGCCGAGGAGAAAGCCAGCGGCCGCATGATGTAGCGGCCGGCGACCAGCCCCGCGCCAAGCCCGAAGCTCAGCGCCGCCGCCGCACCGACGCCGAGGGCCGCAGGCAGCACCAGCCACAGCCGGTTCCAGCCGAAATCCGAAAAGAGAACGAACATCTGCCCGGCAAATGCGAAGAGCGCGCCATAGGTCAGGTCGGCCCGCCGCGTGACGGCGAAGGCGATCGCGTAGCCGAAGGCAAGTGCCGCATAGAGCGCTGCCACGGGAACGGCATTGGCGATCTGCTGAAGGAAATAGGCCATGGCATATCCGGTCGGTCGCGGCGGTCAGGATCGGGTCGATCCGAGAACGAAACTGCATCAAGTTCACCTGCAAAACGCGGAGGCCGAAGGCGCAACCAACTTTGCTCTGCGGCTCTACAGCGCCGTGCGTCTTGTCGGACGTGCAAGGATCGCTGTAGCGCTTTGAATTGCTGCATATCTTTGTCCTTAAATCGATGTCGATTTAAGAGACATGCAGTGGTGACAGGATCAATATAACTGGTAAAATGAGTTTTACTAGTTAGGATTTTCGCATGAGCTTCACCTGGACCGCGCATCGATTTTCGGGCGGCGCATTGGCGCTAGATGTCGCCAATTCGGTGGTCCTGCGCTTCGACCCGCAACGCCGCATCGATCGTTTTGCCGATGAAAGGGCGATCGACAGCTTTGCCGAAGCAGCCAATCTCCATGGTTGCGAGAAGCAGCGGTTCGGCAGGCTCGGTCCGATCGCGCCTGAAAGGCGGGCGTCGCTGATCGATCTGCGCGAGGCGACGGACCGGCATTTCCGGGCTCTGGTGCGGGACGAAGACCGGCCGGAGCTTCTTGCCGACCTATTGGAGGCGATCGCCGCGGTAGTGCGCCGACCGGGGGATGGCGGCGGATACATCGCCCTCGACGTCGCCACTGCGCATTCGGCGCTCAGCCTCGTCGCCAATCCGGAGCCCGACCGCCTTAAGATTTGCCCGAACTGCGAATGGCTGTTCCTTGACCGCAGCCGCAACCGGAGCAGGACCTGGTGCGACATGGCGGTTTGCGGCAACCGCACGAAGGCCAAACGCCACTACCGCCGTTCCAAACAGGAAACACAGCCATGAGACACGCCATTGCAATCGCCTTGGTCGCGGCCGCGCTTGCCGGCTGCCAGCGCGAGGCCGGACCGGATCCACTGAAATTGACCGGCAAGATGTTCGTCTTCAACTACCGGCTCGCCTACGCCACCTACACGATCACGCTCAACAAGACGGAACCGCTGCCGGACGGCAGCATCGTCGTGGCAAGCTTCGAGAACCCGGCCGGCGGCGAACCGCTGACATTGACGCGCAAGCTCTTCCCGAAGCTCGACAAGGTGGTGCTGGAAAGCCCGGACCTAACCTGCGTCAGGAAGGAGAGGCCCTATGCGGTGACGATCGAGGTCAAGGGGCCGGACGGAGCGACGCTGCAGAAGCTGGAAACGACGGTGGTTTCCGATGTCGACCAGAGCGTCATGCCGGCAAGACCCTTGGTCGTCGGCCCTGCCTACGACAAGAATCCGGAAGTCTTCAGGAATGGGCTGGCGCCGACGCATTTCGACACGTCCGCCTGCCCGACATAAGGAAAACCGGGGCGTTTCCGCCCCGGTTTCGAAGACCGTTTCAAGCCCTTAGAGCGCAAAACGAAGAAAATGGATCAGCCGACGATCTCGGTGCCCGCAAACCAGTAGGCGATTTCCTCGGCAGCCGTTTCCGGACCATCGGAACCGTGAACTGAGTTTTCGCCGATCGACAGCGCGTGAACCTTGCGGATGGTGCCTTCGTCAGCGTTGGCCGGGTTGGTGGCGCCCATCACTTCGCGGTTCTTGGCAATGGCGTTCTCGCCTTCGAGAACCTGAACGATGGTCGGGCCGGAAGACATGAACTCGACCAGCTCACCGAAGAACGGGCGCTCCTTGTGGACGGCGTAGAAGCCTTCGGCTTCGCGGCGGCTCATCCAGACGCGCTTCGAAGCGACGACGCGCAGGCCGGCGTCTTCGAGCATCTTGGTGATGGCGCCGGTCAGATTGCGCTTCGTTGCGTCCGGCTTGATCATCGAAAAGGTACGTTCAATCGCCATTGGCTCAATTCCCTTGCTCTTGAGAAAGTGGCGGTTCATTAGCCGCCAATGCCGCGCAAAACAAGGGGGAGCGGCGATGATTCGCCTGAGCCGGCGACAGTTTCACGCGGCTGTCACGGAACGGCCGAGGCCATCGTGGAGATCGAGGCAACGCTCGAACCAGTCCGAAACGACGTCACCCTCAGCGAGCAGACGATGCGGCGAGACGATCCGCGCCCATTGCAGGGCACCGAAGACGATGTAATCGGCAAAGAGTGGCCCATCGCCGCCGATGAAGGGCTGGAATTTCAGCATGTGGCGAAGCGGTTCGAGCTTCACCGAGAAGGTTTCGAGATCCGCTTCTCCCGCCTCCGCGGTCGCCTCGAGCGACTTACCGAAGCGCTGCTCGCGGCTCTGCCGGAAATAGGCCTGATCCACCGGATCGAGGCTGTCATGGATATTCATGATGGCGATGCGGCCGATCGCCGGATGCAGCGTCATCTGCGACCAGCCTTCGACGAAGCGGGCCGCTGCCTTGCCACCCTCGCAGCCGAACAGGGCCGGGTGGTCGGGATAGGTCTCCTCGAGATAAAGAGCGATTTCGAAACTGTCGCTGACGAGATTGTCGCCGTCGCGGAGCAGCGGGACGATCTTCGTCGCTCCTTGCTCGAGCTTTGGGATTTCGGTGAAGCCGACAGGCGCCACGTCGAAGCCGAGCCCCTTGTGTGCGAGCGAAAGCTTGGTCTTCCACACATGCGGCGAAAAGGGGCGCGTCCGGTCGGTACCACAGAGCGCATAAAGTGTGCGGGTCATGTCCCCTCCTGTTCTGAACATCGTTCGACGCATAAAAGGAGAGCGAGCCCGGGCGATCAAATCAGTAATTTTCATGAGTTGCATTCGACACGCGAATATCAATCAGAGCTAGGGTGGGCGGACAGCAAGGGAGAATGTGATGCTCGACCATTACCGGATGTTTGCCGACTACAATCGCTGGGCCAACCGGCTGCTCTACGCTGCCGTAGCCGAACTCTCCGAGGCGGAGTACCGGCAGGACAAGGGCGCCTTCTTCGGTTCTCTGCATGGAACGCTCAACCACCTCCTCGTGGCCGACCGGATCTGGATGAAGCGGTTCACCAAGGAGGGCGACGCGCCCACGAGGCTCGACGCGATCCTCCATGAAGACCTATCGGCCTTGACGGCGGCGCGGGAGGCGGAGGACGAGCGCATCATCGCCTGGATCGACAGCCTCGACGAGGCGCGGCTCGGCGCGCACTTCACCTACTCGCCGATCAGCAGACCCGGCGAGATCACCCAGAAAGTCGCCCTGGCGCTCGACCATTTGTTCAACCACCAGACCCATCACCGCGGACAGGCGCATGCGATCTTGACAGCGCTCGGGCGGCCATCCTTGACGCTGGACCTGGCTTTCTTCCTGTGGACCGAGGGGAAGAAGTGGTCGGCCTGAAAAGAGCCGGGCCATGAATGCGGCCGGCCAATCTATCCGGAGAGAACCCACCCGGCCGCGGACGAGCCACTTCACCAGCTGGCGCTGCCCCGACCAGACCGCGATCCCCAAGGCGACGCCGCCGGCGATCGAGCAGAGCGAGAAAGCAAGCGGCGGGAGGAACGGCTGCATTGGCGCAAGCAGCAGCTCCGGCACGAAGCGGTGCAGGATGTAGATATGAAAGCCTGCCGCCGCGAGCGGCAGGACAAGCTGCACTGCCCATTGCGGCAGGCGGATGCGCGGCAGGAACAAAAGCGCCACGAGCACGACGATCTGCAGCAGATATTTGATCTTCGTGCCGATCCAGACGCCCTCATAGAGGCCGAGAAACAGATAGATCGCCGTTCCTGCCGCCATGACCGCGAGCCGCTGGGCCCAGTTTTTCGCCAGTGCCGCGCACCAGCCCGCGACCGCCAGGTGAAAGATCCAGGGAAGCGTGAATATCTGCCGGTTACCGATTTCCCAGAGCTCAGGCAGTGCCATGCGGGCGGCAAAGGCGCCAGCGAGCAGCGCCATGCCGGCAGCAAACGGCCGCACCGCGGCGAACCGCCTGACGGACGGCACTGAAAACAGAGCGGCAAACACCAGCACCGTCTGGCAATAGGCCTCGATGAACCAGTAGAGATAGGGCACCATGCTGTGCCGCTCGGGATCGGCGAAGCCGAAATTGCCGACGAGGAAGACCGAGGCCCAGGGCACGTTTCCCCAGGCAAGAGCGTAAGCGGCGACGATCAGATAATAGGGAACAAGAATCTGCGCGAGCGGCCGCAACAGCTGCCCGAGCGCGCCCGACAGGAGCGCGCCACTTTGAAACCGTGCCAGGCCGAATCCGGCGAGAATGACCATTGTCGCCGACCCTCCCGGGATCGGCCACAGCGTCTCGTGGTGGAGCACGACCAGCAGGATGGCCAGCGCCCGAATCAAGAAGTCGGTGCCGATCTGCGGAGCCTTGCGCTCCTGGCGGACCATGACCGCCAATGTGTTGACCGGTATGCTTTCCCACGCCTCGGGCACGTCACCGAGGATCTTCTCAAGACCCATCGATAGCTGCACGAATCGGAGCGAATCCCCGCCGAGCGACAGGAAGCTGTCCTCGGGTCGGACCTTTCGCGGATAGAAGACCTGCTCGAACAGGGCTTCGACACCTTCTTCGCGTGAAGACCCGCTGCCGCGCCGGCTCCGCTGACGGAGAGCTTCGTAATCGACCTTTCCGGACGCCAGGCGCGGCAGCGCGTCGATGCGCGTCGCCCCCACCTGCAGCAGGGTCAAGCCGCTGGCGGCGACGAGCAGCTGGCGGACGTTGTCGGGAGCGCGTTCGCCGGCGAAAAAGGCGTGGATTTCGACATCGTTGCCAATGACTGCGACGGCGATATCGTGCCGCTCCAGAGCCGCTTCGAGAGCGTCATGGCCGATCCTCAGCCCGGCGATCTTCGATATGCGCTTCGTCCGTCCGACGATGCGGAAGAACCCGTCGGTGTCCCGCACGGCCAGATCGCCGGTTCGCAATTCGGAAAGCTCGGCGCCTCGGGCGAGATCGGCCCGCGCACCGGCATAGCCCATCATCACATTGGCGCCGCGATAGACGAGTTCGCCGGCTTCCTGCGCATCGGTGATCAGTCGCCCGCTCTCATCCTCGATGGTCAGGCTGCCGCCGGGTATCGCGACACCGATCCGGTCCTCCCTGCCCACTAGCCGATCCGGAGGCACATAGGCGATGCGGGCGGTCGCCTCCGTCTGGCCGTACATCACGAAAAAGGCTGCGCCACGCGCAGAGAGATGTTCGTTGTAGAGGCGAACCTTCTCGGTCGGCAGGCGTCCGCCGGCCACGGTCATGAACCGCAGTCGCGGAAATGCCCGCTCGCGGAAGCCCACCTTTTCCAGAAGCTCGTAGGAATAGGGAACCCCGGACAGATTGGTGCAGCCGCTTTCGGCAAGTCCGTCGAGGAAGCCCTCATCGAGAATGGATCCGCCGGGGATGTAGATGCTCGCGCCGACCGTGATGTGAGCGTTCAGGACCGACAGGCCATAGGAATAGTGAAGCGGCAGAACGAGACAGGTCCGGTCCGTCGCCGTGAGGCCGAGATATTCGGCGATGGAACGTGCATTGGCCTCGATATTCGTCCTGGACAGCCGGACATATTTGCCCTGGCCGGTGCTGCCCGAGGTCGATAGCAGGACGGCGAGATCGGGATGGAGAACGACCCGGCCTCCCTCCAGCCGCTCCGTACGCCAGCGTCCGTCGATCCTGCGATGGCAGAAATCCGGCTTGAAGATCTCACGATCCGCATTCATGGCTGCCGTACCCTGCAGCGCAACGGCGTGTCCGGCATCGAGCGCGGCAAGATAAGCAATGATCGCATGCTCCGAGAGGTCGGCCTCGAGCATCACCAGTCCGCGCCCGTTGCGCCACTTCGATGCCTGGCGATCGACGCGGGCGGCGAGTTCGCGATAGCTGACGACCCGCTGGCCGGGAAACATGAGCGCCGGCTTGTCGCCGTGGGCGGCCAGGTGCGCAACACAGAATGGGAATATCGACAAATCGCCAGCGCCCAAAGCCACCTCCATTTTAGCGAGGCGGCATATTATTGCTGACTCTCGTCGTCAAGTATAAGCGCTGAACTAATATCGGGGCTTGCGCAGGAAGGTCTGCGACAAAACGCGGCACGCAGATCCGGCGCCGGGCAAAGTCATCTCAATGGAGACGAGGATGGCCCGGCTCCGCAAAGGGGACCGGGCCATGGGAAGAGCAGTCTGCCTAGGAGGACGAATGCTACGCGATCGATTCCGCGTTATCGGCTAATGCCCTGATAATATTCACCCTCTCCGCCACGGACCAGCTTCGGCTGCACGGCGTAGTCCGAGACAGACCCAGTAGAGGTACGGTCGATGGACCCGTTCGTGCGGCGAACAGAGGCCTCATCGCCTGCCTTTGGAGCGCGTTCAGTAAAGAGCGGCTTGTCGCTGATGCCTTCGTAATAGCTGCCGCCGGCAAAGGCAGCAGAAGCGCCGCCAAGAACGGCAGTGGCGACAAGGGCGGCGGCGAGAGCGGTGTGGACTGCATTTCTCATGTTGAACACTCCTGATCAGTCGTTCTCTTGAACGATGGGTTGGTCGCGACCACCTGTGAACGGATCAGTCTTTTCGAACGCGGCGGCCTTGCCGATGGCGTTCGATCCGAGCCGGATGGTCGGAAGAGCAGTTGCTCGGCTCTTCGGGGATAGATGTGGGGCCTCATGATGAGGAGCGGAAGTATTTATTATCGGAACACGTCGTCCAGGAATCGATAACAATAGGCTCTTGAAAATGCCGACTTCGGACTTATCGGGAAGCCGCGATGCTCGTCCCGTGACCCTTGCCTTCGGATAAAACTCGAGGCAAAAGGCCGCAATGATCCAGATTACCGGCCTCTCCGCCCGCGTCGCGGGCCGTCTTCTTATCGAAAACGCCTCCGTGACGCTTCCGGCCGGCACGAAGGCCGGCCTTGTCGGCCGCAACGGCGCCGGGAAGTCGACGCTCTTCCGGATCATCACCGGCGAACTTGCCGCCGAGACCGGCAGTGTCTCCGTGCCGAAGAACGCGCGGATCGGCCAGGTGGCCCAGGAAGCGCCGGGGACGGACGAGCCGCTGATTGAAATCGTGCTGAAGGCTGACAAGGAACGCGCCGCCCTTCTGGCAGAGGCCGAAATCGCCACCGACCCCCACCGGATCGCCGACATCCAGATGAGGCTTGCCGATATCAGCGCCCATTCGGCGGAAGCACGGGCGGCAAGCATCCTCGCCGGCCTCGGCTTCGACCATGAGGCGCAGCAGCGCCCCGCCTCCTCCTTCTCCGGCGGCTGGCGCATGCGCGTGGCGCTTGCGGCCGTGCTCTTTTCCGAGCCTGACTTGCTGCTGCTCGACGAGCCGACCAACTATCTCGATCTCGAAGGTACCTTGTGGCTCGAGGATTACATCCGCCGCTATCCACATACGGTGATCATCATCAGCCATGATCGGGACCTGTTGAACACGGCCGTCAACGCGATCGTCCACCTCGACCAGAAGAAGCTCAACTTCTATCGCGGCTCCTATGACCAGTTCGAGCGGCAGAAGGCGGAAGCCGACGAACTGCAGATGAAGGCGAAGGCCAAGAACGAAGCCGCCCGCAAGCATCTGCAGAGTTTCATCGATCGATTCAAGGCGAAGGCATCCAAGGCCCGGCAGGCGCAAAGCCGCATCAAGGCGCTCGAACGCATGGGCACGGTCGCCGCCGTCATCGAGGAGCATGTCCAGGGCTTCTCCTTCCCAGATCCGGAGAAGCAGGTCGCCTCGCCGATCGTCGCCATCCAGGGCGGTGCGGTCGGATACGAGCCGGGCAAGCCGATCCTGAAGAGGCTCAGCCTGCGCATCGACGCGGACGACCGCATTGCGCTGCTCGGCTCCAACGGCAACGGCAAGTCGACCTTTGCGAAATTCATCTCCGGCCGCCTCGCGGCAGAGGCCGGCGAGGTGCGGATCGCGCCGGGCCTGAAGACCGGCTTCTTCGCCCAGCATCAGCTCGACGATTTGATCCCGACGCAAAGCGCCGTGGAACATGTGCGCCGCCGCATGCCGGATGCGCCGGAAGCAAAGGTCCGCTCGCGCGTCGCACAGATGGGGCTGTCGACCGAGAAGATGGATACGCCAGCCAAGGACCTTTCCGGCGGCGAGAAGGCGCGGCTGCTCATGGGGCTCGCCGCTTTCGATCAGCCGAACCTTCTGATCCTAGACGAGCCGACCAACCATCTGGACATCGACAGCCGCAACGCGCTGATCACCGCCCTCAACGACTATTCCGGCGCCGTCATCCTGATCTCGCATGACCGCCACCTGATCGAAGCAACCGCCGACCGGCTTTGGCTGGTGCGGGACGGAACGGTGACGAGCTATGACGGCGATCTCGAAGACTATCGAAGCGTCATTGTCGGCGGCCCCAAGGCGAAGGACGAAAAGCCGAGGGCCAACGGCTCGGACGAAAGCCTGTCGAAGGCCGACCAGCGCAAGGCCAATGCCGGCAAGCGTGCTTCGCTGGCGCCGCTCAAGAAAAGGATCAACGAGATCGAGTCCTTGACGGCAAAACTCGAGAAACTGATTCAGGCCCTCGATGCCGAGTTGGCCGACCCGACGCTCTACGAGAAAGCGCCCGCAAAGGCGGCTCAGCGCGCAAGGGAACGGGCGGAGGCGGTAGCAAAGCTCGCCCAGGCCGAAGAGCAATGGCTCGAGCTTTCGGCCGAATACGAGGAGGCGATGGCCAGTTAGAGCAGGCCACGCTCAGCCGAGTTCGAAGGTCGTAATCCCGTAAATCCGTGGAAGCGGCAGGTCCGGCGCCGGTCCACGATACATGCGCGCGGTCTCGAAAACCGGCTTCATGTTGTAGCGCTCGCAAAGTGCCCTCGCCGAGGCGTTCGGCTCGGGAATGTCGAGGAAGATCCGCTGCCCCTTTGCTCCCGCAGCCAGCTTGCGGAACACGAGGTCGGCGCCGGTCTCGTTGTCGGCAAAGAGCGGGCCGATCTTCAACCCTTCGCGGCAGGCGCGGATCGTCCCGTATCCGGCGATGGTGCCGTCGCGCAGGAGAAGCACGCTCCGACGGGTCGGCAACTGTTTCGTCCATTCGTAGAGAAAGGCGTCGCGTCGGGCCGGATTGAAGCGGCGGTCATAGTCAATGAGAGCGGCGACATGCACCGGGGCCGCGTCGACAAGATGGGTGCCCGGAGGCTCGGTGACATCGACGGAACCGCCATAGCGGACGTTCGCATGCGCCCAGGCGAAGCCCGATTTTCGATAGTTGCCCTGCTGCGCCACCACCCCGTCAAGGCCGATGACGCGGCCTTCGCTGCTGGCAATCGCCCGATCCCAGAGGGCGAAGCCGATGCCCCTGCCCCGAAACACCGGATCGGCGATGTAAAGGCCAAGAAAGGCATACTGGCTGCCGTAGCGCACCAGCGATAGGCCAGCCGCCAGGGCTTCCTCTTCCGTTGCGACCCAATAGCCCTCCGGATCGGCCGCCCAGAAGGCGTTGCCGTCCTCCAGGCCGGGATTCCAGCCCTCCCTCGCCGCCCAGTCGATGATTGTGTCAAGCTCGGCGCGCGTCGCATGGCGGATGTTCGGCATGGCAAATCCTCGACTGTACTCCGAATGATGAGGGCGCAAGACCATCGTCATCCGAGGCATAACAGATTTGTTTGCATCTTGTGCCCCGAGGTGCCAGCTTGTTTCAAGACCGAACCCCGCTTGCCCGCCGCCCTCAATCTGCTACAAGAGGCGGCAATAAGTCATACTAATTAAGAGCGAAGCACCCATGTCCCCCATTCGAATTGCCATTGTCGGCGTCGGCAAGATCGTGCGCGATCAGCATCTGCCGGCGCTTGCCAAGGATGCCGACTATCAACTGATCGCGGCAGCGAGCCGCCATGGAACGGTCGACGGCATCGACAATTTCAAGTCGATCGAGGCGATGCTCGAGGCGGTACCGGCGATCGACGCGGTGTCGCTCTGCATGCCGCCGCAATACCGCTACGAAGCGGCCCGCACTGCCCTCGAGGCCGGCAAGCACGTCTTCCTCGAGAAGCCGCCGGGCGCGACCTTGAGCGAGGTCGCGGACCTTGAGGCGCTGGCGGCGGCCAAGGGCCGTTCGCTCTTCGCCAGCTGGCATTCGCGCTATGCACCGGCGGTCGAAGCCGCCAAGGCCGTTCTGGCGTCGACGACGATCCGCACCGTCAGGATCATCTGGAAGGAGGATGTCCGCCACTGGCATCCGAACCAGGAATGGATCTGGGCAGCCGGCGGGCTCGGCGTGTTCGATCCGGGCATCAATGCCCTGTCAATCATCACCCACATCCTGCCGCGGCCGATCTTCATAGCCTCGGCGACGCTTGAATTCCCCGAGAACCGCGACGCACCGATCGCCGCCTCGATCGCCTTCAGCGATGCCCAAAAGCTCGACGTTTCGGCCGAATTCGACTGGCGCCAGACGGGCAAGCAGAGCTGGGACATCATTGCCGAGACCGAAGCCGGCGAGATGGTTCTTTCCGAAGGCGGTGCCAAGCTCGCCATCGACGGCAAGATCGTCCACGACGAGCCGGAGCAGGAATATCCGATGCTCTATCGCCGTTTCGCCGAGATCATCAAGGAGGGTCGGTCGGACGTCGACCTGTCGCCGCTCCGGCACGTCGCCGACGCCTTCATGCTCGGCCGACGAAAATTCGTGGAAGCATTCCACGACTGAGATGAAGTGCCGGCGGGGTATCGTTTGCCTCTCGCCGCTGTTTGCAGATTTGCCCCTCACCCTAACCCTCGCCCCGCACGCGGGGAGAGGGGACTTAGAGGGGCCGCGAGTCTCCTTCGCCCGAACTTAGAGGGGCCGCGAGTCTCCTTCGCCCCGGCTGCGGGGAGAAGGAGGCCGGCAGGCCGGATGAGGGGCACGGGCGATCATCCCTGCTGTGATTCGGCCTTCTTCTCCCACCTTCCGTCGCGGTTTTGCTGCCAATAGGTGAGGTTATGCCCCTCGCCCTTCAGCCGCTTCCATTGACCGCGCGCCGCCTCGAGTTGCCCCTGGTCGTACCCGTCGAACATGAAGACGACGCGCTCGTATTCGGAAAGCGGCGGCGGCTCGGCGCCGTCGACGAGGAAGCGCACGGTCGCGCTATTCCGGTTGCCACTGTCGGCGACGATCAGGATCGGTTGCTCGGCGGCAAACTCACCCGCATCCGTGCCGTGCGGCAGAAAGCTGTCGTCGCGGTAGACCCAGAGATGCGTGTCGAGCGCGTCGCGCCTCTCCGCATCGACCGTGTGCACGGCCACCCGCCAGCCGCGCTCGAGGCTTCTGTCCAGGAGCGGCGGCAGGGCGTCCTCGAGTTTCGATTCGGTCAGGTGGTAGAAAAGGATTTCGGTCATTCCCGCAGCCCACTACAGCGCCGCGCGTCTTATCAGACGCGCAAAGGACGCTGTAGCACTTTGGATTGCTGCATGTCTTTATCCTTAAATCGGCTATTTAAGGATACATGCAGTAGGCAATCAGGATTCGTAGTTTGCCCGGACCAGTTCGTCGAGGAGACGCACACCGAAGCCGGAGCCCCAGGACTGGTTGATCTCATCGGTCGGCGAACCCATCGCGGTGCCGGCGATGTCGAGATGCGCCCAGGGCGTATCCTTGACGAACCGCTTCAGGAACTGCGCCGCCGTCACCGAACCGCCGTGGCGGCCGCCGGTATTTTTCATGTCTGCAAATTTGCTGTCGATCATCTTGTCGTATTCCTTGCCGAGCGGCATCCGCCACAGGCGCTCCCGCGTCGTCGTGCCGGCCTTCAGCAGCTGTTCGGCGAGGTGATCATCGTTCGAGAACAGCCCGGCATAATGATTGCTGAGCGCCACCATGATCGCGCCGGTCAGCGTGGCGAGGTCGATCATCGCCTTCGGCTTGAAGCGATCGTTGCAATACCAGAGCGCGTCGCAGAGGACGAGCCTGCCTTCGGCATCGGTGTTGATCACCTCTATCGTCTGGCCGGACATGGACGTGACGATATCGCCAGGGCGCTGCGCACTGCCGTCCGGCATGTTCTCCACGAGCCCGATGATGCCGACGGCATTGACGTTCGCCTTGCGGGCCGCCAGCACATGCATGAGACCGGTCACGGCGGCGGCACCGCCCATATCTCCCTTCATCTCCTCCATGCCGGAGGCGGGCTTGATCGAGATGCCGCCCGTGTCGAACACGACGCCCTTGCCGATGAAGGCAATCGGCTTGTCCTTTGCCTTGCCGCCCTTCCACTGCATCACGACCAGCCGCGGCGGGCGGGACGATCCTTGCGCGACGCCGAGGAGCGCGCCCATTCCGAGCTTCTTCATTTCCCGCTCGGTCAGGATCTCGACCTCGATGCCGAGCTTCTCAAGTTCCTTCGCACGCGCCGCGAACTCCACGGGGCCGAGCACATTGGCGGGCTCGTTGACGAGGTCGCGCGCCAGGAAAACGCCCTCGCCGACCGCCTGGGCGGTGGCGAATGCCTTCTTCGCGGCGATGACCATACCGGTGACGATGGTGACCTTCACCACTTTCTGAGCAGACTTCGAGTCGTCGTCGGACTTGCGTGTCTTGTAGCTGTCAAAGGCATAGGCGTTCATTTCCATGCCGAGGGCGAAGTCGGCCGCCGCCTTGCCGGTTACCTCGGCATCCGGCGCATCGATGAAGATGGTGGCCTTCTCGGCGTTGCGCAGCTTCGCGGCCGCGGCACCGCCGGCTTTCAGCCAGTCGTGGCTCGTGAGCGCTGCCGCATCTCCAAGGCCGAGCAGAATGATCCGATCCGCCGGCGAGCCGTGCGGGGCGACGACGTCGAGCGTGGAGAGCGCCTTGCCGGTGAACTTGCCGATCTTCGCCGCCTTCGGCAGCACTCCCTCGGGATCCACGACAGCGGCACCTGCCGGTTCCTTCGCGCCGGCGACCTGGAGGAGGACTGCGGAGCCCCCGGCCGGGCGGTGGGATTTGCTGAACGTGAACTCGAACTTCATCGGCATACAGGGGACTCCGGCATTTCTGGTGGGCTTCCGTCCGGCTGTTACCGGACGGCTACAGTGGCGGACATTCGCGACGTCGACCATGTTCAAAACCGTGGCGCGCACCCTTCTCGCTTTTGAAGCGCTTGGCAAGATGCCCGCACATGTTTACATGCGGTTAACCGCAGTTCTTCGCCTTATATTATCCCTGTTGTTCGAGACTCTGGGTTTCGACGAAGGAGACGGGAAACCGGTTCGGCCGGAACGCGAATACGAGGCTCGTAAGCGCATGAACGGCTCGAATGAAGAGCAGGATTTGGGTCGGAAACGGGTATGAAGCTGATCGAACGCTACATCTTCCGGCGCGCCACGATCATGTTCCTGGCAACGCTCCTGCCGCTGCTCGGCATCGTCTGGACCACGCAGGCGCTGAGCAACGTCAACCTGGTCACGGACAGCGGCCAGTCGATCTTCGCCTTCCTCAAGCTCGCGACCTTGATCCTGCCTTCGGTCGTTCCGATCATCCTGCCCTTCGCGCTTTTGATCGGCGTCACTCAGACGCTGAGCGTGATGAACACCGATTCGGAGCTGACGGTGCTCAACGCCGCCGGCAGCTCACGCATGTCGGTCATCCGGCCGGTGATCTATTTTGCCGTGGGGCTCAGCGTCCTTTCCTTCGTCATCGACAATTTCGTCGAGCCCTATTCGCGCGTCGCGGTGCGCAAGATGATTGCTACGGCCCATGCCGACCTGCTTTCCTCAGTGGTGCAGGAAAACGCCTTCCGGAAGATCACCGACGGACTTTACGTGCAGGTCGCGGCGCGGCGCAGCGGCGGCGTCCTGCACGGCATCTTCGTCGCCGATTCGCGCAATCCGAACTTCGAGCTCGTCTACTATGCCCGCGAGGGCGCGGTCGACGAGGAGCGTTCGGCGCTGGTGATGAAGGACGGCGAAGTCCATCGCAAACTGCCGGACGGCGGCGTCTCGGTCATCAAGTTCGATTCCTACGCCTTCGATCTTACCGACATGACCAGGGCGGCGGGCGAAGCCACCATTCGGGCCAAGGATCGCGACCTCTTCTATCTCATCGATCCCGATCCGGAAGATCCTTCCTACAAGCGCTCGCCGCTGACCTTTACGGCGGAACTGCACCGGCGCCTCACCGAGTGGACCTATCCGCTCCTCTTCGGTTTGATCGCCCTCGTCGTCAGCAGCGATGCCCGCTCGCACCGGGAGGCGCGCGTTCATCCGACGATCAGTGCCGTGGGCGCGGCCCTCGTCATCCGCTGGATGACCTTCTACGCCGGCAACAGCGCCGAAGATTCGATCTGGTTCATACCGCTCATGTATCTGGTGCCGCTGGTGACCGGCGCCCTGGCGATTCGCCAGCTCGGCAGCAACCGCCGCCTCGACATACCGATGACGTGGAAGGAAAAATTCACCGATCTCATGCTGCGGCTTCGGCTCGTGCGGCCGGCTGGCGCCGACGGGGAACAGGCGTCATGATCCTCAACACCCTCGGACTCTATTTCTTCAAGCGTTACATCGTCACCACGTTCTGGTTCCTAGTCGGCATCTTCGCGCTGATCTTCATCATCGATTTCAGCGAGCTCTCCAGCCGCATGTCGGCCCTGCCGCACTACACGGTCAGCGGCGCCCTGTTGATGACGACGTTCCGCATCCCGACCATCCTGCAGCAGACGGTACCCTTCGTGGCCCTGTTTTCCGCCATGGCTGCACTGATCTCGCTCAACCGCCGCTACGAGCTGGTCGTCACGCGGGCCGCCGGCATTTCCGTCTGGCAGTTCCTGAGACCCTTCGTGCTGGGTGCGTTCCTCTTCGGCATTCTCGCCGTCGCAGCCCTCAACCCGCTTGCCGCCTGGGGAACGAAACGGGCGGAAGCGCTGGAGGCGGAATGGGGTTCCTCCCGCTCGGCGCAATCCAATTCGATTCCGTGGCTTCGACAGATCTATGACGGCACCGACACGATCATCGGCGCCCGGTCCGTCCAGAACGGCGGCACGGAGCTCATCAACGTCACCGTCTTCCACTTTGATCCACAGGGAACCATCATCCTGCGTCAGGATGCCAAGTCGGCGAAACTTGAAGATGGTTACTGGCTCCTTAACGGGGTCACCGAAAGCGGCAACGGACGGCTGCCCCGACGTCTGGAAACGGTACGTCTTCGTACCAATCTGAAAGCCGATTTCGTCCAGGAACGCTTGGCAAAGGCTGATTCCATTCAGTTTTTCGACCTGCCGCACAAAATCGAAGTGGCCCGATCCTTCGGCTTCTCGACCGACGCCATGGAGACCCAGCTACACTCGCTCCTGTCGCTGCCACTGCTTCTCGTTGCGATGACTTTGATCGCCGCCTGCGTGTCTCTAAAGTTTAGCCGGTTCAACCAATCGCGCTCCGTAATTCTCGGTGGAATCCTGTCAGGCTTCGTGCTTTATGTCGTCACCGTGCTTGTCAAAGCATTCGGGAGCAGCGGTATCGTGCCTCCGTTCGTTGCAGCCTGGTTGCCAGTTGTTGTAGCGATGGCGCTGGGCTCGACGATTCTATTGCATCAGGAGGATGGCTAGTGGCGGCAGGCAACCGCGGACCTATGAAGCTTATCAACGCCGCCCTCCTCGCAGGCGTGGCGCTGCATGCGCTTGCTATCGGAATGCATGCGCCGGCCATGGCGCAGGACACATCTACCCGAATCGACCAGCTGCAGCCGAACATCCCGGCCGACGCGAAGCTCCTGCTGACCGCCAATGAGCTGGTCTACAACCGCGACACGGAAATCGTCATCGTGCGCGGCAACGTCCAGATCGAATATGGCGGCTACAAGATGGTGGCCCGCCAGGTCGAGTACAATCAGCAAAGCGGCCGTATTCTTGCGACCGGGGAAGTGCAGCTGATCGAGCCCGGCGGCAATGTCGTCTATGCCGACAAGATGGACGTCACCGACGATTTCGGCGATGGTTTCGTCACGGCGTTGCGGATTGAAACCACCGACCTGACCCGGCTTGCGGCCGAAAGCGGCGAACGGCGCGGCGGCGAAGAATTCATCCTCAACAAGGCCGTCTATACTGCCTGTACGCCCTGCTCGACCAAACCGGAGCACCGCTCGCTGTGGCACATCAAGGCGCAGCGTGTCATTCAGAACGGCCGCACCCGCACGATTCGCCTTGAACACGCCTATTTCGAGCTCTTCGGAAAGCCGATCGCCTACATACCGGTGATGGAAATTCCCGACCACACCGTCAAACGCAAGAGCGGCTTCCTGTTTCCGACTTTCCGCTACGCGCAGAAACTCGGCGCCGGCGTCGGCATCCCCTATTATTGGGCGATCTCGCCCTATATGGACGCAACCGTCACCGCGACTGGATTGACGCGCCAGGGCTTCCTGCTCGAAGGCGAGTTCCGCCAGCGGTTCCACAACGGCATGCATACGCTGAACGTGGCCGGCATCAGCCAGATGGACCGGGACCAGTTCACGCCCGGAACCGTCGATGCGCAGGAGACCGCACGCGGCATGGTGGCGTCCAAGGGCCGATTCGAGATCAATCCGCGCTGGACCTTCGGCTGGAACGTTCTCGTCCAATCGGACAACAACTTCGCCAAGACCTACGACCTTTCGTCGTTCGATGGCACGACCTATGTCAACCAGGCCTACTTGTCCGGTCTCGGCAAGCGCAACTATTTCGACCTGCGCGCCTTCTATTTCGACATCCAGGATGCCGATCCGGACAGCATCGCCGAAAACCAGCAGCCGATCGCGCAGGTCCTCGACTATTCCTACACGGCGCCCGAACCGGTGCTGGGCGGCGAGCTCAATGCCGACTTCAACTTCACGAACGTCAAGCGCAACCGGCTCGACCGCGACACGACGGTTTTCGGCGTGGATCGCTTCCGCGGGCTTGAGGGAACGTCGCATCGCCTGACCGGCGAACTCGAATGGAAGCGGACCTTCATCGCCCCAGGCGGTCTGGCGCTGACGCCATTGCTTGCGGCGCGCGGCGACGCGATCGGCGTCAATGTCGACGACCCCGTCGGCTACACCGGCGATTTCACCAGCAGCGATGCCGTGACGCGGAGCATGCTCACCGCGGGTCTCGAGGCGCGCTATCCGATCCTTTTTGCCGGTGAAACGAGCAGCCACGTGCTGGAGCCGATCGCACAGCTCTATGCGCGGCCGAACGAACAATATGCCGGCGCACTGCCGAACGAAGATGCCCAGAGCTTCGTCTTCGACGCCACCAATCTCTTCGACCGCGACAAGTTTTCCGGTTTCGACCGGATCGAGGGCGGAACACGTGCCAATGTCGGCTTCCGTTACACCGGAAGCTTCGACAACGGCTACGGCCTGCGCGCCATTGCCGGGCAATCATTCCACCTCGGCGGCCTCAACTCCTTCGCAACTGACGATCTCGTCAAGGCTGGGGCGGATTCGGGCCTGGAAAGCGACCGATCCGATTACGTGGCGATGTTCGGCGTCGACGCGCCTTCCGGCTTGATGGCAAGTCTCTCCGGCCGTCTGGACGAAGAGGACTTCAGCCTGCGGCGTGCCGATGCGACGGTCGGCTATCTCGGGCTGACATGGCAGGCCGCCTTCACCTATACGCGGATCGAGGCACAGCCGCTCTACGGCTCGGCCTTCGACCAGGACGAGATCCAATCGGCTGCCGCCTATCGGTTCCACGACTACTGGTCGGTGTTCGGCGGCGTGACTTACGACATCAATGAGGGCGTCGTAACCCGGCATGGCTTGGGACTGACCTATGACGATCAGGACACGCTGTTCTCGATCGTCTACAAGTCGGAGCGGGATACGGACAGCACGGTCGCCAACGACTGGTCGATCGGTGCCCGCATCAGTTTCCGCACGCTCGGCGACATCAATGTGGGCGAGACCACCTTCGAAGAGCTGGACTATTTCTGAGACGTCCCTCGCTCCTCTTCTAATCTCGAGCGCCGTGATCGCGCCGCATAAATGCGGCGCGATCGTTTGATCACGCGCTCTTGTCATCGTTTAGCCGCATGTATTATGCATTTCCCACAAATTGACAGTGGGCAGGCGGACGGTTGAGGCTGTGGCAACGGCTGCGAGCAATCGACGCGGGATGAGCAGGGAACGATAATGGGCGGGAAATTCTCGATCGTGAAGGCGCTCTCCGCCCTGGCGGTCGCCGGGGTGCTGAGCTTTGCTTCGGGTACGGCCGTTCAGGCTGCGAGCGGAGTAAGTGTAATCGTCAACAATACGGTGATCACCTCAGGTGATATCGCCAAGCGCGTGGCGTTCCTTCGCCTGCAGCGCCAGGGCGGCGGCGCGGCCGAAGCCAAGAAGCAGCTGATCGACGAGGTGCTGAAGCGCGCCGAGATCGCGCGCGTCCAGCAGTCGGTGAGCACCCAGGAGGTCGACGCCGCCTATGCGCGATTTGCCGCCGGCAACAAGCTGTCGCCTGAACAGCTCGGCAAGATTCTCGACCAATCCGGCGTCGGTGTCGAGCATTTCAAACAATATATCGCTGTCCAGATGAGCTGGCCGCGGGTCGTCAATTTCCGCTATGGCAGCGCCACGCGCCTCTCCGGTGGCGATCTCGTCAAACGCATGATGGAAGGCGGCGGCGACAAGCCGGTCACCACCGAGTACTTCCTGCAGCAGGTCATCTTCGTCATACCGGAAAAGAAGCGCGGCGCAATCACCGCCAAGCGGCAGGCCGAAGCCAATGCCTCGCGCTCGAAGTTCCCCGGCTGCGAGACGTCGAAGGTGTTTGCCGCGAACTACCGTGACGTATCGATCCGCAGCCTCGGCCGCGTGCTTGCCCAGCAGCTGCCGGAAGATTGGAAGCCGCTCGTCGAAAAGGCGGGCGACGGCATGACGACAGGTACGCGCGTCACCGAAAAGGGCGTCGAATATCTGGCAATCTGCAAGAAGCGCCAGGTCAATGACGACGCCGCCGCCGAAGTCGTCTTCCGCGCCGAGGATATCGGCAAGAAGAAGGCCGGCGGCGAAGATCCGAACAGCGAAAAATATCTCGAGGAACTGCGCTCCAAGGCGCAGATCGTCAACAAGTAATACGGGCTAACATGAGCGACACGCGCGGCAGGCCGGTTGCCCTGACGATGGGCGACCCGGCCGGTATCGGCCCGGACATCACTCTTGCCGTTTGGGCAAAGCGGGAGGCGCAGGCAACTGCGCCTTTCCTCTTCATCGGCGACCCCGCGGTGCTTTCGGCACGCGCCAAGACGCTCGGGATCACCGTGCGGATCGAGGAAACCGATTGTCTCAACTCCGCCGCCGTTTTCCCGAATGCCCTGCCGGTATTGCCGATCCCATGTCGCGCTACCGTTATCGCCGGTGAACCGAGCGCGGAGAATGCCGCTGCCGTGACCGAAGCGATCGATACAGCCGTTCGACTCGTCATTGCCGGTGAGGCGTCGGCCGTGACGACAAATCCCATCGCCAAAGCCGTGCTCTACGAGGCGGGCTTCCGCTTCCCCGGCCATACGGAATACCTCGCCGATCTGGCGGAGAAGGCGACCGGAACCGCCGTCCGGCCGGTGATGATGCTGGCGGGGCCGAAACTGCGCGCCGTTCCCGTGACGATCCATATCCCGCTCAAGGATGTTCCCGCCGCACTGACGCCGGATCTGATCTACCGGACCTCTACGATTACCGCCGCCGATCTCAAGAGCCGCTTCGGGCTGGAGACGCCGCGCCTGGCGATCGCCGGACTGAACCCGCATGCCGGAGAAGGCGGCGCGCTCGGTTTCGAGGACGATGCTGTCATCCGCCCGGTCGTCGACCGGCTTCGCGGCGAAGGTCTGAACGTCGTCGGCCCGCTTCCGGCGGACACCATGTTCCACGACCGGGCAAGAGAGACCTACGACGTCGCGATCTGCATGTATCACGATCAAGCGCTGATCGCAGCCAAGGCGCTCGGCTTCGACGAGAGCGTCAATGTGACGCTTGGCTTACCTTTCATCAGAACATCGCCGGACCACGGCACCGCCTTTGCGATTGCCGGAAAGGGAATGGGTCGCGAAGACAGCTTGCAGGCGGCCTTGCGGCTTGCCGCGGAACTTTCGGCAAATGCCGGGAAGGCTCAGCGCTGATGGCAGCTCTCGATGGTCTGCCGCCGCTTCGCGACGTCATACAGCGCCACGGGCTGGATGCAAAGAAGGCGCTTGGGCAGAACTTCCTGCTCGATCTCAATCTCACCCAGAAGATCGCCCGCACGGCCGGCCCCCTTGACGACGTCACCGTCATCGAAGTGGGGCCGGGCCCCGGCGGGCTGACGCGCGCCATCCTGGCGCTCGGCGCAAAGAGGGTCGTGGCAATCGAACGAGACTCGCGTTGCCTGCCGGCACTTGCCGAAGTCGGCGCCCACTATCCCGGTCGGCTCGACATCGTCGAAGGCGACGCCCTGAAGGTCGATTTCGAGAGCCTTGCCGAGGGTCCGGTGCGTATCATCGCCAACCTGCCCTACAATGTCGGCACGCAGCTTCTCGTCAACTGGCTGCTGCCGGAGCGCTGGCCGCCCTTCTGGGAGTCGATGACGCTGATGTTCCAGCGGGAAGTCGGATTGCGCATCGTCGCAGGCGCCGACGACGATCACTATGGCCGCCTTGGCGTCCTCTGCGGCTGGAGAACCAAGGCGCGCCTCGCCTTCGACGTGCCGCCGCAGGCCTTCACCCCTCCTCCGAAGGTCACGTCCACGGTTGTGCATCTCGAGCCGATCGAAACGCCCATTCCCTGTGTGGTATCCTCTCTCGAGAAAGTCACGCAGGCAGCCTTCGGCCAGCGCCGCAAGATGCTGCGCCAGAGCCTCAAGCCGCTCGGTGGCGAAGCACTGCTCGGCAAGGCCGGCATCGACCCGCAACGCCGAGCCGAGACGCTGACGGTCGAAGAATTCTGCCGCCTTGCGAATTGCCTGTGAGCCGACACGAAGGACTTAGAACGGGTTTTCCGTCAGAAGCCCGTTGACGAATTCGAACAGACCGGGGCGACGGTCGCGGCGCAGGCGCTCCGCTTCGATGATAGAACGGACCGAGGAGAAGGCGCGGTCCAGATCGTCGTTGACGACGATATAGTCGTATTCCCGCCAATGCTCGATCTCCGCGCGCGAGTTGGCGAGTCGAGTGGCGATCACCTCCTCGGTGTCTTCGGCGCGACGGTGCAGTCGCGACTGCAGCTCGGCCATGGACGGCGGCAGGATGAAGATCGAGACCACGTCGCCCGCCATCTTTTCCTGCAATTGCTGCGCACCTTGCCAGTCGATGTCGAAGAGCATGTCACGCCCTTCGGCCATCGCCGCCTCCACCGCGTCGCGCGGCGTGCCGTAAAAATTGCCGTGTACCTCGGCCCATTCGAGCAGCGAATCCGTCGCCCTCAGGGCTTCGAATTCGCGGATCGTCTTGAAGTGGTAGTGCCGGCCCTCGATCTCGCTCAGTCTCTTCGCGCGCGTCGTCACACTCACGGAAATGCTCAGTTCCGGATCGGCTTCAAGCAGGTTGCGCGCGATGGTCGACTTGCCCGCACCCGAGGGCGACGAGATCACGAGCATCAATCCGCGACGGGGTATCCTGATGGGCGATGCGGTCGCCGATTTCATGTGTTACTCCAGATTCTGAACCTGTTCGCGGAACTGGTCGATCACAACCTTCAGTTCGATGCCCGCGGCCGAGACGACAGCGGCATTCGACTTCGAACAGATCGTATTCGATTCCCGGTTAAATTCCTGTGCAAGGAAATCCAGCTTGCGTCCGACCGGACCGCCTTTCGTCAGAAGCTCGCGGGCGGCAGCGATATGCGAGCGGAGCCGGTCGATCTCTTCCCGGAGGTCGGCCTTTGTGGCAAGAAGTGCGACCTCGGCATGCAATCTCTCGCGGTCGATCGACGAGGCATTGTCCATGATCAGCGCGACCTGCTGCACCAGTCGCGCGGCAATGGCCGAAGGGCTGCGTGAGGGATCGTTCTCCACCGTCGTCGTCAGCGCTTCGATGCGGTCCACCTGCGCCAGCAGAACTTTTTCAAGCGCCGCTCCCTCGTCTTCGCGCATCGCCATGAGGTCGCCAAGCGCCAGCTCCAGCCCCTTGACAATGTCGGCGTCGCGGGCGGCGCGCTCGCTCTCGCTTTCCTCCGGCTCGCGAAGATCGATGATGCCGCGGAGCGACAGAAGCGTATCGAACCTCAGCGGCGCCGGATCGACGAGATCCCCGAGCTGCTCGCGGAGCCTCAGGACAGCGTCCAGGGCACCCCGATTGATCACGGCGTCGACGGCCGTCTCGCCGCCGCTGACCGACAGGGCGATCTGCAGGTTGCCGCGAGAGAAATACTGCGGAGCAAGACGCCGACAGTCGGGCTCGAAACGCTCCAGCCCCTGCGGCAGGCGGAGCCGCACATCGAGCCCCTTGCCGTTGACCGAGCGCAACTCCCAGGCCCAGCGATAGCGGCCGCTGCTCCCCTCTCTCCTGGCGAAGCCGGTCATCGATTGGAGCGGCATGGTTTCCTCCATTTCGCTGCTGAGTGCTTCCTCTAGCCGATTGCAGACGAGGGCCAAACACGCAGCGTTGCTAAGCTACAGCGGCTTTGTGCGTCCGCAAGAACGCAAGGCGCTGTCGTGCAGACAGCAATAGGGCGACGGCGCGGCATACCGCAAGGGATATCCGCGCCGTCCGCCAATCGTCCACAATGAGCCTGTCTATTGCGCCTCGGGCACCGTGGCGGCATCCGCAGCCGCCTTCGCCGCCTCGGCCGCCTTTTCGGCCTCGAGCTTTCGCCACCGCCGCACATTCGCATTGTGCTCTTCGAGGGTTGCGGCGAAGACGTGACCGCCGGTCCCGTCGGCGACAAAATAAAGCTCGGGCGTACGCGACGGATTGGCCACCGCTTCCAGCGCCGCCCGGCCCGGATTGGCGATCGGCGTCGGCGGCAGGCCCTTGATGATATAGGTGTTGTAGGGCGTTTGCTTTTCCAGGTCCGACTTCAGGATCGCCCGGTCGGCTGGTTTGCCCTCGCCGCCGAAGATGCCGTAGATGATCGTCGGATCCGACTGCAGGCGCATGCCTTTTTCCAACCGGTTGATGAACACGGAGGCTACACGCGGCCGTTCGTCTGCGCGGCCCGTTTCCTTCTCGACGATGGAGGCGAGCGTGACGAACTCGTCGACCGACGAAACCGGCAGCTTCGGGTCACGCTTTTCCCAGATCTGCTCGACCAGCGACTTTTGTGCCGCAACCATCTGCTGGACGATCTCGGCCCGCTTGGTGCCGCGGGTGAATTTGTAGGTGTCCGGCTTCAGCGAGCCTTCGGCCGGCAGTTCCGTTGGCAGGTCGCCCACGAGCACCGGGTCGTCCGCAAGCTTGCGGAACATCTGCTTCACCGTCAGCCCTTCCGGCAGAGACACGGCATAAAGGATCGACTTGCCGGATTTCAGCAGTTCCATGATCTCCTGCATCGACGCATGCGCCTTGATCTCGTATTCGCCGGCCTTCAGCGTTTCGTTGTCGAGATAGGCTTCGGAGACGAAGCGGAACACACGGGCGTCGGTGATGATGCTGTTGCGTTCCAGGTCCTCGGCAATCTGAATAATGCCGGCCCCGCTGCGCACGATGAAGTTCCTGTTCGCTTCCAGGGGCCCAGCTTTCTCGTATTCATGCATGGCGTAGTAGACGGCGCCCGCCGCCGCCAACACGACGAAAACCACCACGGTCATCAGGAAATTGAGGAAGATGACGACCTGGCTGCGTGCTTTCCTGGAACGCTTCGGCGGCTCCGGCACGCGTTCGGGTCGTAGCGCCTCGTTCGCCGACTTCGGAATGATCGGCCCGTTGCTCCCGGTCTCATTGCGGCCGAACTGCGCCGCGCTGTTATCGTTTGAGTCGCTCACGATTTTCCCGAATCCGAAACCCGCAAATTCAATTGAGCTGTCGCCGGCGCGAATTTCGGCTTAGACCGGCGGCAAGCGTAACGTGCACGAATGTGTCAGAGCAATGGATAGTCTACAATGCCGGTTGTGCCTTGCGCGAACATAGCCAAGCGGGGCGACGCCGACACGGCATTTCCCGCCGACAGCTTGTAGCGAGCATTGCGGCAAAAAGCGGGATAAGGCAACGCACGGGCCAGGAAAGCGCGAGCGGTTTTTCGCTCGCGCTGCCGCAGCCGGTCCGACGGGATCAGTGACCCCGGTAGCGGCGCAGCACCAGCGAAGCATTGGTGCCGCCGAATCCGAAGGAATTCGACAGGGCGACGTTGATTTCCCGCTTGCGGGCAACGTGCGGCACCAGGTCGATCTTCGTCTCGACCGACGGATTGTCGAGATTGAGGGTCGGCGGTGCGATATTGTCGCGAATCGCGAGCGCCGAGAAAATCGCCTCGACCGCGCCCGCAGCCCCGAGCAGATGACCGATCGCCGATTTCGTCGAAGACATCGAGATCTTCGAAGCGCTGTCGCCGACCAGCCGCTCGACCGCGCCGAGTTCGATCGTGTCGGCCATGGTGGATGTGCCGTGCGCGTTGATGTAGTCGACGTCGGCGGCTGTCACGCCGGCGCGCTTCAGCGCCATCTGCATGCAACGGTAGGCGCCGTCGCCGTCTTCCGACGGAGCGGTGATGTGGAATGCGTCACCGGAAAGGCCGTAGCCGACCACCTCCGCGTAGATCTTGGCGCCGCGCGCCTTGGCGTGCTCAAGCTCCTCGAGAATGACGATGCCGGCGCCCTCGCCCATGACGAAGCCGTCGCGATCGGCATCATAGGGACGGGATGCCTTTTCCGGATTGTCGTTGTGCTGTGTCGAGAGCGCCTTGCAGGCGGCAAAGCCGGCGAGCGAAATGCGGCAGATCGGCGATTCTGTGCCGCCCGCCACCATCACGTCGGCGTCGCCGAGCGCGATCAGGCGGCTCGCATCGCCGATCGCGTGCGCGCCGGTCGAACACGCCGTGACAACCGAATGGTTCGGGCCGCGCAGCTTGTGGCGGATGGAGACCTGGCCGGAGGCGAGATTGATCAGGCGGCCGGGGATGAAGAAGGGCGAAAGCCGGCGCGGCCCCTTGTCGCGCAGCGTGTAGCCGCCTTCGACGATGCCTTCGAGGCCGCCGATGCCGGAGCCGATCAGCACGCCGGTGGCAATCTGATCCTCGTCGCTTTCCGGCTTCCAGCCGGCGTCCGCCAGCGCCATGTCGGCGGCGGCCATCGCGTAGACGATGAAGGGGTCGACCTTGCGCTGCTCCTTGGGCTCCATCCAGTCGTCGGCATTGAAGGTGCCGTCGAATCCGTCGCCGAACGGAATGCGGCAGGCGATCTTGGCGGGGAGGTCCTCGACCTCGAATTCGGTCACCTTGCGCGCCGCGTTGCCGCCGGCAAGAAGACGCGACCAGCTAACCTCGGTTCCGCAACCTAAAGGAGATACCATGCCGGTACCGGTGATAACGACACGTCTCATGCCCATGATCCACCCTGAACGTTCCATTCCGGAGCCCGACCGGTACGCGTGCGACGAGCCCGATCCCTGCATCCCTTGCAGCTTCGACGATCAGAGGGAAAGGCGGGAGCGCTTTGCTGATCGCGACCCGCAATCGCGGCGGGCCAGCCCACATCCCCAGGGCTGTACGGGCCGCGGTCCAGCGGCCCGCCGGGCGGCCTTGCGGCCGCAGCGACGATTAGGCCTGGGCCTTTTCGATGAACTTGACGGCGTCGCCGACGGTCAGGATCGAATCCGCCGCGTCGTCCGGAATCTCGACGCCGAATTCTTCTTCGAAGGCCATGACCAGTTCGACGGTGTCGAGCGAGTCCGCGCCGAGGTCGTCGATGAAGCTTGCGCCTTCGCTTACTTTTTCGGCATCGACGCCAAGATGATCAATAACAATTTTCTTCACGCGTTCTGCGATATCGCTCATGTCGGAGTTCCTCGACCTTCGTTTTCTCTGCGGCGCCATTGTTGGCGCCGGTACTCGTTCACGCCTGATAGACCAAGATGGCCCACCGGGCAATCCATTCAACCGAAAACCGCGGAAAACCCGTGGCAGCAGGGGCTGCCGGACAACCTGGCCGGACCGGTCGACTGCGCACAGTCATGGCCCGATTAACACGGTTTAAGTCTGCCGCAAAGTCCGAAAATGCCCGACATTCGCTTGCTCAACATTGAATTTCAGGCATTTGACATCGATGGGCGATCGCACTGACCGGGCGCCCGGCGGCAGGCAGCAGGCTGCATCACCCGGCCGCCGAAAAAGCAGGTCAGATCATCGCCATGCCGCCGTTGACGTGGATGGTCTGACCGGTGACGTAGCCCGCTTCGTTGGAGGCGAGATAGGCGACGGCGGAAGCGACTTCGGCACCGCTTCCCATCCGGCGCATCGGGATCGCCGCCATGATGCCTTCCTTCTGCTTGTCGTTCAGCTTGCCGGTCATCGCGCTCTCGATGAAGCCCGGCGCCACGCAATTGACCGTGACGTTGCGGGTGGCGATCTCCTGGGCGAGCGACTTGGAGAAGCCGATCATGCCGGCCTTCGACGCGCAGTAGTTGGCCTGACCCGGATTGCCGGTCACGCCGACGACGGAAGTGATGTTGACGATGCGGCCGAACCGCCGGCGCATCATCGGATGCGTCAGCTCGCGGGTCAGCCGGAAGACGGCCGTCAGGTTGACCTCCAGGACATTATCCCAGTCCTCGTCGCTCATGCGGACGAAAAGACCGTCCTTGGTGATGCCGGCATTGTTGACGAGAATGTCCACGCCGCCGAGCTCGGTGTCCGCCTTCTCGCCGAGCGCCTTGACTTCCACGCGATCAGAGAGATTTGCCGGAAAGATCCGGACCCGCTCGCCAAGAGTGTTGGCGAGCGCCTCGAGCTTTTCGACGCGCGTGCCGTGAAGGCCGACAATTGCGCCTTGGGCGTGCAGCACGCGGGCGATTTCCTCGCCGATGCCGCCGGATGCACCGGTGACGAGAGCCTTGCGGCCGGAAAGATCGAACATGGATTTCTCCCTTTTACAATGGGCGCTTGATTGGGGCGCTCAGGCCAGAAGAGCGGCAAGCGCCGCGTCGATATCGGCGGGCGTATTGACGGCAAGGCCGTTGACGGTCTTGTCGATCCGCCGGGCAAGGCCGGTCAGCACCTTGCCCGAGCCGATCTCGTAGAGTGTCGTCACATCATTGGCGGCGAACCATTGCACCGTCTCGCGCCAGCGCACCTGACCGGTCACCTGCTCGACCAGCAGCCGGGCAATCTCGCCGGCATCGCTGACTGGAGCGGCCAGCACATTGGTGACGACCGGCACGAGCGGATCGCGCTTCTCGACAGTGGAAAGGGCATCGCGCATCGCGTCGGCGGCCGGCGCCATCAGGGCGGAATGGAAGGGTGCGGAGACCGGCAGCATCAGGGCGCGCTTTGCGCCTTTTTCAGAGGCGAGCGCGGCCGCCTTTTCCACCGCCTGCTTCTCGCCCGAGATCACCAGCTGCCCGCCGCCATTGTCATTGGCGATCTGGCAAGCACCGAGTGACAACGCCTCGCGACAGACCGCTTCGACATCCTCGTTTTCCAGGCCGATGATCGCAGCCATCGCGCCCCTGCCGACCGGGACGGCCGCCTGCATCGCATTGCCGCGGATGCGCAGGAGGCGCGCCGTATCGGCAAGCGAAAAGGTTCCGACGGCACAGAGCGCCGAATATTCGCCGAGCGAATGACCTGCAACGAAGGAAACCTTGTTTCTGAAATCGAGGCCTTTCGACTCGAGCACCCGGATGACTGCCATGGAGACGGCCATCAGCGCCGGCTGCGCATTCGCCGTCAGCGTCAGGGTTTCCTCGGGACCGTTCCACATGGTGTCGGAAAGCTTTTCACCGAGCGCGTCGTCGACCTCGGCGAAGACGGCTGCGGCCTCCGGAAAGGCTTCGGCCAATTCCTTGCCCATGCCTACGGCCTGGCTGCCCTGACCGGGGAACGTGAATGCAATGCTCATCAGGAGTGCCCTTCCCTGGATTTCGACGGGCGATCGTGTCGGGCCCGTCGCAATCTGCTTTCTCGGTGTGAGTGGAACGCGGGCGCCGGCGTCACAGTGTCCTCACCCCACCGTTTTCCTCTCCATTCACATTCCTGAACGGCGAGTCAAGCGCGCCGCCCTCTCGTTGCCGGCTTTTGCCCTTGATCTTCGTCAAGCAAGGCTTAAGTTTGCCCGCATCGCCGCACCGGCTCGATATCCTCCAGGTTGCGGCATCACCCTATTCGAGGGCAGCGCGCCTTTCTCCTCCCGCCGGCGCGCATCCGCCAGCACAAGGAACGTGATTACATGCGCTACAATACGCTTGGCCGCACCGGCATCAAGGTTTCCGAAATCTGCCTCGGCACCATGACCTGGGGCTCCCAGAACAAGCTGATCGAAGCCCACGGGCAGCTCGACTATGCCGTCGAACGGGGCGTCAACTTCATCGACACCGCCGAACTTTATCCGACAACGCCGCTTTCGGCGGAAACCTACGGCAATACCGAGCGCATCATCGGCGACTGGCTGGCAGCCCGGCGCCGGCGCGACGACGTGGTGCTTGCCACGAAGGTCGCCGGTTCCGGCCGTCCTTATATCCGCAACGGCGGCCCGATGACGCCGGAGGGCATCGACGAAGCACTCGACGCCAGCCTCAAGCGGCTGAAGACCGACTATGTCGATCTCTACCAGCTGCACTGGCCCAATCGCGGCCACTACCACTTCCGCAATGCCTGGTCGTACGACCCGTCGCGGCAGGACAAGGAGCATGTCGCCGCCGATCTGAAGGCCATTCTCGACAAGCTCGGCGATCTGGTGAAGGCCGGCAAGATCCGCGCCATCGGGCTTTCCAACGACACCGCCTGGGGCACGATGAAGATGCTCCACCTCTCCGAGAAACACGGTCTGCCGCGAGTCGCCAGCATCCAGAACGAGTACAACCTGCTTTACCGCCCCTTCGACCTCGACCTCGCCGAACTCTCGCATCATGAAGACGTCGGGCTGCTTGCCTATTCGCCGCTCGCAGCCGGTTTGCTGACGGGCAAATATCTCGACGGGGCAAGACCCGCCGGCTCGCGCCTGTCGATCAACGGCGACCTCGGGGGCCGCTTCACGCCGCACCAGGAGCCGGCGGTCGCCGCCTATGTGGCGCTGGCGCGCGAGCATGGCCTCGATTCGGCGCAGATGGCGCTTGCCTTTTGCCTGACGCGCCCCTTCATGGCATCCGTCATCATCGGCGCAACATCGATCCCGCAGCTCAAGACCGCCATCGGCGCCGCCGACGTGACGCTGTCGCAGGATGTGCTGAATGGAATTCGCCGTCTCCACCGGCTCTATCCGGCGCCGATCTGAGCGACGCCGTCTCCTCCATTCCAGGCGACCGGGACGTCAGGCGGCCATCTGACGGCAGCTTTCGGCGCAGCGCTGGCAGGCATCGACGCATTCGGCCATGTCGCCGATGCGCTCGCAGTCGGCCGCGCATTCGCTGCAGATCTCCGCACATTCGCCGCAGACATGCCGGTGATGGGGCGTTCCGATCAGCATGAAATGTGCCGAGGTCCGGCATATCTCGGCGCAGGCCATCATCAGCCGGAAATGATCGGGCTCCGTGTGCTTGCCGCCCGCCTCGAGACAATGGCTCATTGCCGTCGAAAGACAGGCACGGTAGCAGGCCAGGCAATTTTCGATGCACTCCTGCATCTTCGGATCGATATGGTGCATTGTCGTCTCCTGCAGTTTACGACAGCCGGGCCAACAGGGAAGTAGGCCGAATGTTCCGCAACTTGGCGCTGCGGGGATCCCTTACCATTTCTACGCGACGCAGGATCTTCCAATCGCGCCTTGCATTTCGGCTGAAAATCCGTATAAGCGCGCTGTTCGAAACGCCCGGTCTTCTGGCTGGTGGCTGAACGGAGGGCCGGCTTCCATCCCGGAGGCCGCCAGGAACGACAAGCTGTTCCGGCCTCCCGTGTCTCCGCTCTCGACCGTCTCGATACAACACTTTCTTGCCGGCTCGTTCGAGCCCATAAGAACAGTCGTTGAGGCTTAGCCGCCGAGGTCCGGGCTGATTAACGCAAGAAAGGCAAGCCACAATGGCTCTTTATGAACACGTATTCCTCGCTCGGCAGGACATCACGCCGCAGCAGGTCGACGCCCTCGTTGAGCAGTACAAGGGCGTCATCGAATCGAACGGCGGCAAGGTCGGCCGAGTCGAGAACTGGGGCCTGAAGTCCCTCACCTACCGCATCAAGAAGAACCGCAAGGCTCACTACGTCCTCATGGACATCGATGCTCCGGCACCGGCAGTCCACGAAGTCGAGCGCCAGATGCGCATCAATGAAGACGTCCTGCGCTACATGACGATCGCCGTCGAGAAGCACGAGGAAGGCCCGTCCGCGATGATGCAGAAGCGCGACCGCGACGATCGTCCGCGCCGCGACGGCGACCGTCCGGACCGTGGTGGATTCGGTGACCGTGGTCCGCGTCCGGACCGTGGCGATCGCGAAGACCGTCCGCGCCGCCCGCGCGAAGACCGCGCGTAACCCGAAGCCTAGGAGATAAAGACAATGGCTGAAGTTTCTTCCGCTCCGGTACGCCGCCCGTTCCACCGTCGCCGCAAGACCTGCCCCTTCTCGGGCGCAAACGCTCCGCGGATCGACTACAAGGACGTTCGCCTCCTGCAGCGCTACATTTCCGAGCGCGGCAAGATCGTTCCTTCCCGCATCACGGCCGTTTCCCAGAAGAAGCAGCGCGAACTCGCCCAGGCGATCAAGCGCGCACGCTTCCTCGGCCTGCTGCCCTACGTCGTGTCGTAAGGATCTCTCTCCGTTGGTCGCCTGACTCGACGGTAACCGACTCTGCGTCGAGGCGCTTCCTTCGGGTGAGCGCCTCGACGCCTCCCTTCCGCGGTGGGCGCGGATCGGAACCGGCGCGGAATGCGCCAAATCCCATGTTGGGGCAGCCAAAGGCGCCCCTAACTGCGTTTGAAGCAGGACAGCGAACGTTGAAGAACTGGAACAGGACATCGCTGATCACCGGCGCGCTTGCCGGCGTTACCGCCGCCCTTCTGTCGATGGGCGCGAACACGCAGTCGTCCCTGGCGATCGTTCTCTATGCCGCTTCCGCACTGCCGATTCTGATTGCCGGGCTCGGCTGGGGCAATGCCGCAGCGCTCACCGCGATCGGCGTGGCCGGAGCAACGGCGGCAAGTCTGGTCTCGCCCTATTTCGCGCTGCTCATCCTCGTCGTCACGCTCGTTCCGGCCGGCTGGCTCAGCCATCTTGCCAGTCTGGCGCGGCCTGCCTCCGAACTCGGCGGCCCCGAGGGCGCTCTTGCCTGGTATCCGCTTTCCGACATCCTCGGCCACCTCGCCGGGCTCGTCACCCTCGGCATGATCATCGTCGCCACGATCATCGGATATGATTCCAGCGTCTCGGAACTGATGGTGGACATGCTCGTCGAGGCGGTCAAGGCCCAGGAACCGCTCTACAATCCCGACGCGGCCACGATTGCCCAGCTCAAGTCGATGTTCACGCTGGCGCTGCCGTTGGTGCAGGGGGCGCTCTGGGTGGTCATGCTGTTTGCCGCCTATTACGTCGCCACCCGGATCGTCCAGATGTCGGGAAAGTCCCTGCGGCCGCGCGAAGACATTCCCTCTTCGCTCAGGATGCACCGCAACGCCATCTTCGTCTTCCTCGGCGGCCTGATCCTTACCTTTCTCGGCGGCGCGCCGGCGGCGATCGGCGCCCTCGTCTGCGGCACGTTCGGGGCGGGCTTTCTGCTCTCGGGCTTCGCCTCCTTCCATTTCCGCACGCGCGGCAGGTCCTGGCGGCTTCCCGTGCTGTGGATCGCCTATCTGTCGGTTCTCGTCTTTACGATCCCGGCGGTCTTCTTCCTCCTGTCCGGATTGACCGACACGCGACGCACCATCGCGGTCACGCCGACGGGGAAAAGCTAACCAACGAACAATGCCAAACTGAAAAGGAACTCAACATGGAAGTGATTCTCCTCGAACGCATCGCCAAGCTCGGCCAGATGGGCGAAACCGTGAAGGTTCGCGACGGCTTTGCACGCAACTACCTGCTGCCGCTTGGCAAGGCCCTGCGCGCCAACGCCGCCAACAAGGCCCGCTTCGAATCCGAGCGCGCAACGCTCGAAGCCCGCAACCTCGAGCGCAAGTCGGAAGCCCAGAAGGTCGCCGACAAGCTTGACGGCAAGTCTTTCGTGATCGTGCGCTCCGCCGGCGAAACCGGCCAGCTCTACGGCTCAGTCGCCGCTCGCGACATCGTCGATGTGCTGGCCGCCGAAGGCTTCAACATCAACCGCAACCAGGTTAACCTCAACCAGCCGATCAAGTCGATCGGCGTTCACAAGGTAACGCTGCACCTGCACGCGGAAGTCGACGTCGTCGTCGAAGTCAACGTTGCCCGTTCGGCCGAAGAAGCCGAGCGTCAGGCCAAGGGCGAGAGCCTGACCTCCGTCGACGCCATCTACGGCGTCGACGAAGACGCCCTGAAGCCGGAAGACTTCTTCAACCCGGAAGCCGAATTCGCGGGCGAAGAAGAATAAGCATCAGCTTCAGAGCTCAACGACAGGCCCGGATCTCCCGATCCGGGCCTTTCTTTTGCCGTCACGAACAGCGCGCGAAGGCGATTGCGGACGACGGGGGAAGGCGAATCAGATAGATTTGCGGCCGACCTCCGCCATTGTGCAAATGCCCGGCGTGGCATGTTTCGGGTCCACCGCGCCCCCCTGTGAATCAGTGTGAACAACCGCCAAAAACCAAAGGCGGACACGCAAGCTCCAGCACTGTTGCACAGCTACACTAGACGTGGCGGAAGGGAGGAAGCAAATCGATTGGCACACGGGATAATAGAGGCGGATACGGATCTCCCATGAACGACGCAGCGCGAAAGCTCGCTCCCTTGCCCAAGGATCAGGCGGACCAGCATTACCGCGAAGCGCCGAACAATCTGGAAGCCGAGCAGGCGCTGCTTGGCGCGATCCTGGTCAACAACGACGCCTTCTATCGCGTGTCGGACTTTCTCAAGCCCGTGCATCTCTACGAGCCCCTGCATCGCAAGATCTTCGAGGTCGCCGGCGAGATCATCCGCATGGGCAAGACCGCTAACCCGGTGACGGTCAAGACCTTCCTCAAGGCCGACGAGAAGGTCGGCGACCTGACTGTCGCGCAATATCTTGCTCGCCTCGCGGCCGAAGCCGTGTCGATCATCAACGCCGAGGATTACGGCCGGGCAATCTACGACCTGGCGCTCCGCCGCTCGCTGATCACCATCGGCGAGGACATGGTCAACATCGCCTATGATGCGCCGCTCGACATGCCGCCGCAGAGCCAGATCGAGGACGCCGAACGGCGCCTCTTCGAACTCGCGGAGACCGGCCGCTACGACGGCGGCTTCCAATCCTTCAACGACGCCGTGGCGCTCGCCATTGACATGGCCGGCCAGGCCTTCGAACGCGACGGGCACCTCTCCGGCATCTCCACTGGCATCCATTCGCTCGACGGCAAGATGGGCGGTCTGCAGCGCTCGGACCTGATCATCCTCGCCGGTCGCCCTGGCATGGGCAAGACGTCGCTTGCCACCAACATCGCCTATAACATTGCCGCGTCTTATGAACCGGAAGTGCAGCCGGACGGCTCCTTCAAGGCGAAAAACGGCGGCGTCGTCGGCTTCTACTCGCTTGAAATGTCGTCCGAACAGCTTGCGACCCGCATCATCTCGGAACAGACCGAAGTGTCGTCCTCGAAGATCCGCCGCGGCGATATCTCCGAAGCCGATTTCGAAAAACTCGTCGCCTGCTCGCAGATGATGCAGAAGGTGCCGCTCTATATCGACCAGACCGGCGGCATCTCGATCGCCCAGCTGGCGGCCCGCGCACGCCGCCTGAAGCGCCAGCGCGGCCTCGACGTGCTCGTGGTCGACTACGTCCAGCTGATGACCGGCTCGAAGAAGTCTGGCGAAAATCGGGTGCAGGAGATCACCGAAATCACCACCGGCCTCAAGGCGCTCGGCAAGGAACTCAACGTACCGATCATCGCTCTGTCACAGCTGTCGCGTGCGGTGGAAAGCCGCGAGGACAAGCGCCCGCAACTCTCCGACCTGCGTGAATCCGGCTCGATCGAGCAGGACGCCGACGTCGTGCTCTTCGTGTTTCGCGAGGAATACTATGTGAAGAACATGGAGCCGCGCGACGAACTCGACCCGAAATACGAAGAGTGGAAAATGCAGATGGAGCGGGTGAAGGGCACGGCCGACGTGATCATCGCCAAGCAGCGCCACGGGCCGACCGGCACCGTCAAGCTCGCCTTCCAGTCGGAATTCACCCGCTTCTCGGACCTCGCCGACTCATCGTTCACGCAATACGAGCATTGAACGTATTGGCCCCTCATCCCGCTGCCGCGACCTTCTCCCCGCACGCGGGGAGAAGGGGCAAGAGGCACCGCTTAGCCTCCCCCTCCTGCAAGGCGGAGCAAAGTCTGAGAGGGCGCCGCGAGTCTCCTTCGCCCCGCCTGCGGGGAGAAGGTGGCCGGCAGGCCGGATGAGGGGAAAATCCCGAAAACGTTCGCTCTCACGCCCCGATCAGCGCTCTTGCGACCGCTACGACGAAGACGCCAATCGCGACGGCCGCAAGCAGCGGCAGTCGCGTGGCGGCGAGTGCCGTCGCAAGCGTTGCCAGCGTCTCGGCCGGCCCGGTCACGAGCGCCGTCGGGGCGATGACCGCCATGAGCACGGCGGGAGGAATCGCCTCCAGGGTGCGCTTCTGCTGCGGGCCGATCGCGACGAAGCGAATGACGAGAAGACCGGCAATGCGTGTCAGCACCGTAGCTGCAGCCATCGCCACGATGGCGAGGAGCGTATTGGGATCGAGCGTCATGCGCAGGCCTCCCGGTGTCTGGCGGTGAGGAGCGTTGCGGCAACGCCTGCGGCGGCACCGGCCGCGATGTACCAGACGCCGGGCAGGACTTGGTGGGCAAGGACCGCCGCCGCCGCACTGGCGAAGAGCACCGCGCCGGTGTCCCGCCCCTTCCAGAAGCCAATCACCAGAACCGTAAATACGGCCGGGAACGCGAAATCCAGGCCGATCGCCTTCGGGTCGCCGAGGAAGGCGCCAGCGGCGGCGCCAGCGAGGCTCGTTAGAACCCAGACGCAATAGAACGGCACGGCAAGGCCCGCATACCAGGCGGGCGTCAGCCGCGTCTGGCCGGCGCGGACCTCGGCCATGGCCCAGATTTCATCGGCGAGCAGCAACATCGCGGCATATCTTGCCGGGCCGGAAAACGCCGGCATCTTCGTGCCGATCGAAGCGCTCATCAGCACGTGACGGATATTGACGAGCAGCGCCGAAAAGGCGAGCGCGCCCCAGGAGGCCGGATGCGTCCAGATGTCCATGGCGACGAATTGCGACCCGCCGGCAAAGACGAAGGCGCTCATCAGCGTCGCTTCAAGGCTGCTCAGGCCCTTGCTTGCGGCAACGGCGCCAAACACCAGGCCGATCGGCATCACCGCTACCGTCAGCGGCGCCATCGCCCTCATGCCGCCTAGAAACTGAGACATCCCTGCCCTTCTCACGTCCGTTATCTCCACCTTGTCTTGCGGAGAGTTCATAGAACGGACAGCGAGGGCCGGTCTTGAACGAAAGTGATCAGCCGGCGCGGAAGGCCCCCGGCGTCACGCCGGTGCGCGCCTTGAAGTGGCGGGTAAAATGCGCCTGGTCCGCAAAGCCGCAATGATAGGCCGTATCGGCCGGCGACCAACCCCGACGCAGAAGCGTCCTTGCCTCGCGCACCCGCTTGTCGGTCAGGAAGGCATGCGGTGTGATGTGGAACTCCTTGCGAAAGGCCCGGATCAGATGGGCGCGGCTGAGGCCGGCGACGTTCGCAAGCTCGTCGAGGCCGATGTCGCTCGCATAATTCTCGAGAAGATAGTCGCGGGCGCGGTGTACCGCGGAACTCTCGCGCGTGCGGACCGGAACGATGATCGCGCTGCCGTGCCGCTCGAACAGCGTCGCCAGAAATCCAAACATGCCCTCGTCCGCCTCGAGCGCCCCCGTCTTTCCCTCCAGCACCTGATGCGCACGGCGGAAGGCGGCTGCAAGCTCGAGGTCCGTCAGCCACTGCCGCGAAAAGCACGGCGTGCCACGGAACGGACGGCCGGTGATATCTTCGAGAATTTCGACGAACAGCTCCACGGACGGGTATATCATCCTGTAGCGATAGCCGTCATTGCCCGGATGCCCGTCATGGGTTTCGTCGGGATTGATCAGGTAGAGGTCTCCCGGCCCTGTCTGCGAACGCTCGCCTTTGATGGTGCTGATCTGCGAACCCGCTTCGATGGCACCAATGCTGAACGTGTCATGCGCATGCGGCGCGAACTCGTGGGTGATGAATGTCGCGCTCAGGCATTCCATGCCCTTGAACCGCGCATCCCGCCAGAAACGGGTGTGCTCGGCTCCCTTGAGCGGCATGGCCTCGATGGCCTCTTCCTGGGAAATCGTATGCATCGGCCGATCCTAACGGTGCCGAGATTTTTCGTCTTGCACAAAAGTGCTCAGCTTTCGCGAGGTCGGCAGTCAGGCCGAAGAGGTTTGCGGCACCGGGCGCTTGGATGTATTGCTCACATATCGCCCATGCAAGAGTTCTCCCATGCACAGCCCCGAATTCCTCGCTGCCTCGAACCGGCTCACCATCGATCTGACGGCGCTCGCCGACAATTGGCGGGCGATGAACGAGCGGTCGGGCAAGGCCCGTGCCGCCGCCGTGCTCAAGGCCAATGCCTATGGTATCGGCGTCGCGCATGCGGCCCCGTCGCTCTACGCTGCCGGCGCCCGCGATTTCTTCGTCGCGGATGCCGAGGAAGGTGCCGAACTCCGCCCGCTCCTGCCGGACGCCCGCATCTATATTCTCGCCGGCATGTGGCCCGGCAACGAGGAGCTGTTCTTCGCCAATGACCTCGTGCCGATCATCAACTCGGAGGAGCAGCTTGCCGTGTTCATGGCGGCGCTTTCCGATCGGGGCGACCATCCTTGCGTCCTCCATGTCGATACCGGCATGAACCGGCTCGGCCTATCGGTCGAGGAGGCCCTAGCGCTCGCCCATGATCCAGCGCGCCCGGCGAGTTTCTCGCCCGTGCTGGTGATGAGCCATCTTGCCTGCGGCGATGATCCGAGGCATCCGATGAACCTCTATCAGCTGCAGCGTTTTCGAGAGGTGACGGCGGCCTTTGAAGGCGTGCCCGCCAGCCTTGCAAATTCCGGCGGCGTTTTCCTCGGCGAAGACTACCATTTCGACCTCACGCGTCCGGGCATTGCGGTCTATGGCGGCGAAGCGGTCAACGATGCCGTCAACCCGATGAAGCCAGTCGTCACCGCGGAAGCGCGCATCCTGCAACTGCGCACCGTCCCCTCGGGCGGAACGGCAAGCTACGGCGCCTCGGCGCGCTTTATGCGTGACAGCCGGATCGCGACCGTCGCGATCGGCTATGCGGATGGCTACCACCGCTCCGTTTCCGGAGGCGGGGTCACGATGAGGCAGGCGATGCCGTCGGGTGCCTGCGGGTTCCTGCATGGCAGGAAGGTTCCGCATGTCGGACGTGTCACGATGGATCTCAGCCTGTTCGATGTCACCGACCTGCCGGAACGGGCGGTGCGTGCCGGCGACTATATCGAGCTTTTCGGCCGGAACGTCGCCATCGACGACGTTGCGCGGGCCGGCGGTACGATCGGCTACGAGTTGCTGACGAGCCTCGGACACCGCTATTGCCGGACCTATGTCGGCGGTGCCTGATCGTCGTTTCAGGCGGCGTCGAAAATCACCCTTTCAATCGGCATTTCGCGTCATTATGTGACCGCTCGAAGTGATTCTCCCGAGGCGGAGACGGACCGCCCCTTCCTCTTGCAACTTTCCGAAAGCTGATCCCGATGGCGAAAACCCGCACCCAGTTCGTCTGCCAGAATTGCGGCACCGTGCACTCCCGATGGGTCGGCAAGTGCGACGGATGCGGCGAGTGGAATACCATCGTCGAGGAAGACCCGATGGGAGGCATCGGCGGCGGTCCGATGCGCGCCCCCAAGAAGGGACGGCCGGTGGCGTTGACGACGCTTTCCGGCGACATCGAGGACGCGCCGCGCATCAAGACCGGCATATCCGAGCTCGACCGCGTTACCGGCGGCGGCTTCGTGCGCGGATCGGCGCTGCTCGTCGGGGGCGACCCGGGCATCGGCAAATCGACCGTGCTGATGCAGGCGGCGGCAGCGCTTTCGCGCCGCAAGCATCGGGTGATCTATGTCTCGGGCGAGGAGGCGGTCGCCCAGGTACGTCTGCGGGCCCAGCGGCTCGGTGCCGCAGACAGCGACGTGCTGCTCGCCGCCGAGACCAATGTCGAAGACATCCTAGCGACGCTTGCCGAGGGCAAGCGCCCGGATCTCGTCATCATCGATTCGATCCAGACGCTTTGGAGCGATACCGTCGATTCCGCCCCCGGAACGGTGACGCAGGTGCGCACCGGCGTTCAGGCGATGATCCGCTTCGCCAAGCAGACGGGGACGGCGGTCGTGCTCGTCGGCCATGTCACCAAGGAAGGGCAGATCGCCGGACCGCGGGTCGTCGAGCACATGGTCGATGCCGTGCTCTATTTCGAGGGCGACCGCGGCCACCACTATCGTATCCTCCGGACGGTGAAGAACCGTTTCGGTCCGACCGACGAGATCGGCGTCTTCGAAATGTCCGACCAAGGCCTGCGGGAAGTCGCCAATCCGTCCGAGCTCTTCCTCGGCGAACGCAACGAGAAATCGCCCGGTGCCGCGGTTTTTGCCGGTATGGAAGGAACCCGGCCGCTCCTCGTCGAGGTGCAGGCGCTGGTAGCACCGACCTCGCTCGGCACGCCGCGACGGGCGGTCGTCGGCTGGGACTCGGCGCGGCTCTCCATGATCCTCGCGGTCCTGGAGGCCCATTGCGGCGTCCGCCTCGGGCAGCACGACGTCTACTTGAACGTCGCCGGAGGATACCGGATTTCCGAGCCGGCAGCCGATCTTGCCGTCGCTTCCGCACTGGTTTCGTCACTCGCCGGGCTTGCTCTTCCAGCCGATTGCGTCTATTTCGGCGAAGTCAGCTTGTCGGGCGCAGTCCGGCCGGTTTCGCATACCGCTCAACGTCTCAAGGAAGCCGAGAAGCTCGGTTTCTCCCAGGCCGTATTGCCGTCTGCAACAGCCGACCTGCCGAGGAGCGGCAATGGCCGCTGGAGCGAGATGGAAAGCCTGCCGGACCTGGTTGCGCGCATCGCCGGATCGCGGCGCGCCCTGCAACAGGCGGACGAGGCGGAGTGAAGGATCGGCGCCGACGAAACGCGCTTCTGGCGCGGCGCCGTCGACAAGCGGTGGAAAGATGATCCGGGCGCGGGCGGACGGGGCCTGCGGCGGATAAGCTTGGTAGGACCCGAGTGATGACGGGGTCGGAGTAAGGACAACATGCCCATTACAATTCTCGACGGTATCGTTCTCGGCGTCGCACTGTTTTCGGCGATCCTCGCCATGGTGCGCGGCTTCTCGCGCGAGGTCCTTTCGGTCGCGAGCTGGGTCGGTGCGGCGGCGGCGGCCTATTTCCTCTATCCGTACCTCCTGCCCTATGCCAAGCAATACACCACCAATGACACGGTCGCGATGATCGGCTCGGCCGCGGTGATCTTCCTGGTGGCGCTGATCATCATTTCCTTCATCACCATGCGGATCGCCGACTTCATCATCGACAGCCGCATCGGCGCGCTCGACCGGACCCTCGGCTTCCTCTTCGGTGCGGCGCGCGGCATCCTGCTCGTCGTCGTCGCCATGCTGTTCTTCAATTGGCTGGTTGCGCCGCCGCAGCAGCCGATCTGGGTCACCCAGGCGAAGTCGAAGCCGCTGCTCGACAATCTCGGCAATAAGCTGGTCGCGCTGCTGCCGGAAGAGGCGGATGCCACGATTCTCGACCGCCTGCGTGGCAAGGACACGACGGGCGAAGGCGAAAGCGATGCGCCGCCGGCCGCCACCGAACAGTCGCCCGCCGAGGAAGCGCCGGCGACGAACGGCTAAGGGGAAACGAGAAAATATGCAACAAAGCCCGCTGTGCGGGCTTTGTCCATTTGGAATAACGCTTGCCAGGCATTTCGGCTAAGATCGCTTGACGTCTGGCAGCCTGATCACGATATGCGCACCGGCACGGAGCAAAGGCGACTGCGATGACCGATCTCAGATCCAGTGAAATCCACGACGAACTCGATGGTGATACGCTGCATGAGGAATGCGGCGTGTTCGGCATTCTCGGACATCCGGATGCAGCCACCCTGACGGCACTTGGTCTGCATGCGCTCCAGCATCGCGGCCAGGAAGCCGCCGGTATCGTCACCTTCGACGGCAAGCAGTTCTATACCGAAAAGCGCATGGGCCTCGTCGGAGACCACTATACCGACCCGGCCACGCTGGCGAAGCTGCCGGGCTATATCTCCATCGGCCATACGCGCTACTCGACAACCGGCGAAGTGGCGCTGCGCAACGTCCAGCCGCTCTTTGCCGAACTCGAAGTCGGCGGCATCGCCATCGCCCATAACGGCAACTTCACCAATGGCCTGACGCTGCGGCGCCAGCTGATTGCCGACGGCGCCATCTGTCAGTCGACCTCGGACACCGAAGTCGTCCTTCACTTGATCGCCCGCTCGAAGCAGACCTCTTCCTCCGATCGTTTCATCGACGCCATTCGCCAGATGGAGGGCGGCTACTCGATGCTGGCGATGACGCGCACCAAGCTGATCGCGGCGCGCGACCCGATCGGCATCCGGCCGCTCGTCATGGGCGAACTCGACGGCAAGCCGATCTTCTGTTCGGAAACCTGTGCGCTCGACATCATCGGCGCCAAATACATCCGCGACATCGAAAACGGCGAAGTCGTCATCTGCGAGATCCAGCCGGACGGTTCGATCTCGATCGACGCGCGCAAGCCCGAGGCCTCACGGCCCGAACGTCTCTGCCTCTTCGAATATGTCTATTTCGCTCGTCCGGACTCCGTTGTCGGCGGTCGCAGCGTCTATGTGGCGCGCAAGAACATGGGCGTCAATCTCGCCAAGGAATCGCCCGTCGACGCGGATGTCGTCGTCCCTGTGCCGGATGGCGGCACTCCGGCCGCGCTCGGCTATGCGCAGCAGAGCGGCATTCCCTTCGAATATGGCATCATCCGCAACCACTATGTCGGACGGACCTTCATCGAACCGACGCAGCAGATCCGGGCCTTCGGCGTCAAGCTGAAGCATTCGGCCAATCGCGCCATGATCAAGGGCAAGCGTGTCGTGCTTGTCGACGATTCCATCGTGCGTGGGACGACGTCGGTCAAGATCGTCCAGATGATCCGCGAGGCCGGCGCACGCGAAGTGCATATCCGCGTCGCCAGCCCGATGATCTTCCATCCGGATTTCTACGGCATCGACACGCCCGACCGCGACAAGCTGCTGGCCAACCAGCATTCCGACCTCGCTTCCATGTGCCGCTTCATCGGCGCGGATTCGCTCGAGTTCCTGTCCATCGACGGTCTCTATCAGGCCGTCGGCGGCGCCCCGCGCGATCCGCAGGCGCCGCAGTTCACCGACCATTACTTTACCGGCGACTATCCGACCCGCCTGCTCGATCAGGAAGGCGCGAGTAACGTCCGCAAACTTTCGGTTCTTGCCAGCAACGGATAACCAGACAACAACATGACGCTCAATCTGAAAGACCGGATCGCCGTCGTCACCGGCGCATCGCGCGGCATCGGCTATTTCACCGCCCTCGAACTCGCCAAGGCCGGCGCCCATGTCATCGCCTGCGCCCGCACGGTCGGCGGCCTGGAGGAGCTGGACGACGCCATCAAGGCGGTGGGCGGATCGGCGACGCTGGTCCCCTTCGACCTTGCCGACATGGCCGCGATCGACAAGCTCGGCGGCGCCATCAACGAACGCTGGGGCAAGCTCGACATCCTGGTTGCCAATGCCGGCGTGCTCGGCACGATCTCGCCGATCGGCCATGTCGAGGCCAAGGTCTTCGAAAAGGTGATGACGATCAACGTCACCGCCACCTGGCGGCTGATCCGCTCACTCGAGCCCCTGCTCGTCAAATCGGATGCCGGTCGCGCGCTCATCCTGTCCTCGAGTGCTGCGCACAAGTGCAAGCCCTTTTGGGGCCCCTACTCCGCCTCCAAGGCAGCAGTCGAGGCGCTGGCGCGCACCTGGGCCTATGAGACGCAGCGCCTGCCGCTCCGCATCCTCAGCGTCGATCCGGGTGCGACACGCACCGCGATGCGGGCCCAGGCCGTGCCCGGCGAGGATCCCGCAACAGTGCCGCACCCCTCCGAGGTCGCCGCCGCGCTGATGCCCCTCTTCGGACGGGATCAGACCGAAACCGGCAAGCTCTTCATCGTCCGAGAAAAGAAGATCGTCGACTACCGCCTGCCGGAGTAATCGGTTTCTGCGCATGTCCCACAAAAAAGCCACCGCGATGTCTCGCGGTGGCTTTTTCTTAGCAACGCGTTTGTGGTCAGTCGGTGTCCCCTGGCAGGCCATCATTTCCCTGGCCCGCAGGCCAGTCGCCATATTTCCTCTGCCAGGAGCGGGCGCCGAACGGCAGGGTCAGCAAATAGCCGACTGCCGTCACGACCATGGTTTCCCAGGTGTAGGTCATCAGCGTCGCGACGTAGAGGACGACGACCAGAATGGCCGGGAGCACCAGATCACGGCGAACGCGGTTTTCGGACTTGCCGGACCAGACCGGCAGGCGGCTGACCAGCAGGAAGGCGATCAGGACGGTATAGAACGCCGCGATCAAGGCGAAGATCCTGCCGGGCGCCAGCCCCAGGAGACCGATATAGACCGGCAGCAGCACCAGCATGGCGCCGGCCGGAGCCGGCACGCCGACGAAATATTCCGACTGCCAGGCCGCCTTGACGGGGCGCTCGGCCATGACGTTGAAGCGGGCAAGTCTCAAGCCGACCGCAATCGCATAGATCAGCGCCGCGATCCAGCCGACCGAGCGCGCCTGGTCCAGCAGGAAGACGTAAAGCACAAGAGCCGGGGCGACGCCGAAATTGATGATATCGGCGAGCGAATCCATCTGCACTCCGAAGCTCGACGTCGCCTTCAGCAGCCGCGCCACGCGCCCGTCGATGCCATCCAGGAATGCTGCAAGCAGGACCATCGCGACGGCGAGCTCGAAGCGATTTTCGAAGGCCAGGCGGATGCCGGAGAGGCCCGCACAAATCGCCAGGACGGTGATCGTATTCGGCACCATCAGGCGCAGCGGGATTTCCCGCAGCCGCGGGCCACGGGCCTTGTCATGCCCGTCGTTCGTGTCGACCGCCACTTCGGGGATCTCGGCCGTTTCTTCCTGCCGGGGATTTTCCATGTCGGTTCCTCACGCGCGTCGGCTGATGACCGGCCCCTTCGACGAGCCGAATTCGGCGATCACGGTCTCTCCGCCGATAGTTTTCTGACCGAGACTGACGCGCGGCTGCGCGCCTTCCGGCAGGAAGACGTCGAGGCGCGAGCCAAACCGGATGAGGCCAAAGCGTTCGCCGCTTTCCAGCGAGGCATTCTCCGTGGTCCAGCACAGGATGCGCCGCGCCACCAGGCCGGCGATCTGGACGACGCCGATGGCGCCGCGGCTCGTTTCGACGACAAGGCCGTTGCGTTCGTTGTCCAGGCTCGCCTTGTCGAGCTCGGCATTCAGGAAACTTCCGGCCCGATAGGCAATTCGCCTCACCGTACCGCTCATCGGCGCGCGGTTCACGTGGCAGTCGAAGACGTTCATGAACACGGTAATGCGCAGCATCGGCTCGGCGCCGAGACCGAGTTCTTCCGGCGGGACGACGGTGGCGATCGACGATACGCGCCCGTCGGCCGGGCTGATGACGAGATCCTCGTCGATCGGCGTCATGCGCTCCGGATCGCGGAAGAAATAGGCGCACCAGGCGGTCAACAGAAAGCCGATCCACATCAGCGGCTCCCACAGGAAACCAAGGATCAGGGAAACGACGAAGAAGATCGCGATGAAGCGATAACCTTCCTTGTGCACCGGGACCAGCGTGTTGCGGACCGTTTCAACCAAGCTCATCAACTTACTCCAGCTATGACGCGGAACGTGAACTAGCGCGATTTCGCACACCCGGCAACGGCGAACGGCAAACCGCGGTTGCTTCACCGCCACCGAAGCGACCCTGCTCAAGCCGCCGGCGCGCCGCGGTCGACGATGCCGAGATCGTCTCGCTCGCGCACTCGCTTCAACTGCTCCTCCGCCTGCGTAGCCTCGCGCTGACGGCTCCACATCGAGGCATAGAGGCCGTCACGGTCGATCAATTCGCCGTGCGTGCCCCGTTCGGCGATGGCGCCGTCCTTGAGCACGATGATCTCGTCGGCGTTGATGACTGTCGACAGGCGATGGGCGATCACCAGCGTGGTGCGATTGCGCGACACGATATCGAGGGCCGCCTGGATTTCCTGCTCCGTCTTGGTGTCGAGGGCGGAGGTCGCCTCGTCGAGGATCAGGATCGGCGGCGCCTTGAGGATCGTCCGCGCGATCGCGACGCGCTGCTTCTCGCCGCCCGAAAGCTTCAGCCCGCGCTCGCCGACCATCGCCCGGTAGCCTTCCGGCAAGCCGCGGATGAAACCGGCGATCTGCGCCGCTTCGGCCGCCGCCTCGACTTCGGCATCCGAGGCCGCCACTCGGCCGTAGCGAATGTTGTAGGCGATCGTGTCGTTGAAGAGCACCGTATCCTGCGGAACCATGCCGATCGCCGTGCGCAGGCTTTTCTGGGTGACCTCTCGCACATCCTGGCCGTCGACGGTGATCGACCCCCGCTGAACGTCGTAGAAGCGATAGAGCAGCCGCGACAAAGTGGACTTGCCGGCCCCGGACGGACCGACGACCGCCACCGTCTTGCCGGCGGGCACCTCGAAGGAAATTCCCTTGAGAATGGGACGGGCCGGATCATAGGCGAAATGCACGTCCTTGAAGGCGATTGCGCCGCGCCCGATCGCGAGCTCCTTCGCATCCGGCCGATCGACCACTTCCGCTTCAACGTCGAGGAGATCGAACATGTGTTCGATGTCCGTCAGTCCCTGGCGGATTTCGCGATAGACGAAGCCGATGAAGTTCAGCGGAATGGCAAGCTGGATCAGCATCGCATTGATGAAGACGAAGTCGCCGATGGTCTGCTCGCCGTTTCTCACGGCAAGCGCCGAGATCGTCATCATCACGGCCGTGCCGGCCCCGAAAATAACGGCCTGGCCGAAGTTCAGCCAGCCGAGGGAGGTCCAGACCTGGGTGGCGGCGCGTTCGTAGCGCTCCATCGACTTGTCGAAACGCTTCGCCTCCATGTCTTCATTGCCGAAATATTTGACCGTTTCGAAATTGAGCAGCGAATCGATCGCCTTGGTGTTGGCCTCGGTGTCGCTGTCGTTCATCGACCGGCGAATGGCGATACGCCAGTCGCTGGCGCGCACGGTGAACCAGATATACAACCAGACGGTGACGGCGGTGACGACGAGATAGCTGAAGCCGTAGCCCCACCAGAAGATCACTGCGGTCAGCAGAAATTCGATCAATGTCGGAACGCTGTTCAGGATCGTGAAGCGAACGATCGTCTCGATGCCCTTGGTGCCGCGCTCGATGATGCGCGACAGCCCGCCGGTGCGCCGCTCCAGATGGAAGCGCAGCGACAGCTGATGCATATGAACGAAGGTTCTGTAAGCCAGCTGCCGAACGGCATGCTGGCCGACACTTGCAAAAAGGGCATCACGCAATTGGTTGAGGCCGGATTGCAGCAGGCGCGCCAGATTGTAGGCGAGCACCAGCATGACGGCGCCGGTCAGGAATTGCGGCAGGAAGCCGAGCGCATCAGGCTTGTTGTTCAGCGCATCGGTCGCCCACTTGAAGAAATAGGGAACGAGTACGAGGACAATCTTGGCGGCGACGAGAATGATCGTCGCCCAGACAACGCGCAACTTGAGATCGGGACGGTCGGCCGGCCACATATAAGGCCAGAGATTGGCGATCGTAGCCAATGGATTGGCGGCATCGGCGGAAACCGTCTTCTTCTGGCGCGTAGGTGTCAAATGTATCTGCTTCCGATGCTTCCGGATCGCGGCGATGCCGAATGCGCGCGACCCCCGACGTGAACCGAAGGGCCAGGATACCGCGCGAGCTCGTCCGCGACCCTGACCGATCAATGAAAAGCGGCGTCCTTGAAGACGCCGCCTTCCTTACAGATAGGTCCACCCCCGCACGATCGCAATGGAACTGCGGTTGGAAGACGGATTATTATTCGCGCCTCACGCGCTTGCGATGGAGCTCGCGCGACTCGTCGTCGGAGAGCGCCTCATTGGGCACCCCGAACACCTGTCCGGGGCGGATCAGATCGGGATTGTCGATCTGTTCGCGGTTGGCGAGATAGATCGTCGTGTAGCGAACCCCCGCGCCATAGACGCGGCGCGAAATCTGCCAGAGCGTGTCGCCGCGGCGGATGATCACCGATTCCTTGCTTTCCTTGAGCGGCGGCTGCTCGATCGTCGCGGGCTGCGCCTCAGCCGGTGAGGACGCGGCGACCTGCTCGCTGGCCGGCGGAGTTGCGGCCTTCGCCGCGCTCTCGGGCTTCGCCGGCTCCACCGCGTCGCTCGCCGCCGCCTGGGGCTTGGCGGCAGCCACGAGTCCGGTCCCAGCCGCCCGTTGCGGCAGGGCAGGTCCGATGACGCCCTCGACCTTGCCAAGCGTCGCGACGATGCCTGCCGGGTCCTGCGGCGAGTTGCGCAGAAGCTTCAGGGCCTCGGCGGCTGCCTTCGAAGCCTCGGCCGCCGCCGCTGTCTGGGCCGCGTCCGCACTGTCGGCCGGCTTGAATTCGGAGAGCGACTTCAGCGCAAATTCGGTGGCCGAACGAGCAGCGGCGAGTTGCTCGGCGGAGGGCTGCTTGCCATCGGCGAAGAGCCCCTTCAGCAGGGTGAGCGCCTTGCCTGCCTCCGTCCTCAGGCCATCGAGACCTGGGGCGGCGTGTTCCGAGGAGGAACCGGCGATCGCGGCAACCTGCGTGCCGGACGGCCTGTCGAAGGGGACCGAGGCGCGCATCGCCACCTTGGTGGCGTCCTCGCTCATCATATCCGCACGGATGATGTGACTGCCGACGGCGAGATCGACCAAACCGTCTACGACGAAATGCCCCTTGTCATCTGCCTTCATCTCGCCGACGAGCGTGTCGTCGGCGTAGATGCGTACCAGCGCTCCGGGCTTCGCGTTGCCGGCAACGAACATCTTCCTGCCCTCGATCTCCACGGCCGTCACCTGCAGCCCCGGCACGGTATTGGAAGGGGCCGGCGTCGCCGGCACCGCCTCCGTCGCGCCGTTCTGCGTGGCGGGCGCGGCGGCAGTCTCGGTCGGCTTGGCTTCGGCCGTCGGCGTGGTGATCAGCCGGCTCGCCTCACCCGGTTTCGATACCATCGCCAGCAACTGTCCGCCCGGCTCCTTCGGCACGGAAACGGTTGCAACCTCTTCCGAGATCTTGCTGGCGCCGCCTGTGCCGACGCTTCGAAGCGTCAACTGGTGGTCACCTGCAGCGAGCGGCTTATCGAAGACTGCGGCGAAATCCCCGGCGGCGTTGACATCGGCCGTACCGACAACGGTGTTGCCGCTCAGAATTTCGAGCTTCGTGCCCGGCTGGGCGCGGCCCGCGACGACGGTCGACCCGTCGGGCTCAACACGGAGAAGATCGAAGCCCGGAACGGTCAAATCGGCAGCACCGGGAGCAGTGCCGCCGGCGGTGGCGGCCACCTGTTCCTTGGCCGCGTCTCGTGCCGCGCCCGGGGCGCCGTCAATCTTGGCGGCGGGCGCAACCCCTGCGATCTCCGTCCCGGTAGCCGCCGGTAGCGCGGCCTGATCCTTGTCATCGTCGTTCAAATCGAGGTTCGGTTGGACCACGAAAACCATCAAGGCGGTCGCAATCGCCAGCACACCGAGGGCCACCCAGCTGGCCTTGTTCTTGATCATGCCACTCTCCACGGAGCGGAGCGCTGCTCCGCACATGCCCCTTCGTCGACTTACGAAGCGCAAGCCATTGACATATTATAGCGCAACGGCGGGCGCACGTCCGAATTCTTCAATGTATTGCTGAAATTGCTAACGTTTCCTGTAGTTAAGCACAAGCTTCGACTGCGCCCGCGAGAAACTGCGCGAAAAGTTTTCGCGCATTTTTCTTGACCGGTGCTGCGCTGCAATGTCTTTTTGCCCCCATGAGCAACCAGCCTACCCCGATTCGATCCGTCTGCGTCTATTGCGGTTCGCAGCCTGGACGCGATCCCGCACATATCGAGGCGGGGCGCCTTCTTGGCAAATCGATTGCCGATCACGGCCTGCAGCTCGTCTATGGCGGCGGCACGCGCGGCATCATGGGTGCCGTGGCGAGCGGCGTGCTTTCGGCCGGCGGTCACGTCACCGGCATCATTCCCGAGTTCCTGATGGACAAGGAGGCGACTCGCCACTCGCTCGGCCAGCTCAACGAGCTGATCGTCACCGGGGACATGCACGAGCGCAAGCACACGATGTTCGAGCGCGCCGACGCCTTCATAGCGCTGCCCGGCGGCATCGGCACGCTCGAGGAGATCGTCGAGATCATGACCTGGGCACAGCTCGGCCGCCACCGCAAGCCGATGGTGTTCGGCAATATCAACGGCTTCTGGGCGCCGATGCTCGAACTGCTGACGCACATGCGCGAGCAGGGCTTCGTCCACACGGCCCACCTGGTTCAGCCGCTGGTGATCGATCGGGTCGCAGACATCGTGCCCGGCATCCTGGCCACCGCCGCCGCGAACGGTCGCGAGGGGGAAAGCGAGATCATCTCCAGACTCTGAGCTATTCCGCCGGGGTCGGCTGTGCGGCGCGACGCGCCCTGCTTTCGGCCAGCATCGCTCCCGAATAGATGAAGAGGGCCGCCCAGATCAGCGCAAAGGCGATGATCTTCGCAACGCCGAAGGGTTCGTGGAACACGAAGACGGCGATCACGAAGATCATCGTCGGGGCGATATATTGCATGATGCCGATGGTCGAGAGCCTGAGGAGCTTGGCACCATTGGCATAGATCATCAGGGGCACGGCGGTGACCAGACCGCAGGACAGCAAGAGGACGACGTCGGCCATGGTCGTATCGCCGAAATGCCCCTGCCCTGTCGCCTCGAGCCAGATGATGTAGCCGACCGCCGGGATGCTGAGCAGCAGCACTTCGAGGAAGAAGCCCTGGTTCGGTCCGATTGGCAGCGTCTTGCGGAAGAAGGCGTAGAAGCCCCAGGAGATGCAGAGTCCGATCGACACCCAGGGCAGGCCGCCGGCGTCGAAGGCGAGCACGGCGACCGCAAGCGCGGCGAGCCCGATCGCCACCATCTGCGCCGGATTCGGACGTTCCTTGAGCAGCAGCGCACCAAGGAAAATCGAAAACAGCGGGTTGATGTAATAGCCGAGTGCCGTCTCGATCGCCCGGCCGGCACCGATCGCCCAGACATAGATGCCCCAGTTGACGGTGATGAGGGCGGCCGTCAGCGTCGCCATTTTGAGCATGCGCGGCGAGCGTAGCGCAGTTTTGATCTCCTGCGTGCGGCCAAGCCACAGAAGCACGAGGCCGGCGAGCGGCACCGACCAGACGATGCGGTGGGCGACGACTTCGGGCGCAGGGATGTGCGCTACCGCCTTCATGAAGAAGGGAAGAAAACCCCAGAGCAGATAGGCCGTCAGCGCGAAGGCGAAGCCTCTCGCGGAATCGGTATTCTCGGCGGGCTGCTTCGCATTCGGCTCTGCCATGATCCTGATCCTGAAAACTCGACCGGAGCAATGCGACTCCGGTGCCAATCGACGACCAAGCAACAGCGGAGATCGGCCGTCTCTCCTTCCTGCGTCCTACTCCAACGAACAGTGATGCACCAATTCATTTCCGTGAACCGATGCGTGAACGCGATTGAAGGTGGGGCGACGCTATTCCGCCGCGATCAGCCCGACCCGGTCGCGGTTCTTCAGCAGCTTGTAGACGATACTGTCCATCAGCGCCTGGAAGGAGGCGTCGATGATGTTGTCGGAAACGCCGACGGTCCACCAGCGCGCACCGGTGCGGTCCGTCGATTCGATCAGCACTCGGGTGACCGCCCCGGTGCCGCCGTTCAGGATACGCACCTTGTAGTCGGCGAGTTCGAGATCGGCGATCTCGGACTGGAATTTGCCGAGGTCCTTGCGAAGAGCAAGGTCGAGTGCATTGACGGGGCCGTGTCCCTCGGCGACCGACATCATCACTTCCCCGTCGACGATGACCTTGACCACGGCCTCCGACACGGTCTTCAGATTGCCGTTCGCATCGAAGCGGCGCTCGACCATCACCCGGAAGCTCTCGACGTGGAAGAAATCCGGCACGGTGCCGAGAATGCGGCTGGCGAGCAGCGTAAAGCTCGCATCGGCGCCCTCATAGGCATAGCCCGTCGCCTCGCGCTCCTTGACGATTTCTATCAGCTTGTCGAGCCGCGGATCGTCCTTGGCGACAGTGATGCCGCGCCGCTTCAGCGCATTGATGAAGTTCGCCTTGCCGCCCTGGTCGGAGACCATGACCTTGCGCAGGTTGCCGACCGACTCGGGCGCGACATGCTCGTAGGTGCGTGGGTCCTTCAGGAGCGCCGAAGCGTGTATCCCCGCCTTGGTGGCGAAGGCCGAAGCGCCGACATAAGGCGCCTGCGGGTCGGGCGAACGGTTGAGGAGCTCGTCGAAGGCATGCGCAAGCGTCGTCAGTTCCTGCAGCTTGTCGGCATCGATGCCGGTCTCGAAGCGATCCGAGTAGGTTTCCTTCAGCGCAAGCGTCGCAATCAGCGTCACCAGATTGGCGTTGCCGCAGCGCTCGCCGATGCCGTTCAGCGTGCCCTGTATCTGCCGCACGCCGGTTTCGACCGCGGCGAGCGAGTTGGCCACCGCCTGGCCGGTATCGTTGTGGGCGTGGATGCCGAGATTGGCGCCCGGCACCCCCGCGGCGATCACGGCCGAAACGATCTCACGGATTTCCGGCGGCTGCGTGCCGCCATTGGTGTCGCAGAGCACCACCCAGCGCGCCCCGGCCTCCAGCGCCGTTCTCGCACAGGCGATCGCATAGGCCGGATTCGCTTTGTAGCCGTCGAAGAAATGCTCGCAGTCGACCATCGCCTCGCGGCCGGAGGCGACCACAGCATCGACGGAGGCGCGGATATTCTCGATGTTCTCCTCGTTGGAACAGCCGAGCGCCACCTCGACATGGTAGTCCCAGCTCTTGGCGACGAGACAGATGGCATCGCTTTTCGCCGCCAGCAGCGCATTGAGGCCCGGGTCGTTGGAGGCGGAGACGCCCGCACGCTTGGTCATGCCGAAGGCGACGAAGGCGGCCTGCTGCGTGCGCTTTCTCGTGAAGAACTCCGTGTCGGTCGGATTTGCCCCTGGATATCCGCCCTCGACATAGTCCATGCCGAATCCGTCGAGCATGGCGGCAATGGCGATCTTGTCCTCGACGGAAAAGTCGATGCCGGGCGTCTGCTGCCCGTCGCGAAGCGTCGTGTCGAAGAGATAGATGCGTTCCTTGGTCATGGCTCGGTCCAAAATGCGAGTCTGGAAATCATTGCGGGTCGTGGTCATCCCGCTATTCGGTCTTCCCGGCGAATTTGTCGGTCGCGCGGATCAGGCGATCGAGAATGCCCGGCTCGGAATAGGCATGGCCCGCGCCCTCGATCAGATGGAATTCTGCCTCCGGCCAGGCCTTGTGAAGCAGCCAGGCGTATCTGGCCGGACACGGCATGTCGTAACGGCCGTGGACGATCACCCCGGGAATGCCGTGGAGCCTATAGGCGTGGCGCAGCAATTGGCCTTCCTCGAGCCAGCCGGCATTGACGAAGAAATGGTTCTCAATCCGCGCAAAGGCATCGGCAAACTCCTCTTCCTCGAAGCGGTTGCTGGTCGCCGGCTCCGGCAGAAGCGTGATCGTCTCGCCTTCCCAGATGCTCCAGGCCTTGGCCGCGGCGAGCCGCGTCGCGCGATCGTCGCTCGTCAGGCGGCGATGATAGGCGCGCATCATCTCGTGCCGCTCTTCCGGCGGGATCGGGGCTATGAAGCGTTCCCACTTGTCCGGAAACATCTCCGAAACGCCGAATTGATAGTACCAGTCGAGTTCGGCCCGAGTGAGCATATAGACGCCCCGGACGACCAGCTCGGAGACGCGCTCGGGAAACTTTTCGGCATAGGCGAGGGCCAGCGTCGAACCCCAGGAGCCGCCGAAGACCAGCCATTTTTCGGCACCGGCCATTTCCCGCAGCCGCTCGATATCGGCGACGAGATGCCAGGTGGTATTGGCCTCGATCTCGGCATGCGGGGTCGACTTGCCGCAGCCGCGCTGGTCGAACAGCGTGACATCGTAGAGCGCCGGATCGAAGAGGCGGCGATGGTTCGGCGAAATCGTACCGCCGGGACCGCCATGCAGGAAGACGGCCGGCTTCGCGCCGGGCGTGCCCACCCTTTCCCAGTAGATCACATGGCCGTCGCCGACCTCGATATGACCCGAGGCATAGGGCTCGATTTCCGGATAGAGAGTTCTGAGCGCAGCACTCACAGCAGGTCTTCCTCGGGTGGCCAGTGGACGGTGTCGAAGTCGGGGTGCTGGCGGTTCGATCCGAGCACGCGCAGATGGCGCGCGACGGCCTCTGCGCTGCCGTCGTCCGTGTCCCTTTCGGGAAGTTTTGGCAGGTGCGCAAACCACATCATGCGCGACTCGACGCCGGACTGATAAATGGGCTGGACGTCGTCGGGATCGTCGAGCGAGCCCAGCGCGATGTTCAGGAAGCCCGCGTCCGGCATGTCGTAGAACAGCGGCGTCCCGCAATTGCGGCAGAAACCGCGCCGCACCAGGTCGGAGGAGCGGAACCAGGAAGGCTGGCCGCGCGTGATGCTGAAATCCTGGCGCGCGATATTGGCAAGCGGCAGGAAATAGTTGCCAGCCGCCTTCTGGCACATGCGGCAGTGACAGATATGCGGGTCGTCGAGCGTGCCCTCGGCACGGTAACGAACCTGGCCGCATTGGCAGCCACCGGTGAAGATGCGCCGGATCATCATGCCCAGTGCCCTGCCCGCGGCCACTGGTCCGTCTCATGATCGGGATGCTGGAAGGAAATGATCTGTTCCTGCCGCGAATAATAGTCCTGATCATCATGGACCGGCTGGTCGAAGATGGTTTCGACCCAAGGCAGGCGGGCCTGGTAGTTGACCTGGATCCTCGGCGCGAGATCGGAGCGGTCGTCAAAGGCGCCGATCGCGATTTCCAGGCCGCCGGGATGGCGATAGGTGAGAGGCGTCCCGCATTTCGGGCAGAAGCCGCGGTCGATGTTGACGGAGGATTGAAAATAGCTCGGCTCGTCGCGCGTCCATTCGACGCCGTCCTTGGGCGCCGTCACCAAGGCTGAAAAGAACGAACCGAACTGCTTCTGGCACATCCGGCAATGACAAATCGACGGGCGTCCGAGTTCGCCGCGGATGCGGAAACGGACCGAACCGCACTGGCAGCCTCCACTTCGCGTGGCGTCACTCATCGTCTCTCCTCCGGGGCCCAGATTTCGGTGTCGTGATCGGGATGCTGATAGGAAACAAGATCGGCCAGATAAGAAGCCTGGTCGAGGTCGGCCATCGTCTCCTCGCCGGGAAGGGTCGGCACGTGATCGACATAGGGCAATTTCGCCTCTGTACCCCACTGAATGGTCGGCGTGATGCCTTCGGGCCTGTCAAATGCGGCAATCGCCAGCGCCATGCCGTCCGGCGCCTCGAAGGTGAGCGGCGTGCCGCAATCGCCGCAGAAGCCGCGCCATACCGCGTTGGACGATTGGAAGCGCCTGCGCTGCCCGCGTGTCCAGGCGACTTTCGCCCCGCGCACCGAAACGAGCGGCAGATAGAAGTTGCCGCTCGCCTTCTGGCACATGCGGCAGTGGCAAACCGAGGCATCGCCGAGCTTGCCCTCGACGCGGAAGCGGACCGCACCACATTGGCATCCGCCGGTATGGATATCGTCAGCCATGTCTTCCTCCTCGTCCGCAGGTGCCGGGCAACGGTCAGACCTGCGATCGTTTCACTTCCCAGGTGGTCACCCGTTCCCCGGTTTCCGGATCCTTCCCGTCCTTGAGCTGGACGCCGCGGGCCAGGAGATCGGCGCGGATCTCATCCGCTTCGGCATAGTTCTTCGCCTTCAGGAGTTCGAGCCGAGCTCGCACACGGCCGTCGATCTCCTGCACGACCGCCTCATCGAGCTCGATCTCCTTCGGTAGGACGCCGATCAGCGCCGCGCTTGCGGCGAAGACGCCGAGATATTGCGCATCCGCAGACGCCTTCTGCGCCAGGGCATGCAGAGCCTGGATCGCCGCGACGGTGTTGAGGTCGTCCGCCAATGCAGCCACGACCGAGGGATCCGCCTCGCCCGTCGCCTCACCAGCCGCGGGCCATCTGGAGAGCAGGTGCTCGGCTTCCTCCAGCCGCTTGATGGAGAAGTCGATCGGCTCGCGGTAGTGCGTCATCAGCATTGCGAGCCTCAGCACTTCGCCCGGCCATTTGCGGCCGCCGAACGTCTCCGTGTGGAGGAGCTCGTAGATGGTGACGAAATTGCCCTCGGACTTCGACATCTTGCGGCCTTCGACCTGCAGGAAGCCGTTGTGCATCCACACATTGGCCATGACGTCCGTGCCGTGGGCGCAGCGCGACTGGGCGATCTCGTTCTCATGATGCGGAAAGATCAGGTCGAGCCCGCCTCCGTGAATGTCGAACACGTCGCCAAGATAGCGGCCGCTCATCGCCGAGCATTCGATGTGCCAGCCGGGCCGGCCCCGCCCCCAGGGACTGTCCCAGCCAGGCTCATGCTCTTGCGAAAGCTTCCAGAGCACGAAGTCGCCAGGATTTTTCTTATGGGCCTCGACTGCGACGCGCGCACCGGCCTGCTGCTCGTCGAGATTGCGCCTGGAAAGCTGGCCATAATCCGGCATCGATTTCGTGTCGAAGAGCACCTCGCCCTCGGCCAGATAGGCATGACCCTTGGCGAGGAGCTTCTCGATGATCTCAACCATCTGCGGAATGCTCTCGGTGGCGCGCGGCTGAACCGTCGGATCGAGGCAGCCGAGCACAGCGGCATCATCGAGGAACTGCGTCTCGGTCTTCTCGGTGACGCGGCGGATCGCTTCGTTCAGCGGCAGGCCGGGATAGTCGCGCAGGGCGCGAGCATTGATCTTATCGTCGACGTCCGTGATATTGCGCGCATAGGTGATATGGCTTTCGCCGTAGACATGGCGAAGCAATCGGAACAGCACGTCGAAGACGATGATCGGCCGCGCATTGCCGATATGGGCATAGTCATAGACGGTCGGGCCGCAGACATACATGCGGACGTTTTGAGGATCGATCGGCCGGAAATCGGCCTTTTCCCGCGTCAGCGTGTTGTACAGCTTCAAAGTCGGCACTCCGCCCATCCCAATTCTCCAAGACTGCATGCAACCGTAACACTATACGCCCGGGCCGGCCCGCACGTTTGTCATCTTGGATTTCGGGAGACGAAAACGGCCAGGCCAGCGGATCGCTAGCGAATAATCTTCCGGCAAATAATGCAGATAACCGTTTTCATGGCGATCCTTATCGCGCGTCGCATCGCGCCGGTCAAGGGGCAGCCCACATGCAAGCAAAGGTGGGCATCAACGCAACACCGCGGCCATGGATTTGTCACGATTTGGCTCGACCGGATCATCGGGCGGGAACCGTGATTCGCGCTGCACCTGCGTGCGGCATCGGATGCTTGTTTCCCGCGGAACAAGGAGAAACGTCGTTTTCGGGCACAAAACCGAAGACGAAGCGTTTCCGATCTAGGGAAGCATCAAGGAGAACCTGAAAATGAAACCCGCCAAGACACCCGGCTCCAAACGAGCGGCAGCCGATCTCGTGGCGAAATACCGGCCGGTCGGCCTCAAGGCCGTACTCGCCGCCGCGCTACAGGCCAAAGCCAAACCTGCCGGTAAGAAACCCGCCAAGCGTTCCCTACCAGGGCGGAGCGCGCTTTAAAAGAGCGTCAGCTGTCCATTGTCTCCATCGCGATCGTCGGCAGGATTTCTTACCGCCGAGCGCGATACGACGGGCCTAACTTCTTCCTGGAGATCGGGTCCGGCACTCGCGACTTTGTTGACGCGGTCGGAAATAGGAATCGCTTCGAAGAAATCCTCAGGCGCCGGACTCATGAGGTCGGTCATGTCGCGCGGTTCCTGCGTCCTGCAGTCCAGCCAGCGGGAAAATTCCTCCGGCGGGACCACCACGGGCATGCGATCGTGGATGTGCCGGATCGTTTTGTTCGCGCCGGTGGTGAGGATGGCGGCCGTGTCGACCTCCGATCCATCGGCCGACGACCAGGTCTCCATGAGACCGGCGAAGGCGACGATGCCGCCTTTCTTCGGCCGGACCCAATAGGCCTGCGGGGCTTCACGGCTCCCTTTCGGTGGACGATGCCACTCATAGAAACCGGAGGCTGGCACCAGAATGCGGCGGTGGCGCATCGCAGCGCGGAAGGCGGCCTTTTCCATCGCGGTGTCGGCGCGGGCATTGATGAGCAAGGGAAAGCTGCGCGGATCCTTCACCCAGCCTGGCGTGAAGCCCCAGCGGACGAGCATGGCCTTGCGGTCGGGCAGGTTGCTGCCTGGCTCCGGCTGCTCGGACGCAACGACGATGAGAATCGGCTGGGTCGGCGCGATGTTGAACCTCGCCGGAAAGTCTTCCACCTTCAGCAGGCCAAACAGTTCCAGCAATTCTTCCGGGCTCGCCGTCAGCGCAAAACGTCCACACATGACATGGGTGTGGCATTTCAACTAGGATGGGTCAACGACATATGAAGACAGCTCTGACGATGACACGCCAGCCCCAGCTCGCCTCCTCCGCCATCATCGAACGGAACGGACGCTATCTGCTCGTCCGCCGAGCCAATCCGCCATCCGCCGACATGTACGCCTTTCCGGGCGGCCGGGCAGAACCCGGAGAGACTCCTGCCGAAACCGCCCTGCGCGAACTCGCCGAGGAAACCGGCATCTGCGGCCGTGAGCCGGTGCTTTTCGAGACCTATGACCTCGTTCCGAGCCACCCGGAGAGCCGGCATTTCCTGCTCTCCGTCTTTACGGTCGAGGCCGATCCGGATTGCGACGCCGTTGCCGCCGACGATGCGGCAGACGTCGGCTGGTTCACGCCGGAAGAGATCTTCGCCCTGCCCATTCCGGAGAGCGTCCGTCATTGTGTGGAAAAACTGGGTGTGGAAAAAGCCGGCATTCGGCCGACGATCCGCCCGGGCCGCGACGCCCTTGCAAGCGGCGCCGATTCGGATTTGATGGACCCATGATCATTGCGTCCTTCATCTTCCGACTTGTCCTGGCCGGCACCGCGCTCGCTATCGCGGCAGGGGCGGCCGCACAGGAGGCAGCCCCTGCTCCTCAGGACGCGCAAACCGCTGCTCCGCCCCCGGTCGAAGACAAGCCGCCGCCCTATGAGCAGCGCCTCGTCCGTCTGGCGGAGATCCTCGGGTCGGTCCATTATCTGCGCAATCTCTGCCTCAACCAGCCGGAAGACAGCTGGCGACGCTCTATGCAGGAATTGATCGACAAGGAGACTGCCGACGAGCCGAAGCGGCGCGAGCGCATGACCGCCGCTTTCAACCGCGGGTACAGAACCTTCGCCTCGGTCTATACGGCATGCACGGAGCCCGCGACGCTCGCCGAAGAGCGATACCGTGCCGAAGGTGCAACACTCGCTTCCGAAATCGTCGCGCGCTTTGGAAATTAGGGAGATATTAACCTCTTTTTCCGCCGGCCCGTGTCGTTTCGGGAAAAGGCTGCTAAAGTCCGTTAAGAGAGTGGTAAGAAGTAGCCGGCCTGTCTGCCCGTTCAGTTGCGGTTCAGCGGAGAGGCGCTAGGTTGACCAACTGCACGTGATGGAAGCCGCATGGAACGAATGATGGAACCAAGCCTGACCGACATCGACGACATGATCGTTCACGAGAAAATGCAGGCGGCTCTGGAACACCAGAACGAAGCCTGGGCGGACGGCATGGCGGATGGGATCGAGCCGGAAATCATTGCCGACGCGGCGATAGCACTGGCCATGCGGGAAACCATTCGGCTGCATGGCGAAGACGGCGCCGAGGCCATGCTGAATTCGCTTCGCGAGCGCATGCTCGCCGGAGAGTTCTCGCCACAGCGGTCAATCCAATAGCATCAGGACTGCCCATGACCCGGATCCTTGCAGGCCGTGCCAGAGCGGTGCGCCTCGTCATGCTGTTGCTGGCGGGGGCCGTTCCTTACGTCCCGATGGCGGCTCCGGCTGCATTCGCCTTAAGCGAGCTCAATGGCGCTCCCCCTACCGCTCCGAGCGACAGCGCGGAGAACGCGGCACCGGCCGAGACGCCCGAAGCCGACCCGGAAGAGCCGCTTGAAATTCCGATGCCGGATCCGCTGGTCGACAAGGCCGCGACCGAGACCAAGGATGCCGCGCCGGAAGTGGTCCAGCCGGTCGAGGTTTTGTCCGATGTTTCGAAAATTCCTGAACCGGTCGCCCGCATGCGCGAACTGATCGTCGAGGCAGCCGCCTCCGGCGACATCGAGCGGCTGCGCCCGCTGCTCGGCAAAGGGCCGACCCAAACCCAGGTCAGCGGCAGCGGCGGCGATGAAGATCCGATCGCAATTTTGAAGGGTTTGTCCGGCGACCAGGACGGTGTCGAAATTCTTGCGATCCTGCTCGATGTTCTGTCGACCGGCTTCGTCCTTGCCGACAAGGGCACGCCGGAGGAAGCTTATGTCTGGCCCTATTTCGCCGAAAAACCCTTGTCTTCCTTGACCCCTCCGGAGAAGGTCGACCTCTTCCGGCTGGTGACCGCCGGCGATTTCGCCGGCATGGAAGAATTGGGCAACTACAACTTTTACCGCGTCGGGATTGCTCCCGACGGCCAGTGGAAGTTCTTCGTCGCCGGCGATTGACCGTTTCTCAATGGCTTCAGGCGGGATGCGGGCGGAAAACCGCTTCGCACTTTTCCTCATCCCGCTTTTAAATTCGGACGCGGTATGCGGGCGGAAAACCGCTTCGCACTTTTCCTCATCCCGCTTTGCGCGCTTGCCCTTCAGCAGCGGAAATCCTACCTCTTCGTCAAAGAGAACGGGATTCGAGACCATGCCCAAACTTCGCCTCGAGGATCGCGCGCTGATCAGCGTTTCCGGCAAGGACGCTGAAGCGTTGCTGCAGGGGCTGGTGACGACCGACATCGGCGCACTGGCCGCAGACGAAGTGAGACCGGGGGCGCTGCTGACGCCGCAGGGCAAGATCTTTTTCGACTTCCTGATCTCGCGCGATGAAGGGAGGTTACGGTTGGAAACGTCCCGCGACCAAGCTGACGCGCTGTTGAAGCGGCTGACCCTGTACAAGCTGAGGTCGGCAGTGGAACTCTCTCTCCTCTCACCCTCCCCGGTGACTGTCGTCTTCGGGGAGGCACGGCCCGAGGGCAGCTATCGGGACCACCGGTTCGAGAAGGCAGGCATGTCCGTGTTCCGCCTCTATCGCGAACTCGCCGGAGCAGAGGCGAGCGTCGCCGAATACGACCGGCTGCGGATCGAAGCTGGTATCGCCGTTTCGGAGCGGGACTACCCGCTGCAGGATGCCTTTCCGCATGACGTGCTGATGGATCTGAACGGCGGTCTCTCCTTCCGCAAGGGCTGCTATGTCGGCCAGGAGGTCGTCTCGAGGATGCAGCATCGCGGCACGGCGCGGCGTCGTGTGGTCATCGTTTCCGGCCAAGCCGACCTCCCGCCGACGGGCACCAGCCTTTCGATCGGCGGCCGCCCGATCGGCTTGCTTGGGACCGTCCAGGACAAGGCGGGGCTGGCGATCGTCCGCATCGATAAGGCCGGCGAAGCCATCGCCAAGGGCGATGCCATTCTCGCCGGTGACGTGCCGGTTAGCTTGACATTGCCCGGCTGGACCGGCCTTGCCTTTCCCGCCGAGGCGGACGAGGCGAGCGCATGATGAATGCACGCGCGTGGCAGCGGATGCTTTCCGGCCGGAGGCTCGATCTGCTCGATCCTTCGCCACTCGACGTCGAGCTTTCCGACATTGCCCACGGCCTTGCGCGGGTGGCTCGCTGGAACGGGCAAACGACTGGCGACCACGCCTTTTCCGTCGCCCAGCACAGCCTGATGGTCGAAGACATTTTTCGCCGCACCAACCGTTGCAACGCGGCCGACTGCCTGATGGCGCTTCTTCATGATGCGCCCGAATATGTGATCGGCGACATGATCTCGCCCTTCAAGGCGGTGGTCGGCGGCGGATACAAGGCGGTGGAGAAACGGCTCGAAAGCGCCGTCCATCTGCGCTTCGGCCTGCCTCCGCATACGCCCAAGGAGCTCAAGGAGCGGATCAAGAAGGCCGATCGCGTCGCCGCCTATTTCGAGGCGACCGAACTTGCCGGCTTCTCGCCCGAGGAGGCGCGCAAGTTCTTCGGCCAGCCGCGCGGGGTCACGCGTGAGACGCTGCTGATCACCCCCCTGCCAGCGGTCGATGCGCAACGGCTTTTCGCCGAGCGCTTCACGTTTCTCGAGGCGGAGCGCGCCAAGTTGAGCCAGGAGGCCTGACATGGCAGGCATCATCGTCTCTCCGCTCGGCCGTATCGCCGAAATGGCTGTCCGCCACGGATGCCGCGAAATGCTAAGCCTGGTGGCCAAGGGACAGGATTTTCACCGCCCCGGCATTATCGATCGAGACAAGCATCTGACGATCGGCGTCAACGACATCAGCTTTGCGGGAACGGGCGAACTGATCGCGCCCCAGGAAATGCATGTCGCACAGATTATCGATTTCGCCCGCAAGTGGGACCGCTCGCGGCCGCTGCTGGTCCATTGCTGGATGGGCGTCTCGCGCTCGCCCGCCGCGGCGCTGATCGCGGCGCTCGCCGTCGAGCCGGACCAGGACGACGACGCGCTGGCCCGACGCCTGCGGCTCGCCTCGCCCTTCGCCACGCCGAATGCACGCATCATCGAGATCGGAGACGATGCGCTGTCGCGAAAAGGAAGGCTCATCGCAGCGGTGAGGGCGATCGGCCGCGGCGCGGATGCCGACGGCAATGCTCCCTTCCTGCTATCTCTCCTCCCGGAAAATCGCCGTCATGCGGGCTGAGGGCGTGCCGGACACCGTCGAGATCGGCCTCAACGCGGTGATCGTCGCCGTCGTCCATCGCAGTCCGCGCATTCTCGCGGTGAGCGAAACGGACGGCGACGCACGCGACAGCCTGCCCTTCGGTCCCTTCGATCCAGCCCGCCACCGCACCTTCGAGGCGAGCCTGCGCGACCGCGTCGAAAAGCGAACGGCGCTCAAGCTCGGCTATATCGAGCAGCTCTACACCTTCGGCGACCGCGGTCGCCAGCGCCTGCCGGGCGAAGAAGGCAAGCACATGGTCTCCGTCGGCTATCTGGCGCTGACACGCACCGATGCTGAAAACAACGAGAGACTGGCGGAGGCCGGCGCCCATTGGCGGGACTGGTACGGATACCTGCCCTGGGAAGACTGGCGACAGGGACGACCTCAGCTACTCGACCAGACGATCCTGCCTGCACTCGCCCGCTGGGAGGCCGGACCTGACGGCGACGAGAGATCGGCCGCGGCTGCGCAGCGCCGGTCGCGGGTGCGGCTGGCCTTCGGCCTCGACGATTTCCCATGGGACGAGGAGCGCGTGCTGGAGCGCTACGAACTGCTCTACGAAGCCGGCCTGGTGCGTGAGGCGGAGATCGACGGCCATTGCCGTGGGTCGGAGAAGCCAGCCGCCGGGCTGGCGATGCAGCACGACCATCGCCGCATCGTCGCGACCGCTGTCGCCCGGCTGCGCGGCAAGATCAAATACCGCCCGGTGGTCTTCGAGTTGATGCCGCCGGACTTCACCCTTACCGACCTTCAGGCGACGGTCGAGGCGATCTCCGGCCGGCACCTGCACAAGCAGAATTTCCGCCGGCTGGTCGAGGGGGCGGAACTCGTCGAGCCGACGGGAGGCACCCTTGCCTCCACCGGCGGCCGGCCGGCCGCGCTCTTTCGATTCCGCCGGCAGATTCTCGACGAGCGCCCAGCGCCCGGCCTCAAGGTCGGCGGAAGGTAATTCCTATTTAATGACGGCACAGGCGAGCCGGTCGCCGGCATCTCCTGCCGGCTGGCTACGATTGTCGTCCGAGCGCGCATGGACAACCAGAGCGCGGCCGCGAATCGCCGTCCCCTTGTCGTCGAGGGAGACGAAGCTGTTGAAAATCTGCGCACGCAGCACACCGTCCGCACTCACATATTGGTTGGGCATGTCACCGGCATGCGGCCCGTGTGCGGCAAGAAAGCCGTGCTCGGCGCCCTCGTTTCCGTCGACGAAATGCTTGCCGGCGGATTCGAAACCGTCCGCCACGTCACATCGTCCCATTTCGTGAACGTGGAACGCCACCCATGTATCCTTGGTAAGGCCGCTGACTTCCATCTCGATCAGCACACCCTTGCCGCCGGACGTCAACGTGGCCCGTCCGGTATCCGTGCCATCCTTGCCGACGAATTCCGCCGTCGCTGTCTGCGACGATTGTTGCGCCGAGGCAGCGGCCGCCAGCCCCACCGTAGCGGCGAGCGCGAATATCACCCTGGTCATCATCGATCCTTCCTCGCTGTCGGTTTGAGGGGCAACGCGCGGTTGCCCATCTCGTTCCGCGGCAATTCCGGGAAGCCCGTTGGCCGTCAACGTCAGATCGAAATGTCCAGCCCGATGTCGAGCGTCGGCGCCGCCATGGTGACCTTCGACGTCGAGATGTAATCGACGCCGGTCTCGGCGATTGCCCGGATCGTCTCGATCCTGACATTGCCAGATGCCTCCAGCCGCGTCCGGCTCGGATCGCCGGGATAGGCGGCGGCATCCAGCCGCCAATGTCCGGCATTGAGAGCCACCGCCTCGCGCAGGAGGTCCGGACCCATGTTGTCGAGCAGGATGACGTCGGGCGCGGCCGGCAGTGCCTCGCGCATCTGTGCCAGCCCGTCAACCTCGACCTCGACCTTGACCAGGTGGCCGCAATAGGCGCGGGCCGCGCGGATGGCGCCCGCGACGCCGCCCGAGACGGCGATATGGTTGTCCTTGATCAGCACCGCGTCGTCGAGGCCGTAGCGATGATTGGAGCCGCCGCCCAGGCGAACGGCGTATTTCTCCAGCGCGCGAAGGCCGGGAATGGTCTTGCGGGTGCAGCAGACCTTGGCCGCCGTGTGAGCGATCTCGTCGGCGAACTTCGCCGTGTAGCTGGCAATCCCCGAGAGGTGCATGAGGAAATTGAGCGCGACCCGCTCCGCCGAAAGCACGCCTCGGGCGCGGCCCGAGATCCGGGCGACCGTGGTGCCCGGCGCGACGCGATCGCCGTCCTCAACCAACGCTTCGAAGCGGATCGAAGAATCGACGAGGCGGAAGGCCGTGCGCGCCAGTTCCAGCCCGGCGACGACGCCCGCCTCGCGCACGCTCATATTCGCCGTCGCCGTCAGATCGAGGCCGATTGTCGCCAAAGTGGTGATGTCGCCGGCTCGGCCGAGGTCTTCGAGAAGCGCCGATTTCACCTGCTCCTCGACCAGAAGGGCGGGCAGTTCCGGACGTAGGGCGACGGTCATGATCTTCTTTCCGATTTCGTCGTTGTCTCTGCGGCAATGACAGCCGGCCTCAAGCCGGCTCCGTCTCGGCTGCCTCGGCGGCGAGGCGCTCCGCTTGTGCGAGCGTCAGATAGGTGCGCCGCTGCCATTCCGGGCGTTCGGCCGGGCAATCGGCGCGAAAATGGCCGCCGCGGCTTTCGGCCCGCTGCAGGGCGGCGACCGCGATGAGCTTGGCCGTGGTGATGATATTGGCGAAGCGCAGCCGCGTATTGACCCGCTCCAGCTCGGCGATCTCGCGGATCGCGTGCAGCAGGCTTTCGCGCGTGCGCACCACGCCGACGCACTCGCTCATCAGACCGCGCAGCCGCCTGAAGGGTGGGCTGTCCTCAACGGTCACCGGATCGTCATTCTCGCCGGCATTGTCGCCCCATTCCGTGAGCTTCGGTGCGGGGAGCGTGCCCTTGATGTTTTCGGCAATCCGGGCCGCGAAGACGACCGCCTCGAGCAGGGAGTTGGAGGCAAGCCGATTGGCGCCATGGACGCCGGTCGAGGTCACCTCGCCGGCCGCCCAGAGGCCATCGATCGAGGTGCGGCCCTCCCCATCCGTCAGCACGCCGCCCATGTGGTAATGGACCGCCGGCGCGACTGGGATCGGTTGCGTCACCGGATCGATGCCGGCCGCCATGCAGGAAGCGTAGACGGTCGGGAACAGGTCCGGGAAGTCCCTGCCGACCGCCTTGGTGCAGTCGAGAAAGGCGCCGCGCCCGGCCTTCACTTCGTCAAAGACGCCGCGGGATACGACGTCACGCGGCGCGAGCTCGCCATCCGGATGGATATCGAGCATGAAGCGGCGGCCCTTCGAATTGACGAGGATCGCACCGTCGCCGCGCAGAGCCTCGGTCGCGAGCGGAGCCGGATCCTTGCCGATATTGATAGCGGTGGGGTGGAACTGCACGAATTCCGGATCGGCGATGATGGCGCCTGCCCGTGCCGCCATGCCGACGCCCTGGCCGCAGGCTTCCCAGGGATTGGTGGTGACGGCGTAAAGGTGACCGACGCCGCCGGAGCAAAGCACCACGGCGCGCGCCGGAAAGGATACGCGTGTCTTCGACTGGCCGGCATCCGGCCGCGCCACGACGCCGGAGATGAAGCGGCCCTCGCGCACCAGCTCCTCGACCACATAGCCTTCGATCACGCGGATCGACGGGGTGTTGCGCACCGCGGCGATCAACGCCTCCATGATCGCCTTGCCGGCCATGTCGCCCTTGACGCGCACAATGCGCCGCTCGGAATGCGCAGCCTCGCGCGACAGGATCAGCTTGCCCTCGAGATCCCGGTCGAAGGGCACGCCGTATTCAAGCAGGTCGTGGATGCGCGCCGGGCCTTCGGCGACCATCATCCGTGTCATCTTCTCGTCGACGATGCCGGCGCCGGCGGCGACCGTGTCGGCGACGTGTTTCTCGACGGTGTCGCCCGTGCTCATTGCCGCGGCAATGCCGCCTTGTGCCCAGGCGGAGGAGGCGCCGTGGCCGATCGGCGCGGCGGCAAGAATGGTAACGGGCCGCGGCGCCAGCTTCAGCGCGCAGAAAAGCCCGGCAAGGCCGCCGCCGACGATGACGATGTCATCGATCCCGTTAAAGGACTGCGGGCGGAAATGATCGGTCAGCATGGCTCGGTAACTCCTCCAACGGCCTGCACGGGTGCCCGGGCGCGATTACTGCTTGAGGTTCACCATGCGCTCGACTGCAAGGCGCGCGCGACCGGCGATCGCCGGATCGACCAGAACCTCTTCCGTCATGTTGAGCAGGCTGTCGAGGATCTTCGGCAGCGTGATACGCTTCATGTGCGGACAGAGGTTGCACGGCTTGACGAAATCGACGCCTTCGACTTCCGCCTGGATGTTGGACGCCATCGAGCATTCGGTGACGAGCAGCACGCGCTGTGGCCGCTTGTCCTTGACATAGTTGATCATGCCGGAGGTGGAGCCGGAGAAGTCGCAGACTTCGATCACGTCCGGATGGCACTCCGGATGGCCGATGATCTCGATGCCCGGATTGGCCTCCTTGTAGGCGAGTAGCTCGGCCGCCGTGAAGCGCTCGTGGACCTCGCAATGGCCCTTCCAGGTCAGGATCTTCTTGTTGGTCTGGCGGGCGACGTTCATCGCCAGATATTCGTCCGGAATGCAGAGCACCGTGTCGGACTCGAGGCTTTCGACAACGGCGAGCACGTTGGACGAGGTGCAGCAGATATCGGTCTCCGCCTTCACGTCGGCGGACGTGTTGACATAGGTGACGACCGGTACGCCGGGATAGCGCTGCTTAAGCAGGCGCACATCGGCGCCGGTGATCGATTCGGACAAGGAGCAGCCGGCTTTGGCGTCGGGAATCAGCACGGTCTTTTCCGGATTGAGCAGCTTCGACGTCTCGGCCATGAAGTGGACGCCGCACTGGACGATGATTTCTGCATCGACCTTGGTGGCGTCGCGGGCGAGCTGCAGCGAATCGCCGACAATGTCGGCAACGCAGTGGAAGATGTCCGGCGTCTGGTAGTTGTGCGCCAGGATGACGGCGTTGCGCTCCTTCTTTAGCCGGTTGATCGCATGCACGTAGGGCGCATAGGCGGCCCACTCGAATGCAGGGATGAAATCCTTGACCTTCGCGTAGAGATGCTCGGTCTCGCGGGCGATCGCCGACGTGAAGGCGAGGTCCGGCTTGTCGATGACGCCGAAGCGTGCCGCAGCGCTCACGAACGCCGGCGCAGCAGACGCATTCGTGCGAAGGTCAAGACTGGTCATCGGGCTCTCCTCTCTCGCCGTTTTCCGGCCTGCCAATTATGCTCAATCTGAGCATAATTGGGTCAAAACAAAAGCGGCTGAGCCGCGGCGACTGATTTAGAAAGTTTTGTGACAGATTTCAAGGCATGAATGTCGCGCCCGAGACATCTCGGGCGCGACATTCATATTCAAGCCATGGCTGGACGGGCGACGCCCCTCTCCTCGATCGGCCAATGAACGATGGCCGCGAAGACGCCGAGTGCGACACCAAGCCACCAGACCGGATCATAGGACCCGAAGCGGTCGTAGAGATAGCCGCCCATCCAGACGCCGAGGAATGAGCCGATCTGGTGCGAGAGGAAGACCACGCCGCCCAAAAGGCCAAGGTGGCGCGTGCCGAACATGATCGCCACGAGCGCGTTGGTCGGCGGGACCGTCGACAGCCACAGCAGGCCCATGACTACCGAGAAGATGACGACCGATGTCGGTGACTGAGGCAAAAGCAGGAAGGCCGCAACGGCGACGGAGCGCCCAAGGTAGATCCACACCAGGAAGTAGGGCTTCGAATAGCGCTGGCTGATGAAACCGGCCGACAGCGAACCGATGATATTGAAGAAACCGATCAAAGCGAGGGCGATCACCGCATAGCGCGCATCGATGCCGATGTCGCCGAGATAGGCCGGGAAATGCGCGGTGATGAAGGCGACCTGATAGCCGCAGACGAAGAAGCCGGAGACGAGCAGCAGGTAGCTCCTGTGCCCGAAGGCTTCCTTCAAGGCCTCGCCGACGGTCTGTTTGGAAAGCGCTTCGGCGTGTCGCCCGGACGAGGCATTGCCGCGCAACGGAATGGCGAAGAGCGGTACCAGCAGCATCAGGAAGCCGAGATAGACGAGACTGTCGGACCAGCCATAGGCGGAGATCAGCCCCTGGCTCAGCGGCGCGAAGAGAAACATGCCGGCCGAACCCGCCGCCGTGCCGATGCCGAAGACGAAGGAACGATGATGGGGCGCGACGTTGCGCGCAAAGGCCGACAGCACGATACCGAAGGAACCGGAAGCGACGCCGAGACCGACCAGCACGCCGCCGCCGACATGCAGCCAGATCGGCGCGCTGGCGAAGGCCATGATGAAAAGGCCGCTGGAATAGAGCAGTCCCGAGAGCGCCAGCATGCGCCAGGTGCCGAACTTGTCGGCCAGCGCCCCGAAAAACGGCTGGCCGAGACCCCAGCAGAGGTTCTGGATCGCCATGGCGAGACCGAAGGTCGTCCGGTCCCAGCCGGTGTCGGCGAGCATCGGCAATTGGAAGAAGCCCATGGCCGAGCGCGGACCGAAGGTCAGCATCGCGATGATGGAGCCGGCGGCAATGATCAGCCAAGGCAGGTGGTCGGTTGAACGCGTAGCGGCTGGGGTGGCAGCAGACATGGAAAGCTCCGATTTTTTGAGGGGCCATCCTATGTCGCTCCCCAGTCCGCGCAAAGCCAAATTAATTGACGGGACAATCACAGGAATTGATAGCGGACCGCCTGGCTTCAGCTCAACCGGTGCCGCGAAGTTTCATCGGCCAGCGCTCCGTACGCCGTCGCACGATGCTCGCCTCGTCGCCGATCCTGATAGTTCCCTCGCCCCTTGGCACGGCATTCCAGCCGAAGAGCACCCCCGGCACCCGGCGGTCAGCGGACATGCGCTTTTCCGCCAGCCCTTGAATCGGGTTGCCGCCGATGCGTTCGCCGGTCGTCTGGTCCTGGGTGGTCACGATGCATCGAGCGCAAGGTTTGACGAGATCGAAAGCAATGCCGGCTATCTCCAGGGTCTCCCACAGGTCCTCGGCCCAGGGATCGTCGCAATCGATGAGGATGTTCGTGCGAAAGCGCTCCATGCCGACCGGCTCCTGCCCCTTCTCGACGAGCGTGCGATTGAGGTCTGCGAGCGACCCGGTCGTGGTGATCAGCACCGGAAAGCCGTCGGCAAAGCCGACCGGCGCGGCAGTGCCGGCCCATTCGGCGCCGACGAAGCGTTCGGCCTCTTCGTCCATATGCACGAGCTTCACCGGTCGGCCGAACCAGGCCGACAGCGTTTCGTTCACGTCATCACCGGCAACGGCTGCATTCACGTCGCTCGACCAGACGCGGACATCGAGCCGGCTATCCGGATCGAAGCGCACGGACAGTTGGTTGCCGTTCATCTTCAGGTGCAAGCCGCCTTCGATATGCGTCGCGTCGACCTGGGCAAGCACCTGCAATTCGCGTTGGGTGATGAAATGGCCATCGGGCTCGACCAGCATGAACCGTCGGTCGCCCGCCAGCCCGTCGAGATGGACCGTCACCGCCGTCTGCGGCACGGCGCGACCGCTTTTCAGGGGATGGATATTGAGACCGGTGACTTTCATCGCGTCTTTCCAAGTTCAGAGATCGATTCAGGCGGTTCGCGAGCTGATTCATCGCGCGGCCGCAACTTACTGAAAATCGGTCTAAATTTCATCGAGCAGCATGGCAAGCACGCTGCGAAGCCGGCTTTGCCGCTCCAGGGCAAAGCGACGCCCCGCCGAAGTCTGGAAACCGTCTGCGAGGCGGAAGAGTTTCGTCTCGAAATGGTCGATTGCAAAGGCCTTATCGTCGAGCGGTCTGTCCTCTGCGAGGGGATCGAGTGGATCGTAGAGGCCGCTTCCCATGCGGCCGGCGATGTAGAAGCAGCGGGCGGCGCCGACCATGCCGATCGCGTCAAGCCGATCGGCATCCTGCAGGATTTTCGCCTCGAGCGTCTCGGGCGCGATATCGGCCGAGAAGCTGTGGGTCAGAATGGCATGGGCAACGGCCGAGATTTCCAGCGTGCGCCAGCCGAGGCCGTCGAGAATTTGCCATGCCTTTTCGGCGGCGAGCCGCGATGCGCCAGCCCGCAAAGGTGAGTTCTTCTCGACGGCGACGCAATCGTGCAGCAGGACGGCGGCCGCGAGTTGCCGGCTGTCGCCGCCCTCCTCCGCCTGTATGCGGGCCGCATTCTTCCAGACGCGGATGAGGTGCGCGGCGTCGTGGGACCCATCGTCGCTGGAGAAGGCATGCGGCAGGAGCTCGCCGGCAAGCTCCTCGTGCGGCGCGAAGGCGCCAGCCAAGGCGGCGAGGCGCGTCATGCCCTGCTTGCCCCCTCGCCCATATTGTCGGTCGCAGTCGAAACTGCGGCCGGGGGATCAGCCGCACCGTTGCCGCTGCTGGAAAGTATCCTTTGGTAGAAGAGCCCGATGCCGATCAGCACGCCGCCGAGGCCGATGAAGGAGAGTGCCCGCAGGAAGCCCTCGAGATTCGACATGTCGACGAGAAAGACCTTGAGCACGGCAATGAAGACCAGCACGGCCGAGGCGATGCGGATGCTCTTCGTGTTGAAGCGTGAGCCGACAACGAGCAGCAGAACGCCAAGCACCAGCCAGACCACCGAATAGGTGTAGGTCTCTCCCTGCAGGAAGCCTTTCCAGTCGGCCACGCTTTCGCCCTGCCAGAAGCGGCGCACGCTCAAGGTGGCCCAGGCGAAGGCAAGCACGGCGCCGCTGACGGCAAGCGCCACCACATAGGGCTGCGGACGCCGGTCGCGGGCATACCAGGCAAGGCCGGCATAGCCGATGGCGGGCAGCAGATAGCCGATGAAGAGGAGGTCGAAGAACGGGATTCTGCCGAGCAGCTCGCCGCTGAAATAGGGGTTAAGCCCGACGAGATGCGCCGAGAGCACCGACAGCATCGAGAGCACGCCGAGTACCATCCCGCCGTAGCGGAACACCGGGCTTGGCGATCTGCCGTCGAGCGTCATGAAGATGCCGGAAGCGCCGATCGCAAGCAGCGTGTAGATCGCCTGCTCGCCAAGGCTCGGAACGGAGCTGTCGAGAACGCCGCCATTCATCGCATGGCGCACCAGGATCGCGAGCGTCAGCAGCACGAAGAGACTCGCGAGCGCCTGCAAAAGGTTGCGCAGGCGCAAATCCGCGGAAGCGCGCAGGAAATAGGCGCAGCCGACGAGCAGCAGTGCCGGAATGCCGTAGCCCGGCAGGAGTGCATTGAAGACCGGCGTCGTTCCAAGGCTGCCGGGGCCGACGATGGTCGGCTCCCAGGCGATCCGCGCCAGTACGACGATGCCGGCGGCAACTGTCACCCAGGGCAGGACCGGCCAGGTGCGGAGACGCGTCGCAAAGGTGTAGCCGGCGCCGAGGAACGCGATTGCAAGCGTCGTCACCAGCCCGTCCGTCCACGCATGCAGGCCGATGACGAAGAGTCCGAGGGAACCCAAGGCGAGCAGCCCGATTGCGAGATCGAGTTCGCGTCCCTCGGCGTTGCGGCGGGAGAGCCATTCGACGAGGCCGAGGAGGAACAGGCCGCCCGCAAAGGCGGAAAGCCCATGCGGCAGGTCGAATGCGAAATTGCCGGTCATAAGGAACGACATTCCGATGAGAGTGCCGGGCACGACGGCAGCGATGCCGGCCCAAAGAATGGCAAATTGCCGATGCTCCGCGAGGCGCGAAAGCACCGCCGAGGCGAGCAGCAGGAAGAGCGCCGCGAGCACCATCGCCGTCAGCATGGCAGCCCGCCCCGGAACGACGATCTCCGGCGACGCCAATGTCGGGTCGAGATAGGCAAGGACGCCGCTGAGTGCGGTCAGCGTCCACGTCCCGACGACGGCAGCAAGAGACGCGAGCAACGCCGGATAGGCCGCAGTGGCCCGCAGGGCGCCGATGCCGGCGAGACCCGCGGTGACGACGACGAATTCGGCGATCGGGAATCGCGCCGCCTCGACCGCCGGGCTGATAAAGAGAAGCGCAAGGAGTGCCGCCACGATTGCCGCCGACAGCGAGATCGCCGCATGGGGCGGCGTGAAGAGCGTCTCCCAAGGGCCCCGAGCCGCGGCTGGCGATGCGATTGTTTCCGCCGTTGCACCGCTCGCGCGCTCGACGCCGCCGGGCCAGATCAAACCGACGCCGACGACCATCACCAAGAGCGCGGCGGCGACCGGCGGGGCCTCGAAAGGCGCGGCCAACGCGATATAGGCCAGTCCCCAAAGGCCGAGGCCGGCATTTGCGAGCGTCGGCACGATCGTCCAGCGGCGCAGGCGCGAGGCGGCAAGCGTCGCGAGCCAGGCGACCGAGAGAAACGCGAACAGCACCCACGGCCGCGGCTCGCCGCTGGAGACGAAGAGAGGGGTCAGCAACGACGCAAGCAGACCAAGACCGGCAAGCGCCTGGCCATGCAGCAGCGACAGGCCGACGGTCGCCAGCGAAATCAGCGCCAGCAGCGCGAACGCCGGCGCCGTCCCGATGTAGCCGTAGATGCCATGCGCCGCATAGACGACGCCGAACAGCGTAACGGCGCCGGCTGCGGTCAGCACGCCGGGAATCATCGCATTGCGGAACCGGTCGGAAATCGTCGGCACCGCCCGGCGCCGGATCACTTCACCGGCGGCCCCGAGCACAAGGCCGAAGACCGCAGCGAGCGTGAGCCGGACCGCCGGGCTCAAAAGCCCGGCCTCGATCGAGTACTGCACCAGGAAAAAGCCGCCGAGCGCCAGCGCAAGTCCGCCGACCCAGACAGGCCAGCGTCCGCCGATACGGCTCTCGAGGCTCTCCGCAGACCGCGCGGCTGCGGGTTCGGCAGTCGCTACAACGGGAGACTCGCTGCCCGTCTCGGCGCCCGCCGGGGCACTGCCGAAAATCTGCGCCCCCTCGCGCGCCTGCGACCACGGCCCCTGCACCGCCTCTTCGCCGACCTCTGGCACAGTCGCTGCCTCGGCCTCTGTTGGCGCAGATGCCGCAGGATCGGGCACGACCTCTTCAGGGGCCTGCGTCGCGAGCCGGGCGATCTCAGTCTTCAGACTTTCGATTTCGGCGTCCAGCCGGTCCGCAGTCCTGCGGCCGCCGAGGAAAGCGGCAAGCGCCAAGACAAAGGCAACAAGGGCGATAAACTCAAGCATGGGCCCCCCCCGGCACCACGACGACTCGTGAACGATTCGCACAAGTTAGCCCGGAATGCCAGCGGAGACATGCCGCTTGAACTTTCTCCTTCTTGCAACCGCAGGATTGTGCCGCAGGTCCAACTGTCTCCAGCGGCAGAAGAGCCGCAAACTCTTCATGGTTCTTCACGGTATTGTCGCAGAACTGTCACGAGCTAGCTGGTAGAGCGAGGATGGACGCCGACCACAGGCGGCGCTTCAATCGTTCAAATGGGGAGAATGACCATGGACAAGCATCTCGGCTCGACGGAAGAAACCGAATTCAAGACGCTGACGGAACAGAGGGAGGAGCTGGAAGATATCGGCCAGAACTGTTCCACTAACCCGACCATGGGCGACATCATCAACCGTCGCTTCTCGCGTCGGTCGTTCCTTGGCGGATCCCTTGCGGTTGCCGCCATTTCGACGACGGTCAGCCCGCTTGCGCTGCTTTCGGCCGATGAAGCTCGCGCCGAGAGCGCGTCCCGCTTCGACTTCAAGGAGATCGAGGCCGGCGTCGACGAGAAGCATCACGTCGCTGAAGGCTACGACGCCGACATCCTGTTGCGTTGGGGCGACAAGATCTTCGCTGACAGCCCCGAATTCGATCCGCTCAAGCAGACCGCCGAAGCGCAGGGCCGTCAGTTCGGCTACAACAACGACTATGTTGGCTTCATCCCCCTGGACGGGAGCCCAGACCATGGCCTGCTGGTCGTCAACCATGAATACACCAACGCCGAGATCATGTTCCCGAACTTCGCCCGCGTCGAAAAGGTGACGGAGGACGGCAAGGAGGAGGACAAGGTCGTTCTCGGCGAATACACCAAGGAACTGGTCGACATCGAAATGGCCGCCCATGGCGGCACGGTCGTCGAGATCCGCAAGGTTGACGGCAAGTGGCAGCCGGTTCTCGACGGCAAGTACAACCGCCGCATCACGGCAAATACCGAAATGCAGCTCTCCGGTCCGGTGGCCGGCCATGACCGCGTCAAGACCGTAGCCGACCCGACCGGCAGGAAAGTCTTCGGCACCATCAACAATTGCGCCGGCGGCGTCACCGCCTGGGGCACCTACATGATGGCCGAGGAAAACTTCAACGGCTATTTCGGCGGCGAGCTCGCCGAGGATCATCCGGAATTCAAGCAGCTGAAGCGTCTCGGCGCGCCCGGCAGCCAATATGAGTGGTCGAAGTTCTACGAGCGCTTCGACGTATCGAAGGATCCGAACGAGGCCAACCGCTTCGGCTGGGTCGTCGAGGTCGATCCGCTCGACCCGACCTCGGTGCCGAAGAAGCGCACCGCCGTCGGCCGTTTCAAGCATGAGGGCTGCGAATCGATCGTCAACAAGGATGGCCGCGTCGTTCTCTATAGCGGCGACGACGAGCGTTACGACTATGTCTACAAGTTCGTGACGAAGGGCACCTACAATCCGAACGACCGCGCCGCCAACATGGACCTCTTCGACGAAGGCACGCTCTACGTAGCGAAATTCGACGAGGACGGCACGGTCACCTGGATGCCGATCATCCATGGCGAGGGCCCGCTGACGACCGAGAACGGCTTTGCCTCGCAGGCCGACGTCCTGATCAACACCCGGCTTGCCGCCGATGCGCTCGGCGCCACCAAGATGGACCGGCCGGAAGACATCCAGCCCAACGCGAAGACCGGCAAGGTCTATGCCATGCTGACTAACAACACCAAGCGCAAGGAGGAAGAGGCGGACGCTGCCAATCCGCGCGCCAAGAACGCCTTCGGCCACATTGTCGAGATCTCCGAAACGGATGGCGATTTCGCTTCGACGAAATCCAAATGGGACATCCTGCTGAAATGCGGCGACCCGAGCGTTGCGGAAGTCGGTGCTTCCTTCTCGACGGCGACGACGAAGAACGGCTGGTTCGGCATGCCGGACAATTGCGCGATCGACTCGGACGGCCGCCTGTGGGTATCGACCGACGGCAATAACGAGAAAGAGACGGGCCGCACCGATGGCGTCTGGGCGATCGAAACCGAAGGCGAAGGACGCGGCACATCGAAGCTGTTCTTCCGGGTTCCGGTCGGCGCGGAAATGTGCGGCCCAAGCTTCAACCCGACGAGCGACACCTTCTTCCTCGCCGTTCAGCACCCGGGCGATGCCGGCCTTGCCACTTACGAGAAGCCGGCAACGCGCTGGCCCGACTTCCGCGACGACATGCCGGTGCGCCCGGCAGTGGTCGCCGTGACCAAGCAGGGCGGCGGCAAGATCGCCTGATGCATGCCGCCCGAAAGTGCTCAGCGGTTTCGGGACAACGACATGCATAGAGCAAAGACCTGAAGCGCGTTGCACGGCTCCGTCCAAAGCGACGCGCTCTAAGGCCGAATTGCCGGTTCGGGTGCCGCATTGAAGGTGCGGCACCTGTTTCGCATCTCATGCTGCCGGGGGCGGGACCGGCTTCAGCGCCTTCAGTGTCGCATGGACGAAACCGTCTCGCGCCGAGGAAACGTCGACGCCGCGCGGTTCATAGACGTGGCGATTGAGGAAATAGGCCGTCAGGCGAAAGGCCGCGGCGAGGCTGTCGTAATCGGCCGCGCTGTCCCCTCCCGAGAGGAAATCCGGAAGCGCAAGCATGCGCTCCGCATAGGGTGCGCCGGCCGCACGGCTGACGGCGCGACCCGTTTTCGGCGACACGTAGACAAGTTCGGCCCGGGCGCCGGTCGCAGCACATTCGGAAAGATCGAGGCCGAAGCCGAGATCGTTCAGGACCGCCAGTTCAAAGCGCACGAACAATTCGCCGGCGTCGGCCGGGTCCTCGAGGTGGTCGACGATCACGGCGAGCGCCTCGTAAAGATGGGGATGCGGATCGCGCTCCGGCAGCAGCCGCAGCAGGGCGCCAAGCGCCTGGATGCCGTAGACCGAGGTCGCCGCCTCCATCAGTCTGGCGGCGCGCAGTTCGAGCGGCTCGATGCGGAACTCGCCGAGATGTTCGTCGAGCCTGGCTCGCCAGGTGACTTCCACCGAATTGCCCGGCTGCAGCACCGGCTGCATCGTTCGCGAGCGGCCGGAGCGCACGAGCCCAAGATGCCGCCCATGCGCGGACGTCATGGCCTCGGCGATGACAGAGCTTTCGCCGTGCCGCCGGATGCCGAGAATGATGGCCTGATCGCTCCATTGCATGGAAAAGGCATACACCCGCTGCGGAAAGCGGATCAAGCGAAGATGGCGCGTAAATCGGGCCGCGCCCCTGGGCCACCCAGACCAGCGACCGTCGCCCTTTCCGGGACCTGTTCGCCGCACTACAATTCTATCATTGTCCAGCCGAATCGCGGCCAGCCTTCCTGTACGAAGCGGCTGCCGTCCCCACGGACAACCACCAGGAGTGTTTGGAGTATGTGTGTTTCCCGCCTCGTCCAGCCTCTCACGCTCCTCCTTGTTCTGGCCGCGCTGGCGGGCTGTGCGACGAGTACCGCGCAGCCGCCCCGGCCGCGGGGACCGGATCCCTATTTCACGGCGATGTACGGACCGCAGCCGGACGAGGCGTTCCCCTTGCCTGCCACCGACATAAGCAAGGTCGATCCGCGCTTCCTGCGGCAGCAGGTGCCCTACGTCACCCACGAGCCGCCGGGCACGATCGTCATCGACACGCCGGACCGATACCTCTATCTCGTGCAGGGCGGCGGCATGGCGCTGCGCTACGGGATCGGCGTCGGCAAGGCGGGGCTGGAATTTGCCGGCGAGGCGCGCATCGGCCGCAAGGCCCAATGGCCCCGCTGGATACCGACCTCGGACATGGTCGCCCGCGAGCCGGAACGCTATGGCCCGCTTGCCGACGGCATGGATCCGGGCCCGACCAATCCGCTTGGGCCACGGGCGCTCTATCTCTATCAGGATGGCAAGGACACGCTGTTCCGGATTCACGGCACGACCGAGGCCTGGTCGATCGGCAACGCCGTTTCGAGCGGCTGTATCCGGATGTTCAACCCGGACATCATCGATCTCTATAACCGCGTGCAGGAAGGCACCCGAGTGGTGGTGATCCAGGCGCAGTCGCCGATGGAACCGGCCATGCCGCCGGTCGATGCTCCTCCCATGCAGACGCCCGCCGAAGAGGCACCGCTGGCATTCTGAGACGCTACCAGGCGTCCGGCTCGCGCACGAGATGGACGATATTGGCCGGGTTCATCACCCAGCCGCCGCGAAAGGCTTCGCCCAGATCCTCGACCGCATCGCAGCGCACCGCGCCGTTCGCGACGAGATGGCTCAAGGCCGCTACGTGATCGTCGGTGAACAGTTCCAGCCAGACTTCAGCCTGGCTCAAATGCGGCATCTCGTCGATCCAAAGCCGATTCGGCCCGAGTATGAAGCCCTTGGCCGGCAGTTTCTCGTCGAATGGCGGCAGACCGACGACGTCCCGGTAGAAGGCCAGCACGGCCTCGTATTCATGACTCGGCACCTTCATAGCGATGTTGATGCCGCCCTTCATCTCCACTGACATCACGCGATCCCCTACACCTGCGGCTCGAGCGCCGGCTTGCCGGAGAGCTCGCTGACATAATAGCCCTCTCGGAGGTTGATGCCGTACTCGACCCAGGCCTTCATGCAGGCGAGCATCTGCGACCATCCCTCGCAGTTAAGATACGAGCTCTTCTGCCCCTGCTGGTTTTCGCGCCAGCCGCTTTCGGCAATGGTCACCATGGTGGCTCCGTCCTCGAGCGGCTGGAATCGCATTTCGACTCGCGTCTGGTATGGGGACTCTTCCTTCGCAACCATTGCGCCCCAGCGGAAGACGATCCGTTCATGGGGCTCGACCACCTCCACCTCGACCGGGACTTCACCCCACCAGGTCACCGTGGCGCCGGCGACCAGCGGACCGCTGACGCCGCCGAGCGTCACGAAATAGCGGCTGAGCTTGTCGGGATTGACGACCGCGTCGAAGACCTCCTCGACGGGACGGGCAATGCGCCCGTTCACACGAAATTCGAAAGCCATGACGACCTCCTCTCGATTGTCTTCGGGCATAATATGTTATAAAAATATAACATGTCAATTGATTCGAAGGACGACGCGGTTTTCAAGGCCCTGGCCAATGGCCGGCGCCGTCAGATTCTCGATGCGCTGAAGGAGGCGCCCCGCACGACAGGCATGCTGTGCGAGCGATTTTCCGATCTCGACCGCTGCACCGTGATGCAGCACCTGAAAGTGCTGGAGGAGGCAAATCTCGTTCTGACCAGGCGCGAAGGGCGGGAACGATGGAACCATTTGAATGCCCTGCCAATCCGAGCCATTCACGACCGCTGGATCAGCCAGTATTCCGGCCATGCGATGTCCGTGCTCACGGCCCTGCAGCAGCAACTCGACGGTGAGCCGGAGTGACGGTTTCGTCTTTCCATTGCCCGGCTTTCTTCGTATGAACGATCGAGTTCAAGAAGACCGGGGGCATTTCCGTGCGTTACTTCATTACCGGCACCGCGGGCTTCATCGGCTTTCATGTCGCCAAGCGGCTGATCGACGATGGGCATTTCGTTGTCGGCTTCGACGGCATGACGCCCTATTACGACGTGACGCTCAAGGAGCGCCGTCACGCCATCCTGGAGCGCTCCAACGGCTTCAAGGCCGTAACCGCGATGCTCGAGGACCGCTCCGCGCTCGACCGCGCCGCAGAGCTTGCGGAACCGGAGGTCATCATCCATTTGGCCGCGCAGGCGGGCGTCCGCTACAGCCTTGAAAATCCGAAGGCCTATGTGGACGCCAACCTTCTCGGGTCCTGGAACGTGCTCGAGCTTGCCAGGGCGATCGGCCCGAAGCATTTGATGCTGGCATCGACCTCGTCGATCTATGGCGCCAATGAGAAGATACCCTTTGCCGAGGCCGATCGGACCGACGAGCCGATGACGCTCTATGCGGCGACGAAGAAATCGATGGAGGTGATGGCTCACAGCTACGCCCATCTCTATAAGGTGCCGACCACCGCCTTCCGGTTCTTCACCGTCTATGGTCCCTGGGGCAGGCCCGATATGGCGCTCTTCAAATTCGTCGATGCCATCCTTAACGGCCGGCCGATCGATATCTATGGAGAGGGCCGGATGAGCCGTGACTTCACCTATATCGACGACCTGGTCGAAGGCATCCTGCGGCTTTCCCACGTGGCGCCCTGCGAAGCCAATCGCGTCGGCCCGGAACTGGCGCAGGACACGCTTTCCCGACAGGCGCCGTTTCGCGTCGTCAATGTCGGCGGCGGCCAGCCGGTGGAGCTGATGACCTTCGTCGAGACTGTCGAGAAGGCCGTCGGCAGGCCGGCTATGCGCAACATGCTGCCGATGCAGATGGGCGACGTGCCGCGGACCTACGCCTCACCGGATCTGCTCGAGGCGCTGACCGGCTTCAAGCCGACCATCGACGTCGAGGAAGGCGTCGCTCGTTTCGTCGAGTGGTATGAGCAATATTATCGCCCTGCAGCGGCCCACGCCTGAGGACAACCGAGCGATTCGTCGCCTTGGAAAACGCCCCTGTCATTTGCAGGTCGAAAAACGGTCCTATTTGCCTATCAATGGATGCGTAGCTCCCAAGGCTCGATAAGGACTCAACAACAAAGGAAGAGCGGATGAAGATTACGATGATTGGCGCCGGCTATGTCGGCCTCGTTTCCGGCGTTTGTTTCGCGGATTTCGGCCACGACGTCGTCTGCCTCGACAAGGACGAGAGCAAGATCGCGGCGCTTAAGAAGGGCGAGATCCCGATCTTCGAGCCGGGGCTCGACCATCTGGTCGCCAGCAACGTCGCTGCAGGGCGCCTGCACTTCACCACCGACCTCGCGCCCGCCGTTTCCGGCAGCGACGTCATCTTCATCGCCGTCGGCACGCCGTCGCGCCGCGGCGACGGCCACGCGGACCTCTCCTATGTCCATGCCGCCGCACGCGAGATCGCTGCCAATCTCAATGGCTTTACCGTCGTCGTCACCAAGTCGACCGTCCCGGTCGGCACCGGCGACGAAGTCGAACGCATTATCCGCGAAACCAATCCGGAGGCGGACTTTGCCGTCGTGTCCAATCCGGAGTTCCTGCGTGAGGGCGCGGCGATCGATGATTTCAAGCGGCCCGACCGAATCGTCATCGGCCTTGCGGATGACGACCAGCGCGCCCGCGACGTGATGACCGAAGTCTATCGCCCGCTGTATCTGAACCAGGCACCGCTGGTCTTCACCTCGCGCCGCACCTCGGAACTGATCAAATATGCCGGCAACGCCTTCCTGGCGATGAAGATCACCTTCATCAACGAGATGGCCGACCTTTGCGAAAAGGTGGGCGCCAATGTCCAGGACGTCGCCCGCGGCATTGGGCTCGACGGACGGATCGGCGCCAAGTTCCTGCACGCCGGCCCCGGCTACGGCGGCTCGTGCTTCCCGAAGGACACCCTGGCGCTCGTCAAGACCGCACAGGACCACGACAGTCCGGTACGGCTGGTCGAAACCACCGTCGCGATCAACGACAACCGCAAGCGGGCCATGGGACGCAAGGTGATCACTGCGGTCGGCGGCGACGTGCGCGGCCGCAAGATCGCCGTGCTCGGCCTCACCTTCAAGCCGAACACCGACGACATGCGCGACAGCCCGGCGATCGCCATCGTCCAGACGCTGCAGGATGCGGGCGCCCAGGTCACGGGCTACGATCCGGAGGGTATGGACAACGCGCGCAAGGTCATCGAGGGTCTGGACTATGCGAGCGACCCCTATGATGCGGCGGCGGAAGCGGATGCCCTAGTGATCGTCACCGAGTGGAACGAGTTCCGGGCGCTTGACTTCAAGCGGCTGAAACGGACGATGAGCACGCCGCTGCTCGTCGATCTGCGCAACATCTACCGCAAGGACGAGATCGCCCGGCACGGCTTCACCTATGCCAGCGTCGGCCGGCCGGACTGATCGGCGAAGAGACTGAAACGGGGGCGGGACAAAGATATGCATCTCCTGCTCCCGCTCTTGCGGTCGGTTCTGAAAAGGTGGTTCGGGATTGGGATTTCGCGCGTTGGCGCGCGCGCCATCACGGATGGCGGAAACAAGGTCGGCCGCTGAAAGTTATCTGGCTCCTAGGCCTTCGGGCCAACGGGAATAATCGTCTCCCAGCTCTTGCCGGCCAAGATCACGCAGCTTCGGCCTGACACGTCGGTTATGACCAGGGTCCACGTGCCGTTGTCGGCGGCGTAGAGTTCCATTACTGCCTGCTGATTGACCATTCCGAATGCGGCCTGCTTCTCGGAATATTGCTTGGCGAGGAACTCAATCACCTGCGCGCGTTCGGCGCAATTCACGACGCCCTGCGCGCCTGCTGTCTGGGGATATACGGTTAACGCCGCCGCCAAGAGGACGGCTTGCGGAAAGACGCGGATTGCATTGCATGCCACGATGCACCTCCTTCGCCGGGATTCCCGGCGGAAGAGGGTTTTTCCGCTGACCTGTTCCGCCGAAGTCCGGCATTCCTATGGTCGGCATCAGCCACGAAGAACATCGCGTCACCGCCGATGAGCACGTAACGATCCTTGATGCCGCGCCGTTCCACGCAGGGCTATTTTTTCTTCATCGCCTCCATCAGCGCCGCGCCGAAGGCGCCCTGAGCAGGTACCTGCGATTTCTGTGGCCGCGCAGCCGAATTGCGGTTGATGGCGCTCGATGACGGCCCCTTCGCCTCCCGTCCGGTTTCGGCGCCGCCGTCCTTGCGCATGCTGAGCCCGATGCGTTTGCGCGCCACATCGATTTCAGTGACGCGAACCCGCACCACGTCGCCGGCCTTCACCACCTCATGCGGGTCCTTGACGAAGCGATCGGCAAGCTGCGAGACGTGGACGAGCCCGTCCTGGTGCACGCCGATGTCGACGAAGGCGCCGAAGGCCGCGACATTGGTCACCGTCCCTTCGAGCTGCATGCCGACCTTCAAATCCTTGATGTCGTCGACCCCCTCGGCGAAGGTCGCCGTCTTGAAGCTCGGGCGCGGATCGCGGCCCGGCTTCTCCAGTTCGGACAGAATGTCCTTCACCGTCGGCAGACCGAATCGTTCGTCGACGAAGCTGCGCGGATCGAGTTTCTTCAGCGCCGCACTGTCACCCATCAGCGAGCGCACGTCCCGGCCGCAGGCAGCGACGATCTTCTTGGCCACGCCATAGGCCTCCGGGTGCACGGCCGAGGCGTCGAGCGGCTCGGAACCGTTGGTAATCCGCAGGAAGCCGGCGCATTGCTCGAAGGTGCGGGCACCGAGACGCGGCACCTTGAGGAGTTGCTGCCGATTTGCGAAGGCGCCCGTCGCATCGCGATGCGCCACGATCGCTTCGGCCGACGACTTGCCCAGGCCGGAAACGCGCGCCAGCAAGGGTGCCGATGCGGTGTTGAGATCGACACCGACGGCGTTCACCGCATCCTCGACGACGGCGTCCAAAGAGCGGCTGAGGTGCGACTGGTCGACGTCGTGCTGATATTGGCCAACGCCGATCGATTTCGGTTCGATCTTGACCAGTTCGGCGAGCGGGTCCTGCAGCCGGCGGGCGATCGACACGGCCCCGCGCAGCGAAACGTCAAGGTTGGGAAATTCCGCCGCCGCCGTCTCCGAAGCGGAATAGACGGAGGCGCCCGCCTCGGAAACGATCACCTTGGTGGGCTTCGGCGCCGGCATCTGGGCGAGCATATCGGCGACGAGCTTCTCCGTTTCGCGGCTGCCGGTGCCGTTGCCGATGGCAATCAGTTCGACCTTGTGCTTGCGGACGAGCGCCGCGAGTTCGGCCTGCGTGCCGCGAATGTCGTTCTTCGGAGGGAACGGGTAGACTGTCGTCGTATCGAGCAGCTTGCCGGTGCCATCGACGACCGCGACCTTGACGCCGGTCCGGATGCCGGGATCGAGACCCATGGTCGGCCGCGAGCCGGCCGGTGCCGCAAGCAACAGGTCCTTGAGGTTGCGCGCGAAGACGCGGATCGCTTCCTCCTCGGCGCGTTCGCGCAGTTCGCGCATGAGGTCCAGCGACAGAGAAAGAGACAGCTTGACGCGCCAGGTCCAGCCGATCACCTCCAGCAGCCATTTGTCCCCGGGCAGGTGCCCGCCGACCTCATAGGCGGCAGCGATCATGCGCTCGACCGGCTTTTGCGGAGATGCGGCCTCCTGGTCGACGACGATGTCGACCGAAAGGACTTCTTCGTTCCAGCCGCGCAGCATCGCCAGCGCGCGGTGGCCGGGTGCCGTTGCCCAGCGTTCCGAGTGATCGAAATAATCGGAGAACTTCGCCCCCGCCTCCTGCTTGCCCTCGACGACCTTCGCCCGCAGGAACGCCGCCTCGCGCATGTGATTGCGCAAGCGGCCCAGCAGGTCGGCGTTCTCGGTCATGCCTTCGGCGATAATGTCGCGGGCCCCGTCGAGCGCCGCCTTCACGTCCGGCACTTCGGCGGAAAGGAAGGCCCCCGCCCGGTCGGCCGGCGCGATCGAGCGATCGGCAAGGATCGCCTCGGCGAGCGGCCCGAGGCCGCGCTCCCGGGCAATCTCCGCCTTGGTCCGCCGTTTCGGCTTGTAGGGCAGGTAGATGTCTTCGAGTTCCGCTTTGGTTACGGCGGCGGCGATCTTGCCTTCCAGCTCGTCGGTGAGCTTGCCCTGGTCACGGATCGACTCGAGAATGGACGACCGGCGCGCTTCGAGCTCCCGCAGATAGGTGAGCCGTTCCGCGAGCGTGCGCAATTGGGTGTCGTCGAGACCGCCGGTGACCTCCTTGCGGTAGCGGGCGATGAAGGGCACCGTCGCCCCGGCATCGAGGAGTTCGACGGCGGCGCCAACCTGGGCGGCAGTCGCCTTGATCTCGCTTGCGATGATGGCGGCGATGGGTTTTGCGGTCATGTCTGCGTTCCGTCTGCTGTTTCCAAGCCGGACCATACTGACGCAGACCATGAAGGCCAAGTGAGGGCGGTTGAGCGCTCGTTCGCACTCCACAGAAGATGGCAGCGCCGAACATCCAGCAGGCGAAGCGGAATGCCCCCTCCTCGTGTTTAACCCGAGGACTACCCCTCTCCCCGCCCGCGGGGACAGGGAAGCCTAAGACGGCGCCGCGCGTCCCTTCTCCCCGCCTGCGGGGAGAAGGTGGCCGGCAGGCCGGATGAGGGGCAGAAAAACACCGCGCGCCCCGCTACACCGCGACGAGCTCCAGCCGCGAGCGGGTTTTCTCGAACTCCAGCAATTCGCGCTCCTTCGCTTCGATGTAATCGCGCGAGACCGGCACGGCCCCCAGCGACGGCGAGAGCTGAAGCTGGAAGATGAAGTGCTTGTCGTAGAGGAAGGCGGTTTCGGAGGCGGCGAGATAGAACTCCCACATCCGGAAGAAGCGCTCGTCATAGAGCTTCACCGCTTCCTCGCGCCGCGCAACGAAGCGCTCGCGCCAGGCGCGGAGCGTCCAGGCATAGTGCATCGGCAGGATCTCGATGTCCTTGACAAGCAGGCGCGTGCTCTCGACCGGCGGCAGGACCTCGGAAAGCGCCGGGATGTAGCCGCCGGGGAAGATATACTTTTCGATCCAGGGATTGGTCGCCCAGGGCTTGTAGACCTGGCCGATCGAATGAAGCAGCATGACGCCGTCGGATTTCAGCAATTCCTTCATCTTGCGGAAGAAATTGCCGTAGTTGCCGATGCCCACATGTTCGAACATGCCGACGGAGACGATCCGGTCGAATTGCCGCCCCTGCAGGGTACGGTAGTCTTGCAATTCGAACCGCACGCGATCGGACAGCCCGCGTCTGGCGGCGCGTTCGCGCGAGACCTTCAGTTGCTCCTCGCTGAGCGTGATGCCGGTGACTTCGACGCCCGTCGCTTCGGCGAGGTACATAGCCAAGCCGCCCCAGCCGGAACCGACCTCCAGCACCCGCTGGCCCGGTTCGAGCAGCAGCTTCGCGGCTATATGGCGCTTCTTCGCGCGCTGCGCCTCGTCGAGCGAAATGCCCGGCGGATGGAAATAGGCGCAGGAATATTGCCAGTCCTCGTCGAGGAAGAGGTTGAATAGCTTGCCGTCGAGATCGTAGTGATGGGCGACATTGTAGCGGTTGCGGTTGACCGGCAGCCGGCTTTTTAGCTGCTGACGAAATACGTGCCCGAGGGCGACGATGGAATTGAGGAAGGTCGCCGCTTTTTCCACACCGTTGCTCTTGATGATCGACAGGACGTCGAAGATATCGCCCTCTTCGATGACAACACGGCCGTCCATGTACATTTCGCCGAATTTTAGGCCGGGGTCGTACAATATGGCCTTTTCCGCCTCAGCGTCCGTTATATGCATGGCCGCGGGCTTCCCCGTGCCATCCCCAAGAACAACTTTCTTTCCCGATGAAAAAATGACCGTCAGAGTTCCCTTCTGGACAAGACGGCGAAGCAACTTCAACAATGCTGCATTCATTTCCAACCTCAGCGCCAGACCTATACGGGCATATCCGTTCTTCCGCATGGAGCGGGCGGTTCGGTTGGCCTCCGGAAGGTGTGCGCGCCGGGACGGCGCCGATTGAGTCCGGAAGCAGCGAGAACCGGCTCGGGCAAGCCGCACGGCCTCCGGCGGGCTGGCGCCGTGCAAAAGCGCGGGGCTGCAACCGGGATGTCGTCAGGCCAGCCTCTTGAGGCTCCTATCCATCAGAACTTACATTAACTTAGCGGCGTTCGGCGGTTAATCAATGGGGTTGTGCTGTGGCCCCTCAAGGCTTTGCTTCCTTAGTACATCGGTAACGCCTGCCGGAGCGCATCGCCGGCGAGCAACCCGCTACGTGCCGAAAACCCCGAGGCCGGCAAGACGGGATCGATCATGCGGGCGATCGAAGTCGATCGCCGGGCCCGCCGGCACGATCCCGGCGGGATTGATGTGCTGGATACCGTAATATCCGCGCTTTATATCGTCGATCCGGACCGTTTCACGGATTCCCGGCCACTGATAGAGCTCGCGCAGGTAGTTGGAGAGGCAGGGATAATCCTCGATCCGGCGGATATTGCATTTGAAGGCGCCGTGATAGGCGACGTCGAAACGGACGAGGGTTACGAAGAGGCGAATGTCCGCCTCGGTCAGATATTCACCGGCGAGATATCGGTTCACGTCGAGATGTCGCTCGAGTTCATCGAGCATGCCGAATAGGCTTACGACGGCTTCGTCATAGGCGGCCTGAGTCTTGGCAAATCCGGCCCGGTAGACGCCGTTGTTGACACACGCGTAGATCGGCTCGTTCCAGCGATCGATGGCGGTGCGGAGCGCCGCGGGGTAGAGATCGAGGCGGTTGCCGGTCAAGCGGTCGAAGGCCGAGTTCAGAATGCGAAGGATATCGGCCGACTCGTTGTTGACGATCCGGCCTTCCTGCATGTCCCAGAGCACGGGGACGGAGACCTTCCCGGAATAGCCCGGGTCGCTCGCCGTATAAAGCTGGTGATGATAGCGGACGCGCCCCACGCGGGTGCCCGCATCCACAGGTTCGTCATAGATCCACCCGTCCTCGCCGAGCACGGGATTTGCGGCCGTAAGCCCGACGATCTCCTGAAGTCCCTTGAGGTTGCGCATCGCGATCGTCCGGGATGCCCATGGGCAGAGATAGGAGACAAACAGCCGGTAGCGCCCCGCTTCCGCGGCGAATGACGGCTGGCCGTCCGGCCCGGATCGTCCGTCAGTGGTGATCCAATAGCGGAAGCGGGTCGGCTCGCGATGGAACGCGCCGTCCTTCATCTCGCTTGCGGCGACATCATTCTTGACCCATTTTCCCTGGACGAGCTGCGGCACCTAAGTTCTCCTGCGGCATTGCATTGGGCGGTTCGGGAGCCTACCTCCCATAGGGCCTGCTGCCGGTCAATCACGCGCGGAGGTGACGGTTTGTTCGCAATCCGCATAACGGGGAGCGTGGCAGCGCAAGTGCAGGAGCGGCTGTGCCGAGCAGAGCGCGGTACGAGAGGAGGATTCACGATGAGGAAACTCGCCGTCATCGCCGTCGTCGCGGTCATCATCGTCGCCATCATCTGGCTCCTCAACACATCCTATCTGGTGGCACCGCCGGCCGGAGCCGCGAAGGTTCTCGCCCATCGCGGCATTCATCAGGTCTTCAGTCTGGACGAGGTGGGCAACGACACCTGCACGGCTGAGCGTATCGAACCGCCGCGCCATGCCTATCTCGAGAACACGATCGCCTCCATGCGCGCAGCACTCGACAGCGGCGCCGAGGTGATCGAACTGGATGTCCACCTGACTCCCGACCGCCAGTTCGCCGTCTTCCACGATTGGACGCTCGACTGCCGCACAAATGGAGCGGGCGTTACGGAAGAGACGCCGATGTCCAAGCTGAAGACGCTCGATATCGGTTACGGCTACACGGCGGACGGCGGGAAGACCTTTCCCTTCCGCGGCCAGGGAGAAGGCCAGATGCCGACGCTGGGGGAAGTTTTCACCGCCCTGCCCCACGGCCGGTTCCTGATCAACTTCAAGAGCGAGCGGCGCGAGGAAGGTGCGACCCTTGCCGTCATGCTGCGGTTTCACCCGGAGTGGCGCAAATTGATCTTCGGGGTTTACGGAGGCAGAGCGCCGACGCAGGAGACCCTGCGGCTGGTCGGCGGGCTGAGGGGCTACGACCGGCAATCCACCATGGCCTGCCTTGGCCGCTATGCCGCCTATGGCTGGACCGGGATCGTGCCGGAGGCCTGCCGCGATACGCTGATCGTGGTACCCGCCAACTACGCGCCTTTTCTGTGGGGCTGGCCTTACCGGTTTGCTGCCCGAATGCAGGCCGCCGGAAGCGAGATCATCCTGCTCGGGCCCCATCACGGCGGCGACTTCACATCCGGAATCGACAGCGCCGAACAGCTCGCCCTCGTTCCGGAGAATTTTTCCGGCTACGTCTGGACCAATCGGGCCGAGACGATCGGACCGCTTCTGAACAAGAGGCTCGCCGCCTCGAATGACCAAAAATAGCCGCTACGTTGAGCGCTTATCGCGGAAAATCGAGTCCCATCTCGCGGAAACGCTCCGGATCGTCGCCCCAGTTCTCGCGCACCTTGACGAACAGAAAGAGGTGCACGGGCTGTTCCAGGATCTCGGAAATTTCCTTGCGGGCCGCGGTCGAGATCGCCTTGATCGCCTCCCCGCCCTTGCCGAGCGCGATCTTCTTCTGACTGTCTCGCTCGACATAGATCACCTGTTCGATGCGCACCGAGCCGTCCTTGCGCTCTTCCCATTTCTCCGTCTCGACGTGGGACGCGTAAGGGAGTTCCTGATGTAGGCGGAGGAACAGCTTCTCGCGGGTGATCTCGGCCGCGAGCTGGCGCATCGGCAGATCGGAGATCTGGTCCTCCGGATAGTACCATGGCCCCTCCGGCAATGCGGCCGCAAGGTGGTCCATAAGGTCGCCGCAGCCGGAGCCGGTCAGCGCGGAAATCATGAAGGTACGCTCGAAGGGAACGACTTCGTTAGCGGCGGCCGCAAGCTTCAAGAGGTCCTCCGGGCGAACCCGGTCGATCTTGTTAAGGACCAGGATCTTCGCTTGGGGAACATCCTTCAGGCCCTCGAGGATCGTTTCGGCGTCGCCCTTCAGCCCGCGCTCGCTGTCGATCAGCAGCATGATTAGGTCGGCATCCTTGGCGCCGCCCCAGGCCGTCGTCACCATGGCCCGATCCAGCCGGCGGCGCGGCTTGAAGATGCCGGGTGTGTCCATGAAGACGATCTGGGTCCTGTCATGGATGGCAATGCCGCGGATGATCGCTCGCGTGGTCTGCACCTTGTGGCTGACGATCGATACCTTCGCGCCGACCAGATGGTTCACCAAGGTCGACTTTCCTGCATTCGTCGCGCCGATCAGCGCCACGAAGCCCGAGCGGGTCGCCGTGCTGCCGGCGCCCGTGTCCTGTTGCTTGTCCGTCATAGCTTCCGTCAATTTCCGGCAGACCGTTTCTGCCAAACACCTTCGCGTTCCAACAATCGCATGGCAGCGATCTGCTCGGCCCCGCGCTTCGAGCGATCGGTCCCCGTTTCCGGCCCGATCCCGTCGACCTCTACGGTCACGGTGAAGCGCGGATCGTGGTCGGGACCGGAGCGATCATCCGTCCTGTATCTCGGCGCCACCCCGAACTTGGCGTGCGCCCATTCCTGCAATTCCGTCTTGGCGTCCCGGCGGGCACCGTCAGCGCTTGCTGCGCGATCGGTCCAGTGCCGCAGCACGAAGCGACGCGCCGCCTCCAGCCCGCCATCGAGATAGATCGCGGCGATCAGCGACTCTACCACATCGGCCCGCACATTCATCATGTGCTTGCCGGTGATCTTCTTCACGTCGGAGCCGGTGCGAATGAATTCGTGCAGCGACAGCTCGTCGGCAACCCGGGCGCAGCTCTCGGCGCTGACGAGTTGGTTCAAGCGAACCGACAGCTCGCCCTCATTGGCGTCGAGGAACGTCTGGAACAGGAGTTCGGCGACGCAAAGTCCGAGGACGCGGTCGCCGAGGAATTCAAGCCGCTGATAGTTGCTCGCGCGCGCATTGCGGGCGCTGGAATGCGTCAGCGCGCGGTCGAGGCGTTCCTTCTCGGCGAACTGATAACCGATCGCGGTCTCGAGCCTTGCCCGATCCTCCGCGCTCAGCGACCGTCCCTTCATCATTCGACGACCTTGAACAGCCGGTCGTAACGCAGATTCGCCGGCCAATTCCAGATTTTCAGGAAGGACGTGTCGTTGCCGAGAGAGAAGAAGATCATGCTGGCACGACCGACCAGGTTTTCCGCCGGCACGAAACCGACGTCGAAGCGGCTGTCGGAGGAATTGTCCCTGTTGTCGCCCATCATGAAGTAATGGCCTTCCGGCACCAGGAATTCGCGGGTGTTGTCTCCGCTGGAATCCGGGAACTGGTCGAGCGTGTCATAGGTCACACCCGTGTCCATCGTCTCGCGGTAGACGGGCACGTCGCCGCCGGTGTCATAGTTGTCGTCTGCCCGGAAGGTTCCGTCCGGGACCCGATCGACCGGCTTGCCGTTGACATGGAGGACACCGTTCCTGACCTGAATGCGGTCCCCCGGCAGGCCCACGACACGCTTGATATAGTCGATGTCCGGATTGGGCGGAAAGCGGAACACGACGATATCGCCGCGCTTCGGCTCGCTTGCAAAGATCCGGCCGCTGAAAAGATCCGGCGAAAAGGGCAGCGAGTATTTCGAATAGCCGTAGGCGAACTTGTTGACGAAGATATAGTCGCCGACGAGCAAAGTCGGCATCATCGAGCCGGACGGAATCGTGAAGGGCTGGAAGAAAACGGTGCGAATGACCAAAGCCAAGAGCAGCGCCTGAACAATGACCTTCACATTCTCCCAGAGGGCGCTCTGGTGCGTTTCTGTCTTTTCTTCCACGCTCAGTTCTTCCTTGTCGTCCTGCCGCGCAACCGCACATTCATGTGTTCACCGGGCCAGGTCGCTTCAAGCGACTGCCGGAGCGGCGCTATCCCGGCAGTGCTCTAAACCGTTCCCTCGGCGGGGGCAACCGGCAGCGCCTCGATAATCACGAAAGCTTGTGCAAGCGGGAAGTCGTCGGTGATCGTCAGATGAATGGCGGCGCGGTGCCCAATGGGCAGCATCTCCTGAAGGCGGGCCGCCGCACCGCCGGTCAGTTGCATCGTCGGCTTGCCGCCCGGCATATTGACCACACCCATGTCCTTCCAGAAAACCCCTTGCGCGAGGCCGGTGCCCAACGCCTTCGAACAGGCCTCCTTGGCGGCGAAGCGCTTGGCATAGGAGGCCGCGCGGTTTTTGCGCGCATCCGATTTGGCGATCTCGATGTCGGTGAAGCAACGGTTGACGAAGCGCTCGCCAAATCGTTCGAGCGAGCTTTCGATGCGGCGAATATCGATGAGATCGCTGCCGATGCCGATGATCATGACGGGTATCCGGCTTTCTGCAGCCGCTCCCGCCGCCGGACCTGGAATATCCGGGTGGTCTGGAAGGCAAGCGGGTAAAAGATCAAGGCCCCGGCGAGCGCGAGGGCCAGCGAGCCGACGAGCACGGGCTTGAGCACGGGCCCCCAGAGTTCGGCAAGCTGCATTTGCTCGATCAATCGGGCGATCTCCGCCGAGCCGACGCCCGGACCGGCCTGCGGTCCCGTGAGCGCAACGCCGATCTCGTAGGAAACGGTCAGGATCACCGGAATGGTGATCGGATTGGCGAGTGCAGTGGTGATGACCGCTGCGACGAGATTGCCGGAGAAGATCCAGGCGAGAATGACTGCCAGAACTATATGCAGGCCGAACAAAGGCGTGCATGCGGCGGCTGCGCCAGCGGCTACGCCGACGGCAATCGAATGGGGAGAAGAATTCAGGCGGAGTATGCGCAGGGCGATATAACGCGGACCGCGCGAGAGCCCCTTGCGCGGCCAGAAGAAAGCGCGAAGGCGTTCCGAAATCGTGACCGGTTCTCTGCGCCTAAATAGCATTCTGTCGTCGCATCTTGTAACCGCCGATCGGCGCCCCTGTGATGGGCGCAAGATAGGCGTCAGACCCGCAAGGCGCAAGCTTGACGGGCGATGGGTGGAGTTGCCCCTTAGAGCCATTCAGCATTTGCATAGCTCGAAAACAGGCTTCCCGCATCGACAGACGGTGATCCAAGCCGCTCCGCCACCCGGATCGATGGGATCCGGAAAACGCGTCAGCATGGGGTTACCTGCGGATCAGAAATCCTTGCGGAACAGACCGCGGTCGATCTGACGCTGACGGTATTCGAGGTCGATGCGGTCGATCGAGCCGTTCAGATAGGCAATTTCGCGCTCTTCGATGGTGGGGATGTGCAGGGCACGGGTGATTTTCTTCAACTGCTTGAACATGGCAAACCTCTTCGTTTACCTCCCGATCGAATAAGTAGTTTAGCGATCGGTGTTCCACCAGCGCCATGATCAACCGGCAGCCATGCACCCAGCGCATGACCTGCCGATTTTATGCCTCGCATTGCTCGCCAAGGAGGCAACAAGCGGAGGCCTAATCGAAAAGCCGCTTGACCAGAGAAATGCTCGGCAATTCCTTGAGCTGCGTCATCAGGTGATTGAGTTGACGCAGGTCCCAGACCTCCAGATCGAACTGCAACTCGCTGAAATCGGCGGCAACCCGCCCCATGGAAAGCGAGCGGATATTGACGTCGCTGGTGGCGATCGCCTGGGCGATCTCTGCCAGCGTGCCAGGTTCGTTGAGGGCGCTTACGGCGATCCGCGCCATGAAACGGTTATTGTTGGCCTCGTCGAGGTCCCAGCGAACGTCGATCCAGCGCTCCGGCTCCTCGTCGAATTTCTGCAGAATCGGTGACTGGATGGGATAGATGGTGATGCCCCTGTCCCGATCCATGATGCCAACGATGCGATCGCCGGGGACGGCCCCGGCGGGACTGAAATGCACCTCGGCATTGCCGGAAAGGCCGCGGATCGGCAGCGCTTCCGGGCCCTCCACCTGCCCCGCCGCGGCTGCCTCCTTCGACCGCTCCGGCAGCTTGAAAACCATGCCGGCGGCGCTGCGCATGTTGAACCAGCCGTCATCGGCACTCGGCTTGACGGTCACCCGTTCGTCCTGGTGATCGGGGAAGACGGCGCGCAGCACGTCGAGCGAGGAGAGCTCGCCTCGGCCGACGGCGGCGATCGCATCCTCGACTTCCTTCTGGCCGAGCCGGTGCAGCACCGGCTTCAGCCCTTCGCGCGAGAAGGTCTTGCCGGCGCGTTCGAATGTGCGCTCCAGGATGCGGTAGCCGAGACCCGCATATTGCTTGCGGATGGCGGCACGAGTGGCGCGCCGGATCGCCGCGCGTGCCTTGCCGGTGACGACGATCTCCTCCCAGGCGGGTGGCGGCACCTGGATGCCGGAACGGATGATCTCCACCTCGTCGCCATTGTTGAGGCGGGTGACGAGCGGCATGATGCGGCCGTTGATCTTGGCACCCACGCAGGTGTCGCCGATATTGGTGTGCACGGCATAGGCGAAATCGATCGGGGTCGCGCCGCGCGGCAGCGCGATCAACTGCCCCTTGGGCGTGAAGCAGAAGACCTGGTCCTGGAAGAGCTCGAGCTTTGTGTGCTCGAGAAATTCCTCGGGATTGTCACCCTCGGCAAGCGATTCGATCGTGCGCCGCAGCCAGGCATAGGCGTTCGACGTCGGAGACCGTGTCGGATCGCCCGTGAGGGCGTCGCGATCCTTGTAGAGCGCATGGGCGGCAATGCCGTACTCGGCGATCTCATGCATGCGCCTAGTGCGGATCTGCAGCTCGATGCGCTGGCGCGAAGGCCCGATGATCGTCGTGTGGATCGACTGGTAATCGTTCTGCTTCGGCGTCGAAACATAGTCTTTGAAGCGGCCGGGAACGACGCGCCAGCGGGTATGCACAATGCCGAGCGCCCGATAGCAGGAGGGGATATCGTCGACCATGATGCGGAAGCCCCAGACATCCGACAGCTGCTCGAAGGAAAGCGATTTCGACTGCATCTTGCGGAAGACGGAATAGGGCTTCTTCTGACGCCCCTTCACCTGAGCATTCCGCAAGCCCTCGGCCTGAAGCAGTTCGCTCAGTTCCTCCTCGATCTTCTTGATCAAGCCTTCGTTGCGCTGGGAGAGCTCCTCCAGCCTCCTCGTGACGGTTTCATAGGCCTCCGGATTGATATGGCGGAAGGCGAGGTTCTCGAGCTCCTCGCGCATGTCCTGCATGCCCATGCGCCCGGCCAGCGGCGCATAGATGTCCATCGTCTCCTCGGAGATCCGGGCGCGTTTTTCCGCCGACATGTGGTCGAGCGTGCGCATATTGTGCAGCCGGTCGGCGAGCTTCACCAAAAGCACACGGACATCGTCCGATATCGCCAACAGCAGCTTGCGCAGGTTCTCCGCCTGCTTGGCCTTCTTGGTGACGAGGTCGAGCTTCTTGATCTTCGTCAGGCCTTCGACAAGCGCGCCGATATCCTCGCCGAAGAGTTCGTCGATCTCCTGCCGCGTCGCCGTCGTGTCCTCGATCGTGTCATGCAGCAGCGCAACGGCGATCGTCGATTCGTCGAGATGCATCTCGGTGAGGATCGCCGCCACTTCCAAGGGGTGCGAAATGTAAGGATCGCCGCTTGCCCGCTTCTGCTGCCCGTGTTTTTGCATGGCATAGACATAGGCCTTGTTCAGCAAGGCCTCGTTCACGTCGGGCTTGTATTTCTGCACGCGCTCAACGAGCTCGTATTGGCGCATCATTCGCAGGCGGCTCCATGGCAGTCAGACAAACAAAAAGTGCGCCAATCATATGAGTGGCGCACTGCTTCGAAAACACGTTTGGAACGGCTGTTCGCGAACGGATCTCAGTAGTCGTCGCTCTTTTCCGGCGGTACCAGGCCTTCGATGCCGGCCAGTAGCTCCTCTTCCGACATGCGGTCGAAGGTCAAAGCCTCCGGCTGGTCCTCGTCTTCCGCAGCCTCCGCAAAAGCGGCGGGTTCCGACTGGGCGATCGCGGCCGCGTCGGGCTCGGGCTCGTCCACTTCCACATGCTTCTGCAGGGAATGGATCAGATCTTCCTTGAGATCGCCCGGCGAAAGGGTCTCGTCGGCGATCTCGCGCAGGGCGACGACCGGATTCTTGTCGTTGTCGCGGTCGACCGTGATCGGGGCGCCCTGAGAGATCAGGCGTGCGCGGTGGCTGGCGAGCAGGACGAGTTCGAAACGGTTTTCGACCTTGTCGATGCAGTCTTCGACGGTGACGCGGGCCATGGCCTTGTCCTTTGCGAGAGCGCGGCGGCTGCCGCGGCGGGATTAACGACACGAAACCGGAACGCCGCAACAGGACGGCACTTGCAGCTCCGATTTCTGGAATTAGTCGCCCGGATACAATCAAAACAGCACAAGTTCAAGTTTTTCCTGCACCCGCCGCTCACATCATTCCCGACCCCATGATAGAATACGACATATCCGCGATGCGGCCGAGGTCCACATATTTGGATTGTATTTTGGGAGGCGCCAGCCGAAATCTCCACCAGCAATCGTAAATTGAAGTGTGGATGAACTGGAGCAACTGCTAAAACTTGCTATATGCACCGTACGCCGCTTGGATTAATGCGTGGCATAACTTACATTATTTGCAATATCAGCAATTATTAATGTAATGCGCCTATTTTCTGCGCGCCTTCTGCGGGGGCAGACGGCTATAATGCGCAGGGCATGGAAAAGGAAATTACGATGTTCGATCCTCGCGAAAAAATCGCTCTTTTCATCGACGGCGCCAATCTGTACGCCGCCTCGAAGAGCCTGGGCTTCGACATCGATTACAGAAAGCTGCTGAAGGCATTCCAGAAACGCGGTTACCTGCTGCGCGCTTACTATTACACCGCACTTATCGAAGACCAGGAATATTCCTCTATTCGCCCATTGATCGACTGGCTTGATTACAACGGCTACAAGGTCGTCACCAAACCGGCGAAGGAATTCACCGACTCGCTCGGTCGGCGTAAGATCAAGGGCAACATGGATATCGAGCTGGCGATCGACGCGATGGAGCAGTCCGAAACGGTCGATCATCTGGTGATCTTCTCGGGTGACGGCGATTTCACCACGCTTGTCGAGGCGCTGCAGCGCAAGGGACGCAAGGTCTCGGTCGTCTCCACGATGTCGACGCAGCCGCCGATGATCGCCGACGACCTGCGCCGCCAGGCCGACCACTTCATCGATTTGGCGACGCTGAGGGGCGAGATCGGCCGCGAGCCGTCCGAACGCATGGCACGCCCGCCCGAGCCCGTTTCCAACGACGCCGAGGCTTGATAGAAACAGCGTTCAAGCCCGTTCGTTCCGCCCGGCCTTCCGGCGCGGGCGGAACGATGCATTGCGCCTACTGCTTGATCGCATCTCGCGCGGCCGCGGAAAGTTGCGCGGCCAGTTCAGCCGCGCTCCTTCAGCAGACGGTTCTTCTGCCGGTTCCAGTCGCGCTCCTTGGACGTCTCGCGCTTGTCGTGCAGCTTCTTGCCCTTGCCGAGCGCCAGTTCCAGTTTCGCCCGGCCCCGATCGTTGAAGTAGATCTTGAGCGGGATGAGCGACATGCCCTCGCGATTGACCGCGCCCTGCAGCCGGTTCACCTCGCGCTTCGACAACAGCAATTTGCGGCGGCGCCGGGTCTCGTGATTGAACCGATTGGCCTGGAGATATTCCGGCAGGTAGGAATTGATCAGCCAGATCTCGCCGCCCTCGTCGGTGGCGTAGGATTCCGAGATATTGGCCTTTCCCTCGCGCAACGACTTGACCTCCGTGCCGGTCAGCACAAGGCCGGCCTCGTAGGTATCGACGATCTCGTAGTTGAAGCGGGCCTTGCGGTTTTCCGCCACCACTTTCCTGACCGTACGCTCGCTGCCCTTGGGTGCCATCAGTTCATCAATCCCGCATGCCTGAGAGCCGCGTCGATCGCCGCTTCGGTCGCCGGCTCGAGCGTCGGCAGCAGCGGCGAGCGCACGGCGCGGCTCATCCGCCCGAGGCGATGAAGCGCATATTTTGCGCCGCAGAGGCCGGGCTCCAGGAAGATGGCCTTGTGAAGCGGCATCAACTGGTCCTGATATTCCAGCGCCTTGGCGTAGTCGCCGGCAAGCGTCGCCTGCTGGAACTGGGCGCAGAGGCGCGGCGCGACATTCGCCGTTACCGATATGCAGCCCACACCGCCATGCGCGTTGAAGCCGAGCGCCGTCGCATCCTCGCCGGAAAGCTGGACGAAATTCTTCCCGCAGGCCATGCGCTGCTCGGAGACGCGCTCGATCTTGCCGGTCGCATCCTTGACGCCGACGATCGTCGGATAGGCCTTCGCTAGCGCGGCCATGGTCTCGACGCTCATGTCGACGACCGAGCGGCCCGGAATGTTGTAGATCACGATCGGCAGCTTCACGCTTTCGGCAATCGCCGCATAGTGAGCGAAGAGGCCCTTCTGCGTCGGCTTGTTGTAATACGGCGTCACGACCAGGATGGCATCCGCGCCCGCCTTTTCGGCGTGCTGCGCCAACTCGACCGCCTCGGTCGTGTTGTTGGAGCCGGCGCCGGCGATAACCGGCACGCGCCGCGCGGCCGCCTCGACGCAGAGCTCCACCACCTGCTTGTGTTCGTCATGCGAAAGGGTCGGCGATTCACCCGTGGTGCCGACCGGCACAAGGCCGTGGCTCCCCTCTTTTATCTGCCATTCCACATGCGCGACGAAACTTGCCGCGTCCACCGCGCCGGTGGACGTGAACGGGGTTACGAGTGCGGGAATGGAACCCTTGAACATGCACAACTCCTGACGGCTGAGGGGGCAAGCATGCGCCCACGCTTTGGCCGCATTCGACGGTTAGAAACTGCCGCACCATAATCATGTGACATGGCTGCGGCAAGCGTCGGACGGGCGCATTTCCTAGCAGTTTTCCTGCAATTTCGACCGCGCGTCGCTCGGCAGGGGCAGCCAGGAATGCGAGGATCCGGCCTTTGCCGGCAATTGCAGCGATGACGGATGTCCGCCAACTTTTCGTTAGTGAATCCGGCAGCTAATAAATTGAGAGAAACGGGGAAGCACGGGGCTTGATGCGCGGACCACTCTTTCTGCCTGTCGCCGCCATTTCCGGCGCTGCGATGCTGACGTCCTCCGCCCTTGCGACCGAGACCCGGCTCCCCGTGCCGACAAAAAGGCCCGGTTCGCCCGCACCGGCATCGGTCGTCGCCAATGAGGTCACCGGCGCCATACGGGCCGCAATCACACCCGTCGCTTCCGATCTGAAGACGGGCCTCGATGCGCTCTCCGATCGCCAGCCGTCCGAGGCGATGGTTGTCCGCAATCGCATGCGTGCGGGAACGCTCGACCGCCATGTCCTCACCTGGGCAATCGCCGTTTCCGGGCAGAAGGACATCCCGTCCTACGAGATCGCCGAAGCGCAGCGCGAGCTTTATGGCTGGCCCGGCCTAAGGGCCTTGCGCTTCCATTCCGAGCGGGCGCTCTACCGCGAAAATCCGAGTCCGGCAGACGTGGTCGCCGCCTTCGGTTCGAGCCGGCCTGAAACGGCAGAGGGCGCGATCATTCTCGCGCGGGCACTCGTGGCCGAAGGAAAGGCTGACGCGGCGGCACACCACCTTCGTGCTTTCTGGCTGAAGGAGGCGCTGGACAAGGAGACCGAAAGCAAGATCCTTTCGGAATTCTCATCCCTGCTGACGCCTGCCGACCATCGGCGCCGCATGGAGATGCTTCTCTATCGCAGCCGTGTCGAACAGGCGCAGAGGTTCAGCGACCTGGGCAAGGCACAATCGCTCTATAGAGCCTGGGCTGCGGTGGTCCGCGGCAACGGCAAGGCGGCGGCGCTGATCGAAGCGGTCGATGCATCCTGGCGCGACAACCCGGCCTATCTCTTCCTGCGCGTCGAATATCTGCGCAAGCAGGAGAAATTCGAGGAAGCGGCGGAGCTCCTTGCCTTGGCGCCGAAGGACAGCAACGCCCTCGTCGATGCGGGCGAATGGTGGACCGAACAAAGGATCGTCAGCCGCGGCCTGCTCGACAAGGGCGATTTTCGCGGAGCCTACCGGGTTGCCGCCCATCATGCTGCGATCGACGCGACCGACATCGTGGACGCTGAGTTCCATGCTGGATGGTACGCGCTGCGCGGGCTTGAAGATCCAACGACGGCGGCGCGACACTTTCGTAAGATCCTGGCGACGTCGAACCGGCCGATTTCGGCGTCGCGGGCCTGGTATTGGCTGGGACGCGCCGCCGAGGCCGGCGGCCCTGGGAAATCGGACGAGTATTTCGCCAACGCCGCCCGCTATCCCGGCACCTTCTACGGCCAGCTCGCCGCGGCTCGGCTCGGCCGCTCAGCCCTCAACGTCGCCTATCCCTCGCCAACCCCTGAGGATCGCGCCCGGCTCGAAGATCGCGAAGCCGTTCGAGCAATCGAACGCCTGGAAGCCGCCGGCCACGGCTGGCGCGCGGAAAGCCTCTACCGCGCGCTTGCCGAGGACCTGACCGATCCAGGTGAACTCGCCATTCTCTCGGCAAGGGCGGAAAAGGCGGGTAATCATCAACTGTCCCTGCAGATCGGCAAGATCGCCTTCGGCCGCGGCATCGATGTCGCCGCCCTCGCCTTCCCCCTCGGCGTGATCCCGACGGACGCCAATATCAGCGGCGCCGGCAAGGCACTTGCCTACGCCATCGCCCGCCAGGAAAGCGCCTTCAATCCGGCCGCGGTGTCGGCCGCCAATGCCCGCGGCCTGCTGCAGCTCCTGCCGGCGACGGCGAAGGGTGTCGCCAGCCGCTACGGCCTTGCCTATTCCAAGGACCGGCTGACGAGCGACGCCGGCTACAACGCGACGCTCGGCTCGCACTATCTCGGCGAGCAGATCGACCGTTTCGGCGGCTCCTACATCCTGACGTTCATCGCCTACAATGCCGGACCCGGCCGGGTGCCGGAATGGCTGGCGCGCTACGGCGACCCGCGCGGCAAGCCGATCGACGAGGTGGTCGACTGGATCGAACGGATTCCCTTCGAGGAAACCCGCAACTATGTTCAGCGGGTGATGGAGAACTACCAGGTCTACAAATCCCGTCTCGGGCAGAAGGCGGACATCGTCGCCGACCTGAGGATGGGCCGCAATCCTTCCTGAGCCGCAGCGCCGCAGGCAGGGACAATCTCCGAAAAACCGAAGGATGGAGCCATGCGAGAGCATCCGGTGCGTGAGAAACAACTGTTTCGGGAGCACTATTTTCGCGCGAGGGACGGCCTCAGGCTCTATGGCAGACGCTACGGCAGCGAAGTCATAGGCCGTGACGCGAAGACGCCCATCGTCTGCTTGCCCGGGCTGACGCGCAACAGCCGCGATTTTCATCCTCTGGCAGCTTTCCTTGCCTCGCCCGACGGCGGTGCTTTTCCCGTTGTCACGCTGGACTATCGCGGCCGGGGACAGTCGAAGCGTGACAGCGACAAGTCCCGTTACACGATCGCCGTCGAAGCCGGGGATGTCGTCGCCGCCTGCGCCCATTTCGGCATAAGCAAGGCAACCTTCATCGGCACGTCGCGAGGCGGGCTCATCCTGCATCACCTCATCATGTCCGCCCCTGCCCTCATCGGCCGGGTCGTGCTCAACGACATCGGTCCGGTGATCGAGATCGAAGGACTGCTGAGGATCAGGGATTACCTCAATGCTCCAGCGAGCCCGCGTAGCTGGGCGGAGGCCCCAGACTTCCTCCAGCGCATCCACGGAGCAGACTTCCCCCGTCTCGGCTCACAGGACTGGCGAGAGATGGCGGATGCGATCTATCGCGACGTCGGCGGGGTTCCAATCGCGGACTTCGACCCGGCGATCGCTGCGCAACTGAAGGGCCTGACCGGCGAAGCCGTGCTGCCGTCGCTGTGGCCGCAATTCGAAGCCTTTGCAGGCATCCCGGCAATGGTCGTTCGCGGCGAGCATTCACGATTGCTGAGTGCGGCGACGGTGCAGGAAATGGCCCGGCGGCATCCCGGCCTCGTTGCGGTCACCGCGCCCGGCCAGGGCCACGCTCCGCTTTTGCACGTCGATGGCCTCAAAGACGAAATCGCCGCTTTTATTCGAAGCTGACGAATATTCCTGTGCCCCCCGGATCCCCAGGCTGGTGAGGCATGACAGGGGCCCTATTCAGTGTCGCGGCATCCCCAACCCCGCAAAGAAAAAGCCCGGCTCAAGAGCCGGGCTTCTCTCTACTGACCGAGGTCAAGTCAGATTAGAAGTCACGCTGCAGGCGGAGGAAGCCGCTGACCTGCTCTTCAGCGTCATCCGGATCCGTGTAGTTGATCGTGAAGCGCGAAGCGAGGCCTTCGGTGATCTGGTAATCAGCCGTGATACCAACGCGCCACTGATCGTCACCGGAGTCGAAGCCGCCAGCGCCATCGTTCAGGTCACCCCAGTACTGAGCGCCGGGGGTGATTGCGAACTTCTCGGTTGCGTTGAAGCGGTACGAAGCAGCAACGCTCCACTCGGAGTCAGCCCAATAAGCGTTCGGATCGGATGCCCAGATCGCAGCAGCCTGCAAGGTGCCCGGACCAATGTCTGCGGAGATCAAAGCGCGGATTGCGCCTTCTTCAACTTCGGTGTCGAAGCTGCCGAGCAGGTCGAAAGCTACGCCGCCGAGCGTAGCGGAGACGATACCTTCGACGCCAACGCCGTTAGCCTTGGTGGTAGCGCCTTCGAGTTCGTCTACAGCGATACCGGCCTGGAAGGTGCCGCCATCATAGAGGTAAGCGATCGAGTTGAACTCGGTGTTTTCGCCGATCGAGTCGGTTTCACCGTTCAGACCCTTATCCCACCAGCTGTAGAAGAAGCCGGCCTTGAGGCCGCCGAGCTGGATGTAGGCTTCATCGACGTCGATCAGGCTGTCGCCAGCATCGGTGTCGTTGTCGGCGTTGAACTCAGCAGCGAAGAAGCCGGTGAGCGTGCCGTATTCAGTGTCGCTCTTGGCGTCGAACGAGATGTAAGCGCGGGAGAAGACATCCCAGTCCGACGTGGACTGACCGTCCGCAAAGCCGTCGCCATCGTTATCGTTTTCAAGGTTGAAACGGTTGTCAGCAGCGTCACGGCCGAAGTCGCCCTGTACGCGGATGAAGCCGCCGATCTTGAGGCAGGTTTCCGTGCCCGGGATGTAGAAGTAGCCCGTGCCGAAAGCGTCGCAGACGCGGACATATTCCATGGGCTCCGGCTCGGCAGCGACGATAGCGTCGGCAGCCTGAGCGCCGGATACTGCTGCGAGAGCAGCAGCGGAGCCGAGAAGAAGGCTCTTGATGTTCATTTCTGACCTCCAGTCAAAAGTTTCAAACGGGTCTGGGTTTCTTTGCTGAAGGACAGCGTTCCCTGCCCCATCCCCAACGTTCAAGAAGTCGGACGATCAACCGCCCTTGCTTCCGGAGTTGAAAATACAAAACGGAGAGGGGCGCGCAATGTCCAACTTGTCAGATCAACTCCTTTGCGCCGCCCTTCCCTGATCCCTGTTGCTGAAACGACACAAAATCGCCCAAGACGGCCCGGGGTTCTTAACAAAGCCTTAAGAAAATCCTTTAGCCATGGGGAGTTAGCGGAGACCCGCGAGATCGTTTTTGTTTCAGAAAGAGGCAGAATGAGGCCGAAAACAGGGGCAAAACCGGGCAGCGAAGCTACGGCGCGCCGCCTTCGCACAAGTCTCGACTCGCCAGGACGGGCATCCGGGGAGCTGGAGCCGAGGCCTTTTTCGAGCGATTCCCGGAGAATCAGCGGCTGGAGATTCGCGCATGTCCGACGACTCGCGCAGAGACCCGAGGGGAAGTTAGGCTGGCCCACCCTTACGCGAGAAGTCGTCCGGCAATGGCACCATGAAGTGGCGCTTCGACGGGCGCCGAGCGAAGTGTTGATGTGAGCTCTGCCGGGACACGGTCAGCAGCTAAGTGAAGGGCTTTGTTGGAATATGGCGGAGAAGAAGTCTTTCGAATTCACCGCCCTAAGCAATTGATATATCGGTTTGCAGGAAGTGACGCCTTTCGATCAATGCCCGCAGCGGTACCCGCAAAAAACTTCAGTTCTTCCGGATGTACGAGAGCATTCGTCAGCGACAGACCGTTTTTACCGTGCCTTGATGTCCTCACGCTCCCACCGAATCGCTCACGCCAGCTTGCGAATAGAAAGAAGCGTCCGACCCGATCCGCTGGCAGATCAGGCCACGCAATCGCAGACAACGAAGCCAAGTTGTTCTCTCCATGTCCGGGTGCGGAGCAATGAGGTTTCCGATATATTTGAAGTCGAGTCGCGGCGAGGCTGGCGCAGTTCTCCGGCCACCTCACAAGTCATTGAGACGGCGTGAACTTCTCTTAATGCGCCGCGCACCAAACACAACGCCTCCAAGTAGAAGCGCTGGATAGCCAATATCGCCATACCCTCTTGCGGTCGTTCAGATCCTCTAACTGCTGCCGCGGTTGCATTGTTGGGTCTCACTCCCGGCACTTGCTGCAGATCCGCAGGGAACGGACCGGATGGCGTTTTCTCAGTTCATCGCACATTTTAATGTGAGCCAAAGTGATGTGCGAGCTCGGAGATGCGCAGGATTGGACATCGTTGTATTTCACTCGTATATCTCCGTTACCGGTTCGTCGGCTAGCGTTGGCATCCGGCGGTTCAAAAGTGGCGTGTCTGGCCTGGCGCCACTGCCGGTTCTGATGGCGGCGGAGACGATGATGCGTCTCCGCACATCCGACGTGTAGTGCCCCGCCGGATTCAGCTGGTGTGAGTCGATCCAGGCCGTGCGATTTCACTGATCTCAACTTTCCGGTCTCATGAGATCGATGTTACGCCATGTCCAGTCCATCGGATCAACGGGTTCTAGGGAATTGCTGCCGAGCCCTAAACAATCCGGTCGCGAATCCGGGGGGGGCCAGTGGGGCAGTCAAACTCTGCGGCTTTCATCCTTGGTAACTCCAGATCCGGGGCACAAGCGATGCCAGGGCGACGGTCATCGCTGCGTTGATCTTGCGTGCTGGGCAGCCGCACTTGCGGGGTTCGGGTGCTCCTCCGTCCACGCCATGAATGCCGATTGAAGCCGCGATGCCCCCCACGGGCACTCTGAAGAGGAACATCAGCCGCGTCGGACTGACGAAACGCCTCCGGAACGCCACAGACATTGGCTCGGCGGCAGTGTCCCACCTCGCTGCCATGCACTTCGGCTCCCAGCTGTCCGTCGCCGATTTCCTTTAGGGGTGAAAAAACCTCCCTGTCCTGCGCCTTTCTTGCCGCCATCGAATACGCCGCCTTCTGGTCCTCGCCAGGCGTCACTGCGTCGATGTCTGCCCGAACCTTGCGGCGACGGGCGATCTGCTCTGCGGCGAGGTTGTGGCCATCCCGGAGAGGAACATCAGCCGCGTCGGACTGACGAAACGCCTCCGGAACGCCACCGACATTGGCTCGGCGGCAGTGTCCCACCTCACTGCCATGTACTTCGGCTCCCAGCTGTTCGTTGCCGATTTCCTTTAGGGGTGACAAAACCTCCTCGCTCTTCGCCGACTTGAGCCTGTCGGCAGGCTTCGTGAGTTGCATCCTCGTCGCCATCAGTGCCTCCGTCTTCGGGCAGCAAGCAGGGCGTCGAGCTCAGCGCGTCCAAATCTTCCACGAGCCGGCGCCGCGGCAAGTCTTGGGTGATTGTCTTGTTCGGGGGCTCCGTTGAACCATGGCTGCTGCGTGGGTGGATTGTCGGCAAGGTTGTCTGCTTGGCCCTCATCACTATGCATCAACCTATCCGTATCTTTATCCTTATATGGCTCTGGTACTGGTATTGATGATCGATCGTTGATCGAACGATGCGCGGTTTTATTGAAATAATTGATGAATTTAGATTTCTCAGCCCGTTTTTCTTCGCGTTTCGCGACGCTTTCAGATGCTTTTCGCGAAATTTTCAGCGAGTTTTCTATCTCGACCTCGCAACGATGATTGCTGATTTGGCCCTGCGTATTGATGAAAATCTTCCGCAATTTGATCAACTCAGAGATGAGTGCACGCGCCTTCCTGATCGAGCAATTCAACTCGCCAGCCAGCCATCGTTCGTTGTTGTCGATTGGTCCGCATGCGTCATAAATCAGATCGAGAATCGTCGTGTAGGCGCCTCTCTGCTCAAGCGTGAGGCGGCGATATCCCTGCAGCGCATCGCCGTGGTAGCGCCTGTGATAAGGCATGGTTCGTCGGCTCATGCAGACCCTCCTTAGAGCAACGAAGGCTGTGCCGAAGCCGCGCTGCGACGCGTGGCAGTGACGGCGTAAATGTGTGGATCCGCTTCGGCGAAATACCGCCGGCGGAGCTGCCTGCAGACCGCGTGAACGATCTCCTTGCAGGCGGCTTTCGAGATGATGTCGCGGATCATTTCTGCGGCGTGAATACCGGCGCGGGCACAATGGAGTGTCGCCGACGTTCGGAGCGCACAATTCCTGCCCATAGCATTGCAGCAAGTTTTGCATGCCGGCTCGTCACCCCGGCAAAGATTGTGGGATGCGATCTCGTCGGGGTCGGAACATCGGGAGTGAGATATTGGGTGGCGCTTGGCACTTCCACTTCGTGCATTTCGGTCGAACATTCTATCCTCTACAACTGCGTTCGTGACCTTGCCGATGTCGGCGTCACTTCGGCGACGATTTCCTCGTCGCAGTTCAGGCGGAGTAGACAGGAAGGTCGCCGCGTGATCCGCGATAAACATCGCGAGACGCATTACGGGAATGGCGATGACGGGCGTTGAACCAAGCGGGCGTGGGAATGGAAGATCACACAGCGGTTTGCGCGGAATCGCCGACTCGACCAAAATCGCGTGCATGATCGATTGCGACCATGCACTGATCAGCCTGTCGTCATATTCCCTGTCCGCCGGAATAAGAACCCTTAACGAATCGAAGTGGGCTTCGACTGTTATAAGTCACCCAACGCGGTAACGCCGCCGCACACAAAAGTCCAACACGTGAGAGTTGATTTCCAGGTTGGTAAACATGAAAACGATTTTGCTGAGCTTAAGAGGCTAAGCAGCCATGCTAGATCTTCTCCGAGGTGTCTGCCAGGCCCCATCGCTGGTCCCTGAGCTACGCATGCAGTGGGTCATGACCTTAATGATTGAGCACGGCGATCTAAGCGATTCATGCAAAGCTGGTCTGACTACCTCCTTCCGCCCGCCAGACCTCGGCCTCGACGACGTCGAGGAACCCGCAGACATCGAAAGGGGCAGTCCACATGCGCCTCGTTCCGGCAGCGGTTCCCGATGATACGTAAGCGGTGTTCCGATCACACCTTCACGGCGTAAGTCCGTCTGCGCCGGATCGGGCGCGATCCGGTGCCCAAAGTCCCTGCGATATCCTCGGCCCTTGGCAATGCTGCTCCTTCCATTTTGTTCTTCGCTGCAAGATAAAGCAGCGTAGATTTGTGATGTCCGCGCAACGCGATTTTGGGTTCGATGAGATGGGTAAACTTTGGCAGCGGATCACGTATTACCGTCATCGCAGCGAGCTTTGGGCACTCGGTCTGGCGAAGCAAGCGCCCCCCTTGGCTATGCTTCCCATCGGAATCGTACTGGGCTTCTGGTGGGTGATTGCTCCGCTGCCTGTTCTTTTCCCGATTATTCTATTGTTCCAGAACTTTGGCCCCCTTGGGGGGATAATCTTGGCAATCCCGGCTTTTGTGGTGCTGTTGCTCGCCACACCATGGTTCTTTGGCTGGTACGGAATTGCGGTTAGTCTGATGTTTGGTCGATTCACGGCCGCGAGAGCCAAGGAGAAAGCCTTGGTGGAATCAATTCGTGCCTATCGGGTGAAGGCCGTTTAGCTCCGAGCTGTCCGTCGCTGCTAGGTGGTGCCCCGCTCACACTTTGGTGGGATGATTCCACGGTAGGAGTTCCTCAATCCGGCTCTGCTTGTGGCCTTCAACGATGGCGATGAGCGTGTTGGTCAGATAGGCCAGCGGATCGACGGCATTAAGTTTGCAGGTTTCGATGAGGGAGGCGATGGTCGCCCAGTTCTCGGCTCCCGCGTCATGCCCTGCAAAAAGCGCGTTCTTTCGATTGAGAGCTATCGGCCGGATAGTTCTTTCGACGCTGTTGTTGTCGATCTCGATGCGGCCGTCGGTCAGGAAGAGACACAGGCCAACCCAGTATTTGGCGATGTATTTCAGGGCTTCACCCAAGGGCGATTTGGCAGCGACGCGGGCACGGTGATAGGTGAGCCAAGTTTCCATGTCGGCTATGAGCGGCTTTGATCGCTCCCGTCGCGCAGCCAGGCGCGTTTCCGGAGCAAGCCCGCGCAAGTCGGCCTCGATTTGGTAAAGTTCGCCAATCCGCTTCACGCCTTCCTCGGCAATCGGTGCGGCTCC
>NZ_NWTB01000010.1:0-279902 GCF_002531875.1 Sinorhizobium sp. FG01
GGCTATGCGCCGAACGACTGGCAGGTCGGCCAGACCGGCAAGGTGGTCGCCCCCGACCTCTACATCGCCTGCGGCATTTCCGGCGCCATCCAGCACCTCGCCGGCATGAAGGACTCCAAGGTGATCGTCGCGATCAACAAGGACGAGGAGGCGCCGATCTTCCAGGTCGCCGACTACGGCCTCGTCGCCGATCTCTTCGATGTCCTGCCGGAACTCGAGAAGGCGCTTTGAGGGCGCCGCACTCGGGCACGAAAAGGGCTGGAAAATCTGCCGGGTTGGCATTAACAATCGTACCGGGCCGTACCATCGGCCCGGTTTTTTGCATCTTCGGCAGCGCCGCTGCCGAGATTTCCTAAAGTGGATGTTCGCTTCGATGATCAAGACAATCGGAATTATTGGCGCGGGGCAAATGGGCTGCGGCATTGCCCATGTTTCAGCAGCCGCCGGTTACAAGGTACAGCTCTACGATATTGCTGCTGACCGCATCGAAGCAGGGCTGGCGACCATCAACGGCAACCTCGCCCGCCAGGTTTCCTCCGGCAAGATGAGCGACGACGACCGCAAGAAGGCGCTGTCGCTGATGAAGGGCTCGACAGATATCAACGATCTTTCGCAGGCCGATCTCGTAATCGAGGCGGTCACCGAAGACGAAACCGTCAAACGCAAGATCTACGGCCAGGTTTGTCCGATCATGAAGGCGGACGCGCTGCTTGCCACCAACACCTCGTCGCTGTCGATCACCCGGCTCGCCTCGGCGACCGACCGTCCCGAACGCTTCATGGGCATCCACTTCATGAACCCGGTTCCGGTGATGAAGCTGGTGGAACTCGTGCGCGGCATCGCCACCGACGAGGAGACCTTCCGGACGGCCAAGGAATTCGTCGCCCATCTCGACAAGACCGTCACGGTCGCCGAGGACTTCCCCGCCTTCATCGTCAACCGCATCCTGCTGCCGATGATCAACGAGGCGATCTACACGCTCTACGAGGGCGTCGGCACGGTCGATGCCATCGACACGGCGATGAAGCTCGGCGCCAATCATCCGATGGGGCCGCTACAGCTCGCCGATTTCATCGGCCTCGATACCTGTCTGTCAATCATGCAGGTGCTGCACGACGGCCTCGCCGATTCGAAATACCGTCCCTGCCCGCTGCTGGTGAAATATGTCGAGGCCGGCTGGCTCGGCCGCAAGTCCGGCCGCGGCTTCTACGATTATCGCGGCGACGTTCCGGTCCCGACGCGCTGAGGCCCGCGATATCGCTTAACTTTCCGGAGGCGGCGCTATCGCCACCTCGATCAGCCGCTTCGCATCGTCGCTGTCCCAGGCGGCCGGCCCGTTCATCGAACCGATAAGGCAACCCTTCTCGTCGATCAGCAGGGTGGCCGGCAGACCGAAGGCAAGCCCCTCCTTCTTCAGCGTGTTGAAGACGCCCATCGAGGCGTCGCGATAATAGCGCAGGTCTTTGACCCCGATCTCGTCGAGGAAGGCCTTCGGCTTGTCGTCGCCACCGGTGTCGATGTTGACCGCGACGACCTCGAAGCGATGGCCGCCAAGCGCCCCCTGCAGCCCGTCAAGCGCTGGCATCTCCTCGCGGCAGGGCAGGCACCAGGTTGCCCAGAGATTGACGAGCACCGTCTTGCCGGCAAAAGAGGCGAGCGTCAGCGGCTTTCCGGCCGGCCCCGTGAAGTCGAGACCGCCAATCGGCCGCGGATTGGCGGCCGGTGTCATCGCCGCCACCTGGCCGCGCATCAGCGGCGTCAGCGCTGCCACCTTTTCGCCGGCGAGCGGGCAGCTTGCGTCCGCCGTCGGCGCCGCGCCGCCATTGCCAGACCCGGTCTCCTTCACGTATACCGCAGCCGCACCGGCGATCACGCCAAACAGGGCAGCGAGCGCGAACAACTTCACGGCCGGAGGACGTTTCTTCTGGTCTTGCATTTCATTCTCCAAAGGGCGGGCATTCCGATGGCTGACGGCAGTTCCGAGACGAAATCCTCCAACCAGATGTGGGGCGGACGCTTCGCCTCGGGCCCGGACGCGATCATGGAGGAGATAAATGCCTCGATCGGCTTCGACAAGAAGCTCTATGCCCAGGACATCCGCGGCTCAATAGCGCACGCCACGATGCTCGCGCATCAGGGCATCATTTCCGCCGAGGACAAAGACAAGATCGTTCACGGTCTCGGCACGATCCTGTCAGAGATCGAAAGCGGCGCCTTCGAGTTCTCGCGCCGGCTCGAAGACATTCACATGAACATCGAAGCGCGGCTGGCGACGCTGATCGGCCCCGCCGCCGGACGCCTGCATACGGCACGCTCGCGCAACGACCAGGTGGCGCTCGATTTCCGCCTCTGGGTGAAGGAAGAACTGCAGAGGACCGAAAGGGCCCTGACAGCGCTGATCGGCGCCTTTCTCGACCGGGCGGAAGAGCATGCCGACACGGTGATGCCGGGCTTCACCCATCTGCAGACGGCCCAGCCGGTGACCTTCGGCCACCATTGCATGGCCTATGTCGAGATGTTCGGCCGCGACCGCTCGCGCGTCCGCCACGCGATCGAGCATATGGACGAAAGCCCGATCGGCGCCGCCGCCCTTGCCGGCACCGGCTTCCCGATCGACCGGCACATGACGGCGAAGGCACTCGGCTTCCGCGAGCCGACCCGCAACTCGATCGATACGGTCTCCGATCGCGACTTCGCACTGGAATTCCTGTCTATCGCCGCAATCGCCGCCACGCACCTGTCGCGTCTTGCCGAAGAGATCGTCATCTGGTCGACGCCGCAATTCGGCTTCATCCGCCTGTCGGATGCCTTCTCGACCGGTTCTTCGATCATGCCGCAGAAGAAGAACCCGGATGCCGCCGAGCTCGTGCGCGCCAAGACCGGCCGCATCAACGGCTCGCTGATTGCGCTTCTGACGGTGATGAAAGGGCTGCCGCTCGCCTATTCCAAGGACATGCAGGAGGACAAGGAACAGGTCTTCGACGCGGCCGAAAGCCTCGAACTGGCGATCGCGGCGATGACCGGCATGGTCCGCGACATGACGATCCGCGCCGACCGGATGAAGGCCGCCGCCGGTTCCGGCTATTCGACCGCCACCGACCTTGCCGACTGGCTGGTCCGCGCGGCGGGCCTTCCGTTCCGCGATGCGCATCACGTGACCGGAAAAGCCGTCGCACTTGCCGAAGAGAAGGGCTGCGATCTCGCTGACCTCCCGCTTGCCGAACTCACGGCGATCAACCCCGCCATTACCGACAAGGTCTTCGACGTGCTGACCGTCGAAGCGTCCGTCGCGAGCCGTACCAGCTTCGGCGGCACCGCACCGGCCGAGGTGCGCAAGCAGATTGCCTGGTGGCGGGCGCGCAATTAGTGGATTCGCTGCCGCCGGCGCGCCCCCTAATCCCGCTGCCGCGGCCTTCTCCCCGCACGCGGGGAGAAGGCTAGGGTGAGGCAGCGATATGCATTGAAACGTAGACATCTGCGCACACAAACAGGGGTGCACAAGTCGCTGAAAAACCGATAAGAGACCGCTCTATCTAAGATCAATCGGCTTCAGCTTCGGCGAGGGACATGACGATGACATCTACCAAGGCGGCCCGGCTTGCGCTCCTGTTGGCAATTCCGGGGCTGGTTCTGACCGGCTGCGGGCGCAAGGGCGATCTCGACCGGCCGGGCGCCACCACGACGATCAACACGAAGGCGCCCGCCGGCACCGCCGAACCGAAGGAGACGGTCGAGGACCGCCCCTTCCTGCTTGATCCCCTCCTCTAAGCGAGCGACACCCCCGTGAACCATTTCGACTATCGCGACGGAATTCTTTACGCCGAAGACGTCCCAGTAACGGATATCGCCCGCGCCGTCGGCACGCCCTTCTATTGCTATTCCACCGCGACGCTCGAGCGACACTACCGGGTGTTCGCAAGGGCCTTTGCCGACGTCGATGCGATGGTCTGCTATGCGGTGAAGGCCAATTCCAACCAGGCCGTGCTGAAGACGCTCGGGCGCCTTGGCGCCGGTGTCGACGTGGTCTCGGAGGGCGAACTTCGCCGCGCGCTCGCCGCCGGCATTCCGGCGGAGCGGATCATGTTTTCCGGCGTCGGCAAGACGCCGCGCGAAATGGACCTCGGGCTCGAGGCCGGCATCTATTGCTTCAACGTCGAATCCGAGCCGGAGCTGGAGATCCTCAACCAGCGGGCCGTCCGCGCCGGCAAAAAGGCGCATGTCTCCTTCCGCATCAATCCGGACGTCGACGCCGGCACGCACGCCAAGATCTCGACCGGCAAGAAGGAAAACAAGTTCGGCATTTCCTGGGAGCGGGCGCGCGCCGTCTATGCCCATGCCGCGACGCTCCCCGGCATCAAGGTGACCGGCATCGACATGCATATCGGCAGCCAGATCACCGAGCTGCAGCCCTTCGACGATGCCTTCAAGCTGCTGCGCGAACTGGTCGATACGCTGCGCTCGGATGGCCACATCATCGATCATGTGGATATCGGCGGCGGCCTCGGCATCCCCTATCGTGAAGACAACAATCCGCCGCCGCTCCCCGATGCCTATGCGGACATCGTCAAGAACCAGCTGAAGGGCCTCGACTGTAAGATCGTCACCGAGCCGGGCCGGCTGATTGTCGGCAATGCCGGCATTCTCGTCACCGAAGTCATTTATGTGAAGGATGGCGGCGAAAAGACCTTCGTAATCGTCGATGGCGCGATGAACGACCTGATCCGCCCGACGCTATACGAAGCCTATCACGAGATCAGGCCGGTGAAGATTTCTGCGGCCAATGCGCCGCGCATCAAGGCCGACGTCGTCGGCCCGGTCTGCGAGACGGGCGATTATCTGGCGCTCGACCGGGAGATGGCGATGCCGAAGCCGGGCGATCTCTTCGCCATCGGTTCAGCGGGCGCCTACGGAGCGGTCCAGGCCAGCACCTATAACAGCCGCCTTCTGGTCCCCGAGGTACTCGTCAAGGCCGATCGATTCCACGTGATCCGCCCGCGCGAGGACTACGACGATTTGATCGGCCTCGACTCGGTGCCGGATTGGCTTGACTGATCCCCGGCGTAGATCTTTCGACGGGCCGCGCCTCGGCGCGATCACGGTTTGTTTTTCTTGTCGCCCTCGCCTTCGCCACAAAGGATGTTATCCTGACCTTTGACCGCCGCGGCGGTCAAAGGGATCGAAAGGGAACTTGGGCGGATGACGCAATTCCGGCAGGATGAAACGCCACAACCGAAGTCACTCGGCAGAATGCTGGCGACGAAGCGGTTCCTGGCACGCCTGATCCTGCTTTCCGAGCAGCTCCTGCCCCGTGCGCTCGCCCCGGCCTCGCTCGTTCTCCTCTTCCTCTCAGCTGGCTGGCTCGGCCTTTTTCGTGTCGCGCCGTTCTGGCTGCACGTCGTGGTACTGCTCGCCTTCGCCGCCGGGCTTTTCCTGACGCTGCTGCCGCTCACTCGCGTTCGCTGGCCGGAGATCGCCGAAGCCGACCGGATGCTCGAAGACCGCAATCGGCTGCCGCATCAGGCGATCCGCGTGCAGGATGACGCGCCGGCGACGGAGGGAGCCGTTGGTGCGGCACTCTGGCACGAGCACCAGGCACGCATGGCGCGTCTCGTCCACGGCCTCGATACGGGCCTGCCACGTCCCGACGTTGCGAGACACGATCCCCTAGCACTCAGAGCCGTGCCGATCCTCATCGCCTGCGTCGCCTTCGCCTATTCCTATTCGAACCGCGCCGGCCTGGCGTCGGATGCGTTTCGGCTGCCCGAACGGCAGGTCGCTGCTCCCGACATCCGCATCGACGCATGGGTGACGCCGCCGGCCTATACCGGCCGCGCACCGATTTTCCTGACCGGCCGGGAGGATACGGCAGCCGCCGACAGGCAGGCTGCGATCACCATTCCGCAGTTCAGCGACGTCACGGTCCGGGTAACCGGCGCCGGCCAGGAGACGCAGGTCAGCTATGCCGACACGGGCAGCCCTCAGCCGACGATCATCCCGGCCGTGGCCGGCAAGCCGTCGCCGCAGCAGCCGGCGGAAGCGGCCGGCACGCCGGCGAACGGCGCCCGCAGCCATCTCTTCAAGATCACCCGCGACGGGACGCTTTCCGTTGCCGGACAGCGCTGGAATTTCAAGATCATTCCCGACAGCGTCCCCGGCATCGCCTTCGATGGTGCTCCCCGTCCGACGGCGAACGCTTCGCTGGAGATAAGCTTCCTCGCCCATGACGACTACGGCATCGCCCAGGCCTGGGCAGAGATCAAGCCTCTGGACGAACCGGCTGCCGGCGCCAGGCCGCTCTATCCACCACCGGAATACCGCCTCGACCTGCCCCGCCGCAACCCGCGCGATGCCAAGGGAACGACCAGCCGGAACTTGAGCGAACATCCGCTTTCCGGCAAGCGCGTCGAGATCACTCTCGTCGCCCGCGACGCCGCCGGCCAGGAAGGGCGAAGCGTGCCGGAGGAAATGGTGTTGCCGGCGCGGCGCTTCTTCGAGCCGCTGGCCGCAGCGGTCGCCGAACAGCGGCAGGTCTTCGCGCTCGACGCCAACCAGCTCCCCCATGCCATCGATCTCAATGATGCGCTGACGCTCTATCCCGAGGAGACGCTCCCGAACCTCACCCATTTCCTGCTGATCCAGTCGGCCCGGACGCGGATGGAGCTCGCCCGCAACGACGATATGCTGCGCGACGCGGCCGAGCATCTCTGGGAAATAGCCCTCGGCATCGAGGATGGCGACCTGTCGCTCGCCGAGCGCCGGCTGCGCGATGCCCAGCAGGCGCTCTCCGATGCGCTCGAACGCAACGCCTCGGATGAGGAGATCGCCAGGCTGATGCAGGAGTTGCGTCAGGCGATGCAGGAATATATGCGCGCGCTCGCCGAGCAGGCGGCCAAAAATCCGGCGATCGCCGCCAATCCGGACATGAACAATGTGCTGCGCCAGCAGGATCTGGAAAAGATGATGGACCAGATCGAGAACCTGGCGCGCTCCGGAGCGCGCGATCAGGCGCGCCAGCTTCTGTCCGAACTACAGCGGATGATGAACAATCTGCAGGCCGGCCGAATGCAACAGGGCGGCGAGCAGAACAGCGCCATGCGCCAGCAGATGGACAAGCTCGGCCAGCTGATGCAGCAGCAGCAGCAGCTGATGGACGAAACATTCAAGCTGGACCAGGCGCTGCGTGACCGGATGCAGCGCGGCGATCCGCTGCAGGGCGAGGACAACGAGCTGTTCGGCCAGGACATGCCCCAGGATCCCGGACAGCAGGGCGACCCGAACGGACAGCCGAACCCGCTCGACGAGATGACCGCCGAGCAGCTGAAGGAAGCCTTGAGGCAGCTCAGAGAGCAGCAGGAGGCGCTCGGCAAGCAGCTGGGCGATCTGCAAAAGGGCCTGGAGGAACTCGGCATAAAGCCCGGCAAGGGCTTCGGCCAGGCCGGGCGCGAAATGAAGGACGCCGCGGGCGCCCTCGGCCAGGGCCAGGGCGAACGGGCGGTTGGCAGCCAGGGCCGGGCGCTGCAGGCGCTGCGCGAAGGCGCCCAGGACATGATGAACCAGATGCAGGCCCAGGGTCAGGGGCCCGGCCCCGGGCAAGGTGTGCCGCAATACGGCCAGAACGGGCGCGATCCGCTCGGCCGCCGCCAGCAGAACGCCGGACCGGATTTCGGCGACCAGGTGAAGGTGCCGGACGAGATCGACACGCAGCGCGCCCGCCAGATCCTGGACGCGATCCGGCGCAAGCTCGGCGACAACCTGTCGCCCGAAGTCGAGCGGCTATATCTGGAGCGCTTGCTCGATATGCGCTGAGGCCCCGCCCGAGCAGGGCCTCAGGAAACCCTCAGGCCGCCAGGGCGTGCGCAACCGCCTTGCGGATGTCAGGCAAGGAAAATGGCTTGGAAATCACATCCACCACCTTGCCAGTGAGATCGTCGGTGCGCTCGCGCTGCTCGGCATAGCCGGTCATCAGCAAGATCTTGAGCTTGGGAAAGGCCGCCGATGCCTGATGCACGAGCTCGATGCCGTCCATGACCGGCATTCGGATATCGGAAAGCAGCAGGTCGAAGCGCTGGTCCTTGAGGCAGGCGAGCCCGTCGGCACCATCCCCGGCCTCAACCGTTTCGTGTCCATCGAGTTGCAGCGCCCGCGCCACGAACGAGCGCAAGGCATCCTCATCCTCGGTAATCAGGATTTTCGCCATCATAGCCTCCCGTATTCGCTCTCACGGAGCGCCGGCGTCGTTCGCAAGGAAGACGCTCTACGTCGTTGAACATCCGTATCCACGCCGCCTGCGGCCGTGACACCGTTCCAACCAAACAGGTTTTTGTTTGCTTTCGGTAAACGCGATCTCATCGATTTTCAGCATCTCGCGCTTCCAGGTAGAGAAAGGGCGAATACTCGCCCATCAGGCGCAAGCAATCATTGCCCTCCCCGCAAAGAGTGAAACCGGGGTATCGGAGGCCGGAGAGACGCTATTCCGCGTCGCCGGTGACGACGCCGACGAAGGGCAGTTCGCGGAAGGCATAGGCGACGTCCATGCCGTAGCCCACCACGAAGTGATCGGGGCATTCGAAGCCGACATAATCAGCCTCCAAGTCGACGCGGCGCTTCATGCGCTTGTCGAGCAGTACGGCGATCGTCACGTGGCGGGCGCCGCGTTCGTAGAGCAGGTCCTTGGCAAAGCGCAACGTCCGCCCGGATTCGAGAATATCGTCGATCAAGAGAACGTCGCGATCGTGCACGTCGCTGTCGATATCCTTGGTGATCCTCACACCCTTGGATTCGGTCCCCGTGCCGTAGCTTGACAGCGTGATGAACTCGACCTCCGGCGCAAGCCCCGCCCCGTGCATGGCACGGATGAGATCGGCCGCAAAGATGAAGGAGCCCTTGAGGATCGAGATGACGAGGAGGTCCTTGTGCGGCCCGCGCATGATCTCTTCCGCCATGTCTCGATTGCGACTGGCGATCGCCTCGGGGCTATAGAGGATCTCGATATTCTTGCCGCGAACGACGGGCATGGTGGGTCTCCGTTTCTGAAGGAAGAACGCCTGCCCTCCCTTTCCAGCGCCGATTAGCACAATCAGCGAGGCGAAACACTGTTTTCCGCAAAGGAAACGGCGACTTCAGGCATTTTTCCGCCCGCATAGGGAAGCCGGGTGACGAAGCGGCGGCTTTCACCCGGCGCGATGGCCGCGCCTTCGTGCATCAGCCGCGTCGCCGTCACCGGCCGTCCGTTGCTCATCACTTCGACGACCACAGGCGGCAGACGCTGTTCGAGATCGGAGCGGTTGTCGATGGCCCCATAGACGGAAAGCACGCGCATGCCGCGGGTATAATCGAGTGAGGTCGTGACCGCCTCGATGGCCAGCGGACGGGCATCCGCCTCGTCGTGCCCCCCGAGCCCTGCCACCAATAGGAAGGCCGTGAGGCCAAGGCCGGCGGCGAGGGCGGCGAAACGCCGCGCCGGCATCGCACGCAGTTTCACCTCCGCAGTCGCGAGGAGCCGCGCCGCTGCCACGCTTCGAATGGTCGTCGTCGGAGGCGGAACGGGGCGCGCTGCCGATCGCCGATTGTCGTTGAAGACCGGATAAGGGCCGCGCCGCGGACCAGGAGCGACGGTCTCGAATTCGACGTCGACATAGTCGCGTTTCCTGGCCGGGGGATTGTCCGCGCGCGGCACGCGCTCCGGCGGAAGGAGGTCGATACCGGCGGTCTTCGTGCGAAATGCCTGCATGGGGCTCTCCCATCGGAGTGCCGCGCCCTTCTACGCCGGGCGCGCCAAGCTCGCGGCAAGACCCTGCAAAAACAGGGCATTGCATCAAATCCTCACGGAACGTAAATCGGAATGGTTAATGTTTCGGAAAGAGCCGCGAAAGCGGCGTGCTTTCCTGGGACATTAACCGTCGCTTAACCATGGTTCCGCACTCGGTTTTGCCTTGGCAGGCGCGCTGTCCTACTGCATGGTCCTTCAATCGGCACCGCAGTTCAAAGCGATGCAGCGCGCTTCGTGTGCGCCCGGCGGGGCGCAAGGACGCCTGGATGTGCGAACGGCCGGTTGCGGCGGTTGTCGAGGATTGTGACGAGAGATTGGACTGTCCCGTTGATTCATTTCGAGAATGTCGGATTGCGCTATGGCATGGGGCCGGAAATTCTCCGGGACCTGACGTTCGACATTCCGCGTCGGTCCTTTCAATTCCTGACCGGCCCATCAGGAGCCGGCAAGACGACGCTGCTGCGGCTGCTGTTCCTGTCGCTGAAGCCGACGCGCGGGCTCATTCGCATGTTCGACCGCAACATATCCTCCATTCCGCGCGAGGAATTTCCGATGCTGCGGCGACGCATCGGCATCGTCTTCCAGGACTTCCGCCTTCTCGACCACCTGACGACCTATGAGAACGTCGCCCTGCCGCTGAGGGTCCGCGGCAAGGAGGAGACGAGCTATCGCTCGGACGTGCTCGAGCTTCTCAAATGGGTCGGTCTTGGCGAGCGCATCAATGTGCTGCCGCCGGTGCTTTCCGGCGGCGAAAAGCAGCGCGCCGCGATCGCCCGGGCGCTGATCGACCGCCCGGAAATCCTGCTCGCCGACGAACCGACCGGCAATGTCGATCCGCCGATGGCAAGGCGGCTGTTGAACCTTTTCCTCGAACTGAACAGGCTCGGCACCGCCGTGGTGATCGCCACGCATGACCTGTCGCTGATGGACCAGGTCGAGGCCCGGCGCATGATCCTTTCACAGGGGCGGCTCGATATCTATGAATGAGCAGCGCCCCCGCCGCGGGCCAGACCCGCCGCCGCAGCAGCGCCGCAGCGAGATGCGCGTGCGCCCGACCGGGCCGATCGTACCCTCCGCCAATGTCTCCGGCCATGCCTTGATGTGCGTCATTGCCATCATGTCGTTCCTCGCCTGCCTGACGCTCGGCGGCGTCAGCATGGTGCGCGCGACGGCGCAAAGCTGGCAATCGCAGATTTCTCGCGAGATCACCATCCAGATCAAGCCGGACGAGAACCTGGACATGGAGAAGGCGCTCGCCGACGCGCGCGACCTCGCCTTGACCTTCCCCGGCACGACGGGCGGCAACATCATCGACCGCGCCGCAACGGCCCGCCTCCTCGAACCCTGGCTCGGCAGCGGCCTCAACCTCGACGAACTGCCGGTGCCGCGGCTCGTGGTGATAACCATCGACGAAAATGACCCGCCGGATTTTTCCGCCATGCGAAAGGCCTTGACGGAGACGATTCCCGAGGCGTTTCTCGACGACCATCGCACGTGGGTAGACCGCCTGGTCGCCATGGCCAACACCACGACAATGATCGGGACCGGCGTTCTGGCGCTTGTCTTTTCGGCCATGGTGCTGACCGTCGTGTTCGCCACCCGCGGCGCCCTTTCCGGCAATCGCCACATCGTCGAGGTCCTGCATTTCGTCGGGGCCGAGGCGGGCTTCGTGGCGTCCGAGTTCCAGAAGCACTTCCTCAGAATCAGCCTCAAAGGCGCCGGCGCCGGCGGGCTGCTCGCGGCGCTGTCATTCGCCATCGCCGGTTTCTGGCAATCGCAGACGCTCGCAACCCCCGAAACGGACCAGGCGACCGCCCTCTTCGGCACCTTTGCGATCGGCTACACCGGCTATCTGGGCATCTTCGCGATCATCATCGTCATCGCCTTGCTGACGACGCTGACGGCGCGGCTGACCGTCACCCGGACGATCTACGAAATCGACCTTATCCGCTCGGACCCCGGCCGGACGGATACCTATCAGAGCTGACCCCTCTCGTGGGCTTTCCAAAACCGTGAATCTCCCCCGACCGATCTATCCCCTGCCGCAATCGGCGGCTATGTGAGAGAATCATAATGGGTGAGGAGCTTCGCGAGAGCGGAATGGCCGATAGGGGCAAATGGCGAGACAGGGCCGCGCGCCGCCGTCGGTCTCGCAGCCTGCTGCGCAAAATCCTGCGGCGCGGCTTTTTCGTGCTGCTAGCCTTTCTCGCCATCTTCGTCGCCGGCTTCCTGCACTTCGCCGATACGGTCGCCTCGCTGCAGCCGCCGGCCACACCCAGAGCGGATGCAATCGTCGTGCTGACCGGCGGCTTCCAGCGGATAGACCAGGCGGTCGAACTGCTGAAATCCGGCGCCGGCAACCGGCTTCTGATCTCCGGCGTCAATCCAGCGACGACGGAGAGCCAGATACGCCGCAACACGCAAAGTTCGGCCGATCTCTTCAAGTGCTGCGTCGATATCGGCCATGAAGCAGTCGACACGATCGGCAACGCGACCGAGGCCGGGCAGTGGATCCTGGACCGCGGCTATCGGAGCGTCCTCGTCGTCACCAATAACTACCATATGCCCCGCAGCCTGCTCGAACTGCGCCGGGTTCGGCCGGACACGCAGTTCATCGCCTATCCGGTCGTCAATTCGGATCTGAAGACATCCAACTGGCTGCGCAATCCGCTCTTCATCAAGGCCATCCTGCTCGAATACGCCAAATATTCGGTCGCCTCGCTGCGGGATCTTGTGAGCACGCACCTGACAGACGATCCGAGAACCGACGCTTCTCTCCCCGCGCCGCGGGAAGAGTAGCGCGCCGGATCCTGCAAGAACTGTTTTCCTTGCTGCGAGTTTCGTGTAGGCAGCGGAACGGCCAACCGCATCGCGGTCAGCGTCGCCTTCCATCGAGAGCCTGCCTGATGATCATCCTGCGTTCGATCCTCTTCAACCTGGTCTTCTATGCCAATCTGATCGTCCAGATGATCGTGCTGACCCCGGTCTATTTTCTCGTGCCGCGCAAGACAGCCTGGTTCGTGCCGAAGAACTGGGTGCGCAGCAACCACTGGCTCATGCAAAAGATCGTCGGGACGACCTTCGAGATCGAGGGCCTCGAGAACGTTCCACAGGGCGCCTACATCTTCGCGCCGAAGCACCAGTCCTTCTGGGACGCCTATGCGCTTCTGCCCTGGCTCGACGACCCGTTCTACATCCTGAAGCGCGAGCTGACCTGGATCCCGCTCTTCGGCTGGTACATCATCAAGCAGCGCATGGTGCCGGTAAACCGCGCCGCCCGCGGCAAGGCGATGACGGAGGTCATGGAGCGCACCAAGCGGGAAATGGCGACCGGACGCCAGCTGATCATCTATCCGGAAGGCACGCGGCGCCCGCCCGGCGCCCCGCCGGAATACAAGTACGGCATTGCCCGGCTCTACCGCGACCTGCAGGTGCCGGTCGTCCCCGTCGCCATGCATCCGGGCCTCTTCTGGCCACGCCGCAAGTTCCTGCGCTTTCCCGGCCATTTCAAGGTGCGCGTGCTGCCGCCCATCGAAGCCGGCCTTGATCCGGACGCCTTTTTGGCGAAGCTCGTCGAAGTGACCGAGGCCGCTAGCGACGAGCTCCTCGTCGAGACCGTCAAGGCCAATCCTCACCTGCCGCTGCCGCCGACGGCCAAACAGCGCCTGCGCGAACTTGGCGCGGGAAAAGTGACCGATCAGACCTGAGCCGACGCGGCTGCACCGTCGGTAAGACTGGCGGCGACTTCCTCGAGCCAATGGTCGCGGATGCCCATTTCCCTCAGATGGGCAAGCGTGTTGAGCACGTATTCCCGGTTGTTTCCCGACTTGCCCACGGCGGTTGCGACCGTGGCGGCCGCCTGCTCCGCGCTGAGCGCCCCGGCATATTGCACGTGGTTGCGGTCGATCACATAGGCGAGCGCCGGCACGCGCCGGCCGTCGGAGAGCTGCACCGGCATGGTTCGCTCCTTGTAGACCTGCGTGACCAGCTCGCGCTCGCGCAGATAATCGACCACCTCCGCCCTTTCGGCGCCAGCGACGCGAAAGGCCATGCCGATGCAGGAGCCGCCATGGTCCAGTCCGAGCACCAGGCCGGGGTGCCGCTCGGTGCCGCGATGCACCCAGGAATGGACGCAGAGGGAGCGACGATAGCCGAAAGCCCGCGCCGTCAGCTTCTCCTCGAAGCGAAAGCCCGGGTTCCACATCAGCGAGCCGTAGCCAAAGACCCAAAATTCGTCCATATCCGCTGCCATTCAACCAATGTTGCCGCAATAACCGAATCATCCTGGATAGGCGCAGCGGCCGACTGAGAACTTTCTAAAGCGGGATGGGCAAAGCTGTGAAGCGGTTTTCCGCCTGAAGCCGCTCCACCTTGTCGGGAGCTGCGGCGAGCGCGCCGAAGAGTGCATGCGCATCTGCGTCGAAGTCGAGTTCTCCTTAAATCGACCTCGATTTAAGGACAAAGACATGCAGCAATTCAAAGTGCTACAGCGACCTTTGCGCGTCTGATAAGACGCGCGCTGTAGATGCCGATATTGGCCAGCAAAGTGGAGTACGCAATACCATGACGGTAACCGAGGTCGCCAAGGGCCGGCCCGCCAGCAGGAAGTTTCTCTGGCTTGCAGCAGGCATCATCCTCGTCGCCGGCCTCTATTCCGCCGCCTGGTTCGTTGCCGCCGACCAGATCGAGAAACGGTTGCCGGCCTACTTGGCCGAAAAGCAGGCGAGCGGCCTTGGCGGCGAATGCACAGATCTCGACGTGCGCGGCTTTCCGTTCAGGATCGGCCTCTTCTGCGACAAGGTGCGCCTCGACGACACCCGCCGCGGTGCGTCTGCCTCCTTCGGCGCCTTGCGGACGGCGGCACAGGTCTACCAGCCGGGACGCGCCGTCGTCGAACTCGACGGCCCCGCTGAAATCCGGGTCTCGCCCGGGGTTTCGGTGTCCGCCGATTGGACGCTGCTGCATGCAAGCCTTGCGGCGACGCTCTCGGGCATCGACCGTACGTCGATTGCCTACGACAATCTGACCGGCACGATCCGCTCGCCGCTCCTCGGCAAGGGCATAGGTTTCGGCGCCAGCCACGGGGAGATCCATCTACGCCAGAACAGCGATGATCTCGACGTGGCGCTCAGCGTCGAGAAGCTCGACCTGCGGCCCGAGGAAGGCCCGAGCCCCGCCCCGCCGGTCAATCTTGCCGCGGACCTTACGGTCACCGGTAGGGCCGACTGGCTGCGAGGCGGCGCGATCAACCCGCACATGCTGCGCGGTACCAGGGGCGAAATGCGGCAGTTGACGTTGGACGCAGGAAGCGGGATGACCGCCAAGCTCACCGGACCCTTCTCGGTAGACGATCAGGGGCTCGTTTCCGGCGAGTTCTCGCTGACCCTGGTGAACATCGACGCATGGCGCGAGAACCTGGTGAAAGCCGTTCCCGAGGAAACGGACCTCATCAACAATGTCGCCAACGTCTTGACGGCGCTCGCCGCCGGCAAGAACGAAGCGACCGTCAAGCTCAATGTGCGCGACGGCACCGCCTTTCTGGCCTTCGTTCCGATCGGTGTCCTGCCGGCGCTTTGAATCCGGAATTCAGATCTATTTCTGGTCCATGGCATGCCGGCCGAAGTCCGGCATCGCCGTATCCTGACCGGCCTGGATGATCGACCGGCGGATCGCCCGCGTACGGGTGAAGAGATCGAACAGCTTGTCGCCGTCGCCCCAGCGGATCGCGCGCTGCAGCGAGGCAAGATCCTCCGAAAAGCGCGCCAGCATTTCGAGGATCGCGTCCTTGTTGTGCAGGCAGACGTCGCGCCACATGGTCGGGTCCGAGGCGGCAAGACGGGTGAAGTCGCGGAAGCCCGAGGCGGAATATTTGATCACTTCCGACTCGGTCACGGTTGCGAGGTCGTCCGCCGTGCCGACGATGTTGTAGGCGATGATGTGCGGAAGATGCGAGACGATCGCCAGCACCATGTCGTGATGCTCCGGATCCATCTCGTCGACCATCGAGCCGAGCGCCTCCCAGAAAAGCCTGAGCTTTGCGACCGCCTCCTCGTCCGTGCCCGGCGGCGGCGTCAGGATGCACCAGCGACCGCGAAACAGTCCGGCGAAGCCGGCATCCGGACCGGAATGCTCGGTGCCGGCGATCGGGTGACCGGGCACGAAATGCACGCTGTCCGGCAGGTGCGGTGCCATCTGGGCGATCACCGATCCCTTCGTCGAGCCGACATCCGTGACGATCGCCCCTGGCTTCAGATGCGCGGCGATTTCGGCGGCGACGGCACCGGAAGCTCCGACCGGCACGGAGACGATGACGAGATCGGCATCCTTCACCGCCTCGGCGGCCGACAGCGTATAGCGATGCCCGAGGCCGAGCTCGCCGGCGCGCTTCAGGGTCGCTTCGCTGCGCGTCGACACCACGATCGTTCCGGCGAGCTGCCTGTCGAGGATGTCGCGCGCGATCGACGAGCCGATCAGGCCGATGCCGATGAGGGCGATGGTTTCGAACTGCTGAGCCATCATTTCCGTCCCATGAATTCGGTTAGTGCCGCGATCACGCCCTCATTCGCCTCTTCCGAGCCGATGGTCATGCGCAGCGCATTGGGAAAGCCGTAAGCGCTGACGGCACGCAGGATAAACCCGCGGCCGGTCAAAAAGGCATCCGCTTCCTCGGCCGATTTGCCGCCCGCCTCCTGGAAATGGATCAGCACGAAATTGGTGACCGACGGCGTGACACGGAGACCGATCGCCGCCAGGGCTTCGCTCGCCCTTGCGAGCCAGGCGAGGTTGTGATCGACCGCCGCGGCGACGAAGGCCTGGTCCCGGATCGCCGCCGCCCCGGCCGCAATCGCCGGCGCATTGAGGTTGAAGGGGCCGCGCACGCGGTCGACGGCCTCCACAATGTCGCGCGGCGCATACATCCAGCCGATGCGCAGGCCCGCAAGGCCATAGATCTTCGAGAAGGTCCGTGTCATCACCACGTTTCGGTTGGCCGAAACCAACTCCACTCCCGCCTCGTAATCGTTGCGCCGGACATATTCGGCATAAGCCGCATCGAGTACCAGAACGACGCCGGGCGGCAGCCCGGCATGGAGGCGCCGCACCTCGTCGACGGGAATATAGGTTCCCGTCGGGTTTGCCGGATTGGCGATGAAGACGATCTTTGTCCGCTCGGTGACGGCAGCGAGGATCGCGTCGACGTCGACGCGCGCGTCGCTCTCCTTGACCGTCACCGGCCTCCCGCCGGCGGCGGTGATCTGGATCTTGTAGACGAGGAACCCATGCTCGGTGACGATCCCTTCGTCGCCGGGGCCGAGATAGGTGTGGCAGAGGAGCCCCAGCAGCTCGTCCGAGCCGTTGCCGCAGAGAATATTGGCCGGGTTCAGCCCGTGAACCGCGGCAATCGCGTGTTTCAGCGCGTGAGCCTGCCCGTCCGGATAGCGCTCTAGAGTAAACGCCGCCCGCTGGAATGCCTCGATTGCGCGCGGACTCGCGCCGAGCGGCGTTTCGTTCGACGACAGCTTGTGGACCTTCGCCACGCCCGGCGCGTGTTCCCGGCCCGGCACATAGGCGGCAATGTCCAGGATGCCGGGACGCGGCTCGGGGCTCTTCAGGGCAAGGTTCATCGATCGGCTTTCGCGGGGAAGAATGCGGTCCAGCCAATACCGGGGCGCGGCAAATTTGTCGAGTGCGGCGTCGCTGCCGCGTTTAAGGGGTTTTGACCTCCGGCGCCCGAGTGCGGGTGCTGGGAACGCCATGCGGTGCCAGCACCGGGACGAAGACGCGGCGCGAGGCGCGCGCCGCCACCGGCAGGCCCTGATAGAGCCGCTTCTGCGCCTCGACGATGATCACCCCGGAAAACACCGGCCAGAGCGAGCGGCCGAAGCGCTCGAGACCATGGCGCAGTCGCAGGATCATCTTTCGTCTCGATGGCGGAAAGAAGAGCGCTTCGGAGCTCGCCCCCGGCGTGAAGTTGGTCTCGCGCAAAAGTGCAGTCAGCTGTCCCCGCGAATAGGGCCGGCCGGAACCGAAGGGCGTGTGCTCCATCCGCGCCCAGACACCGCGACGGTTTGGCACGACGATGACCAGCCGCCCGCCGGGAGCAAGCACGCGCCAGATCTCCTTCATCGTCTCCCGCGGGCTCTCGGCGAATTCCAGCGCATGGACCATCAGCACCCGGTCGATCGAGGCATCCGGCAGCGGCAGTTCCTCGTCGAAGACGAGCGCGGTGGAGGAGAGTTCGGCAACCGGCCAGTTCACCGCGCCTTGTCCGGCCGGCATGAAGGCGAAGGTGCGTTCGGTGTCGGCGCGGAAACGCTCGAGATAGGGAACCGCGTAGCCGAGGCCGACCAGCCGCTCTTCCGGCATGCGCGCCCAGACGGAAGCGATCGCCATGCTGACGGCTTGCTCTGCCATCCGGCCGAGCTCGGAATGATAGAATTGGCGGAGATCGACGATATCTGTATGCATGCGCAACATGTTAGCTTCGAAGCGGTAGACTTCAAGGCGAGGCTCGCTACATTCGGCTACTGCATGTCTCCTAAGATCGACTTCGATTTAGGACAAAGACATGCAGCAATTCAAAGTGCTACAGCGACTTTTGCGCGCCTGATCAGACGCGCAAAAGTCGCTGTAGTCCCGACGCATGCTCCAAGGGAGGCCCAAGCCATGGCCGCGCTCGAACTTGACCTCTTCCTCTGCCGTAGCGACAACTTCGGTGTGCTCGTCCACGATCCGGTAAGCGGCGCAACGGCGTCGATCGACGCACCCGAGGAGCAGCCGATCCTCGAGGCCCTGGAGCGGCGCGGCTGGCACCTCACCCACATCCTGACGACCCATCACCATGGCGACCACGTCGCGGCAAATGTCGGCCTGAAGGAACGCTTCGGCGTCACCATCATCGGTCCAAAGGGCGAGGCTTCGAAGATTCCGGGCATCGACAAGCAAGTGGCGCATGGGGAACGCTTCGTATTCTCCGGCCATCCGGTCGAGGTGATCGAAACGCCCGGTCATACGGCGGGGCACATCTGCTTCCATCTGCCCGAAGACAAGTTGCTCTTCGCCGCCGATACGCTGTTCGCGCTCGGCTGCGGTCGGCTCTTCGAGGGGACGGCCGAGACGATGTGGCAATCGCTGAACCGGCTGATGGCGCTTCCCGACGATACGGCGGTCTATTTCGGCCACGAATACACGCTGTCGAACGCTCATTTCGCCGTGACGATCGATCCGGAAAACTCGGCGCTGAAAGAGCGCGCCGCCGAAATCGAGGAGACCCGTTCGGACGGCGGCTTCACGGCGCCGACGACGATCGGCCTTGAGAAGAGAACCAACCCGTTCCTGCGCGCCGCCGATCCGAAAATCCGCGCTCACCTCGGCATGGAGAAGGCGAGCGATGCAGCCGTCTTCGCGGAAATTCGCAAGCGCAAGGACAATTTCTGATGAGCGCCGCGCGGGAGATGACGGCGGCCACGATCATCGACACGCTGGGGCTCACCCGGCATCCGGAAGGCGGCTGGTACGTCGAGACCTTCCGCGATGCCGACGACGGGTCACGCGGCCACTCGACGGCAATCTACTATCTGCTTGAAAAGGGTGACCGATCGCACTGGCATCGCGTCCGCGATGCAGCCGAAGTCTGGCATCATTACGCCGGGGCGCCGCTCGAACTCAGCATTGCCGAACCCGGAAAGCGGGCCTCACGCCATCGGCTCGGTCCCGACCTTCTGAACGGCGAACGGCCGCAACAGATTGTCCCCGCCGGTTGGTGGCAATCGGCCGCCTCGCTCGGAGACTGGACGCTCGTCGGCTGCACGGTTGCGCCGGGCTTCGACTTTTACGCCTTCGAGATGGCCGCACCGGATTGGCAGCCGCCGCGAGATTGAGTGTTACTCGGCCGCTTGCGCCGCCGTCCCGCCGCTCCTGAAGATCATATCCTTCGCCGCGAGTACGGCGCCGCCTGTGACGAGCATGCAGGCCAAGGCGATTCGCCAGGACGGCTCGGCAAAGTCGAACAGGATGAGGATCAATGTCGAGAGCACCGGCGCCGCATAGCTCGCAACACCGAGGAACTGGATGTCGCCGTTCTTGACGCCGAAGTCCCAGGCATAGAAGGCAGCGCCGACCGGCAGAAGGCCGAGGCCGGCAACCGCCAGCCATTCCAAGGGCGCCTGCGGCCAGACCGTGGTCTCGAGGCCGAGATGGCAGAGAAGGGAAAGAATCGAGGTCGCTAGGCAAAAGCCGGTCACCACGTCGGTCGAAACTGCGCCGAAACGCCGGGTGATCAGCGAATAGCCGGACCAGGCGAAGGCGCAGAGGAATGCGGCTCCGTAACCGAGTGCATAGGCATCGTCGAAGGCGACGCCGTCGCGTGCCACGATCATGATGGTGCCGGAGAGCCCCGCAAGCGCGCCGGCGATATGGTACCAGCGAAGCCTCTCACCCGGCAGCAGGGCCGAACCGACGACGATCAGAAGCGGCCAGAGATAGGCGATCAGGCCGGCTTCCACCGCCGGGGCATTTCGAAGCGCCGTGAAATAGAGAAAATGGTAGCCGAAAAGTCCGGCAATGCCGGTGATCCAGACCTTGGCCGGCTGCTTCAGAAGCGAGAGGCGTTGAGGTTTCGACGCCAATACGATGATGCCCGGCAGGCTGCCGATCATGAAGCAGATCGCCGAAAGCTGGAACGGCGGCACCTCACCGGAGGCCGCGGTGAAGAGTGCCAGCAGCGACCACATCAGGATTGCCGAAAAACCGACCAGCGTTGCCTTGAACTTCATCCCACTTCCCCTCACGCAGCCCCCGAAGGCGACACCCGGTACGTCCGCGTACCGCCGCCCTTCGACTTGTCATGGATTTATCGTGCCTGCGCGATTTTCGAAAGAGGCGACCGGCTGGCCCGACTAGCCGCCAAACCGCGTCGCCGACACGGTCACCGGCCCGATCTTCGTCGGAATGCGGACATAGACGGGGGCATAGACGTCGACCGCCTCCGACTTCGCGAACCAGATTTCCATGGTTTCCAGGCGGCGCAGATATTCGACGTCCTCACGCCCCTTTCGGTACCCGGCCTTCGGCACGAACTTGACGCCGCAGACGATCACCTCGCCGTCAAAGCCCTTGGTCTTGAAGTTCCGCGTGCCCTTGGCCGACAGCCTGATGTCGAGCCGCGATTCGCCGTCGAAGATCGGCAGCGTATTGGGGCAGACGCGGCTTGTCGCCGGAATGATCAGCCCGGAGAGCGGATCGAGGACGTTGCGCATGTCGCGGCTCGTCACCGGTACCCAGTTCTTCGGCAATGGTGTGCGCTTCGGGACCATGCTTGCGCGCACCACATTGCCGTTGCGGAAGCTGACGCTGATCGCCCGGGATTTCTTGCCGCTGCGATAGGACATCGAGTATTGCGTCGCCCGGAGGCGGTCGCGGCCGATCAGCCCGGAAACGCGCGTCTGGCCGGCGGTCGGGCTGATGATGTTCACCAGGCCGGCCGAGTTCAACGTTCCCGAGATCGTATAGCGATTCTGCTCGATCTCGGTGTGGAACGAGGCCCGCGCCAGCGGCAGGCCGGCAAGCGCGATGCTGTAGTCCGTCTGATGCTCGATCTCCGCAGCAAAACAGGCTGTGGAAAACATCGCGGCGGCCAGGAGTGCCGGCACGCGAAAGCCACTGCGCAACATCATTCCCGAAAGCCCCATTGCCAATCTCCTGCAGGATCCGTGAAGCGCGACCGGTTCAAGGACGAAACCATGCAGCAGCTCAAAATGTTACAGTGTCATTCTGCTTCTCGACGACACCCGGCGCGGCCCTGCCGCAATTCCCTGAGATGCAAGCGGTTTGCGGCATTTCTGCGCCCGATTCGTCATAGTCTCTACAGGCGAGACCAAGGGCTTGATTCCGCCTGCGCCAGGAGGAGATAGCGCGGCGCGGCACGGCCGGAAAGATGACGGCTCGCAACCGCGCTGAATTTTTGATAATCCTTGGCAAGGCACGGATTTTGAGGAAAGCGCAGGTTTGGCTTGACTGGCGGGCCATCACTGACTATAGAACCGCGACTTTCCAATAATGGCCAGTAGGAACGCGGCCTGGGCTCTGGGCCCGCTACCGCATTGTCCGGCGGCGAAAAGAAAATAGGTGTACCATGTCCCGTAGTTGCGAATTGACCGGTAAGGGCGTCCAGTCGGGTCACAATGTGAGCCACGCCAACAACAAGACGAAGCGCAAGTTCCTGCCGAACCTGTGCAATGTCACGCTGATTTCCGACGCGCTCGGCCAGCGTTTCCGCCTGCGCGTCTCCGCTGCGGCTCTGCGTTCGGTCGAACACCGCGGCGGTCTCGACGCCTTCCTGCTGAAGGCCGACGAGAACGAGCTGAGCATGCGCGCCCGCCTGCTGCGCCGGCAGATCGTCAAGAAGGCTGCCGAAGCCGCCTGATCGGCGCCGGAACCTTTCCGAACACGGCTTGAAAGGCTTGCGGATCCGTCCGGCAAGCCTTTTTCTCGTGTTCGATTCACCGGCCGGATGCCTGCCTTCGGTCTTGTGCGTCACTGGTGGCATCACCCAGGATAAAAAAATGCTGATCAACCGTACGTTCTTCGTCTATGTCGCGCTGATGACCCTGGTGGTGGTCGCGTCGAACTTCCTCGTGCAGTATCCCCTGCCCGGCTCAATCGCCGGCATGCAGCTCGGCGATCTTCTGACCTGGGGCGCTTTCAGCTATCCCTTCGCCTTCCTGGTCACCGACCTCACGAATCGCCAGTTCGGTCCGCGCATCGCGCGCCGCGTCGTCGTCGCCGGCTTCGTGGTCGCCGTCGCGCTTTCCTTCTTCGCCGCGACGCCGCGGATCGCGATCGCCTCGGGTTCGGCCTTCCTGCTTGGCCAGCTTCTCGATATTTCGGTATTCAACCGGCTGCGGCGTCAGACTTGGTGGCGCGCTCCGCTCGCCGGTTCGCTGATCGGCTCGGGCCTCGACACGGCGATGTTCTTCTCCTTCGCCTTCGCACCGGTCTTCGTCTTCCTCGGCGCGAACGACAGCTTCGCGCTGGAAGCAGCACCGCTCCTCGGCCTCGTCGCCTATGAAGCGCCGCGCTGGATTTCGTGGGCGCTCGGCGATCTGGCGGTGAAGATCCTGTGCGGCATCGTCCTCTTGCTGCCCTATGGTGCGCTGATGAGCGTCGTCAAGCCGATGCCGGCAGCCAAGGCCACCGCGTGAAATTGAAGAGATGAATAGGCGGGGCCGGGTTGGCCCTGTCGCGCTTCAGTTGGTGTAACCGTCCCTCAGCCGGAACTCGAGCATTAGATTGCGCTCGAGGATCGAATGGTTGTCGTCGGAAACCAGGATCAGCCGAGTCTCGCCGTCAGGCCGGACGACGACATCGAGCCCCTCCATGTTGTCAATCTGGTAGCCCATGTCGGCCTCGAGCAGCACCTCGCCGTCGACCACGGCGCCCGGGCGGATATCGGCGGCGGCAAGCCGCCGGATGCGCATGCCGAGTCCTGAGGCGAGATTGAAGCGGCGCTCCAGGATGAGCAGATCGCCATTCGGCAGGAACGCGCCGTCGGTCACCGCATAGGGGTCGTTGCGCACCACCGCGAAGGCGCCCCGCAGCGGACCGTCGAGAATGCCGGCCAGCAGATTGTCGGACGCATCGACGCTACGTTCCGCGACGACCACAGCGGCGCCGGCGAGCGGCCCATCCTTCGGCGCAATTGCGATCGTCTCCAGGCCGCCATTGCTACGCAGCTCCTCGACCCGAAAGGGCAGGCTCATCTGGCCGATCGGCCGCGATCCGGCAAAACCTGGGTCCGGATAGAGATCGACCCGTGCCGCCTGCTCGAAGCTGACGATGACGGCGCCGTCGCGCAGCACCAGCCCCTCGGAATCCACCATCCATTTCTTGAGCTGAGCCCCGCCATTGGCATCGGTCATTGCGGTGATGGCGAGGTCGGTCGTGCCCAGCAGCCTGCCCGCCGCGTCCCGAATGACGGCGCCCTCGACCCAATGTCCAGTATCGAGAACGGCGACGAAGGATTCGCCACCCGGCCGGAAGCGGATCGCCGAAACCGCTCCGAACAGCGCATTGGGCGAGGTCATCTCGATGCCGCCGATGAATTCGAGCCTGCCGAAGGTCGTCGCGTCGGAGCCGACCTTGAACTGCGAGATCTGCCGGCTGCGGATCGGAGCGATCTCACACAAGGCCTCCGCCTTCGCAGCCACGGTCGACGCCAACAGGAAGAGAACGGCAAGGAATCGGCGGAGCATGTCTAGGCACAACCTTCCAGGGAGGCGACGCAGGTGCTGACCGACGGGCAGCCTCCTAGCAGATGATGGAGATGCAGGCGAATTTGCGGCGTGGCAAACCGCTCAGCCGACCCGGCGCAGGCCCCCGACGCGGCCATGCCTCTCCTCCTCGAAGAGGGCGGCGAGCTGCTCGGTCATGGCGCCGGCCAGTTCGTCCGCATCGACGATCGTCACGGCGCGGCGATAATAGCGCGTCACGTCATGACCGATGCCGATCGCCAGAAGCTCGACCGGCGAGCGCGTCTCGATCTGCTCGATGACGGCGCGCAGATGCCGCTCGAGATAATTGCCGGCGTTCACCGACAGGGTGGAATCGTCGACCGGCGCGCCGTCGGAGATCATCATCAGGATGCGGCGCTGCTCCGGCCGGCCGAGCAGGCGATCATGGGCCCACATCAGCGCCTCGCCGTCGATATTCTCCTTGAGCAGCCCCTCGCGCATCATCAGGCCGAGATTGCGGCGCGCGCGGCGCCAGGGGGCATCGGCCGACTTGTAGACGATGTGGCGCAGGTCGTTGAGGCGGCCCGGCGACTGCGGCTTGCCGCCGGCCAGCCATTTCTCGCGGGATTGTCCGCCCTTCCACGCCTTGGTGGTGAAGCCGAGGATCTCGACCTTGACGCCGCAGCGCTCCAGCGTGCGGGCCAAGATGTCCGCGCAGGTGGCCGCGACGGTGATCGGCCGGCCGCGCATCGAGCCGGAATTGTCGATGAGCAGCGTCACGACCGTGTCGCGGAAATTCGTATCCTTCTCCCGCTTGAAGGACAGCGGCTGCATCGGATCGATGATGATCCGCTGCAGCCGCGCAGTGTCGAGGAACCCCTCCTCGAGGTCGAACTCCCAGGAACGGTTCTGCTGCGCCATCAGCCGCCGCTGCAGGCGGTTGGCGAGGCGGCCGACGGCCCCCTGCAGGTGTGCCAGCTGCTTGTCGAGGAAGGCACGCAGGCGGTCGAGTTCCGCCTCCTCGCAGAGCTCCTCGGCTGTGATGGTCTCGTCGAATTCGCGCGTATAGACCGCGTAGTCGACCTTTTCGTTCAGATCGGCGAAGGGGTGGTTCGGCCGCTTGACCTCGCCGGGCGTCTCGCTGTCTTCGTCGCCCTCGTCCTGAAGGTCGTCGTCGGAGATCTCGGCGCCGTCCATCTCGCCTTCTTCCATCTGTTCCTCGGCAGACTGGTTTTCATCGGCGGGGGCGGCATCGGAGCCCTCCTCCTCTTCGCTGGCGTTCTCGTCCTGCTCCTGGCTGCGCGGCTGGTCCTCGTCGGTCTCGCTTTCCTGCTCGTCCGGCTCGATATCGTCCTCGCCGTATTTCTCGGCCACATCCATCGAGGCAAGCATGTCGCGCACCACCCGGGCGAAGGCGTGCTGGTCGTTGATCGCCGCCGGCAGGTGCCCGATGTCGGCGGAGGCCTTCTGCTCGATGAAATCGCGCCAGAGGTCCAGCACCTTGCCGGCCGCCGCCGGCGGCTTCTTGCCCGTCAGCTTTTCCCTGACCAGCAGCGCCACCGCCTCTTCGAGCGGTGCATCCGCTTGCGCTTCGATGGAGCCGAAATTGGCCTTGGCATATTTCTCCTCGAGCATGGAGGAGAGATTGTCGGCAACGCCTGGCATGCGGATCGCCCCGATCGCTTCGACCCGCGCCTGCTCGACGGCATCGAAAATCGCCCGCGCATCGGCGCCCTGCGGCGACATGGTCGCATGGATGCGGTGGTTGTGGCAGGCCTTGCGCAGCGCCATGGAATCGCCCAGACCGCGCGCCACGGCGAGTTCGTGCCGGGTCGGACGCTTCGAAAGCTCCGGCAGCCGGATGCGCTCGCCGGTCATCCCGGGGCGCTCGTTCGCGAAGGCGACTTCGAGCTCCGCATCCCCGGCGATCGACCGGACGCAGCCGGAAAGCGCCCGCTTGAACGGTTCGGCGGCGTTTTCCCTCGTTTGCGGCTTCGCCTTTGAATTCGAGCTCACGACAGTTCCTTCTTCAGCCGGCTCCGGCTGATACCCAGCGCATCACCGATGTACCTAAGCGCCGGCGGCTCCGGGCGGGTGCCGGCGCTTGGGCGAACTCAGGCAGTCGCTTCCAGCACGATATTGGCGGCGCTTTCCTTGAGCTCGACACCGAAGGCACGCTGGTAGTGCTCGGCGACCAGGGCCCGCTCCAGCTCGTCGCATTTGTTGAGGAAGGTCACACGGAACGCGAAGGCGATATCGCCGAAGATATGGGCGTTCTCGGCCCAGGTGATCACCGTGCGCGGGCTCATCACCGTCGAGAGGTCGCCATTGATGAAAGCGGCGCGCGTGAGATCGGCGACGCGCACCATCTTCGACACGGTCTCGCGGCCCTTGTCGGCCGTGAAGCCTTTCACCTTGGCAGCGACGATGTCGACCTCCTTGTCGTGCTGCAGGTAGTTGAGCGCGGTCACGATCGACCAGCGGTCCATCTGCGCCTGATTGATCTGCTGCGTGCCGTGATAGAGCCCGGTCGTGTCCCCGAGGCCGATCGTGTTGGCGGTGGCAAACAGGCGGAAGGCCGGGTGCGGGCGGATGACGCGGCTCTGGTCGAGCAACGTGAGGCGGCCGGAGGATTCCAGCACCCGCTGAATGACGAACATGACGTCCGGACGACCGGCATCATACTCGTCGAACACGAGCGCGACATTGTGCTGATAGGCCCAGGGCAGGATGCCGTCCTTGAATTCAGTGATCTGCAGCCCGTCCTTGACGACGATTGCATCCTTGCCGACGAGATCGATACGGCTGACATGGCTGTCCAGATTGATGCGCACGCAGGGCCAGTTGAGCCGCGACGCCACCTGCTCGATATGGGTCGACTTGCCGGTCCCGTGATAGCCGGAAACCATCACGCGTCGGTTGTGGGCAAAGCCTGCAAGAATGGCGAGCGTCGTTTCCCGGTCAAAAAGATAATCGGGATCGAGATCGGGCACATAGGCGTCGCCCTTCGAATAGGCTGGAACGCGCAGATCCGTATCGATGCCGAAAGCCTCCCGGACCGAGATCGTCGTATCGGGGAGGTTGGAAATGTCGAGGTCAATCTTGCTCATCATGTCTCCAGAGCGGCCGCCGGACGGCAGCCGCGCATTCGCCTGCAAAAGTGTTTTCTGTCTTAATCCGCGTTGTTAGCAGAAACCAGCCTGTTTTAACAATTGATAGGCCTGAATCACGGCCCGAAAACGGTCTTCCGAGCCCCTGTCTCCGCCATTCGCATCGGGGTGGTGTTTCTTCACGAGGTCCTTGTACGCGGCCTTGATATCGGCGGAGGTTGCCGAGGCGGCGAGCCCGAGCGTTTCGAAGGCCTTGGCCTCGAGCGTCTTCAGCTTGCGCAACCGCGGCTCGTGCCGCGCCTGCCGGGCGCGCGCCTCGTTGAAGAAGCCGAACGGATCCCGCATGCGCGCCTGGGCGCCGGCGCTGCCGGAACGCATCTGCGATTGTGTCGGGCCGTTGCGGGCACTCTTGTTGACGCCGACCGTCCAGGTGGGACGATGCCCTGTGACCGCTTCCTTCTGGTAGCGGGCGATCTCGGTGTCCGAGAGCCCGGAGAAATAATTGTATCCCTTGTTGTATTCCTTCACGTGCTCGAAGCAGAACAGGAAATACTCGCCTTCCGCATTTCGGCCGACCGGAGCCCGATGCACGCCCGTCTTGTCGCAGCCGTCCCACTGGCACGTCGGCGTAGACGGCTCCACGCGCGCCTGTGCCCCCTTGGGGCGCGTGCGGATTCGATCGAAGTATTTTGAATCGAGCTTCATGGCAGCCATTATGGGGTTTGCGACGGGTCACAACAAGAATTGACAAAGCGGAATGTTGCTGGCTTTGTGCGCGCATTTTGCATCGCCGGCGCCATATCGCGGCGCCAGAGCAACAGGAAAATGGGACGGAAGCATGTCGCTGCAGAACCGCATCGAAGAGAAGCTTCAGGAGGCCTTCCATCCCGAACGGCTGATGGTGATCAACGAAAGCCATCTGCACGCCGGCCACCAGCCCGGCTTCGACGGCGGCGGCGAAACCCACCTGCGCATCCGGATCGTCGCGAGCGCCTTTGCCGGCATGAGCCGCGTGGCGCGCCACCGCGCCATCAACGACCTATTGAAGCCCGAGCTCGATGCCGGCCTGCATGCGCTGGCGGTGGAGCCGGCCGCGCCCGGAGAAGCGACGCGCTGGTAGAGGTCAGAGCCCTGCCGCCTCCTCCTCGGCCGGGCGGATGCGCAGTTTGGTGATCCGGTTCTTCACCCGCTTCATGACGATGAAACGCTTGCCGTAGAAGGTGAAGGCCTGCCGCTCCTCCGGAATGCTCTTCGCTTCGTGGATGACGAGACCGGCGACAGTGGTCGCCTCCTCGTCCGGCAGGGACCAGTCAAGAGCGCGGTTGAGATCGCGGATCGGCACCGAACCGTCGACGACGATCGAACCGTCGGCCTCCTGTCGAACGCCCTGGATGTCGAGGTCGTGCTCGTCGGCAATGTCGCCGACGATCTCCTCGAGAATGTCCTCCAGCGTGACGAGGCCCTGAACCTGGCCGTATTCGTCGACCACGATCGCCAGATGCAGCTTTCGCCTGAGGAAGGCGTTGAGCTGGTCCGTGAGATTGGTCGTGTCCGGCACGAACCATGGCTTCTGCGCGATCCTGACGATATCGACGGTATGCGGTTCGACACCCGGCTCGGCGAGCGCCCTCTGCAGATCCTTCGAATGGACAACGCCGATGATGTTGTCGGTCGAGCCGCGCCACAGCGGCAGGCGCGTGAAGGGGCTTCCGAGGATTTCCCGGACGCAGACCTCCGGCGGCTCCTCCGCGTTGACCGCCTGCATGGCGGTGCGGTGGATCATGATGTCGGAAACCTCGAGCTCGCCGAGGTCGAGGACGCCGCCCAACCGGTCGCGGTCCGCCTTGACCACCGCCCCTTCCCGATGAAGCAGGTCGACGGCACCGCGCAGTTCCTCCTGGGCCGAAAGCATCGGCCGGTCGGAGGAAACCTTCACGCCGGATAGGTTCAGGAGGCGGCGCACGATCCCGTTTATGAGCGCCGATATCGGACCGGCAATCGCCACGAAGCGCTTCACCATGGGCGCCACGGCAAGGGCGAACCGATCGGGAGAGGCGATCGCCCAGCTCTTCGGCAGCACCTCGCAGAAGAGGACGAGCAGCACCGTCATGCCGAGCGTCGCGACGAGCACGGCGAAGTTGCCGACGAGGCGGATCAGCAGGCTGGTCGTCAGCGACGTGGCGAGAATGGTGACGAGGTTGTTGCCGAGGAGCAGCGTTCCGACCAGCCGGTCACGCCGCTCGATCAGCCGGTTGACGAGACCGGCGCGCCGGTCGCCATTGCCCTCGAGCGAATGCATGCGCGCCCGGGAGGTTGCGGTCAGGGCCGCCTCCGAACCGGAGAAGAAGGCCGAAAGGAGCAGCAGGCAAACGACCGAGAGGAGCGACAGCCAGTGCTCCGCCAGGAACAGCCATGCCGCCTCGACGCTCATCGCGGATGCTTTTCCTTGAGAAAGCCCAGCACCTCGGACGCCGGAACGTCGTCGGCGACGAAGGACTGGCCGATGCCTCTCGTCAGGATGAAAGTGAGCTTGCCGCCCTTGACCTTCTTGTCCTGGGCTATCGCCTCCATCAGCCGCTCGGCCGGCGGAAGGTCGCCGGGAATGTCGGACAAGCGCGTCGGCAATCCGACCGCCTTGAGGTGGGCTTCGACGCGCCGCGCATCGTCCGGACTTGCAAGATTCATCCGGGTGGAGAACTCGTGCGCCAGCACCATGCCGATCGCAACGCCTTCCCCGTGCACGAGCCTGCGGCTGTCATACTCGGTCGCGGCCTCCAGGGCGTGACCGAATGTGTGTCCGAGATTGAGCAGCGCGCGCAGGCCGTTCTCGCGCTCGTCCGCGGCGACGACGTCGGCCTTGGCCTGGCAACTGACCGCGATCGCCTCGATGCGAGCCGATCCGCCGGCAAAGACCGCCTGCCAATTGCGCTCCAGCCAATCGAAGAATTCCGGCTTGTCGATCAGGCCGTATTTCGCAACCTCGGCATAGCCGGCGCGAAACTCGCGCGCACTCAGCGTATCGAGCACGTCCGTGTCGGCGAGCACCAGATCCGGCTGGTGGAACACGCCGATCAGGTTCTTGCCGTGCGGCGAGTTGATGCCGGTCTTGCCGCCGACGGAGGAATCGACCTGTGCCAGAAGCGAGGTCGGCATCTGGATGAAGCGCGAGCCGCGCCGGACGATGCCGGCGGCAAAGCCGGTCAGGTCGCCGATCACGCCGCCGCCGAGCGCGATCACCGCATCGTTGCGCTCGATCTTCGCCGCGAGAATGGCGTCGCACACCGGGATCAGATGCTCGAAGCTCTTGGTCTTCTCGCCCGCCGGCAGGACGAGCGAGACCGCCTCGATGCCGCTCTCCTTCAGGCTCGTCATCAGCGGCTCCAGATAACGGGGCGCCACGTTTTCGTCCGTGATCACCGCCATCCGGCGGCCCTTGAGGCGCGAGGCGATTTCCTTGCCCGCCGCGGCGATCAGGCCGGGGCCGATGAGAATGTCGTAGGACCGGTCTCCGAGGTTCACCCGGACCTTTCGCTCGGCAGGCGTCACATGGTTCATCATGGCATCTCGACTTTCTTGCAGTCGGCGATGGCGGCGAGGACCTCCTCGACCATCGTCTCCTTTTTCACGTCGCGCGACAGGACCACGAGGTCCGCCTCGGCGTAGATCGGGTAGCGAGCCCGCATCAGGTTCTCCAGCGTCTGCTTGGGGTTTTCCGTCTTGAGGAGCGGCCGGGTGTCGCGCTTGTTCACCCGTTCCCACAGCACGTCGAGATCCGCATTCAGCCAGACAGTCAAACCGCCCTTCTTGATCTGCCGGCGCGAGCGTTCGTTGATATAGGCGCCGCCGCCGGTCGAGACGACCCGCGGCCCCGATCTCAGCAACCGCTTCAGCACCCTCGCCTCGAGCGCACGGAACTCCTCCTCGCCATAGGCGGCGAAAAGCTCGCTCACCGTCATGCGCGAAACCCGCTCGATCTCGTGGTCGGAATCGACGAAGGGAACCCCGAGCGCCTGTGCGGTCAGCCGACCGATCGCCGATTTTCCCGCCCCCATCAGGCCGATAAAAATGAGATTGCGTTTACCGAGAGCGAGCTTCGCCCGCTCGGCGAGCGTCGCGGAATCCGGTTCGGTCACATCGTTCATTAGGCGTCACAGTCCCCATTCCCCTTCCGTATCGACAAATCGGCGGGGGGCGTCAAGTCGTCGCGCCGGCCGGGCCACGCTTCTTGAACTTGCCGGACGAGCCGTTCATATAGATCACGGTTCCGCAATGGCGTTACCCGCGTACTGGAGACTGAAATGCCAACCCTGTTCCGGTTCCTGTTCTTCTGCGCCGTGGTGGCCGGCATGATCTATGGAACCATGGTGGCGCTCGTCACCTTCGTCGAACCGGTAGAGCGGGACGTGACGGTGCGCATTCCGTCCGAACGGGTCAACAAGCCGCAATGACCGATCTTTCGGAGGCCCACCTCGAAGCTTTCCTGGAAATGATGAGCGCCGAACGAGGCGCGGCGGTCAACACGCTGCAATCCTACGAACGCGATCTCAGGGATGCCAGCTCCTTCCTGCGCACCTGCGGGACGCGGCTCAATGCCGCCACGGCCGACGATCTGAGACGCTATCTCTCGCATCTTGCCGGCGAGGGCTTCAAGCCTTCCTCGCAGTCACGCCGGCTGTCGGCCCTTCGGCAATTCTACAAGTTCCTCTATGCGGAAGGGCTGCGCGGCGACGACCCTACCGGCATTCTCGACGCGCCCAAGAAGGCGCGCCCCTTGCCGAAGACGCTCAGCGTCGATGACGTCACCCGGCTGATCGGCCAGGCCGAGGCGGAGGCCGGCTCCGGCGCCGAAGACGCCTTCGCGAAGCGTCGCATGCACGCCCTCCTGGAGCTTCTTTATGCGACCGGCATGCGCGTCAGCGAGCTCGTGTCGCTGCCGGCAAGCGTGCTTGCGCAGAACGGACGCTTCCTGGTGATCCGCGGCAAGGGAAACAAGGAACGGCTCGTGCCGCTGTCGCAGGCCGCGATCCGCGCCATGCGGACCTACGGGGCCGAGTTGCGCGAAAGAGCGGCGGAAACGGAGAGCCCCTGGCTCTTCCCCTCCTTCGGCAAATCCGGTCACCTGCCGCGCCAGGTCTTTGCCCGCGACCTCAAGAGTCTCGCGGCTCGTGCCGGCATCAAGGTCGCGGCGATCTCGCCGCATGTGCTGCGCCATGCATTCGCCAGTCACCTCCTCGCCAATGGCGCCGACCTGCGCGCCGTGCAGGAACTGCTCGGCCATTCGGACATTTCGACGACACAAATCTATACGCATGTGCTTGAAGAACGGCTGCACGAGCTGGTGCAAAACCACCACCCCCTTGCCAAACAGGCGAAAAAACAGGATTAGGACCGCCGGGCAGGTTGGCTTTGCCGGACGGTCCTTGTCGCAAAACGATCGGAAACGCATCTCATGCACAACTATCTCGACTTCGAAAAACCCATCTCTGATCTCGAGGGCAAAATCCTCGAATTGAAGAAGCTTGCCGGCGAAGACGAGAGCGTGAACACTTCCGATGAGATCGCGCGGCTCGAGGGACGTGTCCGCGATGCGATGGCGGAGATCTATTCCAAGCTGTCGCCCTGGCAGAAGACTCAGGTTGCGCGCCACCCGTCCCGGCCGCATTTCCTCGACTATGCCGCGGAACTCTTCACCGAGTTCACGCCGCTTGCCGGCGACCGAAACTATGCGAACGACGATGCGATCCAGGCGGGCCTCGCGCGGTTCCGCGGCGCGCCGGTCGCGGTGATCGGACAGGAGAAGGGCAACGACACGAAGTCGCGCATCAAGCACAATTTCGGCAGCCCGCGCCCCGAGGGCTACCGCAAGGCGGTCCGCGTCATGGAAATGGCCGACCGGTTCGGCCTGCCGCTGATTACCCTGGTCGACACCGCCGGCGCCTATCCCGGGGTCGGCGCCGAGGAGCGCGGCCAGGCCGAGGCGATCGCCCGTTCGACCGAAATGTGCCTCAACGTCAAGGTGCCGATCATCACTGTAGTGATCGGCGAAGGCGGCTCCGGCGGCGCGATCGCGATCGCGACGGGCAACCGCGTCTATATGCTCGAGCACGCGATCTACAGCGTCATCTCGCCGGAGGGTGCGGCCTCGATCCTCTGGCGCGACTCGACGCGGGCGAAAGAAGCGGCCAGCAACATGAAGATCACCGCCGAGGACCTGAAGGCGCTCGGCGTCATCGACGGCATCATTCCCGAACCTATCGGCGGCGCCCATCGCGACGCGCAGGCCGTGATCGGCCGCACCGGCACGGTCATCGCCGATGCACTGAAGGAGCTATCCGGCCGCAATGGCGACGAACTGCGCGCCGACCGCCGGCAGAAATACCTGAACATCGGCCGCAATCTCTGAGCGGGCGAGGCAGAGCGTGATCCTGGCCGCCTCCCGCTTTAGCCTCGTTCAGCGCCCGGGATTAACCATTGCGATCAACTTGGCGCGCTCGACAACCGGAAATCGGGACTGTGGCCAAATCTTGGCCATATTCATGGGGTCATGAGAAACGGCCGTTCGCAGGGGGCGCCTGCACGGTTAAGATTTCGTGAAGGATAATGACTTACTGATTCGTTGACACCTCTCCCTCGCGGAAGGGGCGTGCACGGATGGAATCTGGATAAAACGGGCTTTTGCCGATGCGTTTCAGGAATCTTTTTGTCACCGCCGTCATTGCAGCCGCGCTCGCCGGCTGCACCAACGAAACGCTCGATTCGGTCAATCTCTCCTCCGTCAAGAACAAGACCGAATACCAGCTGTCCGGCAAGATCGTCGGCAAGATGAAGGAACTGGGGATGCAGAAGACATCCCCGATCCTGTTGCGCATTTTCAAGGAAGAGGGAACGCTCGAGGTCTGGAAGGCGAATGCGTCAAGCCGCCTCCAGCTCTTGAAGAGCTATAAGATCTGCGCCTGGTCGGGCAAGCTCGGCCCCAAGGTGAAGGAAGGTGACCGTCAGGCGCCGGAGGGCTTCTATCCGCTCTATCCGCACCAGATGAACCCCAATTCGAACTATTACCTGGCGATCAATACCGGCTTCCCCAACACCTATGACAGGGCGAATGGCCGCAGCGGCACGCATCTGATGATCCACGGCGCCTGCTCGTCGTCGGGCTGCTATTCGATGACCGACGAGCAGATCATCGAGATCTTCGCGCTCGCCCGCGACGCCTTCAAGGGCGGTCAGGAGAGCGTCCAGCTTCAGGCCTTCCCCTTCCGCATGACGGCCGAGAACATGGCCCGCCACCGCGACAATCCGAACATCGAATTCTGGAAGATGCTGAAGGTCGGCTACGACCAGTTCGAAGTGACCAAACGTCCGCCGCAGGTCAATGTCTGCGAGAGGAAATACGTCTTCAATCAGCAGTCCGACGGCAGCTTCAACCCTGCCGGCCAGTGCCCCGCCATGTCGACGCCGCCGGCCTTGCAAGTGGCCATGGCCAATTTCGACAAGGACTACCAGCGCGATTATCAGAAGGCGCTGAAGAAATACGACGGCATGGTTTGGTATGAGCCGAGCGAAGCGGAGCGCAAGGCGATCGTCGCCGAGCAGCGCAAGGGCCGCGAGCTTGCCTATGCGCCGACCGGCACGTCGCTCGACGCCGGCAAGCTGATGAAGGTGAGCGATCTCGAAAAGCGGCTCGCCGAGCAGAAGGAGGCCGAAGAGGCCAAACAGGCGGCGTTGATCCAGAAGGAAGCTCTGGAGAAGGCGACGCGCGACGGCAAGGCCGTACCCGTGCCGCAGCAGAGCCCGATCGAGCGCCCGGTTCAGCAGGCGGCGCTGCAGACGGCGCCTACCCAGAAATCCTTCTGGAACCTGTTCTCGAAAAGCGAGCCCGCGGCGCCGGCACCGGTCAACCAGGCGCCCGCCGAGCAGAGCGCAGTCCAGCCGGGGGCTCAACAGGCGGCTGCGACCCAGCAGCACCCTGCCAGCACTCAGCAACAGGCAGCCACGCCGGCCGGGGCCAATCCGCAAGTGGCCACGGCCCCTGCAGCCGGCAGCGAAACGGCGCCGGCGGAACAGCCGCCGAAGAAGCGTCCGTTCTGGAAGATCTGGGGCAATTGATGCCGGACGAGCCAAGGGTGGTCTATGATTTGAGGGGGCTGAAATGCCCCCTTCCCGTTTTGAAGACGCGCAAGCGAATGGAAACGATGGCGCCCGGCGGGCTCATCGAGGTCGAGACGACCGATCCGCTGGCCGTGATCGACATTCCGCATTTCTGCAACGAGGATGGGCACCGGCTCGAGCAGGCGGCATCGACCGCCGGCGGCCATCGCTTTCTCATTCGCAAGAAGACGTGACGGCGGAGATTCCGGCGTTCTCTATTATGACGCCTGTGGGCAGTAAGGGGCAAAGCGGCTTGATCAGAACTTCACACCGGGCACGGCGAGCGGGTTGTCGGTGAGCGCCTGCGCATCCGGACGGTCGACGCGCGGCTTGCCGGTGAAGGCATCGAAGAGATCGCGCACGAAAGCCTCTTCGAGCCCCTTGGTGATCAGCACCATCCGGGTGCGCCGGTCGGCTGGGTCCGGCCAGGCGGCAAGCCGTTCAGGCGCGTGAAAGACGGACTGGACGCCGTGCAGGACCACCGGGCGCTCCGGCCGGTCCGCGGCGCAAACGATCGCCTTCATACGCAACAGCTTCTCGCCATGGGCCGAGCGCAACAGGTCGACGAACATTTCGAGCGCCACCGGCTCGATCGGCCGGTCGTGAACGATGCTGAAGGAGCGGATGTCGGAGCCGTGGCGATTGACGTCGTGGTGGTGGTGATCGTGCCCATGATCATGGCCGTGGTGATGGTCATGATCGTCACCTCCATCGAGCTCGTCCTGCAGCCAGCGGCCGACATCGGCAACTTTGGTGGATGGATCGTAGAGCCCGCAGGCGAACAGGTCGGCCCGCCCCGCCTCTTGCCCGTCGCCGTCGAAGATTGGCGCGCGCGGATTGAGGTCCTTCAGAAGGTCAGCCAGCGCGTCGAGCTGTTCCTTACCGGAAAGCCCCGTCTTGCTGATCACCAGCCGGTCGGCCACGGCGACCTGCTTCAGCGCCTCGATGTGCTTTGCGATCGTCTGGGCCCCATTCACCGCATCGACGACAGTCACTACGCCGTCGAGGCGGAAGTTCTGGGCGATCACCGGATTGCCGAGCACCGACTGCAGCACCGGCGCCGGGTCGGCCAGGCCGGTCGTCTCGATGACGACGCGCTTCAGCGGCTTGATCCGCCCGGTCTGCATTCGGTCCATCAGGTCGGCGAGCGTGTCGACCAGTTCACCGCGGACCGTACAGCACAGGCAGCCGTCGGAAAGCTCGATCACCCCGTCGCTCGACGCCTCGACAAGCAGGTGATCGATCGAGACATCGCCGAATTCGTTGATGATCACGGCGGTGTCGGCAAGCGCCGGATCCTTCAGCAAGCGGTTCAGAAGGGTCGTCTTGCCCGCACCGAGGAAGCCGGTGAGGATCGACACCGGCACGACCGGCAGTGGACCGTTCATGGAAAGGACTCCGTCATAGACCTTGGCGGCGTCCGGACGGAAACCGCAATCGCATTCCCATCGCGCTCAGAAGCTGGGGCGCGGCACCGGAACCGGGACGTTGGCGAGCTCGGCGACATCACCCTGCCCGGCGACATCGCTGCCTGCCTTGGCGGTCTTGTCGCCGCTGCCCGGAATAAGCCCGGCGAAGGCAAGCTTCAGCGGACGGTTGATCTCGTGGATATAGGGCGACAGCAGCTTCTGCCGGCCGCCCTCGTCGCGGCCTTCGCTACGGACCTTCGCCGCCTGCTTGGAGCAGATCTCCTTGCTGACGTCCGAAACCACTTCACGGCCTTCGCCGTAAGGCGCGATGGCGGTCAGCGACGGTTTTCCGGCCGCAGGGGTCGTCAGCGCCATCTGAAGAAGCCGGGCCGACTCGTCGGCGCGGGCGCCGAGGCTATCCTCGCCGAGCACGACCGATATGACGCTGCGACCAGAGCGGCTCGCCGACGATACCTGGTTGAAGCCCGACGCGCAGATGAAGCCGGTCTTCATGCCGTCGGCCCCTTCGAAGCGGCCGATCAGCATATTGTAGTTTGCATAGTCCTTCTTGCCGGTGGTGAAGCCTTCCAGCGAGAAATAGGAGGCATATTGCGGAAACTCGCGCTTCAGCATGATGGCCAGAACGGCAAGGTCACGCGCGGTCGTGTATTGGCCCTGCCCCGGCAAACCGTTGGCATTGATGAAATGCGACGAGGTCATGCCGATCCGCCGCGCTTCCGCGTTCATGCGGTCGATGAAAGCCTGCTCCGTTCCGCCGACCGTTTCCGCAATCGCCACGGCGACGTCATTGGCGGATTTGACGAGCATCATCTTTAACGCGCTGTCGAGCGTCATCGCCTGCCCGGGCTTGTAGAACATCTTGCTCGGCGGCTCGGCCGCCGCGTTCTTCGTCATCACCACCGGGCTTTCCAGCGTCAGCTGTCCCGCCTGGATTGCCCGAAACGTCGTATAGGCCGTCATCAGCTTGGTCAGCGACGCCGGATACCATTTCTGGAAGATGTCCTGATGCTCGTAGACCTTGAGAGTTGCGACGTCGACAACGAGCCGCGGATTGGCCGACGCCGGAAGCGCCGCCGCCAATGCCGCACAAACACCGGCAAAAACGCCCATCGCGCCTGCCCTGTTGCGCATCAGAAGTCGAACTGTCACCACTATCTTAACCTCGAATTTCCGCAGTTGCCTCGTATCGTCCGGCTATTTAGCCTATATGGCAAGGAGATGGCAAAGCCCATTCACCTCGCCGTCAGGCCACCCACCGAACAGACCCACAGGGAAGCATCATGCCGATATTGAACCGCGCTGCCGAACTCCAGAACGAAGTGACCGAATGGCGGCGCCATCTGCACATGAACCCGGAGCTCCTGTTCGCGGTGGAAAATACGGCAGCCTTCGTCGAAAGGAAACTGAAGGAATTCGGCGTTGACGAGATCGTGACCGGCCTCGGCCGGACGGGCGTCGTAGGGCTTATCCGCGGCAGTCTCGGCCCCGGCCGCACCATCGGCCTCAGGGCCGACATGGACGCCCTGCCGATCACCGAGACGAGCGGCAGGGCCTGGTCGTCGACGACCCCCGGCAAGATGCATGCCTGCGGCCACGACGGCCACACCGCCATGCTGCTTGGTGCAGCGAAATATCTCGCCGAGACGCGCAACTTCGCCGGCAGCGTCGCCGTCATCTTCCAGCCGGCCGAGGAAGGCGGCGGCGGCGGCAACGAGATGGTCAAGGACGGCATGATGGAACGCTTTGCCATCGAGGAGGTCTATGGCATGCACAATATGCCGGGCATGCCGGTCGGTCATTTCGGCAGTCGCGTCGGGCCGATCATGGCTTCGACCGACGAGTTCACCATCACCATCAAGGGGCGCGGCGGCCATGCGGCGCAGCCGCACAAGACCATCGATCCGATCGCCATCGGCGCGCAGATCGTCAATGCGCTGCAGACGATCGCCTCGCGCACCGTCGACCCGCTTGCCTCCATCGTCGTTTCCGTCACCAAGTTCAATGCCGGCTTCGCCCACAACGTCATTCCGGAACAGGCGGTCCTGGCCGGCACGGTGCGCGCGCTGACGCCCGAGGTGCGCGACACCGGCGAGACGCGCATCCGCCGGATCGCCGAAAGCATTGCCGGCGCCTATGGCGCGACGGTCGACGTCTGGTACGGCCGCAACTATCCTGTCACCGTCAACCATGCCGAAGAGACCGGCCACGCGCTTGCCGCCGCCGCAACGGTCGCCGGCCAAGGCAACGTCAATGCCGCGCTCGATCCGATGATGGGCGGCGAGGACTTCTCCTACATGCTACTTGCCCGGCCCGGCGCCTTCGTCTTCATCGGCAACGGCGATTCCGCCGGTCTCCACCATCCCGCCTACGACTTCAACGACGAAGTGATCCCGCACGGGATTACCTATTGGGTGAAGCTCGCCGAAGCGCGGCTCGCCGCCTGATAGATCGGAGCAGGGGCAGGCAGATGCACCAGATCGACAAGACCGATCGCCGGATCCTCAATATCCTGCAGGCCGACGGGCGGATCACCAATCTCGAACTGGCGGACCGCATCGGCCTCTCGCCGACCGCGACGAGCGAGCGGCTGCGGCGGCTTCTGAAAGAGGGCTACGTATCCGGCTTCGGGGCGCGCCTCGATCCGCACAAGCTCGGTTTCGGGCTGCTGGTCTTCATCGAAGTGATGCTCGACAAGACGACGCCGGAGGTCTTCGACCAGTTCGCCGCCGCCATCAAGCAGGCGCCTGCGGTGCTCGAATGTCACATGGTCGCCGGCGGCTTCGACTACCTCGTCAAGACCCGTTTCGAGGATATGACCGCCTACCGCAATTTCCTCGGCCAGGTGCTTTGGACGCTGCCGGGCGTCAAGGAGACCCGCACCTATGCGGTGATGGAGGAAATCAAGAACGACGGGCCGCTGCCGCTCGTTTGACGGCAGCGGCTCGTCAGATCATGCCTTGATCGAAGCCATGTCGATTACGAAGCGATAGCGCACGTCGCTCTTCAGCACCCTCTCATAGGCGGCGTTGACCTCCTCCATCCGGATCGTCTCGATCTCCGAGACGATGCCGTGCTCGCCGCAGAAATCCAGCATCTCCTGGGTTTCCTTGATCGAGCCGATCATCGAGCCCGAAATGCTGCGCCGCGCCGGCACCAGCGAGAAGGCATGAACCGGCACCGGCTTCTCGGGAATGCCCACGACCACGAAATCGCCGTCGACCTTCAAGAGGTTGAGATAGGCGTTCCAGTCGATCTCGGTGCCCACGGTGCAGATGATCAGATCGAAGCTTCCGGCCAGTTTCTCGAAGGTCTGCGGATCGTTCGTTGCATAATAGTGGTCGGCTCCGAGTTTCAGCCCGTCTTCCTTCTTGGACAATGTCTGGCTGAGGACGGTGACCTCTGCACCCATCGCATGGGCGAGCTTGACGCCCATGTGGCCGAGACCGCCCATGCCGACGATCGCCACCTTCTTTCCAGGCCCCGCCTTCCAGTGGCGGAGCGGCGAATAGAGCGTGATGCCGGCGCAGAGCAGCGGCGCGGCCGCATCAAGCGGCAGGTTCTCGGGGATCGAGAGGACATAGCCCTCCTTGACGACGATGTGATCGGAATAGCCGCCCTGGGTCGGGGTCTTCCCATCGGCCTCGACCCCGTTATAGGTCACGACCAGGCCGGGCATGTAATGTTCGAGATCGGGATCGCGGGTGGCGCAGGTCGTGCAGGAATCGACGAAGCAGCCGACGCCGACCCGGTCGCCGCGCTTGAACTTGGTGACCTTGGAGCCGACGGCCCGAACGATGCCGACGATTTCGTGGCCGGGCACCATGGGAAAGGTCGAGTTCCCCCATTCATTGCGGGCCTGGTGGATGTCGGAGTGGCAGACGCCGCAATACTGGATGTCGATGACGACGTCGTCGTCGCGCGGTTCGCGACGTTCGAAGGTGAAAGGGGCGAGCGGCTTCGATGCGTCCGTTGCCGCATATCCTCTTGCGATGGCCATGGGGTCTTTCCTTCATGTCTGGGAATAGCGCGCCGCGCGGAGGCATGGACCTCGGGCGGCAAGGCGGACTATGCTGTTCCTGGGCGGCACTGCGTTAGTGCGATCCTGCAAAGTTTTTGCACAATCCTGCAAGAATGAAAGAACGGCCGTTGCGCCGCAACGTCCTCCTCCTATCTGTGCCCCATCTCATAAGCCCCAAGCACCGGAAAGAATATAGAAGATGTCAGAACTGCAACGGACGCCGCGCCAGGAGATGATCGACATCATTGCCCGGATTGCCGCGGTGGACGGCGACCACCCGACGATCATTCCGGGCCTCAGCATTCACCGGCATTCGAGCTCCGCCAAGCCGAATTGTGCCGCCTACAAGCCGAGTCTCGCAATCATCGTCCAGGGCGCCAAACGCGTCCTGCTCGGCGGGGAGCTGTTCGTCTATGGCGCATCGGACTATCTGCTGACGTCGATCGACCTGCCGGTCCTGTCGCAAATTTCCTTGGCTTCCAACGACGAGCCCTATCTCAGCATGAATTTTCAGATCGATACGGCGAAGATTCCAGCGCTTATCGACAGGGTCGGCGATCAGACGGCAAGGTCACCCGCGTCGCCGCGCGGCATGACGGTTAACAAGCTTACGGCGGACCTGGAAGACGCGGCACTGCGACTGCTGCGGCTCCTCGATCGCCCCGCCGAGATGCCCATCCTGTTGCCGCTTATCGAACAGGAAATCCTCTATCGGCTGCTGATTGGGCCACATGGTGCCAGGCTGCGGCAGATGACGACCGCTGAAAGCCAGCCACACCAGATCGGCCGCGCCGTCGCCTGGCTGAAGGAGCACTACTCCCACCCGCTCCGCATCGACGATCTGGCAAACCGGGTCAGCATGAGCGTCTCCTCGCTGCATCATCATTTCAAGGCGATCACGGCGATGAGCCCGCTGCAATACCAGAAGCAGCTCCGCCTGCAGGAAGCACGCCGGCTGATGCTGGAGGAGCGCCTCGACGCGGGCGACGCCGGTCATCAGGTTGGTTACGACAGCCAGTCGCAGTTCAGCCGCGAATATGCGCGCCACTTCGGTGAGCCGCCGATGCGCGACATCGGCCGCGTTCGCCGAAGCCTCGTCGATCTTTTGACCGGTGAGCCGGAGATGCTGAGCGAGGGGTAGTCGGGCTCTACCACCCCTCCTCCAGCACCTTTGCCAGCATGGCGGCGAAGAAATCGGCGCTCTCGCGGCTGAGGCAGAGCGGCGGCTTGATTTTCAAGACGTTGAGATGGTCGCCGGTCGGCTGCATGATGACGCCGAGCTCCAGGAGACGGTCGCAGATCGCCGCCGTCTCCTCCGTCGCCGGCTCCAGGGTCTCGCGGTCGCGGACGAATTCCACGCCGAGATAGAGCCCCATGCCGTGCACCGCACCGACGATCGGGATTAGCTCACCGAGCGCTTGCAGCCGCTCCTTGAGATGATCACCCACCGCGCGGGCGTTCTCCTGCAGCGCCTCGTCATGCAGGATGTCGAGGACGGTCAGCCCGACGACGGAGCTCACCGGGCTGCCGCCGGCGGAAGAGAAGAAATAGCCTTCCTTCTCGAGCGCCTCGGCGATTTCGCGGCGGGTGATCACCGCTCCGAGCGGGTGGCCATTGCCCATGCCCTTGGCGACGGAGATGATATCCGGCACGACGCCCTGTTCCTCGAAACCCCAGAAATAGTGACCGAGCCGGCCATAGCCGACCTGTACCTCGTCCGCGATGCACACACCGCCACGCGCCCTGACCATCCGATAGACGGCCTCGAGATAACCGGGCGGCAGCGGAATGCCGCCGGCATTGCCGTAGACCGCTTCGCAGATGAACCCGGCGAGGCCCCCGCCGTTCTCATCCAGTTCCTCAAGCTTTGCCGCGACCGCCCCGACATAGTCGCCGGTCGAGCTTTCGCCGCGATACGGCCCGCGATAGGTATTCGGCGAGACGACCGGGTGCACCCACTGGGGCCGGGTTGTCAGAGCCTGCGGATTGTCGGCGATGGAGGTCGAGACGGCGTCGCTGGCGACCGTCCAGCCATGATAGGCCTCCAGCAGCGAGACCACGCTGCGCGCGCCGGAATAGGCCCAGGCGAGGCGGATGGCGAGGTCGTTCGCTTCCGAGCCGCTGTTGACGAGAAAGACCGTGTCGAGGCCTTCCGGTGCAAGAGCCGCAAGCCGCTCGGAAAACTCGGCGACGGCCGCGTAGTGGAAGCGGGAATTGGTGTTAAGCAGCGACCATTGCCGTCCAACCGCAGCCGAGAGGCGCGGATGGCCGTGCCCGACAATGGTGACGTTGTTGACCATGTCGAGATAGGCCCGCCCCTCGACGTCGAAGAGATGCTCCTTCCAGCCACGCTCGATCTGCGGGGGCTTGCGGTAATAGTTCTTCTGCGGCCGCGCGAAATGGCGCTGCCGTCGATCGAGCAGCGCCGCCGCTTGCGGTGGCGGCGCATCGCAATCGAAACCGAGGATTGGCCCCGGCGACGGAGAGAGCCTCCGCCAGGCTTCCGCCTGATGCGGGACCGCAAAAGGCGGCGGGTCGATTTCCGCGGCGGTGCAAAGCTGCACGCGCATGAAGCCGAGCGCTGAAGCGTCGCCGGGGACCGTGCCGATCCGGTCCCCTGCCTCGACGCTCCCATCTTCAAGTCTTGCCGGCTCGATCCCCAGCAGATGGAGGTGGAGGCCCTGCGTCGAAAGAATCAGCCTGCCGCGGCGCTGGTGCAGCTGCCCGGCAAAGGGCGCGTGAACTGCGGTCTGCCCGTGCAGGCAGAGGTCGACATGGAGGGCGAGCGTCTGGGGAGGCTTGGCCTGGAGAAGGCGCGTTTCGGTCAGGCGGAATTCGCCGTAGCGGGTCGCGGCAGCCCCGGCGGCCCGCGCCGCCGACTGCAGGAGCAGCGCCTCGGTATCCTCGTAGTGCCAGCGGTCGGCGGGCAGATGCGGTCCGAGCAGCGACAGGTCGACGATACCGACCCGGTGAGGATCGACGTCCGGCATCAGGCGGCCACTCTCCGGGAGGACGGGCGACGCATCCTCCTTGCCGATCGCCTGATGAATGGCATGATCCATAAGCTCGAAGGGAACGGAGACGGCGACATCGAAGATTTCGCGCTCATGTGCGGCATTGCCCTGGACATATGCGTTGTCCGGCTCGATCTCGAGCTGCCGTGCCGAGCTTGCAACGAGAATGCCGGCGCGCGCGACGATCAGCGGCCAGAGTGCCTTGATTTCGGCCTCGGTCAGCGGGCAGACGGCATGGAACGCCTTGACCGCCGGCAGGATGCGGAAAGGATCGCCGTCGACATGGTGAAGCAGCGACGCACAGGTGACCGCGAGCTCCGCCACCAGCCAGCCTTGGAGCACGTCGCCGAAATCGATGACGCCCTCGGGCACCAGGCGGCCGCCCTTCTCCGCCCGGCTCACGACATTGTCGTCGGTGACATCCTGATGGATCGCCCTGAGGCGCAGCTCCGGCATCAGCGGCTGAACGCGGCGCATCGCCCCCACCATCGCCTCGGCGATGCGCTTGCGCAAATCGACATCGGTCATCGCCGAAAGCAGCTGAAGCGCCACTGGACCGGCTCGCCGGAGATCCCATTGCAGTTGCCGGACGAGCCCCGGATGGTCGAAGTCCGCGAGTGCCGCGGCGAGCCGACCGGCGAGGTCGCCAAGGGCCGATACCGTTTCTGCCGACAGGTGCTTGCGGCGCGTCAGCGGGGTTCCCGCGAGGTAGGTCAGCAGCCGGAACTGGTAGGTGACGTCGCGCACGGCGGCACTGACGATCTCTTCGCCATCGCGCGCCGGAACGACCCGCGGCACCATCGGCGCATTGGCCTTGGCGCCCACATGGCGCAACGCCGCGTTTTGCGCCTCGAGTTCGACGCGCTCGTATTCCGCCCTCGCAATCTTCAGCACGAAGCGGCCTTCGCCCGTATTGACACGGTAGTTGCGGTCCTGCTGGCTGCCGAGTTCGGTAAGATCCCCGGAGACGCCGTAATGTTCGAGCAGGATCGCCTTTGCCTCATCCGCCGACACGTCGGGCCTTGCGAGCTCGGTGCGGCGCTTCAGCGAGTCCTCTTCCATCGTTCCGCTCCCGTTCGTCTCAAGGCTTCTTACGATGAAACGCCTTCGAGGCGATAGCGCGTACCGGGATAGATGAGCCGCGCGACCGTGACATTCCGGTTTTCCGACCAGGTCCGGCGGCGGATCATCAGGCAGGGTTCGTTGCGGCCGATCGAAAGCAGCTTGCATTCCCAGGGCTGCGGTAACACCGCCTCGACGACCTGTTCGGTGCGGGTGATCGGCGCAACCAGCGTCAGGTAGGCGTTCGGCGTCGTGCTCACGAAATCCTGCTTAAGATAGTCGGGGCAGATCACCGGATTGACGAAACGATCCTCGAGTTGGATCGGCATGCCGTTTTCCGCGTGAACGATGATCGAGTGGAAGACCCGTGCCCCGGTCGAGAGCCCCAGCGCACCGGCAATGTCGGGGTTTGCCGATATCTCTTCGAGACGATCGATGCGAGAGCTGTGACGGTGACCCCGCTCGCGAATCTCATCGGCGATGTTGCGGACTTCGAGCAGCGCGGTGCTGCCCTTGTGAGGCGCGACGAAGGACCCGACACCTTGCACCCGGGTGATGGCGCCCTCGCTTGCCAGCTCGCGCAAGGCGCGGTTCGCGGTCATCCGGCTGACCCCGAGATCGGCAACAATGTCGTTTTCGGAGGGGATGCGATGATGCTCCGGCCACTCCCCGCTTTCGATGCGGCTGCGGATGAACTGCTTCACCGCCTCATAGCGCGGGATGGGTCCATCCTCGAAGGCGGATGCGTCGCTTTTGCGCTCCATTGACGGCATAGTATGCTCCGTTCGTCGATGCCGGACCGACATGCGACCGGCGACCACGGATTGTTTTCGACGATTTTTAGGTTGCGCGCCACCAGAAAATATCTATAGTTCCATATACAACCACGTACAGGGAGAAAGCGATGTCTGCCTTTTCCGCTCACCGGCTCTTTGCCGAGCAGGCGCTTCTGTCGACCGGTTGGGCGGAGAACGTGGTCATTTCCCTAGACAGTGACGGATGCATTGCCGCCGTCGAAACGGCCCGGGCGCCGGCAGCGGGCGACGAACGCATCGCCGGCCCCCTTGTCCCGGCCATGTCGAACCTGCATTCCCATGCCTTTCAGCGCGCCATGGCCGGCCTTGCCGAAGTGGCCGGTAGCGGCGACGACAGCTTCTGGACATGGCGCGAGACAATGTACCACACCGTCGGCCTTGTCGATCCGGACGATGTCGAGGCGATCGCCGCGAAGCTCTATGTGGAGATGCTGAAGGGTGGCTTCGGCCGAGTGGTCGAATTCCACTATCTTCATCACCAGGCGGACGGCACCTCCTATGCCGATCCGGCGGAAATGTCGCTGCGCATCCTGAACGCCGCCCGTACGACCGGCATCGGACTCACGCACCTGCCGGTTTTCTACGCGCATGCCAACTTCGGCGGCATGGAGCCCAATCCGGGCCAGCGCCCTTTCCTTCACGATCCGGATCGCTTTCTTGCCCTGCTCGAACGGCTGGTTCCGGCGAGCGCCGAGGCCGGCGCCGAGCTCGGCTATGCCATCCATTCCCTGCGCGCCGCCACGCCCCAAGAGATGCGAGAGATCCTCGGGTCGGCACCGGTTTCCGGACCGATCCACATCCACGTCGCGGAGCAGACCCGCGAGGTCGAGGATTGCCTCGCCTGGAGCGGCCGTCGCCCAGTCGAATGGCTGCTCGACGAAATGCCGGTCGACGAGCGCTGGTGCGCCATTCATGCGACGCATATGACGCCGGAGGAAACCGAGCGGCTGGCGAAATCGGGAGCGGTTGCCGGTCTCTGCCCGGCGACCGAGGCCAATCTCGGCGACGGCATCTTTCCCGCCACCGATTTCCTTGCCGCCGGAGGACGTCTCGGCATCGGCACCGACAGCCATGTGGCGACCAGCGTCGCGGAAGAGCTCCGGCTTCTCGAATACGGCCAGCGGCTGCGCGACCGCAGGCGCAACCGGCTCGCCGCTCCCGGCGCCTCGGTCGGCAGGACGATCTTCGACGCCGCACTCGCCGGCGGTGCCCGGGCGGCCGGTCTCGGTACGGCGGGCATTCAGGTCGGCGCGCGGGCGGACCTCGTCGTGCTCGATGGCGCCAATCCCTATATCGCCGCGGCAAGCGGCAATCAGTTTCTCGACCGCTGGCTTTTTGCGCTCGGCGGCGAGACGGTCCGCGACGTCATGGTCGCCGGCCAATGGAAGATCCGCAATGGACACCATGACCGGGAGGAAGACATCGACCGCGCCTTCGCGCGGGTTCTCACCAAGCTGAAATAGCAATCCAGTCGACGATCAAAAAAGGGGAATGCGCATGTCGATCAGCACTATGAAACTCACCTTCGCCGCCGCCGGCCTGATGCTTGCGGCTTCTGCGAGCGCGGCCAACGCCTCTTATTGCAGCGACGGAAAGACCGTGACCTTCGCCGGCATCGATTGGGAAAGCGGCGCCTTCATCACGGAAGTCATGAAGACGATCCTGGCTAAGGGCTACGATTGCCAGGTGGATTCCATACCCGGCAATTCCGTCACGCTCGAGCAGGCGACCGCCAACAATGACGTACAGATTTTTGCCGAGGAATGGCTCGGCCGCTCCGACGTCTGGAACAAGGCGGTCGAAGAAAAGAAGGTGGTTGCTGTCGGCAAGACCTTCGTCGGTGCCAGCGAAGGCTGGTTCGTGCCGGACTATGTCGTCCACGGCGATCCCGCTCGCAACATCGAAGCCAAGGCGCCGGATCTCAAGAGCGTCTCTCAGCTTTCCGACCCTAAGGTCGTCGAAGTGTTTGCCGATCCGGAGGAGCCGTCCAAGGGGCGCTTCCTGAATTGCCCCTCCGGCTGGACCTGCGAGGGCGTCAGCACTGCCAAGCTCGAAGCCTACAAGCTCGGCGAGGCCTATGTGAACTTCCGGCCCGGCACCGGCACGGCGCTCGATTCGGCGATCACCTCCGCCTATCTCCAGGGCGAGCCGATCCTCTTCTACTACTGGTCGCCGACGGCCATCATGGGCAAATTCAAGCTCGTCCAGCTGGAAGAGCCGGCATACAACGAGGCCTGCTGGAAGGAACTGAGCAGCGCCAACGGCAAGCGCGATCAGGGCTGCGCCTTCCCTTCCGTCGAGGTCGCCTATGGCGTGAACAGCACCTTCGCTTCGGAGGCTCCGGAGATCATCGCGATTCTCGAAAAGGCGACCTTCCCGCTCGAAGCGGTCAACGGCAGCCTTGCCTATATGGCCGACAACAAGGTCGACGCCGCCGCTGCCGCCGCGGAATTCCTCAAGACCAAGGCCGACGTCTGGGGCAAATGGGTTTCCGAAGAGGCCCGCGGCAAGATCGAAGCGAGCCTCAAATAAGACGAGCTCAATTCCGTCTGCGTTCGCCGCGCCTTATCCTTCCACCACGGTAAGGCGCGGCGCCCGCAATCTGCCAAGATGCCGCGGACAGGCGGCGATGATCGCCGGCGGCTATCCGAGCAAGGATTTTTCCGATGTTTCCGGACTCTCTCAATCTTTCGATCCGCGCCCCGGTGAACGAGTTCATCCAGGCGCTCGTCACCAACTACGGCTGGGTGTTCAAGGCGATCAGCGGCGTCATCCTGAAGGCCGTGCTGTTCATCGAATGGATCCTGCGTGGCCTGCCCTGGTGGCTGGTGCTTCTGGCCTTCATGGCGCTTGCCTGGCAGAGTTCGAAGCGCTGGACGCTGACGCTTGCCGTCGGTGCCCTGCTTCTCGCCGTCGGCGTGCTCGGCCTCTGGGACCTGACGATGCAGACATTGGCCCTGATGCTGATGGCAACCATCGTCTCGGTGGTAGTTGGCGTGCCGATCGGCATCCTGGTCGCCAAGAGCCGCGTCGTGCGCAACGTCACCCTGCCGGTCCTCGACGTCATGCAGACAATGCCGAGCTTCGTCTACCTAATCCCGGCGCTGATGCTCTTCGGTCTCGGCAAGGTGCCGGCGATCCTCGCCACCATCATCTATGCGGTGCCGCCGCTGATCCGCCTGACCGATCTCGGCATCCGCCAGGTCGACGGCGAGGTTGTCGAAGCGGCAACCGCCTTCGGCGGCAGTCCGACGCAGATCCTCTTCGGCGTCGAGCTGCCGCTCGCCACTCCGACCATCATGGCCGGCCTCAACCAGACGATCATGATGGCTCTGTCGATGGTCGTCGTCGCCTCGATGATCGGCGCGCGCGGTCTCGGCGAGCAGGTGCTGAACGGCATCCAGACGCTCGACGTCGGCAAGGGGCTCGAGGCCGGCATCGGCATCGTTATTCTCGCAATCGTGCTCGACCGCATCACGCAGGGCTTCGGCAAGCCCCGGACGGAGGACGCCCGCAATGGCTGATATCGATATCCGCAACGTCTACAAAATCTTCGGGCACGACGCGAAGGCGGCGCTCGCCATGGCCAAGGATGGCCTCGACAAGGCCGATATTCTTGCCCGCTCCGGCTGCAGCGTCGGCCTCAACGATGTCAGCCTCAAGATCGGCGCCGGCAAGATTTTCGTGATTATGGGGCTTTCCGGGTCGGGCAAGTCGACCTTGGTGCGTCATATCAACCGGCTGATCGAGCCGACGAGCGGCAAGGTCGTGTTCGACGGCAGCAATATCCTCGATCTCGACGCAAAGGCGCTGCGTGCCTTCCGCATGCGGCGCGTCAGCATGGTGTTCCAGAGCTTCGCGCTGATGCCGCACCGGACCGTGCTGCAGAATGTCGTCTACGGCCAGCGCGTACGCGGCCTGTCGAAAGCCGATGCCCGCGAAATCGGCATGAAATGGATCGAGACCGTCGGCCTGTCAGGCTATGACGCGAAGTTCCCGCACCAGCTCTCGGGCGGCATGAAGCAACGCGTCGGTCTCGCGCGGGCGCTGGCCGCGGATACCGACGTGATCCTGATGGACGAGGCTTTCAGCGCCCTCGATCCGCTGATCCGCGCCGATATGCAGGATCAGTTGCTGCAACTGCAGCAGAACCTTGCAAAAACCATCGTCTTCATCACTCACGATCTCGACGAGGCCCTGCGCATCGGATCCGAGATCGCGATCTTGAAAGACGGTCAGGTCGTGCAGGTCGGCTCGCCCAGTGATATTCTCGATAATCCGGCAAACGACTATGTCGCGCGCTTCGTCCAGCGCCGGCAGGGAAGACCCGAGAAGCATGACTGAGACGATCCTCATCGATGGACCGCTGACATGGCGCGAGATCGCCGTCATCGCCGGTGGCGTTCGCCTTGCCTTGTCCGAGCGGACGCGTCAGCGGATCGTCGATGCCCGCCGGATCGTCGATGCGCTGGTCGAGCGCGGCATCCGCGGTTACGGTATCAATACCGGCGTCGGTGCGCTTTGCGATGTCGTCATCAGTCGCGAGAACCAAGAGGCTCTGTCGCGCAACATCATTCTAAGCCACGCCTGCGGCGTCGGCGAACCTCTCGGGCGGGCCGAAGCCCGTGCCGTGATGGCAGCGCAGATCGCCAATTTCTCGCATGGCTACTCCGGCGTTCGGATCGAGACCGTCGAGGCGCTGATCGCCCTTCTGAATGCGGATATCATTCCGCTCATCCCCTCGCGCGGTTCGGTCGGTTATCTCACCCACGCTGCCGCGATCGGGCTCGTTCTGATCGGTCATGGCGCGGCCGCGCACGGGGCCGAAACGCTCAGCGGCATGGAGGCGCTCGCTCGGGTGGGGCTGGAGCCCTTGCGGCTCGAAGCAAAGGAGGGTCTCAGCCTCGTCAACGGCACGCCTTGCGCCACCGGGCAGGCTGCGCTGGCGCTGGCCCGCACGGAACGGCTCTTCGGCTGGGCCGACGCGGCCGCGGCGCTGACCTATGAAAATCTCGGCAGCCAGGCGGAGCCGTTTGCCGAGGCACCACTGACACTGCGCCAATCGCCAGGTCTCCAGGCGGTAGGCAAGACCTTGCGTCGCTGGCTCGCGGAAAGCCCGATGCTTGCCGAGACAGCGGGCAGCCGCACGCAGGATCCGTTAAGTCTGAGAGCCGTGCCGCAGGTGCATGGCGCGGCGCGCGACGCCTTCTACCAGGTAGCCGAGATCGTCGACCGGGAACTAGCAAGCGTTACCGACAATCCGGCCGTGTTCGGTTCGCCCGAGGCACCCCAGGTCCACTCACAGGCGCATGCCGTCGGAGCCGCGCTCGGACTTGCAATGGATACTCTCGCCGTCGCCGTGTCAGAGGTCGCCGCGATTTCGGAGCGCCGCATCGACCGTCTGGTCAATCCGCTGGTGAGCGGCCTTCCGGCGTTTCTTGCCGATGACAGCGGCGTCTCCTCCGGTTTCATGATCGCCCAGTATACCGCCGCGGCCCTCGTCGCCGAGAACCGCCGGCTGGCAGCACCGGCAAGCCTTGACGGCGGTATCACCTCCGCGCTGCAGGAGGATATCCTGACCCATGCGACGCCTGCCGCATGGAAGGTCCTGTCGATCCTCGACAATCTCGAACGGATCGTCGCGATCGAATTGCTGGCCGCCGCCCAGGCCTATGACATGCAGCCCAAGTCGCGCGGCAGGGCACCGCGCACCGATGCTCTTTATGGCCGCATTCGCGGAGCAATCTCAACCTATGCCGACGACCGGCCGATGAACGAGGACTTCGACCGGATGCGCGACCTCATGCGAGGAGTGGCACCATGAAAATCCTGCGCTCAAACGACTACAGGCACATGCCCTGGAAGAACGGCGGCGGCGAGACAATCGAAATCGCCGTGTCGCCGGATCGCGCGCCGCTTTCCGATTTCGACTGGCGCGTCAGCATGGCGACGGTTGCCAATGACGGCCTGTTTTCCAGCTTTCCCGGCATCGACCGGAGCCTTTCCATTCTCGAAGGCGCCGGCATGACACTGTCGATCGAGGGCCGCCCCCCGAAGCTGTTGACGACGGCCGACGCCCCGCTCTCCTTCCCTGCCGATGTCGCGACCTCGGCCAAGCTCACCAATGGCCCGATCACCGACCTGAATGTGATGAGCCGCCGGCAGACACTCAGGCACCGGGTGCGAAAGCTCCATGTCGAGCACTCGCAGCCGATCACCTCCCATGCCCGCGAACTCATCCTTTTCTGCCACCGCGGCAGCGTCGCGCTGTCGACCGAAGGCGTCTCGGCGACGCTGCACGCGCTAGATACGGCAGTGCTGCAGCAGCCGCTCGCCGTCACGCTTTCGGCGGACATCGCCTCGGAAGTCTTTCTTGTCGAGATCAGTTCCGCCTAGAGCACCAAGGCGTAGCGGATTGCACCGAAAAGCAGGAGCAAGGCGCCGAGCGCCATCATTGCCACCCCGTGCCAGTTCCGCGTCAGCCCGAGGAATCGCAGGCTCTGATGTCTTGGCTCCAGCGTCTGGGGGTCATTGTCGAGGGGATGCGGCGGCTCGCTCAGCCGCCTTCGGCCAAGCGCCTCCCAGGTCATGACGAGAACGCCGCATATAAACAGGAATGCACCGGCGAGGACTGGCCACACGCGCTTGCTCCGCAATTCACTGCGCGATCACGCCTCAGCGTGTACGCGTCTGAGGACGCACGACATTCATCTGCAGCTCGTGGGCCGAAGCGTATCTGCCCAGCACCTTGATCAGGCGCTGCTCCTCTGCCTTGTGCAGACCGCTTCGCCTGCAGTACTCCGCCACGTCCCAGACATGCTTGGCATCGGTCTTTTCGAGCTTGCGGATGTCCATGTGTCTCATTCTGCACCTCCCACCTCTGGCGAGAAACGTCGCCGCTCCGATTTTGGTTCCACCGCCTCGGCAAGGCACCGAATGCGCGTCACGCGCTGCGATGCGCACCCGTGACGCCGTTTTCCGCGTCCCGCGCTTGCGTTCCCTCTTGCATGCAGTCGCGGCGAACGTCCTTCAGCTCCTGTTCGTCCAGCTTCTCTATTCCGATGAAGCGGTTCTCGGCGTCACTCACTCGGATCAGCTCGTCGATCTTGGCTTGCAGCGCGACACCGTCGCGGTTCTGTGAGTTCTGAAGCACGAAGACCATCAGGAATGTCGTGATCGTCGTACAGGTATTGACGGCGAGCTGCCATTTTGCCGAGAAATCGAAGAGCGGACCACATATGGCCCAGATGACGATCGCCGAGGACGCCACGGCAAAAGTGTACGGCCTTCCGGCGAGCTCGGAAATCTGCTTTGAGAATTGGGTAAAGAATGGCTGCATCTGGCGTGCTCCTTCCGAAAGCCGCCAACGCGGCGACGGCCTGCTTGGTTCCTGCCGGCGAGGATGACGGCCAGCCGAACCGAGGGAACAAATCGCACTGCTTGCCGTTCAGCCTATGGCGCATCGCGTGCGACACGTATTGCGCGCCGTGCTTCGTTCCTCGTCCTTTGGATGTCGTCTCCCCGGACTGCTGCAGGGCGAAGGAGAGACAATCCTCTGCATGTTTCCTCAAATCGCCCATTGGAGGACAAAAACATGCAGGAATTCAAAGTGCTAAAGCGCCCTTGTGGGTCTGATAAGACGCACGGCGCTGTAGAACGGAAGAAGGACCCGATGCCTCAGAAAGACAACAAGCTTCAGAAACTGACACTGATGCTCGGCCAGACTGTCGCCGCGATGCGTGTCAATGAGATGGTGACATGCCGGTTGCTGCACTGGGTTGCTGCGCAGACCGACGACCCCCAGCGTTTCATTGCGGAAGCCATGGAGGATATGCGAGAAGAACTGAGGAGCGCGGCCGGGGCCGATGGCAGCCGGGTCACGGCGGAGGCGGCCCAGGAAGCTCTGGACTATCTCGACAACTTGGCCGCCGAGATGCTGGCCCCGCGAAGCCGCAAGCGCGTGTCCGGCGAGACCAAGGGCGTCTCACCGGTGGAAGGATATCACTTCCCTTCGTTCACATCCGCTCAAGAGGGGCGGTTGAGCGCGGCCGCCCGTGATCCCTGAGGCTATGCCGGAAAGACCCCGGCATATTTCGCCTCATTGCGCCCCATGATGCGGCACGGATTTCGGCGCCTCTTCCAGGAAGGTATAAGGCCCCTCCGGGCATTTGACGTCCGGATTGACCGGATGGAACAGGCCGAGCGGGTTCGGCTTGAAGATCCAGGCATGCAGGTCGTAATGATGCAGTTGCGCCGGTAGAAGCGGCTCATGGCCCTCCATCGGCCCGTCGAAAGGCCGCCCGAACAGCTCGGGCTTTGACTTGACACCGGTGGCGAGCGGGATCAGCCACTCGACGGCAACGAGCTGCAGCTTGTCCCCAACCGGCTCGTAGACCAGCAAAGTGGGCTTCATCGGGTCGGGCACCGGGCCGATCAGGGCGGGGTTCAGGAAATGCACCCCCATCGTGCCGGTCGCGAAGGTGACGCAGCCGAGCGTCGAGAAATAGCCGTCGCGCACGGCAACCACCGGATCCTGGTATTTTTCAAGCGACGCCTTGAGCTTCTCGAGCTCCGGCGGAAGCTTGTCGGACGCGTTGACCAGATGTGCGGACATGAAAGCAATGGCTGCCGCCAGACAGTTCGTCCATAGGCGGCGCAGCACCGGAGACATAGGCATGGCTCGGTCCTCCCTCGCTCCACTCGCCTCCCGCGAGGAGCGCGCGACATGATACAGCGGCGCCTTTCCGCGCGCTATTCATGCGATAGTTAGTGCCCGCCGGCTCAAGGATGAGGAGCGCCGATGACGCTCCTCCTCGACCCGCGGACGCCCGACCAGGCGGCACTCAAAGCCGAACATCCCACAGGGAAAACTTGGCTTCGAAGAGCCGATCCTCGTTCTCCGGAAGACCGATGTCGCGGCGCATGCGATCTGACAAATGCGAGACCCGGTTCGTCGTTTGACGATGCCTCCAGATGGCAATCAGAAGCGCACGCGCAGTCTTCCAGGCGCCGAATTTCCGGCACAGGTCATCGACCGTCGGAGCGAGGGTATCAACAACTAAAAATTGTGCTTCACGCATGATTTTTCCATCCCGGCGCATCGAGGCGGCCAGGTCCTTTCGAAGGTCAGAAACGCGCGGATGCGAAGGCGAAGATACGAAAATCGCTTCGTCAGCCGGTCACGTCAGATCAGGTGGAGATAGCGCCAATCGGCGGAAATCCGGGGTTTAATAGCCCTGGACACCAAATCGGCTCGGGCCAAATGCGCGATGCATCGATGCCACGGCAGCCGTTCCGCAAGAGGGGCGCATGGTCACGAGAGTGGAATTCATTGCACGCCTCCTCTGGCTTGAATTAAGAGTGATGCCAACATACACGAGTCCGGCCGATTGGCAAACACACAATTTCGGATTGTAGCAATTGCCGACAATTCGTTGCAAGACAGCAACAGCTTGGCGCTCCAGTGACAGCATGCCGGTGATCGTCTCTCGCCGGTCCCCGCGGGAAAAGAAAATGTGGACGGCCTCTAGGCGGACCGGTCCAGCGGTGTCTTCTGCTGGCGGGTCGTCGCCGCCGCTCCGGAGACGCCGCAGCTCTCTATCGGCAAGAGCGGCTACTGATCGCTGCCGAGAAGCGCGGCGATTTCCCCCATCGCTGCGGCCGACAAAGCGCCCTTTTCGAGTGCGGCGAGATTCTCGCGCACCTGCGCCTCCGTCTTGAAGCCGGGGATCGGAAAGGTATTGGGGGAACGGGCGAGGATCCAGCCCAGGGCCCCCTGTGCCAAGGTCCTGCCGCCGGTCTGGAGGAGTTCCCGCACCGCGGCGAGGCGTTGCAGATGCTCGGCACGCGGCCGGCCGTCCTCGAAGAACCGCACCCAGCTGTGCCCGGCCGCCCTGACGTCAGTGGGTGGCAAGCGCGTATCCGGCCTGAACTTGCCGGTCAGGAATCCCATCGCCAGCGGCGAGCGATTGAGGCTGGCCAGATTGTTGCCCTCGCACATCGCAAGCATCTCCGGCCCATCCGTGAAGACGTTCAGCTCCTGCTGCACGGCGACGAAATGCGGGAACTTCACCATGCGCTTCGCCGCGGCGGCATTGTCCGTACTCCAGCCCCAGAAACGAATGGCGCCCCGCTCCGCCAATTTCTCGAGCGTTTCAGCGGCCGCATCCGCTTGATCGCTTGAAAGCTCGCCGACGTGGATTTGATAGAGGTCGATATAGTCGGTGCCCAAACGCCTGAGCGAAGCCGCGCAGGCCTCTTTGATATAGGCGGGAGTGACATCGGTGCCGACGAGAGCCCGGGCGGCGCGATCATAGGTATAGCCGAACTTGGTTGCGATGATTGCCTCGCCCCTTCGTCCGCTCAGCGCCCGGCCGATCACCTCCTCGCTGTGACCGGTTCCATAGGCATCGGCCGTGTCGATCAGCGATGCACCCATTTCGAGCCCGAGGCGGAGGGCACGGATCGACTGTTCGTCGTCGACCTCGCCCCAGCCATCCGGCTTTCCGTTGAGCGTGAAAAAGCCCCCGATCGCCCAGCCGCCCAGGCCGATAGCCGCGGCCGAAAGGCCGGACCGGCCCAATTGTCTGCGTAGAGTCGCGGGCATGTCGGTGGCAAGCATGGTATTCTCCTCACGATGCGGTGCTCATCAACCATGTCATCGCAAACCGGCGATCAGAAGCCCGAATTCCGCAGGATGTTTTTCAACAATGAAAAACGTCATTGACGAGTGGGAGGATCACGTGGGCGAGCGAGCCGTCAGAGAAGTGCCCTGAAAACGAGCCCTCGGGCCTCATCGCCGAAAGACGTAAACCGCACCTCCGGCGTCGTCGGAGACGAGGACGGAACCGTCCGGCGCCTCCTTGACATCGACCGGCCGGCCGACGTCCCTTAGAAAGGTCGTCGCCGAGACCGGCCGTCCGCCCCGGAAGCGCAGCCGCACGACCTGATAGCCGACCGGCACGGACCTGTCCCAACTGCCGTGCTGGGCGACCAGCGCGTCGCCGCCGAGGCTGCGGAAGAAGTGGATTCCCAGGGCTGCGACATGAGCCTGGAAATTGAAGACGGGCGCGATCTGACGGGCGGGCGGCGTCGCGTCCTCAAATCCTGTGAGACGGATTTGGCCGCCGAAATAGGGGAAGCCGTAGAAGCCGCCCGGCCGAAGCGCATTCAACTCGTCGGGCGGGACGTCGTCGCCCATCCGGTCGGCACCATTGTCGGTGAAGAACATGGTGCCGCCTCGCCAGTCGAAGCCGACAGAGTTGCGAACGCCCCAGGCGACGCGTCGAAGGTCCGACCCGTCCTGGTTCATGCTGACGATCGTTCCCTGCAGCCCGCGCGGCGAGCAGATGTTGCAGGGCGATCCAAACGATACATACAGCCGGGCATCGGGGCCGACTGCGATGTAGCGATAACTGTGGGCGCCCGAATTCGGCAGGTCTCGGCGAATATCGCGCCGGCCGCTCAGAGCGCCGCCGCGCCCGATATCGAAAACGGTGATGCTGTCCCTCGAGGCGACGAACAGGCGGCCGCGGGAACACGCGACGCCGTTCGGAGCGGAGAACCCGGACGCCACCCGCCGGGCGCGGCCCCCGGATAACGGCACGGCATAGACCGAGGACCCCTTGGTACCGACAAACAACGTGTCGCCGCAGACCGCCATTTCGCGCGCGGCGGGGACGCGGGCAAGCAGTTCGGCTTGGGCGGGGGCAGCGACGCCGAAGGCGACGGTCGCGACAGCGGCGAGCGCGAGAAATCCGGCTTTGGCGGCAAAGACGACCATAGGCGCCTCCGAATGCAAGCTGAATTGCTGGAAGGAATTGGAGCGGCCCACTGTCGTTTCAAGCGGAAGCGCCGGCCTCACGGCGAAGTGATCGTCGGAAGCCGTTGTTGAACTACCGGTTCGGCGAGCCGACACGCGGCGTTGGCTCGCTCATGAAGGGACGCTCCCCTTTCCGCACCAGATAAACCTCGCGCTCCGGATTGGCTTCGATGACGAAGCCTGCGCTGCGCAGCATCGCCTCGACGCCGGCGCGGTTCGGGATGAACCAGTTGGTGGGATCATCGGCGAAGCGGTGTTCGACGAAAAACAGCTTGGGATAGTCCGGACGATCGAAAACATCCCATTCCGGAAAATCGTAGTTGGTTTCGACCGGCGAGACCGACCTCGATCCGCGCTGCATGCACTGGAACAGCATCTCGTCGCCGACCACGTGCTCGTAGAGGAGATCGAGCGCCAGAAGCGGATGGCGCAGGTGGTAAAGAACACCCATGAAGATCACCAGGTCGAACCTTTCGCCGAGCTGCGCTACGTCGTAGACGCTCATCAGCCGGAACTCGATCCGCATCCCTGCCTGCTCGGCGGCGAATTTCGCCTGCCGCAGATAGCGCGGATCGGAATCGATGCCGAGCACCCGACCGGCATTGCGGCGCTTCATTTCCTGTGAATAGAAACCGGCATTGCAGCCGATGTCGAGCACGCTGCGCCCGCCGAGGTCCTCCGGCACGACATGCTTGAACGCCTTCCATTTCACGGCGGGATAGTCTCCGAGGAAATGATCGGGAGACGTTTCGACGCCGGCGATCCGCATGTTGTGGAACCAGGGTCCGAGCGCGGCGATCTCATCCTCGATCGTCGTTCGGTATTTCGTCTGCTGAACCATCATCAGAGATCCTGCGAAAGAGCCGACATTTCCGGCTGACGCGTGGGACGGCCGCGCCGGCGGACCGGCCTTTGCTCCGGGAGCATCCGTTGGAACCAGCCGATCGTATGAGTCAGCCCCTCGTGTAGCGGAACCTTCGGCTCCCAGCCGAGAAGCGATTTTGCCCGGGCAATGTCGGGGCGGCGGCGTTGCGGATCATCGGGCGGCAAGGGTGCGTGGACGATCGTCGACGCGGTCCTGACTTTCGAAAGCACGAGCTCGGCGAGCTCGATGACGGTGAACTCGCCCGGATTGCCGAGGTTCACCGGCACCCCCGGATTGGGATCGCGATTCATCAGCCTGATCAAGCCCTCGACGAGATCGGACACATAGCAGAAGGACCGCGTCTGCTCGCCGCTGCCATAGACCGTCAGCGGCTCGTTGTTCAGCGCCTGGACGATGAAGTTCGAGACGATCCGGCCGTCGTTCGGGCGCATGTGCGGGCCGTAAGTGTTGAAGATACGCGCCACTTTCGCGTCGACGCTGCCGGCCCGCAGGCTGTCGAAGCAAAGCGCCTCGGCCGCCCGCTTGCCTTCGTCGTAGCAGGCCCGCGGCCCGGTGCAGTTGACATGGCCCCAATATTCCTCCTGCTGCGGATGCTGTTGCGGATCGCCGTAGATCTCGCTCGTCGAGGCCTGAAGGAACCTGGCACCGTGCCGTGCGGCAAGCCGCAGCAGATTTCCGGTTCCAGTGACGCTTGTCATCATCGTATGGATCGGGTCGGCCTGGTAGGAGGGCGGCGAAGCCGGGCAGGCGAGATTGTAGATCTCGTCAAGCGGCTCATCGCTTGCGATTTCGTCGCAGACATCCTGTTCGACCATGGTGAAATAGGGGTTGCGCTGAAGTTCGGCGACATTCGCCGGAGAGCCCGTCAGATAGCTGTCGAGGCAGATCACCCGGTTGCCGGCATCAAGCAGGGCTGAACAAAGATGGGATCCCACGAAGCCGGCCCCGCCGGCGACCAGGATGACCTTTGCGCGATTGGCTCCGTTTCTCTTTGCCATAGGCCGTTCTCCTTTGGGTTATACCCGAAGCCGCCGCTCGGAATGTCTCGTGGCGAGATCGGTCTTGGGCGCGACGCTTTCGATGGCCTCGACGAAGGTTCTGGCACGCACCGCAGCGCTATGCGCGCTTGCGACGCGCTGGTAGGCGCGGTCGGCGACGGCCCGGCACTGGCGATCGTCGAGGCTCGTCAGTGCCGCGACGACGTCGTCGCTGCTCGTTGCGACGATGGCGGCCTGTCCCGGCGGGAAGAAGCTGTCCAGGCCCCTCCACCAATCGCTGATCAGCGGCGTGCGGCAGGCGGCCGCCTCGAAGAGCCGGACGCTCGGCGACCAGCCCGCCGCCACCATGTCGGCACGGGTCACATTCAGCGTGAACCGCTGGCGGCTGTAGAACTCGGCATGTTCGGCAGGCGGCAGATGCTCGATGCGCTCCACATTGCTCGGCCAATCGATCCCGAGCGGATAGTTCGGCCCGGCAACGACGAAGCGCATTTCAGGCAATCGCCGCGCCGGCTCGATCAGCAGACGTTCGAGTATCGGCTGCCGGTCGGGGCTGAAGGTTCCGAGATAGCCGAGATCCCATTTTCTCGGCGCACCGGTGTTGCGATAAATGTCCAGGTCGACGGCGCAATAGAGCGGCACGGGTCGCCTCGCCCCGAAGTCGCTCCGAAGCCGATCGAGCATCCGGCCGCCGGAAAAGGAGAAATAGAGATCGAAGAACGGCACCTGCCGGCGCGCCAGATATTCCTCGTCGCCGCGCCCGAGCTTTGCAAGCGTCACCGGCGTGTCGATGTCGTAGAAGCACAGCCGCTTCGGGCCGAGATCGAGGACCGCGTCGATCACCTCCACCCCGTCCGGCACGTAGGACCCGATGACGACGCCGTCCGCACCGGCCAGCCTGCCGCCATGCCGCGTCAGCAGTTCGTCGACGCTGCCATACAAAACAAGCTCGCAGAACTCCGGCTCGATGAGGTCGCGGTGGCTTGCATACCAGGGGACGTCTCGTTCGAGGAAAGTCACCCGATGGCCGGCGGCGTGGACGCCCCGAAGCAGCGCTCGAAATGTCGTCGCATGGCCGTTGCCCCAAGAGGAGGATAGCGAAAGGCCGAGGACCGCGATATCGAGCGAACGGTTCATTCGGCTGCCTCCACCCGACGCGACCGCTCGCGGAAGATGCGGTCCACTTCGGCCGCCCGATGTGCATAGGTATGTTCGCCGAGCACGCGCTGGAACGCCCGCTCCCCGACCTCCCTCGCAACCTCAGCCGTCAAGGTCCGCATCAGTTCCGCGACGTCGCGGCCGTCGCGGGCGACCAGCACCTCCTCGCCCGGCTTCAGGAAGAGTTCGATGCCTTCCCAGGCATCGGTGATCAGGCAAGCGCCGGCGCCTGCCGCCTCGAAGACGCGTGTGGCTGGCGAGAAACCGTTCTCAGCCATGCTGTCGCGCGAAATGTTAAGGACCGCGCGCGGCGTCGCGTTGAAGGCGTTGTGGTCGGCAGTCGGGACATGGCCGATATAGGCGACGTTTGCAGGCAGCGGCTTGTCGTGCCAGCCGGCTCCCCCGAGCAGGAAGCGCCGATTGCCGAGTTGCGCTGCCGGCTCGAGGAAGAACGCCTCCACCCGCGCCTCGCGATCCGGCAGGCGATTGCCGAGGAAGGCAAGATCGGCCGCAAAGCGTGGGTCTTCGGCGACGCGATGATGCGTCTGCGGGTCGACCGCATTGTAGATCGGCACGCATTGGCGGGCGCCAAGCGCGCGATAGGATCCGACGACCGGATCGCCGCCGCCATAGGTCAAGACGAGATCGAGCGATGCGAGGGCGCGCCGCAGCGGATGATCCGGCGAGGCCCGGAGCTCCTGAAGCGTCGCGGGCGCGTCGACGTCCCAGAAGATCTTGAGCGCGGCCGGACGTGCTGCCGACATCACCTTTTCGAGCAGGTCGTCGTCCTCGAAGCCGACGCCGCTCGCCTTGATGACGATGTCGGCCTCGGCCGACGCCGCAGCAACCCGCTTCAGCGCCGCGACCTTCCCTTCGTAGACGACGACCCTGCACCAATCCGGCGGCTCGATGTCGCGGTGCTTCTGGCGGTCATAGACGTCCGGCTCATAAAAGGTGATCTGATAACCACGCGCGGCCAGCGCCCGCAGCAGACCGCGGTAATAGGTCGCCGCACCGTTCCAATAGGCCGAAACGAGGCTCGATCCGTAAAATGCGATCCTCATAGCGCCACCTCCTTCGTCGTGACGAGATCACCCGCAGCGCCTATCGGCCGATAGGAAGCGACGATCTCAAGGAGCTCGTCGACGCGATGCGCGCAGGTGTGGCGTGTCCGGATCGTCTCCAGCCCGCTTGCCGTCAGCTCTTTGGCAACGGCCTGCTCGGCGAGCACCTGGCGCAGGAGACGCGTCATCTCCGATCCATTCCGGGCGAAGAGAAAGTCCTTGCCGGCGCGGAAAAGCCCCTCCGCATCGTTCCACGGCGCCGAGATCAGCGGAATGCCGCAGGCAAGCGCCTCGAACACGCGGATGGTCGGGATTCCGGGCAAGGCCTCCACATAGGGTCGGCGCGGGATGTGCACCGTTGCCCGATGCTCGGCGAAGGCACGCGGCACCGCGGCGTTGGCGATCCAGCCGCCATAGGCGATTGCCGCCGCCCGCAGCGCCTTCAGCGCGCTGCCGGGATAGCGGACGCCGCGCACCGCGGTCTTGAGCCTCAGCCGTCCCGCCGGCTCGATGAGGAAGGTGGCGATCTCGCTGCTCCGCTCGTCGTCGCCCCAGTTGCCGATCCAGACCAGATCGCCGGTCTTTTCCACCTCCGGCATCGGGTGAAACAGCGAGGTGTCGGCCGCTTCGTGCCAGGTGAAGACATGCTTGCCCCAACCGGCGTTGAGATACTGTTCGCGAAGCGCCTCCCCGAAAGCGAGTACGAAATCATAATCGGTCAGATCGAGCCGGGCGATCTCGCGCCGCTGGCTGACGGCCCGATGATGCGTGTCGTGAAAGGCGAGCGTGAACCGGCCGCCATTGCGTCGGAGGCGCCCGAGCCGGGCGATTAGGGTCGGCTCGGTCCACTCGTGCACAACGACCACGTCGGCGTCACCGACTGCCGCCTCGTGATCGAAGTTCGGCTCGTAGCTCTCCGCGCGCAATTCGGGGAACTGCTTGCGGAAGGCGGCGATCGGCGCGACACCCTGGTCGGCGATCAGGTTCAGGCGGCTCCAGGAATCGCGCGGCTCAAGAGCCGTCGCCTGATGTCCGCGGCGAACGAGTTCGCGCATCACGCCGCGCAGGAAATGGGCATTGCCATGGTTCCAGTCGGAAACGAGGGATTGGGTGTAGAACAGGAACCGCATCGCTCACTCCGCTGCCGTCAATCGGGAGGATTTGTGCATCGCCAGGCTGTAGGCATCGAGCACCCGGTCGCGCTGTGCTTCGATTGTGAAGCATTGCGACCGAGATCGGGCCAAGCGGCCAAGCTCTGCGCGATGCGCGGCATCCCGGGTCAAATCGTTGACTGCATCCGCCAGCGCCTCCGGATCGCGCGGATCGAAGAAGCGTGCCGCACCATCCCAGAGTTCACGGTAGGTTGCGATATCGGCAAGCACCAGCGCCGCTCCGGCGCCGGCCGCCTCAAGCGGCGCCAGGCCAAACGGTTCGTAGATCGACGGCGAAACGACGACCGCAGCGCTCGACATCAGCGCCATCACCCGCTCGTGACTGATCTCGCCCCTGTGATCGGCGTGCGCGATGGCGAGGTGCTGGCCGTTCGGCCCGCTGCACGCCCCCGCCATGACGACCGGCCAGCGGATCGTGGCGGCAGCCCTGTCCAGCACCGCGCCGTTCTTGCCCTCGTCCCACCACCGCCCCGCTGCAAAGACGAAATTCCGCTTTGAGATCATTGCAGGCTGCTCGCGGCTGGCGTTGTGGACGACGGCAAGATTGTCGATCGGGCCATAGCAGCGCTCAAGCGCCGCCGCATGGCTCCGGCTGGGGGCCAGAACCACGTCAGCGCGATTGAAACCCAGCCGGTTGCGCCGCTTCTGCCAGTGCCACTCCTCCGGCGGGCCGCCATTGCGCACGGCCTCGAACCAGGTGACGACGCAGGAATGAGAGACGGTGACGACGGGCACCTGCACAGCCAGGCCGGCCGCCTGCGAAGGCAGGTTCAGATGAATGAGATCAACGGAATGCCGGAGCGCCAGTTCGCCGAGCCCATCCGCCGCGGCTTCGAGTGCACTTTCCTCGTCGGCCATCCAATCCAGCGGCACGCCAAGCCATTCGAGGCGGCCCATCCGGGCAGCTTCCCGACTTTGCACCATGGAGGGCGCGGGACCGAAACCCGCAAAGACTGTTTCGATGCCTGCCTTGCGGAGAGCCTCGGCAAGATCCATCGCGTAGCGCCAAACACCGCCGACCGCATCGACGCTCATCAGGATGCGGCGCGGCAGCCGCGCCGGGCCCTCATGGGTGAATGGGCGCGAGACGGCTGGAGCGCGGGCGATCATGCGGTGACCCTCCGCGGCCGGTCCCGAAACCGAGACTTGCTGACCTCCGCCCAATCCTGCAGAAGCCAGGCATGAAGGTCGCGCAGGCCGGCGCGCCAGCCCGTGTGGGGTCTCCAGCCGACAGCGTCCGCAAGTACGCGCGTGTCGGCGACGAAATACAGCTGGTCGCCGGCGCGCCAGTCGCATTTTTCGGTCATCAGCCTGCGTGCCGTCAGGAGTTCGATCTCGTGCAGGACCTCGGCGAGGCTCACCGCATTGTCGGGACCACCGCCCAAATTGAAGGCACGGCCATGAAGGCGGTCGATCGACGTCAGCAGTGCCCTATAGGCTGCCACCGCGTCGCCGACATGGAGAATATCGCGCACCTGCTTGCCGTCGCCGTAGATCGAGATCGGCTCACCGGCGAGCGCGCGAATGAGAAAATGCGCAACCCACCCCTGATCCTCCGTGCCGAACTGCCGCGGACCATAAACGCAGCTCATGCGGAGCACGGCTGTCGGCAGGCCGAAGGACTTCGCATAGTCCAGCACGTACTGGTCCGCGACGCCTTTCGAGCAGCCGTAGGGCGTAGAAAAATCGAGCGGCTGCGCCTCTCCGACTCCGTATCGGCGCGTTACGGCATCGGCCGGCAGGTAGCGATCTCCTGCCTCTTCCATCTCCAGGCCTGCCAATCCCCCATAGACCTTGTTGGTGCTGGCGAATATCACCGGTGCGCGGCGCCCGGCACGCCTGGCCGCTTCTAGGACGTTCAGAGTACCGCGCGCATTCGTTTCGAAGTCATCGACCGGCTGCAGCAGGCTGGTCGTCACAGCCGTCTGCGCGGCGAAATGGAAGATCGCCTTGGCGTCCTTGAAAACCGGCTCGATAGCGGCAAGATCGCGAATATCCGCAATCTCGGCCTCGACGGCCCCGCCATGATTGTCCACGAGCCACTCTAGATTGCGCTCGACGCCCGGGCGGCTCAGATTGTCGAGGACGATCACCTTCTCGCCGTCGCGCAGAAAGCTGTCCGCGAGATTGCAGCCCAGAAACCCGCTGCCGCCGACAACAAGGGTCGCTGCCGCTTTCCCGGAAAGGGCGGGCGCCGCCACGCCTGATCGCTTGTCAACCGACCGGGCGCTCATCGGACGAGCCCCCGCGTTTCGAGATGACGCTTCATTTCGGCGCCACGGTCGATCGCACCGACGCTCAGCACCCAATGCGCGAATTCCGCAAGCGAGTCCTCGAGCCTGTGCGTCGGCTGGAAACCGAGCAGGTCGCGCGCCTTGGAGATATCGGCGAAGCAATTGCGGATGTCGCCGGAACGCGCCCTGTTCATGATCTCGGGCTCGAGTTCGGGGACACCCATGGCTTCCGCCAGCAGCGAAGCGACGTCGGCAATGGCGTAGGCATGGCCGCTGCCCACATTGATGACGTGGCCCGCCGCCTGCGGCTGCTCGAGCGCCAGCCGGAAGGCGCGCGCCACATCGCGCACGTGAACGAAATCGCGCCGCTGCCGGCCGTCCTCGAACACCATCGGCGACTGCCCGTTGGCAAGCCGTGACGCGAAATTGGCGAGGACGCCGGTATAGGGATTGGAAAGCGCCTGCCCGGCACCGAACACGTTGAAGAGGCGGAGTGCGACGGCCTCCCTGCCATAGGCTTCACCGAAGATCAGCACCTGTCGTTCCTGGGTGTATTTCGTCAGGGCGTAAATGGAGGCGAGGTCGACAGGCTTGTGCTCGTCCGTGGCAACGGGCCTGAGCGTCTCTCCGTTCGGTCCGAGCAGATCCCATGCGCCGGCCCGGATATGGGCAGGTGAGCGCCTGGCATTCGGCATGCGCTCGCCCGTCGAGGACTCGTAAAGACCTTCGCCATAGACGCTCATCGACGACGCGACGACGATCCGCTGGACCGGGCTTTCGATCATCGCCTCGAGCAGCACGGCCGTCCCGAGATCGTTCACACCGACATAACGGGCGATCTCGTACATCGACTGGCCGACGCCCACCTCGGCGGCGAGATGGATGACGCAATCGATCTCCGTCAGCGCGTCCTTGACGGCGTCCGGATCGCGAATGTCGCCCCGGCGCATGTCGACGTCCGGCGGCAAGGTGATCTGTGCATCCGCGTGGACCTGCTCGTGAAACGAGTCCAGCACGGAGAGCTCATAGTTCCTCGAGAGAAGTTCATCGACTACATGCCTGCCAATGAACCCGCAGCCGCCGGTGACAAGTACCTTTGTCATAACCGCTCCTGACTATGACCAATCAGAGATAGAGACAAAGCTCCAACAAACGTCTGCAGCAAAGGTTCCTTCATCTATGACTTCTTCTTTGAACATCTATATAGCTGATGATTGTGCTGGCTATCGCCCGCGCACGCCCAAGCTACAAACCTCGCTCTTCCCATGAGGTTCCATGACAATCGGCCGGGCAGGAACAAAAGCCGGAACATGAGGTTAAGGGCCCAAGGCGGCCGAGCGTCTTTCTTGGGGCGCCGCGACGAGGGTATGGCGGGGTATATTCTTCCACTCAACGCCCACGCTGTGCCGAGCCGCCGGACATGCTCCATGTCAACAGCGGGAGGCAGGCATGAACATCAGAACGCAGCCGAGGACAGACACAATGTCCGCGGCGATCATCACCGGGCCAGGCGAGTTGCGGCTCGAGAAATTGCCGGTGCCTGAGCCCGGCCCCGGGCAGGTCCGCATCAAGCTGCAAGGCTGCGGCGTTTGCGCATCCAATCTCGTACCCTGGGCCGGGCCGGAATGGATGCGGTTTCCGACCGAACCCGGCGCGCTCGGGCATGAGGGCTGGGGGATCATCGACAAGATTGGCGAAGACGTGCATGGTTTCGCACCGGGCGACCGCGTCGCGGCGCTCTCCTATCACGCCTACGCGACCCACGACATTGCGGACCAGACCGCGATCGCATCCCTTCCCGCCGCGCTCGCGGATGAGCCCTTTCCGGGCGAGCCGCTCGGCTGCGCCTTCAACATCTTCCGGCGGAGCGCAATCCGGCCCCGCGAGACCGTGGCGATCATCGGCATCGGCTTCCTCGGCATCCTCCTGACGGAGCTCGCAAGCGCGGCGGGCGCAAGGGTCATCGCCATATCGCGCAGACCGTCTTCGCTCGCTTCGGCCAAACAGGCCGGCGCAAGCGAGGTCATCGCCATGGACGACCATTGGCAGATCATCGACAAGGTGAAGCAACTGACCTCCGGCGCGCTTTGCGACTGCGTCGTCGAGGCGGTGGGCAAGCAATGGCCGCTCGACCTCGCCGCCGAACTGACGAAAGAGCGCGGCCGCCTCATCATTGCAGGCTACCACCAGGACGGACCGCGGCAGGTGAACATGCAGCTCTGGAACTGGCGCGGCCTCGACGTGATCAATGCGCATGAACGGGACCCGGCCGTCTACATGCGCGGCATTCGCGAAGCGATCGAGGCGACGGCAGCCGGCCGCCTGTCGCCCACAAGGCTCTATACGCATCGGTTCCGGCTCGAAGAGCTCGGCCCTGCGCTCGACATGACGCGCGATCGTCCCGAAGGCTTCATCAAGGCACTGGTGATCTACGATGAGTGACGCGATGCCACTTGCAACGAAACTGGACGCCACGACCCGCCCACGCGTCGGCTTCCTCGGCGTGGGGCGAATCGGCTTGCACCGCATGCGGGCGATCGTCGAAACCGGCGCCGTCGAAACGGCTGCCATATTCGACCCCACGCCGGAAATGGCGGCTGCGGCGCGCGAGCTGACGCCCGACGCCGTCTTGGTCAATTCCCTTGAAGCCCTGCTCGACCAGCGCCTCGACGGCATCGTCATCGCCTCTCCGAGCGCCCTCCATGCCGCCCAGTCGATCGTGGCGCTGGAGCAGGGCCTGGCGGTCTTTTGCCAAAAGCCGCTCGGTCGAACACGCGACGAGACCCTGGCGGTCGTCGAAGCGGCGCAGCACGCCGACAGGCTGCTGGGCGTTGATCTCTCCTATCGTCATACCGTCGGCATGCAGCGGATTCGGGACCTGATCACTTCGGGCGAACTCGGCACCGTATTCGCAGTCGATCTGACCTTTCACAACGCCTACGGTCCCAGCAAGCCATGGTTCTACGACAAGGCGCTTTCCGGCGGCGGCTGCGTCATCGATCTCGGCGTGCACCTCGTCGACCTCCTGCTCTGGGTCCTCGGATTTCCGGAGGTGGCCCGCGTCGAAAGCCGGCTGTTTGCCAAGGGCGTTCCCATCCGCCGCGATGGCGACGAGGTCGAGGACTATGCCGTCGCGACACTCGAACTGGCTGACGGAGTCGTTGCCCGGGTCGCTTGCTCCTGGCACCTGCAGGCGGGATGCGACGCGGTGATCAGTGCCGATTTCTACGGCACCGAAGGCGGTGCCAGCCTCAGAAACGTCGACGGCTCCTATCTCGACTTCCGGGCCGAACGGTATCGCGGCACACAGCGGGAGGTGCTGACTCTTCCCCCGGACGATTGGGGCGGACGCGCCGCGGCGATCTGGGCCGAGCGCCTTGCCGCAGGCGAGCGCTTCGATCCGGAAAACGATTGCTTCGTCACCGTCGCCGACGTTCTCGACAGGATCTACGGAAGATAGCGGTGACGGCTACGCACCCTGTCCGGCGCCCTCTTCGAGGCGCCGGAGCAACAGGCCTCGATAGCGCGCCACGAGCGAGTCCAGCCGCTGCACTTCCTCGGCGGCAGCACCGCACTTTGCAGAGCTCCAAAGGCCAAGGTGGAAAGCCAGATAACAAAGCTCGAGGATGTCCTGCAGCTTAGCGTCTACGGCGCACGAGCAGCCGTCGGACACGACCGCGCGAAGATCGGCCGCTTCATCCGGTGAGAGATCGAACTCGATGGTCGCACCAGCAATGTCCCAGGCGATATCCTGAGGTCCGACGAGGTCGTGGCCAGCACTATGATCGAGCCCATCCGCCTTCAGGAACCCCTCGGCGCCGGCCAGCCACTCCCACGGGTGAAGGCGGCCGTCCGTATCGACGGGCACCACCGGAAGATCATCACCATTGGAAAGCCGAGATTTCAGCCGGGTCGCAACGGCTTCGCCGAGCGCTTCCTCCGAATTGGCGATGGCCATCTCGTACAGCATTGCCATCGAGGCGCCATTCGTCTTGGGCCGCGGCAGCCGGCTTGCCCGAAATGCTAGATAGCGGCCGAGATGTCCAATGAATTCCGCACGGTGAAACTCGCTTGGCGCAAGCGGCGCCGCCGCAATCCACTTCTGGACCAGGAACCCATGGCAGAGGCCGGCGACCGGCGGCGCGAAACCGGCCTTCGCCAGCAACCGTGCCTTTTCGAGCTTGCGTTGTCCGACGTCGCCCAGGCCCGCGAATTTGACGAGCCATGTCCCGTCGGAAGCATGCGCCAGGAATTTGCGCCGCTCGAACCGCGGATCGGCGGGCGGCCAGGAGTCGCGTCCGCACGCAAGCACGCTACGCCAGCCTCCGCCGGAAATCTCTTGCAGCGGCTGCCGTAGAGGGCCGACAAGCTCGCTCACCCAAGCGGCGAGCCGGTGCGGCGGGTGTGCCCCGAAGAAAAGCTCGTCCAGCTCGACGACGTGGCGGGGGCGCTCTGCCCAGCGTTTGCGGTGATCCTCGCTCGCTTTCGGTCCGAGCTCTCCTCTATGGCCGGGAAAGAAGTGGATGCGGTCTTCGCGGACGCCGTGCTCCTCGAGCCAATCCGCCACGCTTCCGAGGGAACTGCCGGAAAGGCCGGGCCCCTCGTCGACGATCGCGAAATCGGCCGTCCCGTCCTGCAGTAGCCGTCGCGAAAGATGCGGGCCGACGCGGATTTCCCTTCTAAAAGGATGACCGACCGGGCGCAGGGTGACCGGCGCCGCCGCCCCGATCGCAGCGGCGACCGCGGCCGAAAGGCTGGTGCCGATCGAGCGGAGGCCGATAACGACCGTGTTTGCGGCAAGCCCGGAGCGCCGGGCCGCTTCCATGTAACATTCCGGATAGAGCGCATAGAAGGCATAGCCCTCCCCCTCCTTGATCGACAGGTCCCATGGCGCCCGAAGGTCGCGGAGCAGTGCCCAGATATGCTCCGGCGGGGCTAGGCGAGCAGAGAACCCCGAAGACCAGGACTGGGCGACGAGCCGCGCAAGCTCGAGAAGCAGAGCGCCGGACTTTTCGCGCCTTGCCGACAGCTCGTCCGCACCAAGCGTGTCGAACTCGGCGTCCGACAGTCCCTGCACCAGCTCGCCCGCCTTGATGAAGATACCGACCAAAGCGGCGTGCCGCTCGAGACCCGGCGAACGTCGATCGAACGTCCGCAACTGTGCGGCAATTGCCTCGCACAAAGTGTCGGCCCGGTCGCTGCGCTTCGGGTCACCGTAGACCAGCATCGCTCCGCCCATTGCTCTTCATCGGCGTTGAACGCGCGGCGGCTCATTTCGATCCGCGGAATGCGTGCGGAACCAACCGCGGGAACCATTCCGGCGTGCGTGGGTTTGGCGAGCATTGTAGATGCCTTGCGGGAGTGCGGCGATGCGATCGAAATCCATTCGAATCGGGCTGGTCGGAATCGGCAATTGCGCATCTTCCCTCGTCCAGGGAATTACTTTCTACCGTGACGCCAAGGAAGACGAGCCGGTGCCGGGGCTGATGCATGTCAATCTCGGCGGCTATCACATCAGCGATATCGAAGTGTCCGCCGCCTTCGACGTTGCCGCTTCGAAGGTCGGCCGCGATCTCTCCGAGGCGATCTATGCCCCTCCGAACAACACGTTCCGTTTCGCAGAGGTCGCTTCGACCGGGGTCACAGTGGAGCGCGGCAGAACGCTCGACGGGATCGGCCGGTATCTGCGCGAGGAAATCCCCGAATCGGAGGCTCCGGCCGTCGATGTCGCCGAAGTCCTGCGAAGAAGCGATACGGACGTGCTGGTCTCCTACCTCCCGGTCGGCTCGGAAGTGGCGACGCGATGGTACGCGGAGCAGGCGCTCGCCGCCGGCTGCGGTTTCGTCAACTGCATTCCCGTCTTCATCGCCTCCGACCGATCCTGGCAAAGAAAGTTCGCCGAGCGGGGCCTGCCGCTGATCGGCGACGACATCAAGAGCCAGGTCGGCGCCACCATCGTGCACCGGCTGCTCGCCAATCTCTTCCGCGACCGAGGCGTCAGGATCGACCGGACGTATCAGCTCAATTTCGGCGGCAATACCGACTTTCTCAACATGCTCGAACGGGAGCGGCTGGAATCGAAGAAGATCTCGAAGACCCAATCGGTCATTAGCCAGATGGACATGCCCCTTGCTCCCGGAGACATCCATGTCGGCCCCAGCGACCATGTGCCTTGGCTCGCCGACCGGAAGTTCGCCTATATCCGTGTTGAGGGCACCACATTCGGCAGCGTCCCGCTGAATGTCGAGCTGAAGCTGGAGGTCTGGGACTCGCCGAACTCGGCCGGCGTGGTCATCGATGCGGTTCGCTGCGCCAAGCTCGGCATGGACCGCGGCGTCGGGGGTCCGCTTATCGCACCCTCGAGCTACTTCATGAAATCGCCGCCGCGGCAATTCACCGATGCCGAGGCGCGCATACGCCTTGAGGAATTCATCGCAGGCGAAACGGACGCACTCCGGGGAGCGGTCGAGTGACGACCACGTTCCTGCTGGTGCGGCACGCCGCCCACGACAAGATCGGAAATTTCCTCGCTGGGCGCACGGCAGACGTTCCGCTCGGCCCGGCCGGCCGTGAACAGGCCGAGCGTCTGGCAACGCGGCTTGCCGGCGAGAATATCGGTGCGATCTATGCCAGCCCGCGTAAGCGAACCCAGGAAACGGCCGCGGCGATCGCCGCTGCCTCGGACATTCCGGAAGTCGAAACGGCCGATGCGCTTGACGAAGTGGATTTCGGCACCTGGTCCGGCAAGACGTTCGAAGTGCTGAACGGGGACCCGCATTGGCGTCATTGGAATTCCAAAAGGAGCCTTGCCCGCGCGCCGGGCGGAGAGACGATGCTGGAGGTCCAGTCGCGAGTGATCTCGCTCGTCGAAACACTCGGACGGCATGGGGACGACGGTAAAATCGTCCTTGTCAGCCATGCGGACGTCATCAAGGCCTTGGTCTGCCATGTCCTCGGCCTTTCGGCGGACGCCTGGTCCCGTTTCGAGATCGCTCCCGCCTCCATCTCGACCCTGGTCGCGGGCGACTGGGGGGCGAAGATCGTCACGTTGAACGAAAACGGGTCGTGAGCGCCGAAGACCTCGAACAGCGCAATCAACCAGCCGGTCTCCGGCAGTTCGGAGGAATTGATGATCGAAGCCGCAATGATCTGGAACGAGCCGAACAACAAGTCCCATTGGGATCCGGAGATCGACCCCGATTGGAGCCGCTTTGCGCATATGGCGAAGCTCGCCGCGGACGCCATTCATGGCGTGAACCCCAATCTGACAAGGGTGCTCGGCGGCATCTCGCCGATCGACCCGGGCTTCCTGGCTCTCATGGATACCTATGGCGTGCTCGATCACGTCGATGCGGTGGCCGCCCATGGCTTTCCGCTCGACTGGAACCTCTGGCAAATTGACGAATGGCCGCAGAAGATCGCGGAACTGCAGAACGTCACCGATCTGCCGATCTGGGTAAGCGAGGTCGGCGTCTCGAGTTTCGGTGCCGAGGAGGTGCAGCTATGGGGACTGAAAAGAACCGCCGAATTGCTGAAGGGCAAGGTCGAACGAATTCAGTGGTACAGCCTCTACGATCTGCCGAGCGCCTGGCCGGCCACGACCCGGCACAAGGAGGCGGAGGGGTCTTCCTATTACCGGCATTTCTACATGGGACTTCTGCGCGAAGACGGCACGCCGAAGCTGGCGCTCGAGGAATTTGCCCGGCACACGCCGGACATCGGGCTGGTGCAATGGTTCCATTTCGAGGACCCGCGGCTTGAGGACGCCGTAGAATGGATGAAGCGCCTCGGGATCACCTGCCTGCGCACCGGCCTCTCCTGGGCCGACCGATTCCGGCCGGATGCGCTGGCATGGTTCGATCGGCAGATGGAGGCGCTCGAGGATTTCGACGTGACCGTCACCTATTGCTTCACGCCGGAACACCGGGGCCTTGCCCCGCACCATACGAGCGCGCCGATCGTGCCGGAGGAATTTGCCGAATTCTGCGCCGAGATGACCGAGCGCTATGCTCCTCACCCGTCGCCGGTAGGTGTCCTCGATCAGCCTCAGCTCTCACCGCGACCGCCGATGCGATCGACGAGTTTCCCGACCCAGCCGCGCGAATAGGTGACGCCCTGATAAAGGGCGAGCATCGTCGAAGCCCAACGGGTATAGATGATTGGCAGGTGGAGTGCCCTTGCCAGCAGGAAGATGCGATGGCTGTGGGCGCTGATCGAACTGCGCAGCCAGTAGACCAGCATGCGTCGGGCCGGCAGCCCGCTCCATTTCGGCGCCACGCGCTTGTTCGGCCTTATTCCGTATCGCGGCCAGCTCAGGCGAAAGCCAAGCCCCTCGCGTCGCTGTCTGAATCCCGCCGCTTGGGTTCGCACAACGAAATCGGCGTCGACCTCGTCGAGAGCCAGCCTTCCTTCGTCGGCGGCATCGGCGATGAGCCGATGCAGCAATGGAGAGCGAACCACAACGACATTCGTGCCCCGTCCGTCGGACGAGTAGGGTTCGACCCAGGCGTCGCCGAATGAAATGTCCGCCGTCTCGGCGACCACGTCGTCGCAGAAGTTGCAGGCGGAATTCTGAAAATATCCAGCCCCCCAGTCGCCGTCGACGAGATGCCACCAGTCCTTGCTCCTGGTCCCTCCGTCCCTGAGCCGCAACTGAGCGGTGTACCAGTTCGCCGGCCGGCGGACATCCTTCAGCCGGAAATCGACACCCGCAACGTCTCCCATCCTCGCCTGCATCTGCCAGGCGAAGCTTTCGACGAAACGAGCGCTTTTCATGTGTCCGCAAAAAAGGCCGAGCGTGAAGGTGATGCGCTCGCTCAGGACCGGATCCTGCCGAGAAAGGAGATGCACGGCCTTGACGAAGCACGGGATGCCGAGCACCGCATAGCGTCCGGGCCGGCGCCTGATCTCGTCGACGATCGCGGACATCTCCACGGGATAGTAACGCGACTTGGCGCCATCGCGCACGTCTTCCACCGTTCGCGAGATCCGGTAGCGGAAGAGCGGTTGGCGATCGTCCTCGCCGTCGGAGCGCGGCACCACATGAGCGATCCCGTCGACCAACTTCCTCGCCAGAAGCTCGGCGGCCGTCCAGCTTGCCAAGCCGCCGGAGCTGCCGTCCGCCCGAAAGCTCGCCTCGCGCACGTGACCGACAAAGGCTGCCTGGAAGCGCCCGATCAGCGGATCCCGGTGTTTGGCCGATGGGAACCGCTCGCAGGCGATTTCGTCCTCGTTCCGGGCATCTGGAGAGAAGGGACAGAGGGCGGCGAAGTCTGGTGGATTGTTATCCGCCGACAGACCGGAAATTTTCGGCTTGAAGTGGCCATAGCGGTCGAGGCGCATGGTCACATCGCTGGCGCTTGAGCGCGCCACGCAGGCTCCACACCCGATGCACAGGCCAGACTTTCCGATCCGCCGCGGCGTGAGCCTGGGATGGTCAGGCGGAAGTTTCGGCGGATCAGTTGAGGACATAATCCAGATATGCCTGTGAGCGGAGGCGATGCTCGGCGAGCCGGGCTGCGGTGGCTGGATCCGGTGCTTCGTCAAGAGCCGCTCCATAGTCCCGCTCGCCCGCTCCTTGCCAAATGACGTGGCGTTCTGCGCCCAAGAGTGCGGTCAGGTCGTGGATCTTGTTCCAGCGGTAGTCCGACATCACGCAGGCAAAAGCCTTGGAATTGATCAGGGAGAAGACGCAGCCGTGAAAGAAATTCGTCACCACCGCCGCAGCACCGGCAATGAAGCCGGCGAAATCATGTGGCCCGGCGTCGATCCACTGTTCATCGGCCCAATCGTTGCGATAGCCGACGCTGACAAGCTTGATCGCGCGTGATCGCGCCCAGCGTCGAACCGGGTCCTTGAACCAGTCCGGAAAGGAATGGCCATAAATGGCAGCGTAGGGGCGCGGCATTGCCATTCCGTAAACTGCCTCGTCGGAAGCAATTGCCTCGGGAAATTGGAGGCACGGATCGAGGACGAGCGTCGCCTCGCAGCCGACCGCGTTCTCGATGATCGTCTTGGAATTCCCATCGCGCACGGAAATGCTTTCGAACTTCCGCAGCCCCTCCGCCCAGAAGCTCTCGAGCCCGTTTGCAGCCGGATGGTTCCCGAATGTAGCGGCATAGGAAACGAGCCGCCGCGTGGCGAGTTGATCGCCGTAGAACAATCGGCATCCACCATACCAGGGGTGACGCAGGTTCCAGACCTCGTCGCTGCCGACGATGACAAGGTCGCAGCTCTCGCTGCCCGCCGGATCATCCAGCGCAAAGGCTCGGCTGAGCGGAAGTGCTTCAATGGCCTTCAAGAACTTTCTGATTTTCGCCGCATAGAGCGGACCATCGGCAGCCGAGGTCCTGACCGGCAGCAGCGGCTGCAAGGCGCAGCGCCATTCGGCCCGCCTGACGCGATCGGAACGGTGGTCGAGAACGATCGGCTCGTGGCCGCGAGATCGCAACCCTTCGACCAGACATCGCGTCTGCCACAAGGAGCCGTAGTTGATGCAGCGGTGAAATGTCAGGACACCCAATTTCGCCAATGGTCGATCCTCTTCGCACCTAACCGACCGCGCAGGAGTAGGTTCCCGCCATCACTTGCCCGCTGCTGAAGCGGAGCAGGCAACAGCGGGTATTGGCTGGGGACTATCGATTGATGCGCTAACCGCTGCGGCGGCCGGGGGTGCGGGGTTCCGACGTCAGGAACGCTTGAGCGCCGGGTCGTCGAGCGCCGGATTGTAGAAGAGCGAGAGCGTCAGGCTGCGCGCGATGCGCTCTGCCGTGCTCGTGAACCAGGCCTTCGCCTCCGGGTTCGGTGCAATGTCGTCAAGGGTGACAGCAAAGAGCGCCACCCATTTTGGAAAAAGCTCCGGTGACATGTTGGCGACGCCGAGATGCGCCTGGACCGGCTTGCCGCCATAGGCGCCATTGCGGAAGGCCACGGCGGACCAGAAGCTTTTCATTTTCTCCGTGTGCTCCGGCCAACGTCCCGACAGCCTTGCGTCGAAGACGGGCCCAAGCACCGGATGCGCGAGCACACGGGCGTAGAACGTGTCGACCAAAGTGCCGATGAACGCCTCATCGATACCTATCGCCTTCATCTCCGCCTCCGCCCGTTCGCGGATGGCCGCTGAATCCGCGGCTTTGCCATGCAATTCCATTCCGTCGCCCTGTTCAGCCGTGTCTGCGCCCCCTTATATAGACGTTGCGGATGTCACTCCAAAAGTCGAACCGGGACATGCGGCAATCTGTCCGGCGACGGCCGGGCCCCTCCGGCCGCAGCGTCGCGCGCGTTCCAACGTGGTCGCAAGCGGCGCCCATCGCAATCTGCGGATTTGCTTCTCGGGGGAAGTCGACGGGCATTTCCTTGATTGCCCTATCAGTATTTCGACGGCACATACAGTTCCGGTGGCAGTACTTTCCGCTCGTAGTCGGGATTGAAGACCCGCTCCGGCAACGCGATATCCGCATGCGGCACATCCTCATACGGGATCTTCGTCAGCAGGTGGTCGATGCAGTTCAGACGCGCCCGCTTCTTGTCATTTGCCTCGACGATGTACCATGGCGCTTCCGGGATGTTGGTGCGGGCAAAAGTCTCTTCCTTGGCCTTGGTGTAGCCCTCCCAGCGCACCCGCGACTGCAGGTCCATGGGCGAAAGCTTCCACTGCTTCAGCGGATCATGAATGCGCATCAGGAACCGCAACTGCTGCTCCTCGTCGGTGATCGAGAACCAGTATTTCACAAGCCGAATGCCGGAGCGCACCAGCATTCGCTCGAATTCCGGAACGTCTCGGAAGAATTCCTCCACCTCGCCTTCCGTCGCGAAGCCCATCACCCGCTCGACACCGGAGCGGTTGTACCAGGAGCGGTCGAAAAGCACGATCTCGCCGCCGGCCGGCAGATGCGGAACGTATCGCTGGAAGTACCATTGCGTCTTTTCGCGGTCGGACGGTGCCGGAAGCGCCACCACCCGCACGACGCGCGGGTTCAGCCGCTGTGTGATGCGCTTGATCGCGCCGCCCTTGCCGGCCGAATCGCGGCCCTCGAAAATCACCACGACCTTCTCTTTGTGATAGACGACCCAATCCTGGAGCCTGATGAGTTCCGCCTGCAGGGACAGGAGGGCGCGGAAATAATCGGCTCGCGGAATCGTCGGGGGACGCGCCTTGCGATAAATCTTGCGGATCTCCTCCGTCAAGGCCGGTTCGGACAGTTCCAGCTCATAGTCCTCGTCGAGCGTATCGGTGAGCTCCGCTTCGAGCCAATCCAGGCGCTCAGTTTCGTCGTTCAGCTTCCCCATGCTATCCTCCATCCTTCAACCGGTGCGGCAGCATAGCATTTTCTTATGAGACTGATTTGACCGCGCCATGAACTCGCTAAAGCCCGCAGGAACCAGGACTTCTCCTCCGACGTTTCCCGACTGGCATCGAGGAGTACGACAATGGCCAAGAAGAAGCAGCTTCCCAAGAAGATCGCAGGCGTGAAGGTTCCGAAGGGGCTTCGTCGGTCGAAGATATTGAGGAGCATGGTACGCAGCGACGTGGGCAGGGATGTACTGGCCAAGGCCATCACCGCCGGGGCCGGAGCCGCCGCAGCGGTACTGGTCGACCACCGTGACGACGTTTTCGACGCCAGAACCGCGAAGAAGGGTAGGAAGGCAGTCGGGTTGGCGCGCCGGGCAATGCAAAGCGGCTTTTCGGCAGCGATGGACGCCATGAAGGATTCCGTATTTCCCGAGACTCACAAGCCGAAGAAAGCCAAGAGCAAAACCCAAAGGCGGGCAGTTGTCCATTAGACCGGCGTCGACGAGCAAAGTTGTGCTCAGTCGTCATCGCTTGTCCGGTTACCCTTGCTGTTGACTTCCGGCACCAGGGACTGTCGGGGCACGATCAGTCCCGAGGGGAGCTCGGGGTCATCTTGCCGCTCGCCGCCGCTCACATAGTCATATACGTCGGCTGCACCCACTTGTGCCGCCCGCGCCAGGCCGACGCCCAACAGCCGCGCCGCGATCAGCGGGTGTTCGCGGATCAGCACGGAAATTGCTCGCACGCTCGCCGCGACGATGACGCGCGAGGTGAACTTGTCGCCGTACTGGCGTACCAGGAACCCTTCGATGGACTTAAGCCCGCCCCCTTTTTCTTCGTCATCGCGCCACGCCTCATCCTGATCGGCGCCGTCCGCTGGCAAGGGCGCCGGTTTGTAGCGCCGTTTCGGCGGATCGGCGTCTCGGATCACTTCCCTTGCAGCCGAAAACGCGGTCTCCAAAGCATTCGCCCAAAGCCCGGCGGATCGGGCACCCTTTCGGGTCACGGTTTTGGCGACCGCGGTCACCTTCTGCTGCTTTCCGATCAGCACTGCCGCCGCCGCACCCGCGCCGGCAGTCAACGAGTGGGCGAGCAGGTCACGCCCGGGGCTGGTCTTCATCAAGCTGCGGAGCATCTTTGATTTGCGCCAAGCCTTGGGGATCTTCACACCCGCGATCTCTTTGGGAAGCCGCTTCTTCTTGCCCATCGTCGCCTCCTTGCTCTCACAAACGAAGAGAGACGATCGGGGTTCCAGCCGCAGGCCCGGATAAGGATATTCGCGTCGCTCGGAACGCTATGCCTCAGCGCCAGAAACGCCTCGTGTCGATAAATATATCGTGGGCTTCACCGGCAGCATGCAGGAGCTTTTCCTTGTCGTCCGCACTGAACGGTTCTGTATCCGCGACCTCTGAAAGCTGCAGCTTCGACAGCATGTCGGGAGCGGTGGCGAGATCGTTCAGACTGCCGAGGTGATCCTGAAGTCCCCCCATCGCGACGATGAACCTCTTGTGGCGCTTGGTTTCCTGCTTGCTTTCATAAAGGGGGCCAAAAAACTCCGCCGCATAGCGCAGTTTCTTTGCCGTAATGCGCACTTCATGGCGGGTCTCATCATCCAAATCGGTCAGATTGCTGCCGCCTTTCGCCACCTTCTTCCAAAGCTTGTCGAGCATCCTGGAGGCGAATTGCCTCGCCGGCTGGGCGAGCAAGGCCTGGCCGGCCTCGTCGCTTCGCCAGTCTCTGATCGAAATCCATTCGACTAGGTCGATCATCAGGGCGCGGGCGCGGACGGAGGAAAGCGCGGCTCCTGCCGCGCCATAGGCGTCGCTGCGGGCCTCCTGCAGACAGCGCAAAAGCTCTTCGCCTGTCGTGTTCTTGATCATGACGTCGATATTGCGCGCATCGCCAAGCTCCGAGGCAAGCCAGCGTAGCTCATCGCGCAGATGATCGAACCTGCTATCCGTGAAAAGCGATTTACAGATGGAGAAAAGCGAGCGCAGTCGACGCAGGGCCACACGCGCCTGATGCAAAGCTTCGGTATCGCGAGACCATGACAGGACCATTTCATTGAGGCGAAACTGCTTGAGGCAGGCTGACGCAATGCGCACGAACACCGTCGCAGTATTCATATCGGCAGCGAGTGGCGTAACACTCGCCTTGACGGCACCACGCGCAGGACCAATCAGACGGTAGCCGCGATCCGCTTTGGTCAGCACCCCGATCGAAGCCGGCGTGATCAGATTGAGTTTTCTGGTCAGGGCAAACAACGCCGTCGGGGAACCCGCCTTCCTTTCCAACTCGATTTCGCAGAGCGGTGCCTCGCGATCCGCTGCAAGGACTTTTCCGACGTCCATGGCGACGTCGATCGTCGCGTCGCCTTCCGTGATGCTCCAGCGATGCCGCTTGACGTGAACCTCGAACAGCGGCGCGAGCCTTTCGGCCACCCCGGCAAGCTGGGCCTGTATCTGCGGATCGTCGAGAACAGGCGTGTCGTCGGCAATTGGCCGTGACCATTCTTCACGCGTGAGAGCTTCGGCCGCCGAGCCGTCGCCGGATTTGACGATCTGGGTCCGTTCATTCCCGCATTGCCGGATGCATAGCGACAACCCGCGCTGAGACAGGTCCCATTCGTCGGTATCATAATAAACGGACCTCTGCCGACGAATGGTGGGGGTGCAGGCGAAGGGATTCTCCTTCAGAAGCAACGATGCCCCCCCTTGGGCCAGCTCAAGCTTGAGTTCCGTTTCCTGCATAGTCCCCCTCGGTGCGGCTTCCCTCTGCAAAGCTGGCAAGCATTGGATAGTCCGTTAAAAAGCTGTCACAAACAATCCTTCCGGCCCGTGCCAGCTCTGGCGCGGGCATCACTCGCCGCGATGCTGCTCCGCTTCGACACCCGAAAACGGCGAGGCCATCCGAGTATTCGTCTGGCAGATAAGACAAGGGGCACGTCGACAGCTCTCGATGCTGGTCAAGGATGAATTGTCGCGGCATTCCCGGCCTCGTCGGCCGTACCGGCCGCATAGGCTGTCGATAGCCGTCGGTAATATGGGAATCTCAGCGCAAGAATCGTCACCACCACGCCGATCGCACCCGCAAGTGTAAAGACCAAACGCGATGCCTCGCGCCGGACCCATCCCGAACCATCCGCCTATGGTATCGGCCCCTGCCCCGTCGGTCATGAACGGAATGACCACGAACTGGGTCAGCGGACCGATCAGGAAGGCGGTCAGCGGCGAAGCGGCCTGTTCGACCGACTGGGCAAAGCCGAAGACGCGTCCCTGGCGTTCCAAGGGCACCACTTTCTGCAGGACGGTTGCTCGGCCGCTTCGGCATAGGGCGCCAACAGCATCCAGATGAAGCAACCGCCCGCCAGCAGCCAGACCGAGGACTGGATCGTGAAGACGCAGCACACCGACCAGGTGATGAGATTGACCAGCAGCAATGTGCGCAGCGGATTCTTGCCCAAACCGCTCTTCGATATGACGATGCCGCTGATGATGAAAGCGGTCGAGAGCACGCCGAACAGCAGTCCCACATCTGCACCGATACGAGCGAGAGGCCATAGGCATCCAGCAGCGCCATGAAAATGCCACCCAGGAAATTGTTGAACGTGGCAAAGAAGATCAGCGCGAATAGCCCCGGCACGGCGGCAATCACCGCAATCGTTCCTCGATGTCGACGCGCTTGGGTGCGGCGGGGTGACCGGGCGCGGCTCCCAAACGCCGCTCATCGACATGAATGAAGGCAAGGTGCGCAAAAGCCAGGAAGGTGAAAACGAGGGCGAAAGCCAGCGACGCCACCATTCCGCCCCAAGCGACCAGAAAGCCGCTGATCACCGAGGTGGTGAGAAAGCCGATACCGGTCACCATGCCGACGAGACCATTGGCCTTGTCCCTCCTATCCTCGGGAATGAGCACGGTGACCAGTGTCGGCAGGGCGATGGAGCGAATATTGCCGGCAATGACGCCGAGCATCACCAAAAGCACGAAAACCCAAAGGTGAACGCCATAGGGATTGGCGAAGGCCGCCTGCGGCGACATCAAGAGCAGCGCCAGGGACAGTACATAGAAGCCCGCCGACACCACGCTCGAGCCGAGCATGGCCAGCTTCTTGGGATTGTGGTCGACTATGCTGCAGAGCCAGAAGCCGAAGCCGGATGTGAACACGAGGTAGACACCGGCGATCATGCCGGTCGCAAACACGGATTGCGTTTCGATATAGACCCAGAAGGTCAGCGCGAACCAGACCGTGAAGTTGGTGATGTTGGCGATCAGGTTGTTGCCGAGAAGATGGTAAAACGGACGCATCGGCCTCTCCCTGTTGGCCCGGCCCTGCGTAGCTAGGGTGTGGAACCCCGATGTTCAATCCATTGCCAGGATGGCCACAGTCCGCCACGGCGAGGCGTCAGCAGTTCGGCTAACTCCAGCCTCATGCCGACCCGGACGCCGCGATCAGTGAAATCAATCAGTGAAATCTGGGACGCCGACGTGCGAAAGGCCGAGGGCCTTTCGGCGCGCCGCGCGGCGCCTTGCTTGCGATCGTCTGGCTGGAACTCTTCGTGCTGGTGGCCATCGGCATCCTCGCCGGATTCGGCATCGGTTACGCCGCGGCAATGGTCATTTCCCAGGTGGCTATCGAATCTCTGCATGCCCTTACTGGGAAATTGCACGGCCCAACGCCATATTCAGGCAGCAGATCCATGACGGAGACAGGGCAATGACCTACGCTAAGACTGCCGAGGCGGTCAGGAATCTCACACCCGAGCAGTATCGTGTGACCCAGCAGAACGGCACCGAGAGGCCCTTCACGGGGGAGTACAATGACAACAAAAGGCCGGGGATCTATGTCGACATCGTTTCCGGCGAACCGCTGTTCGCCTCGTCCGACAAATTCGATTCCGGCTGCGGCTGGCCGAGCTTCACCAAGCCGATCGTGGAGGAGAATGTCGAGGAACTGAGGGATGATTCCTATGGCATGGTCCGCACCGAGGTGCGCTCGAAGCATGGGGACAGTCACCTCGGCCATGTCTTTCCCGACGGCCCGAAGGATCGCGGCGGCTTACGTTATTGCATCAATTCCGCCGCGCTGCGCTTCATTCCGCGCGAGGAGATGGAGGCCGCGGGTTACGGCGCCTATCTCAACCAGGTGGAGGACATCTGAATGACCGAGAAAGCTGTATTGGCTGGTGGCTGCTTCTGGGGAATGCAGGACCTGATCCGCAAGCTCCTCGGCGTCGTCGAGACCCGCGTGGGCTATACCGGCGGCGATGTGCCGAATGCGACCTACCGCAACCACGGCACCCACGCCGAGGGCATCGAGATCATCTTCGATCCGGGTAAGATCAGCTACCGGCGGATTCTGGAGTTTTTCTTCCAGATCCACGATCCGACCACGAAATACCGGCAGGGCAACGACATCGGCATGTCCTACCGCTCGGCGATCTACTATGCCGACGACGAGCAGAAGCGCATTGCCGAGGACACCATCGCAGACGTCGACGCTTCCGGCCGATGGCCGGGAAAGGTGGTGACCGAAGTCGAACCGGCGGGGGATTTCTGGGAGGCGGAGCCGGAGCACCAGGACTATCTGGAGCGCTACCCAAACGGCTACACCTGCCACTTCCCGCGCTCCGACTGGGTCTTGCCCCGTCGCTCGGCGGCCGAATAGGCGGCCGTGTAGCTCCCGCCGCCGCATCCGAGCGCGGGCGCGCAGGCTGATTGCCTACAACAATGGTCCGGAGCGAGGCTGTGGCAAGCCGCTTGTCGCGTCTGGCGCTTTGGCTTCCGCAAGCTGCGACAGGAAACGATCCATGAGCGGGGAAGCGCCGAAGCGACGATAGACGCGCTCTTCGGCGAGTGAAAACTGAGGATTGACGTTCGTCAGCTGCGCCATCGCCCGCTGCGCGCCTGGCGCGTCTCCCCGCTGGGTCAGGACTGCCGTATGTATCAGGAGGCAATCCGCCTCGCGCGGCGCGCGGATTAGGCATTCCCGCAAGACCTGGTCGGCCTCGTCGATGCGGCCGGCAGCATAGAGAGCCTGGCCGTAGACATAGGTGTAATACTCGGGCGCCATCGGATGCAGCCGCCGGGCGCGCTCGGCGTTGCTGACCGCCTCCTCATAGCTCCCGAAGCGGACCTGCGCCTTGGCCAGCGCCATCAGGCTGTCCGGGTCGTTCGGGTTGAGTTCGACCGCACGCTCCGCGGCCTGAATGGCGCTGGCGTAGTCGCCGGCGACCGAAAGGCCGAAGCTCAGGGCCTGATAGCCTACGGCGAGATTGGGGTCGAGGCGAACGGCTTGGCGCGCCTCGCTGAGCCCCGTTTCCACGTCGATCCGAGTCGCCCTGCCGCTGAGGTTCTGTGCGAAGTCGACGATATAGGTCATGCCGAGATTGGCGCGCGCTGTGGCATAGCGGGGATCGAGTTCGAGGGCACGATGAAGCAGCGCACGCGCCGCAAGCAGCGCCTCGGCATCCCTCGATCCGTGTTTATAGCGGTCCCGCGCCTGCAGCACGAGATCGTAGGCCTGAAGATTTTCGGTCGGCCGTTCAGCCGCGTTCGATACTTCCGACGCGCGCACATAGGACACGAGATGCGAGACGATCTCGGCCGTCAGATCGGTCTGCAGCGCAAAGACGTCCTCGACGCGGCGGTCGTAGGTGCGCGACCAGAGATGGGCGCCGCTGCGCGCGTCGATCAACTGTGCCACCACGCGAAGCTGGTCGCCGGCGCGCCTGGCGCTGCCTTCCACCACATAGCCGGCCCCGAGCCTTTCTCCGATCCTGCGGATGTCCTCCGCCTGACCGCGCAGCGCAAAGGTCGAGTTGCGTGCGATGACCTGAAGGTCGGGATTTCGCGCTAGGTTGGCGATGATGTCCTCGGTCAGCCCGTCGGCGAAATAGGCCTGGTCGGTATCGCCACTCATGTTGTCGAAAGGCAGCACCGCAACGGTCGGCCGCGCATCTGCGGGCTCGGCGCCTGTCAGACGCACAATTCTGCCGGTCACATCCGCACCGATCGCCCGCAATGCGGGCACCTGAGTGAAAGCGGCGACGGCGACGAGCGCCGCAGCCCCCACCGCAAAAGGCAAAGCGGCACGCCGGCGGAGCGTAAACCTCCGTGTCCAGCCCCGGCCGCTCGCCTCTTCCGGCTCGAGCCGAACGGCGTAGACGGCGAGCGGCTCGGCGATGTTCTTGGCCTGCCTTCGCCCGACACTGTAGAAAAGCTTGCTGCGCCTCCGGTCGGCGCTGCGGACCACGGCCTCGCTGACGAATATGCTCGCCGGCGCTGCCATGGCCTCCAGTCGGGAAGCGACGTTGACGCCATCGCCGAACATGTCGCCATTGTCTTCTATGACGTCACCGAGGTTGATGCCGAGCCGCATTTGGAACGGCCGCTCGGCAAAGCCGTTTTGGATCTCGATCGCCGCATCGAGCGCCTCGTTGACGCTGGGGAAGGTCGCCAGAAAGCCGTCACCGGTGGTCTTGAAGGTGCGACCGCCATGTTTCTCGACGGTCGGTATGATCAGTTCGCTGAAGGTGGCGCGCAGGGCCGCGTAGGTCGAGGACTCGTCCTCGGACATCAGCCGGCTGTAGCCTACGATGTCGCCTGCAATGATTGCTGCTAGTTTGCGTTCCATCACGAGCCTCGTCAGACGCATCTATATGGCACCGTCCTTGCCCGTCCACTCAAAACTCCGTGTGCGCACGCGTTCCCTCGCGGGGCGTCTTGCGACCACAGCGCCGCCGTCCGTCAACCGGTAGTGGTTTGCGGATCGCTTGCCAAACGACCGGACACGAGCCTTCACCCGGAACGAGGACGGAACCTATCGCGGCTCGCGAGGTTGGTCGGACTGAACAGGAGGATATAGCGATGGCCAAATGCGACCAGTGCGGCAACGGGTGTTTCCGTGCCCCTTGATGCTAAGATGCTTACCCGAGTGCCCACGAGCTGAGGAAAGGCCGTCCTCATGAAGCCTATGAACGAAGAGCACCTGGCCGTTCTGCGCAGGCACATGGTGGAGGTGATTGCAATCTATGTCGATCTTGCAAGCGAGGAACTCGGCAAGGCGGTGCTCGATGAACGGGTGATGGCGGCGATGCTGCGGGTGCCCCGGCATCTCTTCGTGCCCGCCCCGGTGGCGCCTCTTGCCTATCAGGACACGCCCTTGCCGATCGGCTTCGACAAGACCGTCTCGCAGCCCTTCATGGTCGCCCTTATGACCGATCTTCTCGATCCCCAACCGCATGAGGCGGTGCTCGAGATCGGCACCGGCCTGGGCTACCAAACCGCAATCCTCGCCGAACTCGCCGGGCAGGTTTGGAGCGTCGAGATCATCGAGGAATTCGCAAGCCATGCCGAGGCTCTCCTTGAGGGCTTCGGCTTGTCGAACATCGGCATCCGGGTCGGCGACGGCTCTCGCGGCTGGCCCGAGCACTCCCCATTCGACAAGATCCTGGTCACGGCGGCGGCCGAGGAGGCGCCGCCCGCCTTGCTCGAGCAGCTCAAGCCGATGGGCCGTATGGTTCTTCCTCTCGGATCCGAAGAACAGGTGCTGACGGTCATCGACAAGAATGCGGCGGGACAACTCAAGACGCGGAAACTCATCCCGGTTCGGTTCAGTCGGCTCGAGGCCGCCTGATGCGCGCGTCTGGGCATCCGGCGCAAGGGAAGACGTGATAACAGCTCAAAGAGCTCACCTCGGCAGGCTACTTTCGCCGATCCCTTGCCGATCGCGTGCTGCGGAATCTCTGATCTCCGCGGGCGTTCGGCCGTAGGTCCGCCGAAACTCCTTGGTAAAATGCGAGGTGTTCACGAAACCGACGTCAAGCGCGACCTCGATTATCGGTTTCTTGCTCGTCAGCAGGATCTGCCTCGCCCGGTCCAGTCGCAGGCGTCGGAATGCAAGCGCGGGAGACATCCCCGCCTTCTCGGAGAACAACCGTTCGAGCTGGCGACGCGACAGGCCGACCGAGGCCGCAAGCTGCTCGATAGTGATGCCACCTTCGAGATGCTGTTCCATATTGATCAGCGTGGCCATGACGCGGTTGTCGTTGACGTAGTCGTGCAGCGGCTGCCGCGTCTGGATATCGAACTGCGACCGGGCCTTTTCGATCTGCAGGACTTCGAGCGCGTTGCGCTCGGCGTCCCGGCTGATGTGGCGCCTGACCAGGGCGGCGGCAAGATCGGCGGCACTGCTTCCCCCCGCACAGGAGCCGCGCTTGCGGTCGAGATTGAACAGCCGATCCGGTCGGACGTCATGATCGGGAAATCGTTCGCGAAACTCGTGGTAGTGAAGCCAGCTCACGCAGGTCTGGTGTTCCTTCATCAGGCCTGCCTCTGCCAGAATGAAGGAGCCGGTGCACAGGCCTATCAACCGAACGCTTTTCGAAGCGGCCCGCTTCAGAAACCGGATCGTTTCATGGTCGACCGGCTGCTCGACACTGAGAAGGCCGCCAACGACGGCAATGTAGTCGAACTCGCCAGGATCGACGAAGTCCGATGTAGGAGCGACCTGGACGCCGCAGCTCGAGGTGATCAGGTGCCTGGTGCTGCCGAGGACCTGCCAATCCGCAAGCACGCGGCCCGATCGGTCGAGCTGATCGCTCGCAAGCCGCAGCGTGTCAACGAATAGCGCAAAGGCGGACAGCGTGAACCATCGCGAGAGGATGAATCCGATTTTCAGCCGCTGCGCCTGCGGAGCGGCCGCCGGCGCCGATGAGTGCACGGAGTGTCCCATTTTACTCTGGCTCCTCTGCAGGCGCTCACCCGGCACTGCGGTTCACCTGATCTGAAATCCGTGGGCCAAGGGATCGCGGTCGTCGACGAAAATCGTATTGTGGCCGGTGATCCGCGCCCATGCTCCGATACTCGGCATGATGCCCTCGCAGGCCCCGACCCTGGCTGCCGCCTCGATCTGGCCGTCGAACACCGTGCCGATCAGGCTTTCATTCCGATAGGTGTCACCGACCTTCAGTCGTCCTTTTCCGTACAACTGCGCCATGCGGGCGGAGGTCCCTGTTCCGCCGGGCGAGCGGTCGATCGCCTTATCCCCATAGAAGACCGCACCCCGGCCGTCGGCATTTTCGTTGGTCGGCCGATCGCACCAGATCGCGTGGTGGACGCCGCGAATCCTGTCATCCTCCGGGTGCACCGGATCGCAAACGACTGCAAGCGCCGTGCGGAGTTTCTGGCTGACGCCGACGATCTCGGACGCGGTCATGCCGTCGAGACCTGGCCAGTTCCCCTGCGGCTCGACGACCGCATAGAAATTGCCGCCATAGGCAATGTCCACGACCAGCCGTCCGACACCCGGCACGTCGACTTCGACATCGGCGCTGTCGAGGTAGCTCGCGACGTTGAACAGCCGCACGTTTCTGACGAAATCGCCGTCCATCTCGTACCTGACGTCCACCCTTCCTGCCGGCGTCTCGATAGACAAGGTGCCGGGAGTCTTTGGCCTGACAAGGCCTTCCTCGATCACGACGGTCGAAAGGCCGATAGTGCCGGCGCCGCACATCGGAAGGCAACCGCTGACTTCGATGAACAGCGCCGCGAAATCGCAGTCGTCCCTGAAGGCCGGATAAATGATGGCTCCGGACATCACATCGTGGCCGCGCGGTTCGAACATCAGCGCCTGGCGTATCCAGTCATGGTCGCGAACGAAGATCTCGCGCCGCTCGGCTATCGGCAGATGCGGCAGCAGAGGCCCGCCGCCGGCGACCACGCGGACCGGATTGCCGCAAGTGTGTGAATCGATGCAGAAGAAACTGTGCCGCATGATAAGTTCTATCGGTCCGCTGGCGACATGCCACCTCGCTGAAGCGCGCCGCGAGAGAGCCTGTCGAGAAGGAGCGCGACCGCGACGATCGCGAGGCCGGCGCGCAGGCCGAGGCCCATTTCCATTCGCGTCAGTCCGCGCGTGACCTCAGCACCGAGCCCGCCTGCACCGACAAGTCCGGCAAGCACGACCATGGCGAGCGACAGGAGGATGCATTGGTTGAGGCCGACGAGCAGCGTCGGCTTTGCAGCGGGTATTTCGATCTTGAAGAGGATCGAGCGCGGCGAGGCCCCGATCGCCTGGCCAAGTTCAAGCAGGTCCTTCGGCACCTGGTTGAACGCCAGCGTCGTCAGCCGCAGCATCGGCGGTATGCCATAGACGATCGTCGCGATGATTGCCGGTACCCGCCCGAGGCTGAAGATCATCACCGCCGGAATGAGATAGACCCAAGGCGGGACCGTCTGCATGATGTCGAGGACGGGACGGATCGCCGCCTCGAAAGCCTTCACACGCGAAGCGAGGATCCCGAGCGGAAAGGCGATCAGGACGGAAATCGCCACGGCCATGGTGACGAGGGCAATCGTCTGCATCGAAGCGGCCCAGAGACCCATGATGAGACAGAAGCCGAGTGCCGCTCCGGCGAGAATCGCCGCCCGTATATTGACGAGGACGAAGGCGAGAAGCACCACGATCGCGATCAGCATATAGGATGGCAGCGCAAGGAGCGCCGCCTCGATCCCCGAAAGCACGGCCTCGACGACAGCGCTGATCAAGGCGAACAAGGGATGGAAATTTGCGTTGAGCCAGTCGACCGCCGGGGCGAGATATACTCCCGGCGAAAATTGAAACGCGAAAGGGTTCATGATTTTGCTCCCTTGCCGATGCGGGCCGCGCTCTGCGTGATCCGGTCGAGCACCATGGTCAGCACGACGATGGCGATGGCGGCATCGATCGACTTGGCGATGTCGAGTGTCCGGATCGCCCCATAGATCGTTTCGCCAAGACCGCCCGAACCGACGATGCCGGCGATCACGACCATGCCGAAGGCCATCATCAGGCTTTGGTTGATGCCCGCCATGATACTCGGCAGCGCAAAGGGCAGACGGATCTTGAAGAACATCTGCCATCTGGTGATTCCGACGGCCTGACCCAGCTCGATGAACTCGTGCGGCGTCATGCGGATGCCGAGCGATGTCAATCGGACGGCCGGAGGCATGGCGACAACGAAGGTTGCGATGAGCGCGGTCGCCGGTCCGTAGCCCAAAAGCGCGATCGCAGGCAGGAGATAGATGTAAGGCGGCAGGGTCTGGATGAGATCCAGGGCCGGTTCCAGCAAACGATCGAGCGCCGGCAGAAAGCCGGCGACCACGCCCAGCGGCAGCCCGACGAGAAGCGCGAGGGAGGTCGCGGTAATCACCAGAGCCAAGGTGCTCATCGTTTCCGGCCACAAGCCCATGAACGAGCAGAACGCCAGTGCGACCCCCGCCAGGACGCCGAACCAGGCGTTCACCAGCCGCCAGCCAAGAGCGCCGAGAATGATGACGATAATGTAGAATGGCGGCAGTTCGAGCACCCAGAGGATGCCGTCATAGAAGCCTTCGAGCAGCGACCGCACGAAATCGAAGAGGAACTCGCCATTGTCGCTCAGCCACTCGAGCGCCGAGTCCGTCCACGTATCGAACGTGTCCGCGAAACCTGAACTGTCCATTTCCAACCGCTCCTCTAAGCAGCTGCCGCGTGCTCGCCCGCGGGCGTGCCCTTGACGCCGGCCAGCAGGCTCCGGGCTGTCACCACACCGACGACGCTGCCTTTGTCGATGACCGCGATCGCATCCCGGTCGGACTGCATCGTCAGCTCGATGAGCTCGTCGATGTCTGCCTCGGGCCTCGTTTTGACGAGCGCACCGACGTCGTTCAGTGGATGCCGCTTCTGGTATTCGGCCACGGGGACCATCACCGAATGCGCCTTGATCAGGTGGAGACGTGAAATTCCGGCCACGAAGTCGGCGACATATTGATCGGCGGGGTTGAGAACGATGTCCTCTGCCGTACCCACCTGGATGATGACGCCGTCCTTCATGATCGCGATCCGGTCGCCGATGCGGATCGCCTCGTCGAGGTCATGGGTAATGAACACCGCCGATTTTCCGAGCTCCTTGGTGAGCTGCCGGAATTCGTCCTGCAGCTGCCGGCGGATGAGCGGATCAAGGGCGCTGAACGGCTCGTCCATGAGAATGATTTCCGGATCCGAGGCGATGGCGCGCGCCAGCCCGACGCGCTGCTGCATGCCGCCCGACAGCTCTGCCGGAAAACGATTGAGCCAATCGCCAAGGCCGACTTTCTCCAGCGCGGCCTTGGCAGTCCGGTTGCGCTCGGCTTTCGGGACGCCCTGCACTTCGAGACCGAAGGCAGCATTCTCGAGCACCGTTCGATGCGGAAGCAGCGCCACGCTCTGGAACACCATGCCGATGTTCTGGGCCCGCATCTGCCGGAGTTGAGCCGCATCGAGCATGGAGAGATCCTTGCCCTTCACGAGTACCTTGCCGAGGCTCGGCGCAATCAGCCTGTTCAGAAGCCGAATCAAGGTGGACTTGCCGCTGCCCGACAATCCCATGATGCAGAAGATTTCGCCGCGGCGAATCTGAAGGCTGGCGTCCGAAACGCCGACGACGCAGTTGTACTCCTGCAGGATCTGTTTTTTCGACAAGCCGCGCTTCGCAACGGCTTCTATCGCGGCGTGTGCCTTGTCGCCGAAAATCTTCCAGACCGATTGGCAGTCGATCAGCACTTCGTTCGCTTCGATGCTTGCCATTTCCTCACTCCCTTGGAGCCAAACTTGCGCCGGCAGTGCCGCACAAGGTTTGGCAGCGGTCGCCCGGACAGGTCTCCAGGCAGCCAATTGCGGTTTTGCACCTCAGTAGTTCTTGATGTTTCCCCACCGCTTCAGGAGGTCGGCATGGCTATCCGTCCAATCCTTCACGGCCTCTTCCATCTTCTTGCCGTCGCTGACGGCGCCATTGATCGCGGTGATGTCGGCCAGCGGCACGTAGACGCTCGCCAGGATCTCGCGGGCCTGCGGGTTTTCTTCCGAGAAGCCCTTATGGCCGATCCAGTAGTAGCTCTGCGGCGGCGGGAAGACGCCCTTCGGGTCCTTCAGGAACTTCACATCGTATTTCTGCATCATCCAGGACGGCTCCCAGATCGTCACCGCGATCCACTCCTGCCTGTCGATCGCCGATTTCAGCGCCGCCGTCATGGCGGCGGTGCTGCCTTCCACGAGCTCGAGCTTGAGGCCGTATTCCTTGACCGCGTCCGCGGTGTCGCGCATCAGGCCCGAGCCCGGCTCGATCCCGATGATCTTGCCGTCGAACTTGTCCGCGATATCGTTGAGCTGGTCGATGGAGTCGATCGTCACGTAACTCGGCACCGCAATCGATTGGTAGAGGCCGTGGGATACCGGCGAGATCTTCTCCAGACGGTTCTTGTTCTTGTCCCAGTAGTCCTGGGCGACATAGTCGGTCTGGGAAGCCAGGATCTGGATATCGCCCTTGCTCAGCGCCGCATAGGCGATGCCCCACTCCGAAAACTCGGTCACCTTGACCGTGTAGCCGGCGTCTTCCAGAACCTTCTTCGTGATCCCTGTGATGGGGGTCAGGTCCTCCCACGAGAGGGTTCCCATCTCGATGGTCTTCTCCTCGGCGCGAGCCGGCATCATGGTCAGGCCGACCATCGCAGCGGCGCAGAATGCTTTCCAAAGTGTCTTCACGGTTCACTCCTGTTCTTGGTTCCCGTTGTTTTTCAAAGACTGCTCATTCAGTCTTCGTCATTGCGTGGTCGCCGGCTTAGCCCTCCCGACCAGCTCGCAATTCCTGCCAGCGGATCACCGAGTTGATGCCGAGCCAGGCAAAGGGCTCCGGCGGCAACTTCGCCGGGATCGGCTGATCCTTGTATGTCTTGAGATTCCGGCTCCCGGTGTTCGTGGCGAGTTCCGCGGCCATCATGCCCGCCAGCGTGCTCTTGACGGTTCCGAGACCGTTTTCGCAGCAGGCGGAATAGAGCCCCTCCTCCACCTCGCCGAAGGCCGGCACGTGATTCCGGCTGAGGCAAAGCGCCCCGGCCCAGCTGAACTCGAAGGGCACACGCTGAAGTCCGGGGAACCGCGCATCGAACGATCGTCTCTGCTTGGCGGCGATACCGGCGATGCGCTTCGTGGAGACTTGCAGGCTCGGGTCGTAGGTGAAGCGCGTCCTGATCACGATGCGCGATTGACCGCCACTGCTGATCTTCCTGACCGTCGCCCCCATGGGATCCGCCGGCAACAACGCCCAACGGTCGGCTCCGCTCGCCCGGCTGCCGAACTCCTTCGGCGAGAAGGCAGCCGTCATGGAGGCGTAGGTGAAGATGTGCATCAGCCGACGACGGAAATACCCGAAGCTCTCGACGTGGCCATTCACGGCCAGGATCACCCGGGGCGCCGTCACGGTGGCGCGGTTGGATTTCGCCTTCCAATCCTTCCCCTGCCGGGTCAGTTCGAGGACCGGCGAATGTTCATAGAGATCGACTTTGGAACCCAGGCCGTGCGCCAGACCTCTGATATAGTCTGCCGGTTGGATCAACACGGCGCCCGGCGTGTAGAGGCCGCCGCGATAATAATCGGAGCCGGTGATCTCGCGCATCTGCTGGAGGTCAATCAGCTCGTGCTTCTCGCCGATCCGCTGAAGCGAAGCGGCATAATTCCTGTTGAATTTCAGGCCCCGCTCGCTGGCCGCAGCGTTGATCTTTCCGGATGGGTCGAACGTCTCCTTCCCCATTCCGTACTCGGCGGCAGCCTCCGCGGCGAATGAGATGGCGAGACGGTTCTGCTCCATTTCCAGCGCAGTCGCCTTCTCGTCGGCGACCGAATACTCGCCGGACGCAAGGTTATGCGGCACATCGATCATATAGCCGGAGTTGCGGCCGGCCGTGCTCTTGGCAACCTCCGTCGCATCGAGCACGACGATCTTTTCCCCGGGTCTCAGCTGCGACAACCTTCGCGCGGCCGAGAGACCCGCGAAGCCCGCGCCGATGATAAGCCAATCGGCGCGAACATCGCTCTCAAGCGTCTGCATCTGGAACCGGCGGGTGCTGATGGCCTCCCAGCCGGACCTACCCGTATCGACGGGCAGTCGCTTGATGGCGTGATGGTTCATCGAACCGTCTCGTCCACCGAGCGATCCGAGACATCGATCCAGATTGTCTTCAGCTCGGTATACTGGTCGTGCGCCCAGATGGACTTGTCGCGGCCGCCGAAACCGGATTCCTTGTAGCCGCCGAACGGTGTCGTCGCGTCGCCTTCGCCGAAGCAGTTGACGGTAACGACGCCGGCGCGGATCTCGCGCGATAGCTTGATCGCGTTCCGGAGACTGCCGGTGTAGACCGAACCCGTGAGGCCATAGACCGTGTCATTGGCAAGGGTGATCGCCTCCGCCAGGCTCGTGAAGGTGGTGACGGAAAGCACCGGACCAAAGATTTCCTCCTGGAAGAGGCGGCTGTCGCGGCCGACGCCGTCGACGACGGTCGGCTCGACAAAGTTGCCGCCTTCACGGGTATCTCCGCCAAAGAGCAGCGAAAGCTTCTCGGTCTGGATATCGTCCAGGAAGGACTTCACCTTCTCGAAGTGCGCTTTGCTCACCAGCGATCCGATGCGGTTTTCCGGGTTGAGCGGGTTGCCCATCCGCCATTCCCGCATATAGGCGCCGATCCGTTTCAAGAGCTCGTCCTTGACGTCGGCGTGAACGATCAGGCGCGAGGTCGCGGAGCAGTTCTCGCCCATGTTCCAGAAGGCGCCATTGACGACCTGCTCGGCGACGAGGTCGAGATCCTCGACGTCGTTCATCACAACGGCGGGGTTCTTGCCGCCGCATTCGAGTACGACCCGCTTCAGGTTCGAGTCCGCCGCATAACGCAGGAAGCGCCGGCCGGTCGCGGTCGAGCCGGTGAAGCTGACCATGGAGACATCCATGTGCATGCCGAGCGGCTCGCCGACATCCTTGCCGCTGCCGGTGACGACGTTGAAGACGCCGGCGGGAATGCCGGCTTCATGCGCAAGTTCAGCCACCCGCAGTGCCGTCAGCGTCGTTTCCTGCGCCGGTTTGACGACAATGGAGCAGCCGGCTGCGAGCGCCGGGCCGATCTTCCAGGCGAGCATCAGCAGCGGAAAGTTCCATGGCAGCACCAGGCCGACGACGCCGATCGGTTCGCGCACCACCAGCGTCAGGGCGTTCGAGCCGACCGGTGCGGTGTTGTCGTAGATCTTGTCGATCAGCTCGGCATGCCAGCGGATGGTATGGATCGTATCCGGCACATCAATCGTCTGGACCTCGCGGATCGGCTTGCCGCTGTCGAGGCTTTCTAGCACCGCGAGTTCATGGCGGTTGCGCTCGAGCAGCCTCGCGAACTTCAGCAGGACGTCCTTCCTCTCGCCGGGAGAGCGAAGATGCCAGCGGCCGTCTTCGAAGGCTTGCTTGGCCTTGGCCACGGCATAGTCGACGTCGGAAGAATCGCAGGCGGCGATTTCCGTCAGGACTTCGCCGGTCGCCGGATTGGTCGTCTTGAAGGTCTTTCCGGATTGAGCGGGACGAAAGGCGCCGTCGACAAAGGCGTTCGACGGATAGGACATCGACTTGGCTATCGCCGCATATTCCGCTGCGGTCAGAAGATCATGCATAATTGGCTCCCGATGTGATGTGGGCGACGCTTCGCTTCAGGTTGCTGATGACTGTCTGAAGGCTTCGCTTCTCTTCCGAATTCAAGGGGCGCAGCGGTGCGCGCACCTCGCCGACGTTCAGGCCGTTCAGCTCGCAGCCGTGCTTGATCGACTGGACGAACTTGCCGCATTCGAGAAAGTCCATCAGCGGCAGCATCGCCGTCATGATTGCGCGGCCCTTGTCGAAGTTCTTTTCGAGCACACAGGCTTCGTAGAGGGCGACATGTTCGCGCGGCAGGAAGTTGGAGCCGGCACAGACCCAGCTTTTCGCGCCCCAGGCGAAGAATTCGAGCGCCTGGTCGTCCCAGCCGCAGGAGAGCGAGATGTGCGGAAACTTCCGGGCGAGCAGGTGCAGATTGCCCATGTCGCCGGAGCTCTCCTTGATCGCCACGACGTTCTTGGACTTGCCGACGCGGGAGAAGTATTCGTCTCCCATCATCACGCCCATGCGGGCCGGATAGTTGTAGAGCATGATCGGCAGGTTGGCGGCGCGGTCGACGGTCAGCGCATGCACCGCGTTCTCGCGCTCCGTCGGCAGGGCATAGGGCGGCGACGAGACGAGGATCGCGTCGGCCCCGATGTCTTTGGCGGCCTTCGCATATTCGACCGAATCCTCCGTCCGCGTCGCACCGGTGCCGACGATCAGCGGCAGCCGCGTGCCGATGACGTCCTTGGCATGGGCCGCAAGGTCGACGCGTTCCTGCGCCGACTGCGCGTAGTATTCGCCGGTGGATCCGCCAACAATGATGCCGTGGACCTTGGCCTCGATCAGAGATTCAAGAACCTCCGCGAACGCCTTCATGTTGATCGTGCCATTGGTGTAAGGCGTCACCGCAGGCGTATAGATACCTTCGAACTTCAAGACAGTTTCTCCATCTGCGGTTTGGCCGGGCCATCGACCAGGGCGTCGGCCTTCATGCCCTGCGGCGCGATGAACATCTCCATGTTCTCTCGCGAGAGTTCCCAATGCTCGAAGACGAGATCGACGACCGCGTCCTCGTCATGCGCGGCGATCGCCGCGATGAACGCGTCATGGTGCTCGACGGCGACGCGAAGCCGCTTTTCCATGTCCTCGTTGCGCGGGCGGAAGAAGGTGTGGCCGATGCGGGCGTGATCGATCAGCAGGCGGCCGAGGCTCGGCTGCAGGTAGACGTTACCCGACATCTCGCCCATGATCTCGTGGAAGCGGTTGTTCTCCAGCACCATCGCAGGGGCGTCCTTGGACCCTGCAGCAGTGCGAAACCGCTCCTGCGTGTCCTTCAGTTGCGTCATCTGTCTGGGCTTGAAGTTCTGGACGGCCAGCCGGCCGATCGCTGCATAGACCATGGGCGCGACCAGAAAGAAATTCCTGAGCGTCGAATGATTCATGGGCGCTACCCGCGCCCCGCGGTTCTCCCGGATTTCGACATATCCCTCCCCCTCGAGGCGGCGGATGACTTCTCGCACTGGGGTCCGGGACACGCCGTAGCGCTCGCTGAGGACCACCTCGTCCAGGTCCTCGTCCGGATCCAGGTCCATCGTCAGTATTTGCCGTTTCAGATCTTCGTAGAGACCGTTCTTGCCGCTCTTCACAGGGACCTCCTCCGACGTCGGGAAGTTGGCTGGTAGGCGCACCGTCGCATTCGAGGCGCACCGAGTCAAGAAAAATGTATTATATGCGTATACACTTGTTATTCGCAAGGAATACATTTTCATGAGGGGACAGTCTTCGGGCTTCCATGTCACAGGAACCGAAAGCGTCTGGTGACAATGGGTTAAGGGAGCCGCACGATCGCTGCGGCGCGCAGGGAAGCGGCTGTTGCGGCGAGAGAAATGTGGCTGCTTGTGCGCTGCTCGAGTCGCGAAGTTTTCGCGAGCGATCTACAGCGTCAGTCGCGCAAATATTGCTGCAGCACTTTGCTCGCTGCCTGCTCTAAACTCGGCTGCGAGTCATGGAAACATGCGGTAGCCGCGAACTTCGAAGTCGAATCGCGCAAAAGATGCTCTTCGCCTCCGCCGGTCGCTGCGCACCTTCGCAGCATCCGCCCCGACCGATCGATCCTCAGACGGCGTAAAGCTCGACCGGCTTCTCAAAGCCCTTGAGATGATATTCCCGACCTATGCTGTCGGCCGTCTGACTCTGCGCCCGTTCGAGAACGGCCCGGGTTACGAGAATCCCGCCCGCTTCGGCGGCTGCCTGGGCGCGAGCGGCAGTATTCACAACCGTTCCAATCGCCGTCAGGTCACGATGCGACCGACCGAACTCTCCAAAGCTGGCCTCGCCCGAGTCGATGCCGATCCCGACGCCGAATTCGCTTCCATCCAGGCCTTCGCCCGCGTGCAGTTCGCGACGCAGTTGGCAGCGGCGCTGGATCTCCCGTGCAGCCAGAACGGCACATTCCGCATGGTCCTGGCGGGGGATCGGAAAGTTGAAAATTGCCATGACCGCGTCTCCGACCGTCTTGTTGAGAAGACCGTCGAATTCCCAGATGGCCTCGGCACATTCATCGTAAAAATCATCCAGCAGGGACGAGACCGCATCTGCCGAAAGCGACTGCGACAGCGTGGTATAGCCCCTCAAGTCTGCAAAAAGCACGGTCACGTCAACGGTGATCTTGCGGGCCTTCATCACGCGTGTGAACATGAGTTCGCAAATGGTGCAGGTGTTCGGATTCATCCGGCTCGGGCGGATACCGAAGGCGCGGAAGGGTATGGACGCCGGTCCTCGCAGAGGCACGGGCAGACGCATCTGCTCCCAGCAGCCCTTGCAGATTCTCGATTGAGAAAACGACATGTCGCCGCGGCTCCCTATATAGGTCGCCGCGATTTTCTCACATCTCAGTCGGAAAATCTTTCGAATATCAATCGAAGGCTCCGGCAAGGAGGCTTTTGAGGTCGTGACGGTTTTGGCCCGGGCCGGCACGCGTCATTCTCGTCAGAACCAGAGATCGCCAACGCATCGCCCCTTGGACGGCAGGTCCTCAAACGTGTCGAGGCCGTCGAAATGATCAATCGGCAGGTCAAAAACGGCATCCGGCGGCGCAAGCCGCAGGTTCACGGCCATGCGCCGCCGGCCATCCCCGTCAAGCCGCAGGCCGCGCCAACTCAGGACACAGGCGCAGGAGGGGCAGAACAATATCTCAAGCGATGATCTGTCGCGGCCGGCGCGCGTGTAGGAGGCCGTCTCCCCCGTGACGGCGATACGCTCTCCTTCGTAGCCATAGGCCCACAGCGCCCCATAGCGCCGGCAGAGCGTGCAGTTACACGCTGTGATCGAGCGGGGATCACCCTCCAGGGTCCAGCTCGCTTTACCGCAATGACATGAGCCGATCAGCATGAGCCCGCCCTTCAGTCGCGCTGCCTGTTCAACGGCGGCATCCTGCCTCAATCAGGCCATGGCAGCAACGACCGTTTCGGGCCGAGCCACCCTGTGGGTGGTCCGGCAGCAAAAAATGTAGGCCGCGATTGACTTGCGGAAATTTGGCGAGGCGAGGGCGTTGCGATCACTCCTATTCGGATCGCGAATGCGATGTATCAAATCCGAAGCAAATGCGCTTCAGGCGGCGAAGTCATGATAACGGACAAGAAGAACCCCTTGTTCAATCCGCTGCGGGCTGGACTTCACGCGTTTATCGCGTCGTTGAAGCAGAAGACTGCAACATAGGTCGCCGAGCTTGCTTACCCAGCGGAACCTTTCCGTCCGGGGCACATTTCCACCCGAGGGTGGGTCGTGGCAACCGGACGCCTCACCCTAGATTTCTCCCTTTGTTCGGACGAGCTCCGCCATGACCACAATGACGCTTTCCGATATCGCCAAGAAGATCGGGAATATCGATTTCTGCATGTTGGCGACGAAGGCAGAGACGGGTGCGATTTCCCATCGCCCGATGAGCAACAATGGCGATGTCGAATATGATGGCGACTCGTGGTTCTTTTCCCATGACGATACCAACAAGGTAGCCGACGTCCGTCGCGATCCGCGGGTGACACTATCGTTTACCGAACCACCAGGCCTTCTCGGAAAGCCGGGCATCTTCGTTTCCATCGAGGGCCGTGCGACGGTCATCCGCGATAGAACGCAGTTTCAAAAGCATTGGGTGGAGGGATTGGAGCGCTGGTTTGCCCAGGGTGTCGACACACCCGGTCTCGTGCTCATCAAGGTGCATGCCGACCGAATTCAATATTGGGACGGCGAGAAAAACGGTATCGTCCAGCTATAAGCGGCACGTTCATGGCGAGTGGGGGAGTGAACTCGGCCCTGTGAATTTCAGGTACACTGCGGAAGGCTTGACGGCTCACTTCGCAACGATCTTGTGCGATCACGCTGCACCGGGCGATGACGGCAGCCGGCTTCAGAAGGGAGGAACTCATGACCGAAAATATCGCTGAAAAGTCCTGCACCCCCTGCCGCGGCGGCATACCGCCGCTGACGAGGGACGAAGCCGCCGGGTATCTTTCCCAGATCCCAGGCTGGGAGTTGCTGGACGACGGGCATCTGATCCGCCGCAGCTTCAAGTTCGCCGATTTCAAACAGGCGCTGACCTTCGTCGATGAAGTTGGGCGGCTGGCCGAAGAGGAGGGGCATCACCCCGACCTCTGTTTCGGCTGGGGCTATGCGGAGGTCTCGCTGCAAACCCACAAGATCAAGGGACTGCACGAGAACGATTTCATTTTGGCGGCGAAGGTCAACCACCTGCCGAGGTCATCTTGAATTCAGACAGCATCGACCTTGCCACCGTCCCTGGAACCGGATGGCCAATCTCGAAAGACGCGAATCTATGGCCGATCTTCGAAGCACAGATCATGAACACACCACGGCTGCGTACGCGGCACATCATTGGTACGCAGCTAGAATGTCGGCAGAGATCGTCCTCCTAACGCCGCCCCCCCATTCGCACGCGCACATCGACCGGATTGCTGCTGTGGCAATTGATGTGGCGAGCACGGCGGAGCACTACGAAATGCCGCCCGAGGAGCGATGGGACAGTCGCTCGATAGGCGATGGGATGCGCAACGTTTGAGTTGACCGTTTTGGATGACGAGGCGACACTTGCAACCTGCAGCAAGGCGGGAGGAAAAACGATGGCCGAGCCAGACGGCTGGCGTCAAATGGCAAGCGCGCCAAAAAACGGCACTCGGATCCTTGTGACGATTCGCCCGTCCGAACAGGGGGCGGCAGAAGTTGACCTCGTGTATTGGTCGAAGGGCGATCAGTTCGGTGCAGAAGGCTGGCGCGCCTCTGATTCCTCGCCCGGCCGCATCGTCGAATATTCCGAGCCGGAATTGAAGTGCTGGATGCCGATGCCCTCGGCCAATCTCAATCGCACCTCGATGCCCTCACCCTGGGAAGGCGACGACGACAAAGAACTCGACGGGTCAGGGATTTAAGAGAGGCTCTCGCCATCTGTTCGTGTTTGGCTGACTTTCTCGTATAGGACGGATCAAGGGAACTCTTGAGACGTGCGCTTGCATTGGATCGCCTCAATCTCGATCCCGTGAAGCCTCCGACTCAACTGGCATTGGCGTGCGATCAGCGCGTCTGGGCTGAAGGCAGGGAGTATGCGGCACGGGGGGCGCCTCCTCGAGCTCTGAGCTGTTCGCTTCTATGAAGAACTCTATCTGGAAATCAACGGCACTCGGTAAAAGGGCCGCCCGATCCAGGTCAGGTACGTTTACTCTCGACGCCAATCGGTAACCAATAGGGCGCCAGTCGCTTTGGCAAGGACTACTGCCTGTCCTTAAATCGACCTCGATTTAAGGACAAAGACATGCAGCAATTCAAAAGCGCCACAGCGACCTTTGCGCGTCTGATATGACGCGCGACGTATCGGTGAGACAGGCACGGGCACTTCAGGAGAACTCATGTTTGACCATGTCAAGTTCGGAGTCAGCGACTATGCAGCGAGCAAGGCGTTCTTCCTCAAGGCACTCGAACCGCTCGGCGTAGCTGTTGTCTCGGAGGGGCCGCCGACCTACGGTGTCGAGCTTAGCCCAAAGGGTAAGGCTTCATTGTGCCTGTACCAAACCAAGGAAAAGCCGGCGCACCTTCACTTGGCGTTCACCGCCGAAAATCGCCAGCAAGTCGAAGCCTTCTATCGCGCGGCTCTGGCTGCGGGCGGCAAAGACAATGGTGCGCCCGGCCTGCGGCCGCACTACCACGCGAACTACTATGCAGCTTTCGTCATCGGTCCGGACGGGCACAACATCGAAGCAGTTTGCCACGAACCCGATGCCTGACCCATCGCTCGGCCTTCTTCTGACCCTGGTCATCGGCCTTCATGATCAGCATTTCCTTGGCGAGATAGTGGGATGGCTGAACTGGATCTGTTCGGCACGGCTGAGCGCATGGGCTAGATTGGCCACTTCGATATCGACATGCCGAGCTTCACCTTGTAAACGCGCGCACCGTCCGAGAGGGTTAATCTCGGCCTTGACGCCGAGTTCGCGGGTGATCGCGCTGCAGAGATCGACGTAGAAGTCAGGCGGGCAGCCGCGATAGCCGCCTAGACCATTTTTGTCACGAAAGCGGAATTTCCATTCTCCGGCTCCGGCGTCAAAACTCCGGAAATTCGCCGCGAGCTACAACGAGATTGTCACCCATGTCTTAGGTACGTTCTGCTACCTATGTCTCCGGGTCGTACAAGGAACTGAATGGTAGCGGAGGAGGGATTCGAACCCCCGACACAAGGATTATGATTCCTCTGCTCTAACCTACTGAGCTACTCCGCCGCCGGTGCCGTGGAAGCTTCTTGGAGAAGCCCGTCTCGGCTGGACGGGCGGCTTATAAGGTGCTGTTCCGGCTAGTGTCAAGCAATGTCTTCGGTAAAGTGTGAACTTTTGCCGATGCGCCGGACCGGGGCCGTTCAGGCCGCCGCAGGCTCACGCAGGAGCGCCTGGAGGGCCGCCTCGGCAGTCGGCTCGCGTTCGGACTTGCGGATGAATCCGCCGCCATAGACGCGGGCGTTCTCGCCGGTCCCGGAATAGAGCGCGCAGGCCTGGCCGGGCGCCACGCCCGCCTCGCCGTCGACAAGCTCGACATAGATGCCGTCGGCATTGCGCCTCAAGACGGCCGGCGCTGGCTGGCGGGTAGAGCGGACCTTGGCGAAGCATGCGAATCCGCGGACTGCCGCCTCGTCGATTTCCTCGTCGCCGAGCCAGTTGACGTCGCGCAGATAAATGCGGCGCGTCTCGAGCGCCTCCTTCGGGCCGACGATGACGCGGCGCGAGCGGGCGTCGAGATAGACGACATAGAGCGGCTCGCCGGTCGCCACCCCGATGCCGCGCCGCTGGCCGATCGTGTAGTGCAGGATGCCTTCATGCGTGCCGAGCACGCGCCCGTCGAGATGGACGATCTCGCCGGCGAGCGCCGCATTCGGCTTCAGCTTAGAGACGATGTCGCTGTACTTGCCCTGCGGCACGAAACAGATGTCCTGGCTGTCCGCCTTCTTGGCAACGACGAGGCCCATCTCCTCGGCGAGCGCGCGCGTCTCGGGCTTGGAGAGGCTGCCGAGCGGAAAGCGCAGATAGTCGATCTGCTCCTGGGTCGTCGCGAAGAGGAAATAGCTCTGGTCGCGCTCCGCGTCGGTCGGCCGATAAAGGGCGCGCTGCCCGGCATAGCGCGGCTTCGGGCTCGGCCGCGAACGGATGTAATGGCCGGTCGCAAGCGCGTCGGCGCCGAGCTCCTTGGCGGTCGTCAGGAGATCGGCGAATTTGACGGTCTGGTTGCAGGCAACGCAGGGGATCGGCGTTTCGCCGGCAATGTAGCTTTCGGCGAAGGGATTGATCACCGTCTCGCGGAAACGGGCCTCGTAATCGAGGACGTAATGCGGGATGCCGAGCGTCTCGCAGACGCGTCGCGCATCGTCGATGTCCTGGCCGGCGCAGCAGGAGCCGGCCCGATGCAACGCCGCACCGTGGTCGTAGAGCTGCAGCGTGATGCCGAGAACGTCGTAGCCCTCGCGTTTGAGCAGCCCGGCCACGACGGAAGAATCGACGCCGCCGGACATGGCGACGACGACGCGCGTATCTTCGGGCTTGCGGTCAAAATCGAGACTGTTCACGGGATCCAATCCGGCATCCGGACGCCGCCTGTTCCTGCAGACGTCCTGTTTTACCTATCGCATGCTTCCTTAAATCATAGTCGGCTTAAGGATAAACATGCAGCAATTCAAAGTGCTACAGCGGCCTTTGCGCGTCCAATGACGCGCCGCACCTAGAGGCGGCGCGCTGATCACGATTGTGCCGGCGGCCTTGCTTCGGCTTTCTGTGCCGCGACATATAGAAACTTGTGCTTCGCGGGGCAAGAGCGCAGGCGTGCGAACCGTGGAGGCTGCCGACCGAGGCCGCACGCCTGCCTGACGTTCTCCGCGGCTCTCAGTGGCTCCGAGGTGTCTCAAATTATGAGCAAATTGTCACCGGCCACTTAGGCAAATGTTAAATGTGGCAAGCTAAGGTCGCCTCCATATGGTCTTGAGTTTGTGTAGAGAGTCCCATGACCGAAATGATGCGACCACGCGTGAAATATGTCATCGGCCCCGATGGCAGTCCTCTAACGATTGCGGATCTGCCGCCGGCCAACACCCGGCGCTGGGTAATCCGCCGGAAGGCCGAGGTCGTCGCTGCCGTGCGTGGCGGCCTTTTGAGCCTCGAAGAGGCCTGCGAGCGTTACACCCTCACCGTCGAGGAATTCCTCTCCTGGCAGTCCTCCATCAACGACCACGGTCTCGCCGGCCTGCGCACCACCCGCATCCAGCAATATCGCCACTGATCCATCCGCGACAGGGCCATACATCGAACCGGCGGCTCGGGACCTCCCGCAGCCGCCGGTTCCGTTTCTAAGATGCGCCGCAGTCGAAAGTCAGCTGTATCTTGCGGGATTATCGCTTAGCATCGGCTCGAAGAGCGGCCAAGGCAAAGGAAGCCCTATATGGAGATCACTGAGGAGAAGACGGATACCAAGGGCCGCTATGCGGCGACGGTCGAAGGACACACCGGCGAAATGACCTATTCCAGATCGTCGCCGCAGCTCGTGATCATCGATCACACCTTCGTGCCGGACGAATTGCGCGGCAAGGGCGTGGGACAGGCGCTTGCAAGACACGCGGTCGAGGAAGCGCGCCGGGGCGGCTGGAAGATCATTCCGCTCTGCCCGTTCATGCGCGCACAGGTCATGCGTCATCCGGATTGGCAGGACGCCGTCCAGGCATAGCCGCCGGCATCTTTGGTAAGACGATTGCCCGCCTCCCGAAAGGGAAGCGGGCCTTTGTGTTTCCCAAAGCAGGCCCTCCGTCGGTGCGGTCGAGGCTCACGCCGAGCGGCCGCCTCTTCTCAGGCGCGAAGCCGGGCCGACGAATCCCGCTCCTCAAGGGCTGCGGCCTTGGCATACTCGGCCTGAACCTCGGCAAGCGCCAGTTCGGCCGCGTCCTGCTGCACCTTCAGCTCACGGATCGACACCTGGAGATTGTCGGCACGCTGGCGCGCCGCCTTGGCGAAGGTCGGATAGGCAAAATGCGACGGATCGGAGATTCCCGACTTCTTTTCCTCGAAGACGATCTGGCTTTCGAGTTCCTTGGTCATCCGCTCGAACTCGGACATCATCATCTGAAGCTGGGTCAACTGACGCTGCTTCTCCCGCACCTGAAATTCCTTCAGGCGGGTAAGGCTCTCACGTGCTTTCATACGCAATACTCCCGTGGATAGCGAGACCCCGGTTACCGATTCCTGCGCCCGAATACCGGCCCGCGCGGGCCGGAAACAAAAAACGACTGCGGTCTTAACAAATACCTACCGCTGGTAACCTTTCGTTTACGGGCATCATTAATCATAGGTACGATGATTTAAGGCTCCGTAAATGCTGAGGTACGAAATGTGGCGCCTGCGGCATTTACGAGTCGAAAGAGTCAGATAGCGGCATTTCCTCATCTTTCGGATGAAGAGTGCCGTTTCAGATTCACCTTTAAAATCAGGAGACTGCTAAAAATATTTAACATTTTCGATACACCTTGCCAGAGTGAATCAGAATTTGTTAACCATTTGGTGGCAGCCTCCAAATCAGGCAACGACTGGATCCGTATCGCGTAAGGGGGCCACGACGACCTTGGGCGGCGGAAAAGGGGAAGACTATGCGGGTTCTACTGATAGAAGACGACAGCGCGACGGCGCAAAGCATTGAGCTCATGCTCAAGTCCGAGAGTTTCAACGTCTACACCACCGATCTCGGGGAAGAGGGCGTCGATCTCGGCAAGCTTTACGACTACGACATCATTCTCCTCGACCTCAACCTGCCGGACATGTCGGGCTACGAGGTGTTGAGAACGCTGCGCCTGTCGAAGGTCAAAACCCCAATCCTCATTCTCTCCGGCATGGCCGGCATCGAGGATAAGGTCCGGGGCCTCGGCTTCGGCGCCGACGACTACATGACCAAGCCCTTCCACAAGGACGAGCTGGTCGCCCGCATCCATGCGATCGTTCGCCGCTCCAAGGGCCACGCCCAGTCGATCATCGCCACCGGCGAGCTGATCGTCAACCTCGACGCCAAGACGGTGGAAGTCGGCGGCCAGCGCGTGCATCTGACCGGCAAGGAATACCAGATGCTCGAGCTCCTGTCGCTGCGCAAGGGCACGACGCTCACCAAGGAAATGTTCCTGAACCACCTCTATGGCGGCATGGACGAGCCGGAACTGAAGATCATCGACGTCTTCATCTGCAAGCTGCGCAAGAAGCTCGCCAATGCCGCTGGCGGCGCCAATTATATCGAGACGGTCTGGGGCCGCGGCTATGTGCTGCGCGAGCCCGACGGCAACGATTACCTGGAAACCGCCTGATTTCCGGGCGGGCGTCACCGCCGAACACAGACCTATTCCCCCGCAAACCCGCCGCACGGCGGGTTTTTGCGTTGTGAGACAGGATTTGGTCCTGTTCGAAAAACCGCCCTCGCCCATTTCATTTTCCGCGAATGCAAAAAGCCGCGGTACATACCGCGGCTGCGACGCTCGGATCTGCGCTATGCGAATGCGTCAGGCGGCCATGGATTGACTGGCAAAGACGCTCGTCAGAATCTTCCGGTCGAAGGGCTTCAGCAGGAAATCGTCCGCCCCGGCCCGCTTGCCGGCCATCATCTTCCTGAGATCCGCTTCGACGACGCAATAATAGATGCGCACCGACGCGCCCTCGGGCAGCCGGCGGATATTGGCGATGAGGTCGAGGGCGCCCTCGAGCCCGGAGTCGACGATCAGGATGTTCGGCAGTTCGGCCTCGCAGCGGACGAGCGCCTCGAGGCTGCTCGGCGCTTCGGACACCAGGAAACCCATGCCCGACAGTATGCGCTTCCCGACCTTCCTCACCACATCCGAGCCATCGGCAATCATCAAGCGCCGCATGTCCAACTCCTTCAGGCCTCATCGGACGCCAAAAGGCGTCCATGAAGCAAAACTAGAGAGATTTGGCAAAGAAACCGTTACCGCCACGGTTGACGGCCGATTTTCATTTCTCGCAAAGCAATAATCCGCCGAGACCTGTGAAACCCTCGCCGAGTTGAGAGCAGCGGGACTTCGGCACCCGAGAAAAGAGAAAGGCCTCCGTCGCGGACGATGGAGACCTCTTTTCATGTCACGGGCGTGATTGGCGGGCGGAGTGGATCAGGCCTCGGTGCGAGCGGTGAAGACGATCTCCTCGCCGGTCGACGTGACATCGATCAGCATGCCGGCTTCCTCGGCGAGCAGGACCGTATAATAGGGCTGGATCGAGTGGGCGTCCACGGCTTCCTCGGGGGTGCCGGAAAGGAGTTCGGTCAGCCGCGGCGGAACGCGCATCATTCGCCCCTTTGCGACAAGGGTAAATACCGCATCGAACTCCGGGTTTTCCAGGGTGATGTCGATCGAGCCGCCGCGCGGGATTGCACCATAGGCAATCAGGAAGAGGTTCAGCAGCAGCTTGACGCGGTTCTTGGCGATGATCGCCCGCGGGCCGTTCCAAGTCACCTCGGTCTTCTTTTCCGCAGCGGCGAAGTCCTTGGCGGCCTTTTCCGCTTCGCCGGTGTCGATCGAGGCTCCGACCGAGCCGGAGGCGCCGAAGGCAAGCCGCGCGAACTTCAGCCGCACCGAGGCATTGAGCGCGCTGGTACGGATCAGGTCCATCGCATCGGCGTCGGCGCCGCCCTCGTCCAGGAGTTCGAGACCATTATTGATGGCGCCGACCGGCGAGATGATGTCGTGACACACCCGGCTGCAGAGCAGCGCCGCCAGATCGGGTCCCGTCAACGTCAGGTTCGGATTCTTTGCCATCATTCTTCCCGTTCGGTTCCATCAGCATATCGACGCCTTGCGTTCCCCGCCACGCCCGGCGAGGTCTTCGCCCGGGCCCGGCATAGCCACGCGGCCCGCGCCGATCAATAGGCCATAATGACATCACATTTGGTAAACCGATTATTAAGAGGATCGGTTCAAATTGTCAGGGCACCCCCGGATTTCGAGTGGAACTACGGAAAGCGGATCAGGTGCACGCGTTCGAGACCCGCGCTGGCCCGCGCAACCGATGCATGAGCTGGTCATGACGGCCGGCCCGCGAGCCGCATTCGCGCCTGACGGAGGAAACGATGCAGCCGATCATGAAGGCAACCGCAATGGCCGTCCGCGCCATTCTGACGACAATCCTGCTGTTCAGCAGCGCCCTGATGTCCGCCGCGCTCGCCCAATCTCCAAATAGCAGCCAGTACACGATGCAGGAGATCGTCGACGCTGGCCACGGCTTCTTCGGCGAGACCTCCGGCGGGCTTGCCAAGGTCGTCGAGCGCGCCTTCGAGCGCTACGGCCTGCCGAACGGCTATATCCTCGGCCAGGAAGGGTCCGGCGCCTTCATCGCCGGCCTCACCTATGGCGAGGGCGAGCTCCACACCAAGAATGTCGGCCAGCATAGTGTGTTTTGGCAGGGCCCCTCCCTCGGGCTCGACTGGGGCGGGCAGGGCAGCCGGGCGATGATGCTCGTCTACAACCTGTCGAGCGTCCCGGCGCTCTACAAGCGCTTCGGCGGCGTTTCCGGCTCGGCCTACGTCGTCGCCGGTGTCGGCATGACGGTGCTGACCGACGAACACGTCGTCGTCGTGCCGATCCGCACCGGAATCGGCGCAAGGCTCGGCCTCAATGTCGGCTATCTGAAGCTGACACAGCAGCCGACCTGGAACCCGTTCTGATACCAAAAGGCCGCATGTAAGTTCTCTGGAGCGCGTAGCGGGCGTGCAATCCTGCAGTAATTGTTGCAGCTTTCGGGCCGTCGTGTTTACTGCGGAAGACGGAAGGAAACTGCCCAACCGCCATGGATGCATCGGTCCAGACTTGAAACGGCCAGCACGTGATTGAATATGCGCTCCTCTTTGCCCTGGGCTTCCTGACGGCGGCCATTACCGGCCTGCTGGTCGCGCCGGCCATCCAAAAGCGCATCGTCCGCTTCGCCGAGGACCGTTTGAAAGCGACGATGCCGCTCAGCCCACAGGAAGTTCGCGCCCAGAGGGACGCCGCGCGCGCCACCTTCGCCGTCGAGAACGCGAAGATGTCGCAGACGCTCCGCCGCGAGCGCGACAAGGGCGTGGCCTTGATGCTGGAGAAGGAAAGGGCGCTCACCGAGGCACAGCGATTGGCTGGCGAAAATACCGACCTCCACACGCAACTTGCCGACATGAACGTCGAGGCCGCCGACATGCGGTCGACCATCCGCCAGCTCGAGCTGCGGATCGCCGACATGCGGGCGACATTCGACAACCTGCAGCGCGACACCGGCGCCAAGAACGAGACAATCCGCGCCTTGAACGGCCAGCTCGACAGGCAGGCGACCGAACTCGACAACCTGCGCATCGACCTCGCGGCGCGCGAAACGCAGATCGAGCATCTGAGGAGCCGGGCCGCCAGTCTGAGCGACGAGCGCGAAGCCCTGCGCGCCAGTCTCAAGGGCGAAAACGCCCGGGCTCGCGAAATGGAGCTGCGCCTCGGCCGTGAAGAAAACCGCGTACGCCAGCTCGAAACCAAGCTCGCCCGAGAAGCGGCCGCCAATGCCGACCGCGAAAGCGCGCTCGAGCGGCGAGCGGAAGAAATCGAGCGGCTGAAAACGCGGGTGAAGGCGGCAAACCAGGAAATCCGCGATGCGACGAAAGCGCTGCGCCTGGCCGGCGCCAAGCCGCCGAAGCGCGTGGAACAGCACCCTGCCGCGCAAGGGGTACCGATCGAGGGGGCGCATGACGCGCAGCATAGTGTGGATCCCACCGTCCTCTCCGACGACCTGCGCAACCGCGCGACGGCGCTATCGGAACGCCTCGCCAATTCGAAGTCTGCGACCCATGACGAGGCGCTGCGCGAGGAGATGGCGCAGATCGCCGCCGGCATGGTGGCGCTCACGGCTGCGCGGGAAGGCTCGTCCTCGCCGATCCACGGCCTTCTCGGCCGAGAGGAGGCGGGGCAGCCGGGAGCCGGCAAGAGCCTGGCGACGCGGGCCAAGGAAATGCTGCCGCCTGAATGAAGGCGGCTCGGGCTTCCCCTCAGATTCGACCGTTGGCGCTGGCGACCTGATGCAGCGCGATGCCCGCGGCCATGGCGACGTTCAGGCTGTCGAGGCCCGGACGCTGGCGGATACGCGCGGTGCGGACCGCGGAAAGGATCGTCGCCGGCAGCCCCTCGCCTTCCGTCCCGACCAGCAATGCCGTGCGCGGCGACGGCGGAATTTTTGTGACGTCCGTCTCGCCGCGCGGCGAAAGGCCCCATATCGCGAACCCGGCGGCATGAAGCCTTTCGATCAGGTCCGCGGCCGTCCCCTCGCGCGCGAAGGGGAGCGTCAGCGCCGATCCGACGGACACCCGAATCGACTTGCGGTACAGCGGATCGCAGCTCGATGCATCCATCAGCACTGCGTCGACGCCGAAGGCGGCGGCATTGCGGAACAGCGATCCCATATTGTCATGGTTCGATATGCCGCAGGCGGCAAGCACGAGGCTTGCGGTAGGAAGGGCGGCGATGAGGGCGTCACGGCCGGGCATCGCATCGGATCGGCCGAGCGCCAGAACACCGCGATGCATGTTGAAGCCGGCGATCGCGTCGAAGACCCGGGCATCGGCCACGTAGACCGGCACATCGGCGGGGAATTGTGCAAGCAGCTCTGCGACGCCGTCAAACCGGTTTTCGAGCAGCAGGATTGCCTCGGCGATGATGCCGCGCCCGGAGCGGTGCGCGGCCGCCAGCATCCGCAGGACGACCGTGCCTTCGGCAATGAAGCGGCCCTGCCGGCCAGTGAGATCCCGTTCCTTGATCGACAGGAAAGCGGCGATGCGCGGGTCCGACGGATCCTCGATGCGGATCGGAAGCGGTGCCGCGACCATCTCGTCACTGCGTCCTGACGGTGACGTCGGCGACGATGCGTCCCGCCTTTATGTCGAAAACGATCGCACGGGGTTCTGCGTCCGGCAGGCTGCCATAGAACAGCACCTGCGAACCGGACAGCGCCACATTGGTCACCGAAAAGCCGGCCGGCAGCGCCGCAATCGCGGTCAGCGGCGCATCGCCCGGCACGCTGACCGCCGGCGGCGTCGCCTCCGCAGCGCCGTCGCTCCGCGTCAGCTTGTAGACAATCGTTCCGAGGACGGCCATAAGCATGATCAACATCACGCCGGCCGAAACGAGCTGCAGGCGCACCATCTTGCGGCGGACATTCTCCATCGCCGGGTCAAGCGGCTTGTCTTCCTGTTCGTCGGGCTCGATCGCGGTCATGGCTGGCTTTCTGTCGGAATTGAAACGGAATGAACGATCCCTTTAAACAAGCGACCGGCAATAGGAAAGTCCTGAGCGCCGACGAGAATGCCGCCGGGCGGTTGGATGCGTTTCTGACGGAGGCGCTTTCGGGCGAATTCTCCCGCAACCGCATCAAGGCCCTGATCGAACAGGGAGCCGTTTCGATCAACGGCATCACGGTGCTCGAACCCAAGCGCAAGGTGCACCCGGGCGACAGCTTCGAGATCGCCCTGCCCGCGCCCGAGGATCCGGAACCCAAGGGCGAGGACATTCCGCTCGAGGTTCTATTCGAGGACGATGATCTGATCGTGCTGGTGAAGCCGGCCGGTCTCGTCGTCCATCCGGGTGCCGGGAACTGGACGGGAACGCTCGTCAACGCCCTCATTCACCATTGCGGCGACAGCCTTTCCGGCATCGGCGGCGTCAGACGGCCGGGCATCGTTCACCGGCTGGACAAGGAAACGAGCGGCGTCATGGTCGTCGCCAAGAACGACACCGCCCACCGGCATCTCTCCGACCAGTTTGCCGACCACGGCCGCACCGGGCCGCTGGAGCGCGCCTATCAGGCGGTCGTCTGGGGCCGCCCCCGCCAATTGAAGGGCACGATCAATGCCGCCCTCGGCCGGGCCGGCGACCGCACGAAACGCGCCGTCAAGCGCGAGGAGAGCGATGATGCGCGCGAAGCGATCACCCACTACGAAGTGGTCGAGCGCTATCACGAGAAGCCGGACGGCACCTGTCTCGCTTCAATCGTCGAATGCCATCTGGAAACCGGCCGGACGCACCAGATCCGCGTCCACATGGCCCATATCGGTCATCCGCTAATCGGCGATCCCGACTATGGCGCCGCCTTCCGGACGAAGGCTAACCTGTTGCCCGAAGCCGCCAAGGGCGTGGTCAACCGCTTCTCCCGGCAGGCGCTGCATGCCTTCATGCTGCAGTTCGAGCACCCTGCCAGCGGCGACACGATGCATTTCGAAGCACCGATGCCGGCGGACATGCAGGAACTGGTCGCCGCCCTTCGCGCAGCCTCTTGAAATCGCTGCGAAGAATCCCGATTTTAGGGACGCTTCAATAGGAAATCTTCCTTCCTCCGGTCTCACGATAGCGTGAAACCGGACTCCTTGAATCATGCTTTCGCCGTACTTATCTTCTAGCCTCGTGGGGTCTGGACGAAGACCCACGCCCGGCCTGCCGTCCCGGAGGCCGGAGATGCACAAAGGGGGTGCTTCATGGCCCGCAACACGCTGCCGACCATTGCCGCTGGAGAGGGCGGCCTCAACCGCTACCTCGACGAAATCCGCAAATTTCCGATGCTCGAACCGCAGGAAGAGTACATGCTCGCCAAGCGGTATCAGGAGCATGACGACCGCAGCGCCGCCCACAAGCTGGTGACGAGCCATTTGCGCCTCGTCGCCAAGATCGCAATGGGTTACCGCGGCTACGGCCTGCCGATCGGCGAAGTCGTTTCGGAAGGCAATGTCGGCCTGATGCAGGCCGTCAAGAAGTTCGAGCCCGATCGCGGCTTCCGCCTGGCGACCTATGCCATGTGGTGGATCAAGGCGGCCATTCAGGAATATATCCTGCGTTCCTGGTCGCTGGTGAAAATGGGCACGACCGCCAACCAGAAGCGCCTGTTCTTCAATCTGCGGCGGCTGAAGGGCCGTATTCAGGCTCTCGACGAAGGCGATCTCAAGCCGGAGCAGGTGAAGGAAATCGCGACGACCCTGAAGGTCAGCGAGGACGAGGTCGTTTCGATGAACCGGCGCCTCTCCGGCGACGCGTCTCTCAACGCGCCGATCAAGGCCAGCGAAGGCGACTCCGGACAGTGGCAGGACTGGCTGGTCGACGAGCACGACAACCAGGAGGAAATCCTGATCGAGCAGGACGAGCTCGAAAGTCGCCGCGCCCTGCTCGCCAACGCGATGAAGGTCCTGAACGACCGCGAGCGCCGCATCTTCGAGGCGCGTCGCTTGACCGAAGATCCGGTGACGCTGGAAGATCTTTCCACCGAATTCGACATCAGCCGTGAGCGCGTCCGCCAGATCGAGGTCCGCGCCTTCGAGAAGGTCCAGGAAGCAGTCCGCAAGGCGGCACTCGAGCGCGCCAATTCGCTCCGGGTCGTCGAGGGCGCCTGATCGACCTCACGCCTTCAGAACAAACAAAGGCCCGGCTGGACGCCATCCAGCCGGGCCTTTGTGTTTGTCTCGGTCTTCTTACTGGCCGCTCGCCGCGGCCGCGCTGCCGAGCGAACTCCAGGCCTGCATGGCCTTACTGAAGGCCTCCGTGCCGCTGGCGCCTTTCTCAAGGGTCAAGAGGGCGCGGCGGCCGTTGCGGTAGGTGATGGGGATGTCGATCCAGCTGCGGCTGCGCAAGAGTTCGGTGTTGCTGCCGACCGCTTCCGCGAAATCGTTGAGCGCGATCATGTGGAAGTCGTCGGTGATCTTCGCCGGGACGGCAATGAGCGGGTCACCGCGATCCTGCTCTGTGCGCTTCATCGATACGCGCTGCACGCCCTCGATAGCACCGCCCTCGAAGTTCTCGGGCAGCGAAAAGACGAATTCGATCACGTGGCTTGCCGGCAGCGACGGATCGACATTGCGCTTGATCGTCATCAGCGCCGTCATGCCCCGGTCCGGAACGGTGATCTGGGCCTGGATCGCCGGCTCGGGCTTGGCGTCGCCGCCTGGAGACTCCTCCTTGATGGACCAGGCGACAGCGCCCGGAACCGCCGTGGGCGAAGATTGGCCAAGCCGCTCCTCATAGAGGAACATTTTCTCGCCGTCGGCGATGGAAACTTCGGTCTGCGGCGCTCCGCTGTCCTGGTTGGTGGCGGGCTGTTGGGGCTGGGCGGCGGCCTGCTCAGGCCCCGCCGCGGCGCCCTGCGGCTGGCCGGCCTCCGTCTGCGGGGCGACGGACTTGCCCTCCTGCGCTATTTCGCTGCCGTTCGCGCCGGCGGGCCCTTCGTCGCGCTCGGAGCCATCGGCAAGCAAACGCTGGGTAAACTTGCTCGATTTGTCGTCCGGCAATGCCGTACCTTCCTGGGCGCCGGACTGTTCGCCCGGCTGCACGGCAGGCTCGCCCTCGCGGCCGGGCGGCGTTTGCGTCTCCGGACCGGCGGGGATGATTTTCGCGAGCATTGCGGAAAGCCAGGCATTGCCCGCTTCCCTGTTCACCCAATAGGCAAAGCCGCCACCGCCAAGGAGAAGCAGGATCACCGCAGCGATTGCCAGGCTTTTCACGTTGAAGCGGGATGGCTTGGGAGCAACGCGGTAGGAGGCAGGCCGCGGCGATACGGCCGCCGGCGCCACGTCGCCGACCTGGTCGTCTTCCTTGGCGGCAGCGTCCGAGTCGTTCGCCCTCCGGCCGGCCTCATCGAGGCCGAGCAGATCATCGATGTGATCCCATGCGGTGCCGGCGCGCTCCTCTTCGTTCGAAGCGGTCGGCGCTTTCTCCACGGGCCAGGCCCATTCAGAGACCTCCGGCTCAGCCGGCTTGTCCTTTCTGGTGTCGGCGGGCGCAGCGAAGGGATCGCTGTCGTCGAAGGACCAGGCCTGCGCCGTCTCCGCCTCAGCCGGCCGCGGAGCCGGGGCGCTTGTCTCGGGCTCCACCGGATGCATGCCGAGCCGCTCGGGGCCGGCCGCCTCCTGGCGCGGCGCCTCGGATGCCGGAGGCTCTTCACCGGCGCTTGCGGCGGGCGGGACGTCCTCCCACTCCGGCAGCGCCCATTCCGAAGGTTCCTGTTTCGCCGGTGCCGCCTCAGCCGGTGGAGCCTCTTCGCCGACCGGCTCTTCCGGAACCCTCTCTTCCTCAGGGTCTCCAATTGCCACGGGCTCGGGCTCGACCGGCGGCTCGTCGCGGTCGAATTCCTCCGTCTGCGGCTCGGAGGCGGTTGCCTCCTCGGCGGGCGCTTGCTGCCAGCTATCGACTTCCGCCACCGGCGGGGCTTCCTCGGCCGGAGAGAGTTCCTCCGCCGGGACGTATTCCTCTACCGTTGCGCCCCACTGCGGCTCGGCCGAGACGGCTTCCGGTTCCTCGCTTGTGGCAGGCGGTTCCTGTTCGTGCTCGCCCGCGGCGGCCAGGGTGGGCTCGGCTTCCCGGTGCTCCGGCACCTCTCGCGCAGCGGCGGGAACGACCTCATCGGCCGGGACCGGTTCTTCGAAGGCTTGCGGAGCCTCCGGCGCCGCCTCTTCTGCGGATTCCTCGGCGACGGCCTGCTCAACTTCGGCAGCCTCGGCCGGAACCGGCGCCGGCTCCGGCGAGACCGGAGCGGCAGCCTCCTGTTCGGCGGACGCTTCGGCTGCATCCGGCTCGAGCACTTCGGGCTGTTCGGGTGCTTCGGCTTCTTCGATTGCCGGCAGGGCCTCGGCGTGTTCGTTTTCGACCTCGGAAATCGCCAGTTCCAGCTTGTTCAACTGGCGATTGATCATGTCGTCCGATGGCCGCGGGGACATGTTCTCGAGCTGGCGGCGCACGGCACTGCGCGCCTTCTCGTAGACCCTGCCCCGCATTTCGGGTGTGTTTTCCGACAGGCCGTCAACGGTCCTGCGAATAACTGCAACAAAATCCGCCATCAGATGCTTTCTCAAATCCTAGTCATGCAGCCGCAATGCGGCGCCGCTTCCTTGCGCCGACACTAGTCCTCAAACGGGTCGGTCACAAGTATTGTGTCGTCGCGCTCCGGGCTCGTCGAAAGCAGTGCGACGGGCGCGCCGATCAGTTCCTCGACCTGGCGAACATATTTGATCGCCTGTGCCGGAAGATCGGCCCAGCTGCGGGCGCCGACCGTCGATTCCTTCCAGCCTTCGAGCGTAATATAGACTGGCTTTACCGAAGCTTGCTGCGCCTGACTTGCGGGAAGATGATCGATCTCTTGTCCGTCCAGAGTATAGCCGACGCAGATCTTGAGCTCGTCGAGGCCATCGAGCACGTCGAGCTTGGTGAGCGCGATGCCGGTGATGCCGTTGGCGGCGACCGACTGGCGCACCAGGGCGGCATCGAACCAGCCGCAACGGCGCTTGCGGCCGGTGACGGTTCCGAATTCGTGGCCGCGCTCGCCGAGGAACTGGCCGATTTCGTCGTTGAGTTCGGTCGGAAACGGTCCTTCGCCGACGCGCGTCGTATAGGCCTTGGTGATCCCGAGAATATAGCCGAGCGCGCCCGGTCCCATGCCGGAACCGGCGGCCGCCTGACCGGCGACCGTGTTCGAGGAGGTGACGAAGGGATACGTGCCGTGGTCGATGTCGAGCAGCGTCCCCTGCGCGCCCTCGAACAGGATGCGCGCGCCCTTGCGGCGCTGCCTGTCGAGCAACAGCCAGACCGTGTCCATGAACGGCAGCACGCGCGCGGCGACGGAGGAGAGTTCGTCCATGATCGCCTGGTGGCTGATTTCCGCTTCGCCGAGCCCGCGGCGCAGCGCGTTGTGGTGCGTCAGCAGCCGGTCGACCTTGGCCGGCAGGGTGTCGAGGTCCGCGAGATCCATGACGCGGATGGCCCGGCGGCCGACCTTGTCCTCATAGGCCGGGCCGATGCCGCGGCGGGTCGTGCCGATCTTGGTGCCGCTGTTCGAGGCAGCGTCCTCGCGGAAGCCGTCGAGTTCGCGATGCAGCGACAGGATGAGCGTGGCATTGTCGGCGATGCGCAGGTTGTCCGGTGTGATCTTGACGCCCTGGTTGCCGAGCTTGTCGATCTCCGCGATCAGCGCATGCGGATCGATGACGACGCCATTGCCGATGACGGCTAGCTTGCCGGGCCGGACGACGCCGGAGGGAAGCAGCGACAGCTTGTAGCTGACGCCGTCGATCACCAGGGTATGGCCGGCATTGTGGCCGCCCTGGAAGCGCACTACGATGTCGGCGCGCTCCGAGAGCCAATCCACGATCTTGCCTTTGCCTTCGTCACCCCATTGGGATCCGACCACCACGACGTTCGTCATATTTCTCTTCCTGTTCACGCGCGCACGAGGACGTTGCGCTGTTCTCAAACCCGCGCATCTATACTGTGTTGTCTTTCGGAAAGCGACCCCGTTATGCCCGGGGCCCGGCCCTTTTTGCATGACAAGATATGGCGTTAGCGCCTATATCTGCGAACTCTCCCGCCGGTTCGGCAATCCATTTCACCTCCATGCGGATCGCAGCGCCGTGAATTCCAAAGCCTATTTCTATCTCGCCATCACCGCGCTTTTCTGGGGCGGGAATTCGGTTGCCGGCAAGATGGCCGTCGGGCACGTCAGCCCGATGATGCTGACGACGCTGCGCTGGCTCGTCGCGCTCAGCGTCATTCTTGCGCTGATGACGCCGCAGATCCGCCGTGACTGGGACAAGATTCGCCGCCACTGGCTGCAGCTGCTCGCCTATGGCGCGGTTGGTTTCACGATGTTCAACGCCTTCCTCTATTCGGCGGTGAAATATACCAGTGCGATCAACGCCGTGATCCTTCAGGCCGGCATTCCGATGCTGATCTTCCTGTTCAATTTCGTGTTCTTCCGGACGAAGGTTTCGATCGCGCAGGTCGTCGGCTTCACCGTGACGCTGATCGGCGTGCTCACGACAGCCGCCCATGGCGACTTCACGAGCCTGATGCGGCTCAAGTTCAATTTCGGCGACGGGCTGATGATCCTCGCCTGCATCGTCTACGCCGTCTATACGGTCACTCTTCGCTGGAAACCGGCGATGCACTGGCAGAGCTTCATCGCGGCACCCGCCTTCGGCGCGCTCATCAGTTCCATCCCGCTGCTCGTCTGGGAAGCTCAAAGCGGCAGCGCCATCGTGCCGGACGCGACCGGTTGGGCGATCGTGCTCTATGCCGCGATATTTCCGTCGCTGATGTCACAGGTTCTCTATGTCCGCGGCGTCGAAATGATCGGCGCCAACCGCGCCGGCCTGTTCATCAACGCCATCCCGGTCTATGGAACGCTGCTTTCCGTTCTGCTCGTCGGCGAGACGTTTCACGCCTATCATCTGGTGGCATTGCTGCTCGTCCTCGGCGGCATCGCGATCGCCGAACACGGCCGGCCGAGGCCGCCGAAGTGACGGCACGCTTTATCGCGGCCCATGGTGAGCGCTCAAAAGAGAAACGCGCCGGATGGGGCCGGCACGTTTGCATTTCATATCCAAGCTGGAACAGCGTGGCTGCTCAATCGACGTTGAACACCAGCGGCTTCGCCTGGCGGATCGCCGCGTTGGCGCGCAGCTTGTCGAGCACCGTCTCGGAAACCGGACCATCGACGTAAAGCAGCGCGATCGCGTCACCGCCCTGCTTTTCGCGACCGAGCTGGAAGTTGGCGATGTTGACGCCGGCATCGCCGAGGGTCGTGCCGATGAAGCCGATCATGCCGGGAACGTCGGTGTTGGTGATATAGACCATGTGGTTGCCGACGTCGGCATCGAGGTTGATGCCCTTGATCTGGATGAAGCGCGGCTTGCCGTCGGAGAAGACCGTGCCGGCGACCGATCGGGTCTGGTTCGCCGTCTTCACCGTCAGCTTGATATAGCCGTCGAAGACGCCCGTCTTGTCGCGCTTGACCTCAGAAAGGATGATGCCCTTTTCCTTGATCATGATCGGTGCGGAGACCATGTTGACGTCAGCCACCTGAGGACGGATCAGGCCGGCGAGAACGGCGCTGGTCAGCGCCTTGGTGTTCATTGTTGCGGTCGACCCGTCATAGAGGATTTCGATTTCCTTGATGGCGCTTTCCGTCGCCTGCCCGACAAAGGCGCCAAGCACGTCGGCGAGGCGGATGAAGGGTTTCAGGATCGGCGCTTCCTCGGCGGTGATCGACGGCATGTTGATGGCGTTGGTGACGGCGCCCTTGACGAGATAGTCCGCCATCTGCTCGGCCACCTGCAGCGCCACGTTCTCCTGCGCCTCGGTGGTCGAGGCCCCGAGATGCGGCGTGCAGACGACGTTCGGCAGGCCAAAGAGCGGGCTTTCGGTGGCGGGCTCCACCTCAAAGACGTCGAAGCCCGCGCCGGCGACATGGCCGGACTTCAGCGCATCGGCGAGCGCCTTCTCGTCGACGAGGCCGCCGCGGGCACAGTTGATGATGCGCACACCCGGCTTGGTCTTGGCAATCGCCTCGGCGCTGAGGATGTTGCGCGTCTTGTCGGTCAGCGGCACGTGCAGGGTGATGAAGTCGGCCTGCGCGAGAAGTTCGTCCAGCTCGACCTTGACGACGCCCATTTCCTCCGCCCGCTCCTTCGACAGGAACGGATCATAGGCGAGCACGTGCATCTTGAGACCGATTGCACGGGCACAGACGATCGAGCCGATATTGCCGGCACCGATCACGCCGAGCACCTTGCCGGTAATCTCGACGCCCATGAACTTCGACTTTTCCCACTTGCCGGCCTGGGTGGAATTGTCGGCGGCGGGAAGCTGACGGGCGACCGCGAACATCAGCGCGACCGCGTGCTCGGCCGTGGTGATCGAGTTGCCGAAGGGCGTGTTCATGACGATGATGCCGCGGCGCGAGGCGGCCGGAATGTCGACATTGTCGACGCCGATGCCGGCGCGGCCGACGACCTTGAGATTGGCCGCCGCGGCGATCAGCTTTTCCGTCACCTTGGTGGCGGAGCGGATGGCGAGACCGTCGTAATTGCCGATGATCTCGGCAAGCTTCTCCTTGTCTTTGCCGAGCTTCGGCTGGAAATCCACTTCGACGCCGCGATCGCGGAAGATCTGAACGGCGGTTTCCGAAAGTTCATCGGATACGAGAACGCGAGGTGCCATGAAAGGCCTCCTTGGAACAGTGTCTGAACGGAATTGGAGTGGCTTCGCCCTTAAGAAGAGCGAAACGGTCGCGTCGGATCAGGCGGCGGCCTGCGAGAGCGTCGCTTTCTGGGTCTCGAATGCCCAGGTGAGCCACGGCATCAGCGCTTCCATATCGGCCGCCTCGATCGTCGCGCCGGACCAGATGCGGAGGCCGGAGGGAGCATCCCGATAGTGCCCGATATCGAAGGCGACGCCCTCCTTGTCGAGAAGCGCGACGAGGCCCTTGGCGAAGGCGGCCTGCGCATCGGCATCGAGGGCCGTCACGTCGCGGTCGACGATCTTCAGGCAAACAGAGGTGTTGGAGCGGGTCTCCGGCTTGACGGCCAGGTTGGCGATCCAGTCATTGGCGGCGACGAAACGGTGGATCAGGTCGGCATTGGCATCGGCCCGCGCGATCAGCCCCTTGAGGCCGCCGACCGACTTCGCCCAGAGAAGCGCGTCGATATAGTCCTCGACGCAGAGCATCGACGGCGTGTTGATCGTCTCGCCGGTAAAGATGCCCTCAATCAGCTTTCCCCCCTTGGTCATGCGGAAGATCTTCGGCAGCGGCCAGGCCGGTACATGGCTTTCCAGCCGTTCGACCGCGCGCGGGCTGAGGATCAGCACGCCATGGCCGCCCTCGCCGCCCAGAACCTTCTGCCAGGAGAAGGTGACGACGTCGAGCTTGGCGAAGTCGAGTTCCTGCGCGAATGCGGCCGAGGTCGCGTCGCAGATCGTCAGGCCCTTGCGGTCGGCGGGAATGAAATCGGCATTCGGGACGCGGACGCCCGAAGTCGTTCCGTTCCAGGTGAAGACGACGTCGCGGTCGAAATCGACCTTTGAGAGATCCGGCAGTTCGCCGTAGTCGGCCTCGAAGCGGCGGACGTCGGGAAGCTTCAGCTGCTTGATCACGTCGGTGACCCAGCCGGCGCCGAAACTTTCCCAGGCGAGCATGTCGACGCCTCGCGCGCCAAGCAGCGACCACAGCGCCATCTCGACGGCGCCGGTGTCAGAAGCGGGCACGATACCGATGCGGTAGTCGCCGGGCACCTCGAGAATTTCACGGGTAAGATCGATGGCTTGCTTGAGCTTCGTCTTGCCGATCTTGGCGCGGTGCGAACGACCGAGCGGCGCATCGGAGAGAGCTTCGAGCGTCCATCCGGGACGCTTGGCGCAAGGACCAGAAGAAAAATGGGTATTTGCCGGGCGCACGTCCGGCTTGGCAGGTTTCGTCATATGCTATCCTCTCAGATAGAAGCCCCTCGTTGGGGAGGGGTGTCCCGCCGTCCGAAATATTGTGGCGCAGAGAGGATGTCAAGCGGCTTGTGTCGCGTATGACACGATTTTTGGCGCTTCGAGCACATCGTGCTGTGTTGCAGACGGAGCCCTACCAGAGTGCGAACCGCAAGCCTGCGCGGATTTCGTGGCGGGAAAGGCCGTCATCATGGCCCTTGCTGCCGCTTGCACCGGCAAGCGCCTCGGCGCCGAAGCCAAACATATCGCCCTCAGCGATGCGGGAATAGCGATAGCCGATGTCGAACTTTAGCCGGTCGGTAACGTCGTAGGAGAGACCCGCCATCACCGCATAGGTGAACCGCCAACTGTCGCGACCCTCATAGGAACCTCCCGCCGCCGCCCCGGAACAGGCACCGCCGCCGGCGATACAGGTCGAGCTTTCGCGAACCGTTTTCCAGTCGATATGCGTCGCGCCGATGCCGGCGCCGACATAGGGCGTGAAACCGGCGAGCGTCGCCAGATCGACATAGCCGTTCGCCATTAGCCCGAGAGCGGAGAAATTGCCGCTTTGGGAAAGCGCGCAGGACGTTCCGGCCCCCTCGCCCGCACAAGGGCCTGCGGTAAGCGACGAGCCGTTGAAACGGCCTTCGAAATATTCGGCTGTCAGATCGGCGCGGAAGACGTCGGTGATCCGATAGCCCACGCCGATCGTGCCGGAGACCGGCTCATCGAAACGGGCGTCGTCGAATGGAACATTGCTGTAGCTGCCGGTGCCGCTATTGAAATTGCGATAGAAGGGATCGCCCTCGCCTGTCCAGCCCGCATAGCCGATGTCGCCGCGCAGATAGAGGCGGCTGCCCGCTTCCTTTTCGGTGGAGATCGTGATCTCCGGCGCGTCGAGCAGATCTTCGTCGTTCGCCGCGGCTGCGTCGGCCAAGAGCAGGCCAGCGCTCAGAGCGATACCGAGAATTCCGTTCCGCCAGTCCATGTCGCATGCCCTCGCCAGTCGTCAACGCCACCCGTAAGTGCCTCGTTAACTATTGGCAGGGACAAGTTAACCAGCGGTTAAGCATGTTGATTGGGAAACTTTTAACGAATGCCTCTCGTCGCACGGCATGCAGCAATTCCAGGTACTACACAGCAGCTGGCGGGGCAGCATGGGCGCGCGTGGCGAAGACGAAGCTTCAACTTATTAATGCGGATAAGGGGCTCCGGCCGGAGCCCCTTATCCGCCGGTTGTGGCTCCTACTTATACACGATGGGTTCGGCCGGCGGCACGTAGGCGGCTTCGCATGGGCTACCGAACGTGTAGCGAAGACCGGCCCGCGCCTCGTGGACATAGATGTCCTTGTCGAAACCGGGACCGCTGCCGAGATTGAAACCGAACATGTCGCCGCCGTCGATATGGCGAAAACGGTATCCGACGTCTGCCTTGAGATTGCAGGTGAGGTCCACCGCCGTGCCGGCCATCAACGCATAGGTAAAGCGCCACTTGGCCCGGCCGTCATGCTCGACGGTCGGATCGCAGTTCGTCGGATCGGTGGCGTCGCAGCTCGTGTTGCGCAACGTTCCCCATTTCACGCGCGTGCCGCCGATACCGGCGCCGACATAGGGTGTGAAGGAGCCGTAGGTTCCAAGGTCCACATAGGCATTGGCCAACAGGCTCCATGCCGACATCGAAGCGATATCGGTCGACACGCAGTTGGCAGCGACACCGCAGCTGCCGCTGGTCGAGCCCGTGAAATCCGCCTCGCCGAGGTAATCAAGCGTCACGTCTGCGCGCAGATAGTTGTTGATCTGATAGCCGACACCGCCGCCGAGGACGTAGGAGTCATCGAGATCGGCCCTGTCGAAGTCGACCAGACTTGCGTTGGAGCCCTGGAAGAAATGCGCGCCGCGCAGATCGTTCCAAGCGTAGCCGACATCGCCTCGCAAATACCAGCCACTCGTCTCGACGACTTCAACCGGTTGCTCGACATAAGGCGGCTCTGCTGGCGGCTGATAGACGTCTGCGGCGAAAACCGACGTGCCACTGAGCAAAGCAGCAGCAACGCCACCAAAAATCCTCTTCATGCCCCACCCCAATACGCTGGAATACCCTCGCTCGCCGATCCGAATAGATACAATCAGACGAGATGCTCGGCAGGATAGTGCCCGGGAAAGGTTAAGCCTCGATTAACTACAAAAATTTACCGTGAATATTAACGATTTGAAGTATTCGCGGCACTCAGGCATGAATCGGTGACAATGCCCGCGTGCAGGACGTACGTGCGACCTGGACATGAGACTAGAGCGCGTCGCGTTCAAGCGTAGTCACGCGGAGCGCTTTAGGTCTTTGTTTTGTGCATGTCGTCATCCCAAAACCGCGGCACAGTTTTGGGCGGCATGCATCAGTGAAGACGCGGCCAGCGAAGGCCGCGCCTTCGTCGATCCGGAACGGGCGGCTTCGGTCAGGCGGCGTTGCGCACGCTGCCGATCACGTTGACCAGTTCGTCGACGATGCGCTCGACCTTGCCGCGGTCGTCGCCTTCCGCCATCACGCGGATCAGGGGCTCGGTGCCGGAAGGGCGGATCAGAAGCCGGCCGCCCTTGGCGAGCTCCGCTTCGGCGTCGGCGATCGCCTGGCGTACCGACTCATGTTCCAGCGGCTTGCCCGTGGAAACGCGGACATTCTTCAAGACTTGCGGCACCGGCTCGAAGCGTCGGCAAACCTCGCTCACGGCCTTGCCCTGCCGCTTGACGACGGCGAGGATCTGCAGCGCCGCGACGAGGCCATCCCCCGTCGTGCCGAAATCGGAAAGGACGATGTGGCCGGACTGCTCGCCGCCGACGTTCAGCCCGTCCTGCCGCATCTGTTCGACGACATAGCGGTCGCCGACCTTGGTGCGGTGGAGCTTCAGCCGTCGCGTCTGGAGATAGCGCTCGAGACCGAGATTCGACATGACGGTGGCCGCGATGCCGCCGCCCTGCAGCATGCCGTCGGCCGCCCAGCTGTCGGCAATCACCGCCATCAGCTGGTCTCCATCGATCACCGTGCCCTTCTCGTCGACGATCAGCACCCGGTCGGCGTCGCCGTCGAGTGCAATGCCGATGTCGGCCCGCACCTCGTGAACCTTCTTCTGCAGGGCCTCCGGATGCGTCGAGCCGCATTCGAGATTGATGTTGACGCCGTTCGGCTCGGTGCCGATCGATACCACCTCGGCACCGAGTTCCCAAAGCGCCAGGGGAGCGACCTTGTAGGCGGCGCCGTTCGCGCAATCGATGGCGATCCTCAGTCCCTTCAGGGTGACGTCGCGCGGCAGCGTGCGCTTCGCCTGCTCGATATAGCGGTAGATGTCACCGTCGACGCGCTTGGCCCGGCCGATGTCCTCGGGCTTGGCAAGCTGCCCCGACATGTCCTGGTCGATGAGCTCCTCGATCTTTTCCTCGATGTCGTCGGAGAGCTTGTAGCCGTCCGGCCCGAACAGCTTGATGCCGTTGTCGCGGAACGGGTTGTGCGAGGCCGAGATCATCACCCCGATATCGGCGCGGAGCGACCGCGTCAGCATCGCAACGCCAGGCGTCGGGATCGGCCCGAGCAGGAAGACGTCGAGACCGGCGGCGGTGAAGCCCGCCACCATGGCGTTTTCCAGCATATAGCCCGAAAGTCGCGTGTCCTTGCCGATCACCACGCGGTGACGATGCGCGCCGTTGCGGAAAATGGTTCCGACCGCAACGCCGACGCGCATGGCGAGATCGGCGGTCATCGGGAATATATTGGATTGGCCGCGAATACCATCGGTGCCGAAATATTTGCGCTTCATAAGAACTCCATCGTCCTGCTTCGGCAGGATCTCTTTTGCCGGGCGCGTCTGGTTGCGTGTTCCGCGACTAGTCTTCATGTCCCCGGACCTCGCCTGCGGGTCTTTCGAAGAGGGACTGGAAACGCGGCCGCGCTTCCTCCCCTCGCTTCAACTATAGTAAGCCCCTACCCGTCGAAACGGTAAATGGGGCGGCTTTGCGCCATCTTTGACACAAATGCACAACAAACGGCAGCAACACTACCATCAGAAATCATTACAGGGCGTTACCAAGCGCGCCGTGCTTGGCGATGACTCTAAACGCGTCGCGTTTCAAACGTATTCACGCGGCGCGCTGTAGGTCTTTGTCTTGTACAGTCGTTATCCCAAAACTGCTGCACACTTTTGGGCGACATGCATGAGCCGCAAAAAACCGCCGCTCCCTTCGGAAGCGGCGGTTTTGATTGGCATGGCCGTGGACGCCGGCTGAATTACTGCGGCTGCGGCTCGAAGCCGCCTTCGGGTTCCTCGCCCTTGTTGCCGACTTCCTTCTTCGTGCCGGCCGACGGCACCGCCGACCCACGATGCGGCGGTGTGTCGTCGCCAAGATCGCGTGCCGGCTTCTCGCCGCGGATCAGCGCCTTGATCTCGTCGCCGGTCAGCGTCTCGTACTCCAAGAGTCCCTCCGCGAGCGCCACGAACTCATGGTGCTTTTCGGTCAGGATGCTGCGCGCCGCTTCATAGGCGTCGTCGATCAGGCGGCGGATCTCGTTGTCGATCTTCTGGGCGGTCGCTTCGGAGACGTTCTTCTGCTGCGCCACGGAGTGGCCGAGGAAGACCTCCTGCTGGTTTTCGCCATAGGCAACCTGGCCGAGTTGGTCGGAGAAGCCCCATTGCGTGACCATTGCCCGCGCAAGCTTCGTCGCCTGCTCGATATCGGACGATGCGCCGGAGGTGATGTTCTCCTTGCCGAAGGTCAGTTCCTCGGCGACGCGCCCGCCCATCATGATGGCAAGGCGTGAGATCATCCACTTGTAGCTCATCGAATAGCGGTCGCCTTCGGGTAGTTGCATCACCATGCCGAGCGCGCGGCCGCGGGGGATGATCGTCGCCTTGTGCAGCGGATCGGCCGAAGGAACGTTGAGGGCGACGATCGCGTGACCGGCCTCGTGATAGGCGGTGAGTTTCTTCTCGGCTTCGGTCATGGCGGAGGAGCGACGCTCCGCACCCATCATGATCTTGTCCTTGGCGTCCTCGAACTCCTGCATGGTGACGAGGCGCTTGTTGCGCCGCGCCGCCATCAGCGCCGCCTCGTTGACGAGGTTCATCAGGTCGGCGCCGGAGAAGCCGGGCGTACCGCGCGCCAGAACCTTGAGGTCGACATTCGGCGCCAGAGGCACATTGCGGACATGTACCTTGAGGATTCGCTCGCGGCCGTTGATGTCCGGGTTCGGCACGACGACCTGGCGGTCGAAGCGGCCGGGACGCAACAGCGCCGGATCCAGCACGTCGGGGCGGTTCGTCGCGGCGATCAGGATGATGCCTTCATTGGCCTCGAAGCCGTCCATCTCGACGAGCAACTGGTTCAGCGTCTGCTCACGCTCGTCATTGCCGCCGCCGAGGCCGGCGCCACGATGACGGCCGACCGCGTCGATTTCGTCGATGAAGATGATGCAGGGCGCGTTCTTCTTCGCCTGCTCGAACATGTCGCGGACGCGCGAGGCACCGACACCGACGAACATTTCGACGAAGTCGGACCCGGAGATGGTGAAGAAGGGCACGTTCGCCTCACCCGCAACCGAGCGGGCAAGCAGCGTCTTGCCGGTACCGGGCGGGCCGACCAGCAGCACGCCGCGCGGGATGCGGCCGCCGAGCCGCTGGAACTTCTGCGGATCACGCAGGAATTCGACGATTTCCTCGAGGTCCTGCTTGGCCTCGTCGACGCCGGCGACGTCGTCAAAGGTCACGCGGCCATGCGCCTCCGTCAGCAGCTTGGCCTTGGACTTGCCGAAGCCCATAGCGCCGCGCGAGCCGCCTTGCATCTGGCGCATGAAAAACAGCCAGACGCCGAGGATCAGAAGCATCGGCAACAGGGTGCCGATATAGCTCAGGAAGCCGGAAGAACCGTCGGTTTCCGGACGCACCGTCACCGTTACATCCTTCGCCTCGAGCCGCTCGGTCAAGGCGGTGTCGACGGCGGGGGCATAGGTCTGGAACGTCGCACCGCTTTCGGTGTAGCTGCCGATCACCTTGGAGCCGGTGATCACAACTTCCTTGACGCGGCTGGCGTCGACGTCCTTCAGGAATTGCGAGAAGGGAATTTCACGCGAGCCCGTGCGCTCTGTCGGCTGCTGGAACATGCTGAACAGCGCGATCAGGAGAAGCGCTATGATTGCCCAGAGGGCAAAATTTCGAAAATTAGGGTTCATCGAACTCCCCGGAACCTGTGACAGCCCGCGCTTTCGCCGGGCTGCTGTATGCCCTTAACATAGGGTTCCGGCATCGCCTTGCCAAGGAAAACCGCCGGTCACCCTTCCATTTCTGTCAAAACGTCTTCAACCGGCGGCGGGGCATATCTGTCGCGCCCGAACAACAGCGCGATCGTATCTGCCATGCTCCTGTCGAAACCCGGCAAAAAGGTGTCGTAGGGGCCGATCCGGCATTCGAGCCTCGCCGCTGCGGTCTCGGCGCCGGAGCCGGCGCTGTCCGCTGGCTCGGCGCGAGGTGCCACCAGCGACGCCCTCTTGGCAATCCCCTCCGGCAGTCCTGCGGCAATAAGCCTCTGCCGCCACATGCCGCCCTCGCCCTCCGCGCTGATCGTCAGGGCCGGGCCGAGGCTCGCTATGGTGAACCGGCCGTCCCAGGAACCGCTCTCCCCTGCGCCCAACCTCAGGAGCGGCAGATCGCGCTCCTCGCGATAAAGATAAAGGCCGTCTCGGCGCCGGTCGAAAACGACGCGGCCCGCGGTCATCCGTCCCACCTCGCCCGATCGCAGAAAGCCTGACAGCCGCTCGACCGTTGCCCGCCCCGGCGGATGTTCGCGGCCGCCGATCACCGCTGCGACGGTCATCAAGGCGCGGCGCCAGTCGGCATCGTCCATCCGTCCGGCCTGCGCCGCCGCGACCTCGGCGACGAGTCCCTCGTGAACGCGCAGATGCTCCAGTAGCAAGGCAGCCGCTCTTGCCGAGGAGGCGGCACGCAGCAGGCCGTCCCGCTGAGAGCCCGGCGCATGCTCCGCAACCGCGAGGCGGGCACGCACCCGGGCGCGCTCGAACAAGGGATTTTCATTGCTCGGATCGTCGAGCCAGCCAATGCCGCGCGCCTCCAGGAAGGTGCGGATATCGGCACGGCGCACCCGAATGAATGGTCGCAGCACCCAAATGCGGCGCCCGAAGAGCATGGCCGCCGCCATTCCGGCGCTGCCGGGGCCCCGACCCTCGTCGCGCGCAGCGCGCATGGCAATCGTCTCGTTCTGATCATCGCGCGTGTGGCCGGTGACGATACAGTCGGCAGCGAAAGCGGCTGCCGCTTCGGCCAGCAAGTCGTAGCGCTTCCGACGGGCCGCCGCCTGAATGCCCGAGCGTGGTTTGTCGCCCTGCCAATGACCGATCCGGTGGGGAATGCCAAGCCCGGCGCAGAATGCCCCGACGGCCGCAGCCTCACCGGCGGACTCCGGCCTCAAGGCATGATCGACCGTGCAGGCGGCGAGTGAGAACCCGTTGAATTCATGAGTATCGAGCGCTTCGTGAAGCGCACTGAGCAGCCCCTTGGAATCGCTGCCCCCGGAAATGGCGACGAGAATCCGCCCTGGCTTGATAAAGGATTTGAGAAAACGTCTTGCCGCAGCGATGACGGCCTCTGGCATAGGGATGGCCTCAGCAGCCGAAGCGGCTCTGTTCGCTCGTCACCTTCGCCTTAACCGCAGCCGATGCCTTGGGATAACGCTTGTTCACCTCGCGCAAGGTGGCGCAGGCGGTTTCCTTGTTGTCGAGCGCCCCGAGCGACATGCCGAGCTTGAGCAGCATTTCGGGCGCCTTCGGCGACTTGCCGTAAGTCTGATGGGCATTCAGGAAGGTCTTCGCGGACTCGTTGTACTTGCCTTGGGAATATTGAGCTTCGCCCATCCAGAAGCTTGCGTCGGCCGCCTTGTCGCCCTCCGGGAAAGCCGCGAGGTAATCGCGGAACTCCTGCTCCGCCATGCCATAATCGCCGGAGAGGACATGGCCGTAGGCCGATTGATAAAGATCGCCCGGATTGCCGAGGGCAGCGGTCTGCTGCTCGTTTCCGGGATTGGCGTTGAGGCCGCCATCGTCTTGAGTGGCAATCCCGCTATCCACGCCCGGAAGCGTGGCGTTGGCGCCGGGCTCAGTACCCGTCGTCGTCGAGACCGGATTGCCGTTTTCATCGAAGATGATCGTGCCGAGCGTGCTTGGCGGCGGTGCCGCGCCTGCGGCATTCGGATCGGCGCTTGCCATGCCGGTGCCGTCCGCGGGGGCAGTCGTCGCCGGGCTATCCGTCACCTCGGGGGTGACGGACGCCTGATCGCTGGACTTCGGCGTTTCAAGTGCGCCGCTTTTCTTTGAAGAGGACTTGCCGCCTTCCAGATCCTGGAAGCGGAACTCGTTATCCTCCTGGAACTTCCGGATCTGCTCCTGCATCTGCAGAAGCTGGAAGCTCATTTCCTCGATACGCCCGTTGAGCGAGCGGATCTGTTCCTCGAGTTGGCCGATCCGGCCGACGTCGGTCGATTGCACCTTCACCACCGGCAGGTCGCCCTTGCTGGCGGCAGCGGCATGGGTCGCGCGGGGCAAGAGCCCCGAGAGCGGCATGGCATTTGCCGTTTGGCCGAGACCCGCAAGGGCCGCAAGACCAACCAGCCCTGCCACGACAAATTTCTTCATCTCATTTGTCCTGTTCGATAGATTGTTCTCACCCGGACCACGCTCCGCAGTACATCCAACGATTCCATAGGGCGAGTGCCGCACAGTTTTCCAATTGCCGTGAAAAAGCAACGGAGTTCGGCCAAAGTGTGGTAAAAAAGAAAAGGCGGCCCGCGGCCGCCCCTTCAAAAAACCATTTCAAATCGCCGGCTATCAGCTTCCCGCACCGCCGAGAACGGTGACGGCGCGGCGGTTCTGCGACCAGCAGGAAATGTCGTCGCAGACGGCGACCGGCTTTTCCTTGCCGTAGGAGATCGTCCGCATGCGGTTCGCGGGAACGCCGCGGCCGATGAGGTACTCGCGCGTCGCAGCGGCGCGGCGGGCGCCGAGCGCCAGGTTGTATTCGCGGGTGCCGCGCTCGTCGGCATGGCCCTCGACGGTGATGGCATAGTTCGGGTACTTCGCCAGCCACTGCGCCTGGCGGTCGAGCGTTGCCTGGGCGTCGGCACGGATCGAGCTAGAATCGGTATCGAAGAAGATGCGGTCGCCGACATTGACGGTGAAGTCCTGCTGCGAGCCCGGCGTCGCAGCGCCTGCGCCAAGGCCGAGGCCGGCGGCATCGTTCGGCATGTTCTTCTTGGAAGCGCAGCCGGCGACGGCAAGTGTCATCACGAGAGCGAGCATGACGGGATTGCGGGCGAGGGTCTGCATGCGGCTTGCTGCCGGGCTGTCAATTCGGCTCATGGGCCGGGTCTCCTTGAGAAGTGTCTGAATTCACGGTTGCCAGACTGTAACCGGAAGCGGTTAATTGCTTTTCAACAGTTATGGTTAACAAATCGAGAATCTGCGTCGGGCGCCTGCTAGACCAGCACTTTGCGGCGAGAAAGCGGCACATCGGCCACAATTGCCGCCATGCCTGGGACGAAACCCGCCGCACCTGTGGACGAATGATGCGAGAGGCGGGATGCGGGCGACAGCCGCTCGCATCCCTTTTCGGCCAATCTATTCCATCAGCGGCGACCAGGCTGGGTCGGAGGCGAAGCCCTGGGTCTGGATGAGCTGCTCGTTATAGCCGGTCAGGTCGATCGAATAGAGCTGTGGCCCGCCGGCACCGGCATTCTGGCGGAAGAACATCAGCACGCGGCCGTTCGGCGCCCAGGTCGGGCCCTCGTTGTGGAAGCCGGTCGTGAGAATACGCTCGCCGGAGCCGTCCGGCTTCATCACGCCGATCGAGAACTTGCCGCCCGACTGCTTGGTGAAGGCGATCAGATCGCCGCGCGGCGACCAGACCGGCGTCGAATAGGAACCGTCGCCGAAGGAAATGCGGGTCTGGCCGGAGCCGTCCGCACCCATGACATAGAGCTGCTGCTTGCCGCCACGGTCACTTTCGAAAACGACCCGGGCACCATCGGGCGAGTAGGAAGGCGAGGTGTCGATCGCAGCAGTGTTGGTCAGCCGCGTCGTCGTGCGCGAACGCAGGTCCATCGTATAGATGTTGGCGTTGCCTTCCTGCTGCAGGCTCATGATCACCCGCTGCCCGTCCGGCGAGAAGCGCGGCGCAAAGGTCATGCCCGGGAAATTTCCGACCACTTCGCGCTGCCCGGTTTCGAGCTGCAGCAGATAGACGCGCGGCTGCTGGTTCTCGAAGGACATGTAGGTGATTTCCTGACGGTTCGGCGAGAAGCGCGGCGTCAGCACGATGTCGTTGGAATTGGTGAGCGCACGGGCATTGAAGCCGTCCTGGTCCATGATCGCCAGCTGCCGCTTGCGGGCATTCTTCGGGCCGCTCTCGGCGACATAGACGATGCGCGTGTCGAAATAGCCCTTCTCGCCGGTGATCCGCTCATAGATCGCATCGGCGATGATATGAGCGACGCGTCGCCAGTTTTCCGGCTGGGTGTAGAACTGCTGGCCGAGCATCTGCTGCCCGGCAAAGGTGTCCCAGAGACGGAACTCCGCCTTCAGCCGGCCGTCGCCTTCCTGGGTCACGCGGCCGATGACCAGCGCCTGCGCATTGATCACCTTCCAGTCCTCGAAGCGCGGTGCCGCATCGGGGTTGGCGATCTTCTCGATGAAGGCACCCTTGTCGATCGGTGCAAAAAGCCCGGAGCGTTTCAGGTCGGCGGCGACCACGTCGGAAATCTTCTGGGCGAGCTCGCCCTGGAGGAAGTCGGTCACCGCGATCGGCAACGGCTCGACATTGCCCTTGTTGATGTCGATCTCCACGACCGCGTTTGCCGGCGCAGCAAAAAGCGCGCCTGCGAACATCAACGTGAAAAGACGGAGAAGATTGCGTCTCAGCATTTCCATAAAGCCTTTCAGCCTTTCATCCTTCTGGGCGGGCGAGGAAAACTGTGCGCGGCCTTCCGCTCACATCACGCCCAACCTGTCTAGAGCATTGAGCTTGGGTCGAAGTTGACGACCACCTCGCTCCACGAATCGTACTTGTCTGGGGGCAGCCCCGTGAAAGGAGCTGATTTAAGAACGGCACGTCGCGCACCGCTGGCAAGCGCCCGGCGTGCCGCTTCCGAGCCGCCGGTCGCTTCGACTTCCGGCTCGCCGATCAACTCACCGTTCTGATCGAGCTGGAAGGTCACCTTGATGCGCACGTCCGCCGCATCGGCCATGCCGGGAATGATCGACCAGTTGTTCTGGATCTGGCCGCGCAGCGCGTCCATTTCACTCTGCGAAAGCGTGTTGCCGCTCGTCGTCTTCTTGCCGCCGAGCGCCGCTTCCTCCGTCGAGCGCTTGGCGCCGCCGCCGGAAGACTCCTGCTTGTTGAGCAGCGCCGCAATCTCGTCGGCGTTGAAGTCGCTCTCCTTCTGGGAGGATGCCTTCTTCTGCTCCTTCTTGGTCTCTTCCTTCTTGCGTTCCGGGGTTTTTGCCGTCTGGGCCGGCTTTTCCACCTTCGGCTTGACCTGGGGCGTCGGCACCTTGTCAGGCAAAGCCTCGGCCTCCGGATTCTCGGCGGGCTGTTCCTCGGCCGGCGCAGGCTCCGGTTTGGTCTCCGGCTTCACTTCCTGTTTCGGTTCCGGGAGTGCGGCAACTTCGGTCGCCGGCTCCGAAGCCGGCTTGGGCTCCTCGACCTTCTGGATTTCCTCCTTCACCGGATCGGGTGTCGGCGGCGCCTTCTCGGTCTTTTCGGGGGCGGCGGCAGATTCGTTCTCGACGGGCTTGCTTTCAGGTTTCGGCGGCGTCTTCAGGTCGACGTCGTTGTCGCCGATATTCTCGGCGTTCTCGACCGGTGTCGGCTTCTTGGTTGGGACGGGCGAAGCCTTTTCCTTGGCCGGTGCCTTCTTGTCGCCCTGCTGGATCTGGGTCATGTCGGTGATCGGCACGATGTCGACCGGCAGCGCCTCGACATCCGCGACCTCGAATTCGGCCGGGCTGCCAAGCGACACCAGCGCCCAGGTGAGGACCAGGGCGTGGAGGACAGCAGATGTAGCAAGACCGCCCTTCATGTCCGGGGATCACTTTTCCTGTTCTTGAAGCGTTACCAGCCCGAGATTTTTAAAGCCGGCCGCCGAGATGCGCGCCATGACCTTCATCACCGTGCCGTAGTCGGCATTGGTGTCGCCGCGCACATAGATGCGCTCGTTGTAGCCGGTTGTGGCGATCGCCTCGAGCTTCGGAACGACTTCGTCGATGCCGATCGGCGTTTCCTGCAGGAAGATCTCGCCGGCCGGATTGACCGAGACGGTGATCGGCTGGGTGTCGGCGTTCATCGCCTTCGCCTGCGTTTCCGGCAGGTCGATCGGCACGCCCACCGTCATCATCGGCGCCGCCACCATGAAGATGATCAACAGCACCAGCATGACGTCGACCAGCGGCGTCACGTTGATTTCGCTGATCGTGCCGTTCCTGCCTCTGCGCCGACGGCGCCCGCCGCCCGACCCCTTGGCTCCGCCTACTGCCATACCCATCAGCGTCGTCTCCGTGCCCGAAGGTCGTTATTGCGCGGCCTGGCGCGAAGGCTGCAGCTTCTCGTCGATCTGCCGCGACAGGATGGCGGAGAACTCGTCGGCGAAGGCTTCCATGCGGGCGGTCAGCTTGCCGGCGTCGGCGGTGAACTTGTTATAGGCGATGACGGCAGGGATAGCGGCGAGCAGGCCGATGGCTGTCGCCAGCAGCGCCTCGGCGATACCCGGCGCAACGACGGCGAGGTTGGTCGACTTCGAGCCGGCGATCGCCTGGAACGAGGTCATGATACCGACGACGGTGCCGAAGAGGCCGATGAACGGAGCCGCCGAACCGATCGTCGCGAGCGAACCGAGCCGCGCCTCGAGCGTTTCGGATTCGCGGGCGAGCGTCACATCCATGGCGCGGTCGATGCGCATCTGCAGGCCGATCGGCGAGCGGGCGCCGCGTTCGAAGCTCTTCTTCCACTCGCGCATCGCCGAGACGAAGATCGCGCCCATGCCGGTCGTCTGCCGATCGGAGAGCGTACGATAGAGCTCCTCGAGCGACTGGCCGGACCAGAAGACCTGCTCGAAATTGTCCAGCTGGCGGCGAACGCGCCCGTAGTTCAGCGACTTGTCGACGACGATCGCCCAAGTCCAGACCGAAGCTGCAATCAGCCCCAGCATGACCAGCTTGACCACCAAGCCTGCTTGCATGAACAGCGACCAGAGGGTCACATCGCTCGTCGCGGCCAATCCAACCTGTTCCATCGATCTCAGTCCCCGAATCCAAACACCCGGCAGAGCAACGCATGCTCATGACCGGGTCGCCCAAACGTCCTGCTGCAAAATGCCCCGGCATCGCTGCCATTCGCGGCGATTGCGATATACTCGCTTCAGCTTGCCTTCTTGCCGTCAATTTTGGTCAAAGGATGACGTGCACTGCACAAATCCTGATACACAGATAAAGACACTATTATCGTTAAGGGAGTGTTACCGAAGCGATGCTTGCCGGCGGCACGGCAAGGAACTTCGCCGGCTCTTGCACGTTTCGGAGCCGAACCGGAATCGGTTTGGGATCACCCATGGCCGCTCGAAACGAACCGCTCTCCGAATACAACCGGCGCCGCGACTTCACCAAGACACGCGAGCCCAAGGGCAAGGTCGCGCGGACCAGCGGTGACCGGAAGCGCTTCCTGGTCCAGAAGCACGACGCCACACGCCTGCACTACGACTTTCGCCTCGAATGGGAGGGCGTGCTGAAGAGCTGGGCGGTCACGCGCGGCCCCAGTCTCAACCCGGGAGACAAGCGCCTTGCCGTGCGCACCGAGGATCACCCCCTCGCCTATGGAGACTTCGAGGGCACGATACCGGAAGGAGAATATGGCGGCGGCACGGTGATGCTCTGGGACACAGGCTGGTGGGAGCCGGAAGACGACCCGACGAAGGCTCTGAGGAGGGGCAAGCTTTCCTTCAAATTGCACGGCAGCCGGATGAAAGGTGGCTGGGCGCTCGTGCGCATGCGGAAGCGCGACGGCGACAAGCGGGAAAACTGGCTGCTCGTCAAGGAAACCGACGAGATCGCCTCTGAGGACGGCGAGAGCCTGATCCAGGAGAATCTTACTAGCGTGGTCACCGGCCGCACAATGGACGAGATCGCTCGAGGCAAGGGCGAGAAACGGGCGCGCGTCTGGCATTCCAACAGGAGCACCGCCGCCAACCTAAAGGCAGGCGCGATCGCCGATAAGGACGAAGCTCTCAAGCGCTGAAGCCGGCTGGTGGCGGAGGTGGATTCGCCGCATTTGTTCGATGGATTCTGCGAGGGACACGGAGGTCGAGGCCATGAAACTGGAAGCAGTGAAACCGACAGACGCCGCGCCGAAAACGGGGAAGGGCAAACCCGCTGCCACGAAGAGCAAGGCGTCGTCCAGCAATGGCGACGCCGACGTCCTCGGCGTCCGGATCTCGCACCCCGAGCGCATCCTCTTCGAAGGCCAGGGCATCACCAAGATCGACCTTGCCCGCTACTATGCCGTGGTCGCGGAGCGGATGCTGCCCTTCGCAGCCGATCATCCCCTTTCGCTGGTGCGCTGCCCGCAGGGCGGTGAGCGGCACTGCTTCTACCAGAAGCACGCCAGCGACGGTTTCCCGGAGGCGATCCGCGAGGTGCCGATCGAAGAATCGTCCGGCGACACCGAGAACTACATGTATGTCCACGACGCCAAGGGCCTTGTCGCGGCCGTGCAGATGGGCACGCTCGAGTTTCACATCTGGGGGGCGACGATCGGCCGCCTGGAAAAACCCGATCGCCTGGTCTTCGACCTCGACCCCGATCCGAGCGTCGACTTCGCCACGGTAAAGGCGGCCGCCGCCACGCTGCGCGACGAACTTGCCGGTATCGGCCTCCAGACCGTCGCCATGGTGACCGGCGGCAAGGGCGTCCATGTCATCGTGCCGCTTCGACCGCAAGCAGAATGGGAAGAGGCAAAAGCCTTCGCCAAGCGGGTTGCGCAATCTTTCGCCGAGCGCGACCCGGAGCATTTCGTCGCCACCATGTCGAAGGCGAAGCGCAAGGGTCGGATCTTCATCGACTGGCTGAGGAATGACCGCGGCTCGACCGCGATCGCCCCCTATTCCACGCGTGCCCGCGCCGGTGGGCCCGTCGCTACGCCGGTCGGCTGGGACGAGCTCGAGAGGCTTGACGCCGCCAACGGCTTTCACATTGCCGACATCCTGGGGCGCATCGAGACGGGCACCGATCCCTGGCCGGAGATCGCCAAGACAAAGCAGTCGCTGACGAAGAAGGTACTGGAATCGGCGGTCGGCTAGCCTGGTTGCGCGGGCGCTCTCTGCGCCGCCAGGAACTTCGTCGCCAGCGCCTCCGGCAGGCGCCGCGGTTTGCCCTGTCCATTGATAACGGCGATGATCACCTTGGCGGCGATCAGCAGCACGCCGGCGCGACGGATCTCCTGCTGCAGCACCATCTTGGCGCCGCCGGCTTTCTCGGTGGTGGTCTCGATCGTCAGGATGTCGTCCATCCGGGCCGGCGATTTGAAGTCGATTTCCATGCGGTGAACGACGAAAACGAGGCCTTCCGCATCCCCCTCGATGGCGAGTGAGGCCTGTTCCACGCCCAGCAACCGCAGATAATCCGTTCGCGCCCGCTCCATGAAATGCAGGTAGCGGGCGTGGTAGACGACGCCGGAGAAATCGGTGTCCTCGTAATAGACCCGCTGGATCAAACTGTGGCCGGTCTCGGTCAGCTCGCCGGCAAGCGAAATCAGTGACATGGCATTCTCCGGGAGGATTTTCGCTTTTCCTGTGCAGGAACAAAAAGACATTTGCAAGCATTGCAGCTTTGTCACAATCCTATCCTATCAGGTCACCGTGTCCCTTCCCGATCAGGAGAATCGTGCATGAAGATGGCAATCCTCGGCGGCGACGGTTTTGTCGGCTGGCCCACCGCATTGCATTTGTCCGATGCGGGCCACGACATCCACATTCTCGACAACCTCTCCCGCCGCTGGATCGACACGGAGCTCGGGGTGCAATCCCTGACCCCGATGGATTCCATCCAGGAGCGCACCCGCATCTGGCACGCGGAGACCGGCCGTCGCATCCATTTCAACCTGATCGACCTCGCCCGCGACTACGAGCTCCTGAAGAACTGGCTTTCCGAACATCGCCCCGACGCGATCGTGCATTTCGCCGAGCAGCGCGCCGCGCCCTATTCGATGAAGAGCGACCGCCACAAGAACTACACCGTCAACAACAACGTCAACGCAACCCATAACCTCCTGAACGCGCTGGTCGAACTCGACCTCGACGCCCATCTCGTCCATCTCGGCACCATGGGCGTCTACGGCTATTCGACGATCGGCGCGGCGATCCCCGAAGGTTACCTGCCGGTCGGGATCGAGACCATGGGCGGCGAGACGGTCAGCCAGGAGATCCTCTACCCGTCCAATCCGGGATCGATCTACCACATGACCAAGTGCCTCGATCAGTTGCTCTTCCAGTTCTATGCGAAGAATGACGGCCTCAGGATCACCGACCTGCACCAGGGCATCGTCTGGGGCACCCATACCGAGCAGACGCGCCGTCATCCGCAGCTCATCAACCGCTTCGATTATGACGGCGACTACGGGACGGTGCTCAATCGCTTCCTGATCCAGGCGGCGATCGGCTACCCGCTGACGGTTCACGGCACCGGGGGCCAGACCCGTGCCTTCATCCACATTCAGGACTCGGTGCGCTGCATCGAGCTTGCGCTCAACAGCCCGCCCGCGCGCGGCAGCCGGGTGGAAATCTTCAACCAGATGACCGAAACGCACCGCGTCCGCGATCTCGCCGAGATGATCGCCAGGATGACCGGCTCGGAGATCGCCTGGCTGCCCAATCCGCGCAAGGAAGCGGCCGAAAATGATCTCGTCGTGCACAACGAGAAGTTCCTGGCGCTCGGGCTCGATCCGATCCGCCTCCAGGACGGGCTGCTTTCCGAGATCGTCGACGTGGCGAAGAAATTCGCCTACCGCGTCGACCGTTCGCGCGTGCCGGCCGTCTCCGCCTGGACGAAGGACATCGCCCCCTTGATCAACCATGATCCCGAAGGCAAACGGCTGAAATCCGTCTCATGAACCCTGCGACGCCCCATCCGGAGGGAGGCCTCCCCTGTTCCCCGGCCGCCGCCCAGGATGCTTTCGTGACGCTGGTCACCAATGCCGATTATGCGCTCGGCGCGCGGGCCCTGTTGCGGTCGATCCGCCTGACGCGGACGCCGGCGGATATCGTCGTGCTCTACACGGGCGGCGTGGAGCCCGTCGCCCTCGAACCGTTGACGGAATTCGACTGTCGCCTGATCGAAACGGAGCTGCTGCCGCTCTCGGACGAATTCAACGCCCGGCATCAGCGCCGCAACGTCCACGAGCTTGCGCCCTTCACCAAGGGACGCAAGCCCGACTTCCACTCGCCGCTCGACAATTTCTGCAAGCTTCGCCTCTGGCAGCTGGTCGAATATCAGCGCTGCGTCTTCATCGATGCCGACGCGCTCGTGCTGCGCAATATCGACAAGCTCTTCCTCTATCCGGAGTTTTCCGCCGCGCCGAACGTCTATGAGAGCCTCGCCGATTTTTATCGGCTGAATTCAGGCGTTTTCGTCGCAAAGCCGTCGCTCGAGACCTTCGAAAACATGCTGGCGGCACTCGACGCGCCGGGTGCCTTCTGGCCGCGCACCGACCAGACCTTCCTGCAGAGCTTCTTTCCCGACTGGCACGGCCTGCCGGTGACGATGAACATGCTGCAATATGTCTGGTTCAACCTGCCGGAACTGTGGGACTGGCGATCGATCGGCGTACTGCACTACCAGTACGAGAAGCCTTGGGAGAAGGACCATCCGCGTGCGGACGTGCTGCGGCCGCTGATCGACCTCTGGCATGCCTACCTGACGGGCGAGAATGTTCCTCACCTAGCCACTCTGCCGAGCCCGCCGCAAACCGGCTCCACGCTGCCATGACCCGCGTCCTCGTCTCCGGCGGCACCGGCTTCGTCGGCCGCTTCATCGTCGAGCACCTGATAGCGAGCGGATATGAAGTGGTCGTCGGCGGCCGCACGCCACCCGCAAGCGCCCTGTTTTCGAAGCCTGTCGCCTTCGTCCCGCTCGCGCTCGCCCCGGATATCGACCAGGGCGGCGCCTTCCGCCACATCGACCATTTCGTCCATGCCGCCTTCCAGCATGTCGCCGGTCGCTATCGTGGCGGTGAAGGCAATGATCCCGAGGGTTTTCGCCGCAGCAATCTCGATGGCTCCGTCCGACTGTTTCAGACGGCTCGCAATGAGGGGGTGAAGCGTTGCGTCTTCCTGTCGAGCCGGGCCGTCTATGGCGAGCAGCCGCCGGGAGCAGACCTCTTTGAAGATACGCCCTGCAATTCCGATAGCCTCTATGGCGCGCTCAAGCTGGAAGCCGAAAACGAACTCGACGCACTGGGCACAGCCGCATTCAAGACTGTGAGCCTGCGTGTGACCGGCGTCTACGGCGTACCCGACGAGGGCGCTGCTCACAAATGGCAGCCGCTTTTCGATGACTATCTCTCGGGCCGCGTCATCGCGCCACGTGCCGGCACGGAAGTGCATGGTGAGGATGTGGCCGCTGCCGTGCGCCTTGCCCTCCAAACACCACTGGATCGCCTGCAGGGCGGCGTGTTGAACGTCTCCGATGTCCTCATCGACAATCGTGGCATCCTGGCAATGGTTCAGAATATCATCGGGTGTCCTCACCCCCTTCCGGACCCGGCCGCGCTGGCGGCATTCAATAGCATGAATACCGAAAAGATCCGGGCCCTTGGCTGGCAGCCGGGCGGACGGGAGCGATTGCAGGCAACGGTCAGAAGTCTGCTCGCCTGACGCTGGAAACGCCAGGGTAGGAGCCACACGATGCCTGACGCGCGGCATCTGCAAGCGGTCGTTCACCCCCGGCATCGTCCTCATCTATCAGTCCCTCGTCAATACCGGCACCGAAGAGGCGCAGCGGAAACAGCCGCTTCCCACGATACTGGAGACGCTGCGCTCACTCGCAACCGTAACCGGGCCGGGGATGGCAGCCCGACACCTTCCTGATGGCGCTACAGCGCCGCGCGTCTTTTCAGACGCGCAAAGGTCGCTGTAACCCTTTGAATCTACGAGCTTTTCGAAAATCTAGTCCGGTTTTGGGGCCGATGCCCTAGCCTATGTCGATGGCAACGACCTCCGGCGGCGATCCGATCCGCACCGGCAAATTCGAAAGACCTAATCCGCCTGAGACGATCATATGGCGATCGTCCTCGATGATATGCCCATAAGCGTAGCGGTTGCCGTATCGCGACGGAACGAGCGGCGCATAACCCAAAAACCTCACCTGCCCGCCATGGGTATGGCCGGCGAGCGTCAGCGATACGCACCGGGGCACGTCGACGAAGATATCGGGTTCGTGCGCCATCAGAATGATCGGATCGCCACCGTCAATGCCCGCCAGAGTGCCGGGCAGGTCATCGAGCCCGTCGATCATACCGGCACCGTCCGACGCCGGATAGGAGGGCTCGAGCTGATCCGACAGACCGGCAAGCCAGAAGGGATGCCCATCCTTTTCGAGGCGTAGCGCGCGATTGTCGTAGACGGGGATACCGACGCCGGCGAGCGCCGTGTGCGCCAGGGTCGGACCGTGCCCGGCTAGGCTGGCCACCGGATCGTTGAGCCAGTCGTGATTGCCTACGATCGCGTGGACCCCGAGCGGCGCCTTCAGTCGCGCCAATGCCTCGGCCCAACGGGCTGGTTCGACGAAACCGGTCAGACGCAGACTGCTCATGTAATCGCCGAGTAGGAGGATGATATCGCCACCAAGCGCACTGGCTTGATCGCAGATGCTGGCAATCCGGCGTACCGGCATCCACGGTTCGCAGGCATGGATGTCCGCCAGAACGACGATCCTGAGCTTTAGCCCTGTCGGCCAGTTGGCAGGCTTCACGGCATAGGACGTGACAAGCGGCCGCTGCAACGGTTCGATGCCGATGGCATAGGCGGTCGTCCCAAATCCCGCCATCACCAGTCCGCCCAGGAGCTTGAGGAATCCACGCCGCGCAAGCATGCACTTTTCCCTCCTCCAGATGGACTTCAAACGTCCGGCCGCCTTCATGGAGGCGGCCCAGGCAAAGGAAAGTTCGCCCATCGTCGCCGGCCGGCTCTATCCTTGCTGAATCATAGCGAGCACGCGGCGCCACCGAAATACACCATTCGGCCGCGCGCCTAAGCCATGCGGTCGGGCCCCCTCAGCCCAGGTCGGCGACGACGATCTCCGGCGGTACGCCGAAACGAACAGGCGCGATCGAGCAACCAAGTCCGCCCGAAACGATCAGATTGCGCTCCTCCTCGACGATATGGCCATAGGCGTAGCGATCGCCGAAGCGGGAAGGCACGACCGGGGAGTGGCCGATGAACCGCACCTGCCCGCCATGGGTATGTCCCGAAAGGGTCAAAGAAACCCGCGGCGGTACCGTCGGGAAGATGTCGGGCTCATGCGCAAGCAGGATGACTGGCGCCTCGTCAGTCACCTGCGCCAGCGTCCCGCCGAGATCGTCGAGCCCGCCCATTGTGCTGCGCTTCCATTTCTTGCCCGGCAGAAGCGCAAGCTGGTCCTCGAGCCCGGCGATCCAGAAGCCGAAACCATCTTTCTCCAGCCGGAGGGCGCGGTTGCTGTAGACCGGGATGCCGACCTCGGCCAGGGCGCGATGTCCGAAGGTCTCGCCCCCTCCGGTCTTCTGGGCGGTCCGGTCCTCCCACCAGTCATGATTGCCCATGACCGCGTGGACGCCGAGCGGCGCTTCGAGCATCGACAGCGCCTTCGACCACTCGCTGGAATGGACGTAGCGCGTCACCCAATTCATGCCGGAGGCATAATCGCCGAGCAGAACGGTGACGTCGCCGTCGAGTTCATTGGCACGCTTGCAGATGGAAGCAATCCGCCGCGCCGACATCCACGGCTCGCAGGCATGCAGGTCGGCAAGCGCGACGACGCGCAGCTTGAGACCCGGCGTCCAGCCGGGCGGCGTCAAGGCATAATGCGCGATCCTCAGACGCGCCATCGGCTCGACGGCAAAGGCATAGCCGCCGAGCGCCATGGCACTTGCGACCCCACCGCGGAGAACCTGCAGCAAGCCGCGGCGGGTGATCATCTCAGTCCTCCTCGAGCGTCAGCCGGAACTGCGCCGCCTCGACGTCCTTCGGCGGGTTCAATCCCAGATGTTTCCAGGCATTCGCCGTCAGCACGCGGCCGCGCGGCGTACGCTGGATGAAACCCTGCTGGATCAGATAGGGTTCGATGATATCCTCGATCGCATCACGCGGCTCCGATAGGCCGGCCGCGATCGTATCGATGCCGACGGGGCCGCCGCCGAAATTATGGGCGATCATCGTCAGGTAACGGCGATCGAGCTGATCAAGTCCCATATTGTCGACCAGCAACCGCGTCAGCGCCTCGTCGGCAAGCTCCCGCGTCACGGCCTCGACCCGCGCCACCTCGGCGAAGTCGCGCACCCGGCGCAGCAGCCGGCCGGCGATGCGCGGCGTGCCGCGCGCCCGGCGGGCGATTTCGCGCGCGCCCTCATCGGTCATGCCGAGGCCCATCAGCCGCGCGCCGCGACGGACGATCAGTTCCAGTTCCTCGACCGTGTAGAAATTGAGCCGCACCGGGATGCCGAAGCGGTCGCGCAACGGCGTTGTCAAGAGACCGAGGCGCGTCGTCGCCGCCACCAGCGTGAACTTGGCAAGATCGATCTTCACCGAGCGCGCCGCCGGCCCTTCGCCGATGATCAGGTCGAGCTGGAAATCCTCCATGGCCGGATAGAGGATTTCCTCGACCGCCGGGTTCAACCGGTGGATTTCGTCGATGAACAGCACGTCGCGCTCTTCGAGATTGGTGAGCAGCGCCGCGAGATCGCCGGCCTTGGCGATGACCGGGCCGGAGGTCGAGCGGAAATTGACGCCGAGTTCCTTCGCCATGATCTGCGCGAGCGTCGTCTTGCCGAGACCGGGCGGGCCGACGAAGAGAACGTGATCGAGCGCCTCGCCGCGGTTGCGGGCCGCCTCGATGAAGATCTTCAGATTGGCGCGCGCTTCCGCCTGGCCGGTAAACTCGTCGAGCGACTGCGGGCGCAGCGTCGCATCGAGGTCCTCGCCCCGCTTTTCCGGCGCAATCAGGCGTGCGGCTTCAGTCATCTCAAACTTCCGTTGCGGGATGGATCGCGCGGCCGCTCGATTTCGCCCCCGCGTGTCCCAACCTTAGTGCGCGGGCGGCAGTCAATCCAGTGCGATCGCGCACACCCTCACTCCTATTCCATTGTGGCTGCAGAAAGGCTTCCCGCCTCAGCGCGCCAGCTCCTTCAATCCCAGGCGGATCAGCTTGGCGCTGTCACCCCCCTCGCCGCCATTCTTCAAGGCCGCGGCGACCGCGTTCGCCGCCTGGTCGCGTGAATAGCCGAGATTGGTGAGCGCCGACACCGCATCGGCGACGGGAGCAGAGGCAACTCCCTCGCTCAGTTCCTGCCTGAGGCCGATCGTCGGGGCCATGTCGCCGGCAAAGGCCGGAGCCTTGTTCTTCAGCTCGGTGACGATGCGCACCGCCACCTTCGGTCCGACGCCTGGCGCGCGCGCCACCGACGTTTTGTCCTGCAGCGCGATGGCGTTGGCGAGTTCGCCGGGTGTCAGCGTCGAAAGCAGCGCCAGCGCCACCTTCGAGCCCACTCCCTGGACGGTCTGCAGCAGGCGGAACCATTCGCGCTCGAGGACCGACAGAAAGCCGAAAAGCTTCAACTGGTCTTCGCGCACATAGGTCTCGATGAAAAGCACCGCAGCCTCACCGGCCGAGCCGAGCCTGGCGAGCGTGCGGGCCGAACAATAGGCCACATATCCGACCCCCTGAACGTCGAGGACGACATAGTCCTCGCCGATTTCGTCGATGGTGCCTTTGAGCTTGCCTATCATCTGGCTTCCGTCTTTCTGGGTCCCTGTACGTCCCTTTGAGGCTTGCGTTCCGCGCACCCCCTCTGGCCTGCCGGCCATCTTCCCCACAAGGGGGGAGAAAAGGAGTGGCACGATCCGTGCCTCCACGGCAGCGTTCCACTTGCTGAAACCTTTCGGTAGGAACCAGTGACCAGCGGCACATATTCTCCCCCCTTGTGGGGGAGATGGCCGGCAGGCCAGAGGGGGATGGGCTTAGCCGCCATTGCCTGCCCTACCCCGCAAGCGCCGCAAGGCGGTTCGTGATCGCCTGCCTGTTGTGCGCATGGCAGATGGCGATGGCAAGCGCGTCGGCGGCGTCGTTGCCCTTGAACTCGGCCTTGGGCATCAGCACCTTCAACATCATATGGATCTGCTGCTTCTCCCCATGGCCGACGCCGATTACTGCCTTCTTCACCGCATTCGGTGCATATTCGGCGACCCGGAGGCCGGCGCGCGCCGGAACCAGCATGGCGATGCCGCGCGCCTGGCCGAGCTTCAGCGTCGCCGTCGCGTCCTTGTTGACGAAGGTCTGTTCCACCGCCGCCTCGTGCGGCTGGTAGCCATGCACCACCTCGGCAAGCCCGTCGTGCAACTGGCAGAGGCGCGAGGCAAGGTCCATCTCGCCGTCGGAGGTCACCGTGCCGGAAGCGACGAAACGCAGCGAATTGCCGAGCGTCTCGATAATGCCCCAGCCTGTGCGTCTCAGGCCCGGATCGATGCCGATGATGCGAATCGTCGTCTGCATGGCTCACCCTATGTCGGTCAACGGGACGCTGCCAGAAAAAAGTGAACAAAACAAAAACATTACACAGAAACGACATCCGCCGAAGGAAAAACGCAGGCGGGGCCTTGGCGCAAAGAAACTTGAACCTACATTGCGATCGATCAATTTCTCTTAATTGAAAGCGTTTGCCATGCTGCCCTTTTCCGTTCTCGACCTGTCGCCGATTACCGAAGGCGGCAGCGTCGCCCAGTCGCTGGAAAACTCGCGCCGGCTGGCGATCGCAGCGGAGGAGAATGGCTACAGGCGCTTCTGGCTGGCCGAGCATCACGGCATGAAGGGAATTGCCAGCGCCGCCACTTCGATCGTCATCTCGCATGTGGCTTCGGCGACGCAGAGCATCCGCGTCGGCTCCGGCGGCATCATGCTCCCCAACCATTCGCCGCTCGTCATTGCCGAGCAATTCGGCACGCTTGCCGCCCTTTATCCCGGCCGTATCGATCTCGGCCTCGGCCGTGCGCCCGGCACCGACATGCGGACGGCGCAGGCGCTCCGGCGCAATATGGAAGCAAGCTCGAACAATTTCCCGAATGATGTCGTGGAGCTTCAGGCGCTGCTCGGGCCCGTCAGCGAAGATCAGAAAATCATCGCCGTGCCGGGGGCCGATTCGAACGTGCCGATCTGGCTGCTCGGCTCGAGCCACTTCAGCGCCCATCTCGCCGGCATGCTCGGCCTTCCCTTCGCCTTCGCATCGCACTTCGCACCGGATATGCTGCTCTCCGCGCTCGAGATCTATCGCGAGCGCTTCACGCCGTCGCCGCAGCTCGACAAGCCGCAGGTGATGGTCGGCGTCATGGGCGTTGCGGCCGACACGGACGAGGAGGCCAACTATCTTTTCACCTCGATGCAGCAATCCTTCGTGGCGCTTCGCCGCAATGCGCGTGGTCGCTTCCCGCCGCCCGTCCGGTCGATGGAGGGGCTGTGGACTCCGGACGAAAAAATCTTCGTCGACCATGCGATGAGCTATGCGGTCGTCGGCGGTCCCGAAACCATCCGCCGCAAGATCGCGTCCTTCGTCGATCTCACCAGGGCCGACGAGCTGATCGTCTCCATGCCGATCTTCGACATGGAGAAGCGGCTGCACTCGCTGAAGCTATTCGCACAGGCGCAAGCGGATTTGGCGCGGGCTGCTTGACCGCAAAGGGTGCCACCCCCTCTACCCTGCCGGGCATCTCCCCCAAGGGGGGAGATCGGCCAGAAGCAAAGCGCTGCCTGGCACTGAGTTTGCGAATGTCAAAGAGACCAGTTTTCACGGTTCGCGTGACGAGCAATTGATTGAGCGGAACATCGCCGCTTGCCGATCTCTCCCCTTGCGGGGGAGATGCCCGGCAGGGCAGAGGGGGGTATTACGCCCGCTTGCCCAGCGCCGAACAGACCTCAGGCGGAAAGCTTCGCCAGCACTTCCTCGGACACCTCGAAGTTCGAATAGACGTTCTGGACGTCGTCATCGTCCTCGAGGTTGTCGATGAGCTTCATCAGCGACTGTGCCTTTTCCTCGTCGACCGGCACTGTGTTCTGCGCCTTCCAGATCGCCTTGACGGTCTCGGCTTCGCCGAGCACGCCTTCGAGCGCCTTCGAAACGTCGCCGATATCTTCGAAACCGCAGATGATCGTGTGGCCTTCCTCGTCCGTCGCCACGTCGTCGGCGCCCGATTCGATCGCCGCTTCCATCACCTTGTCGGCGTCGCCGGCCGAAAGCGGGTAGGTGATTTCGCCGACGCGGTCGAAGGAGAAGGACACCGAACCGGTTTCACCGAGTGCGCCGCCGGCCTTGGTGAAGATCGAGCGGACATTGGAGGCGGTGCGGTTGCGGTTGTCGGTCAATGCCTCGACGATGACGGCGACGCCGCCCGGGCCATAGCCCTCGTAGCGGACTTCTTCGTAGTTCTCCGCGTCGCCGCCGGCAGCCTTCTTGATGGCGCGCTCGATATTGTCCTTCGGCATCGACTGCGCCTTGGCGTTCTGGATGGCGAGCCGGAGGCGCGGGTTCATGCCCGGGTCGGGCAGGCCGGTCTTCGCGGCAACGGTGATTTCGCGCGCGAGCTTGGAAAACATTTTCGAGCGCACCGCATCCTGACGGCCCTTGCGGTGCATGATGTTCTTGAACTGTGAATGGCCAGCCATGACGCCCTCTGCATGCATGAATTTGTTGGGATCGGGCGCCTTATAGTTTCATTGCCGCTTTTCGTCCAGCAGGGCCACCGTTCCGCCACGCGGAATTCGACTCACGCGCAAATGCAGTTCCGCCCGTCAAACCCCCTGGAGCACATGGATCAGCGGCTTGCTCGGCAGAGTGCGCAGCGAAACCGTGATGCTTGGACCGGTGGCGAAGCTCTTGTCATAGTCGTCGCCGAACATCGCCAGGAAATCGCCGATCGGCGGTCCGCGCCGGTGCATCGGCAGGATGAGCGCGGCGCGCAGCCGCGACGTGACGCGGCTCATGCTTTCCGCCCCCATCGTCAGGCCGCCGTCGACGGGCACCATCAAAACGTCGAGCCGGCCGATCTGCCGGTAGTGGCTGTCGTCGAGCTCGTGGTGGAGGTGGCCGAGATGACCGATGCAGAGTCCTGCCACCTCGAATATAAAGATCGAATTGCCGTCCGGCTCCATGCCCTCGAAGCCGGAGCGGATGTCGGTCGTCACGTTGCGGATATAGGTATCGCCGACGACGAGATCGTGGTCGGCCGGCTCGCCATCCTCGCCCCAACCATGCAGCACGTGACGGATCGCCGGGTCCGGCGTCAGCGTATAGTGGCTCGAATGGGCCTTGTTCATGGTCACGACGTCGGGCCGCGTCGCGGTCCGGAACCAGCCGTTGTAATCGGTGGCGATCGAAATCCCGCCCGGCGTTTCGATCAGGAAGGTCGAGTGGCCGACATAGGTGATGGTGACTTCGCCGTCGGCCGCCGCCGCGACAGGCGCGATCTCGGGTGCTGCGAAGCTGACGAAGGTCGCCACCGGCGTGGCTGCGGCGATCGCCTGGCACTGGCTGATCGGTGCGGACACGTCCTGAGCATGGGCCGGCTCCGGCCAGAGCGCATGGATGAACCAGATGGCGACCAGGGCGTAGGCAAGGTATCGCAGCAGCATCCTCAACCTCTCACGCAATCAAGCGCCGCGCAGGATCATTCAAGCCCGCGGCGCCGTCCACTTACAAAGGTCGCCCTCCGCTCACAATCGCGTCATTGCGGGGCCTTGCGTCACTCCGCCGGAGCACCCGCCGCCTCCGGGGCCGGCGCCCGCTTGCGGCGGAACGAACGCAGCGTCACATAGAAGACCGGGGTCAGGAACAGACCGAGGAAGGTGACGCCGAGCATGCCGGAAAAAACCGCCGTGCCGAGCGACTGGCGCATTTCGGCGCCGGGACCGGTCGCTATCACCAGCGGAACGACGCCGAGGATGAAGGCAAAGGCGGTCATCAGGATCGGCCGCAGCCGGAGCCGGCTTGCGTCGATCGCTGCCTCGATCGGCGATCTGCCCTCCTCCTCGCCCTGGCGCGCGAATTCGACGATCAGGATCGCGTTCTTGGCGGAAAGGCCGATCAGCACGATAAGGCCGATCTGCGTCAGGACATTGTTGTCCATTCCCCTGAGCGAAACGCCGATGAGGGCGGCGAGAACGGCAAGCGGCACGATCAGGATGATCGCCAGCGGCAGCACCCAGCTCTCATATTGCGCGGCCAGCGCCAGGAACACGAAGATTACCGACAGCGCGAAGATGAATGCAGCAGTGTTGCCGGTCTGGCGCTCCTGCAAGGCAAGTTCGGTCCACTCGAAGGTCGTCCCCTGTGGCAGGATCTGGCCGGCTAGCGCCTCCATCTTGTCGAGCGCCGTGCCGGTCGAGACACCCGGAGCCGCATTGCCCTGGACAGGAACGGAGACATACATGTTGTAGCGCTGCACCAGCGCGGGGCCGCTCGTATCGCGAATCTCGACGAGCGTGCCGAGCGGCACCAGCGCGCCGGAAGCCGATCTGACCTTGAGCGCGAGGATGTCGTCGCGCTCCACGCGATACTGCTGGTCGGCCTGGGCGCGGACCTGATAGACCCGGCCGAATGCATTGAAATCATTGACGTAGGACGTGCCGAGATTGATCGACAGGGTCTCGAAGATGTTGGGGATCGGCACGTTCAGCGCCCGCGCCTTGTCGCGGTCGATCGCCAGGAAGAATTGCGGGCTCGAGGCCGAGAACGTGGTGAACACCCCCGTCAGCCCCTCGGTCTGGTTCGCCGCTCCCATCATCTGAAAGGCAAGACCCAGGGCGCGGCGCATGTCAGCGCTCTGGCGGTCCATGATCTGCATCTTGAAACCGCCCGAATTGCCGATGCCGCGCACCGACGGCGGTGGCACGGCGATGATGAACGCTTCCTGGATGCCCTGCATCGCGCCGAAGATCTGACCGATGATCTGGTTGGCACTCTGGCCCTGTACGAGCCGCTCGTCGAAGCTGTCGAAGGGCGTGAAGATCACGCCGGAGTTCGAGGCATTGGTGAAGGTCGCGCCGTTGAAGCCGGCAAAGGCGACGGCGTCCCTCACCCCCGGGACTTTCCGGATCATCGCCGACGCACGCTGGACGACGGCATCGGTCCGTTCGAGCGAGGCACCGTCGGGGAGCTGGATGACGACGATCGCGTAACCCTGGTCCATCGTCGGGATAAAGCCGCGCGGCACGACCTGCGCTATGTACCAGGTGGCCCCGAGCAGCGCGACAAAGACAAGCAACGCGGCGGCCAGCGCAATCCGCGTCTGCACGAGACGGCGCACAACCCAGCCATAGCCGTCCGCCATCCGGTCGAAGCCGTTGTTGAAGCCGTTGGCCAGCGCTCGGCCGAAACGGGTCACCGGGTTGCGGCTTTCATGTTCGTGATCGTCATGCGGGCGCAGCAGGATGGCCGCAAGCGCCGGCGACAGGGTCAGCGAGTTGATCGCGGAGATCACCGTCGCCACCGCGATCGTCACGGCGAACTGCAGGTAGAACTGCCCTGCAATTCCCGGAATGAAGGCCGTCGGCACGAAGACGGCAGTCAAGACCAGCGAGATGGCGATCACCGCCGCGCCGACCTCGTCCATGGTCACATGCGCAGCTTCTCTCGGCGTCATTCCTTGCGCCAGATTGCGCTCGACATTCTCGACGACGACGATCGCATCGTCGACCACGATGCCGATCGCCAGCACCAGACCGAACAGCGTCAGCATGTTGAGGGAGAAGCCGAAGGCGAAGAGCAGCGCGAAGGTGCCGATCAGCGAGACCGGAATGGCGACGATCGGGATGATTGCGGTGCGCCAGGACTGGAGGAAGACGATCACCACCAGCGCCACGAGGATCACCGCCTCGCCGATCGTCAAATAGACTTCGTCGATCGATTCCGAAATGAACTCGGTCGGATTGTAGATGATGCGGTGTTCGAGCCCATCGGGAAAGTCCCTGGAAAGGTCGGTCATCGTCGCCTGGATCGCGTCCGCCGCCGCGAGCGCGTTGGTGCCGGGACGCGAAAAGATGCCGAGCGCCACGGCCGGGCTGCCGTTCAGGTAGCTGTTCGTGACATATTCGCGCGCTCCGAGCTCGACGCGGGCGACGTCCTGCAGCTGCACGAGCCTGCCATCCTCGGTCGCCTTGACGATCACATAGCGAAACTGTCGCGCGTCGCTGAAGCGGCCGTCGGTGGTGACGGTATATTGAAAGGCACTGTCGCCCGACATTGGCGGACCGCCGATCGAGCCGCCGGAGACCTGGACGTTCTGCTGGCGCAGCGCCTCGACGACGTCGCCGGATGTCATGCCGTAAGCGGAGAGCTTCTGCGGGTCGAGCCACACACGCAGCGCATATTCGCGCTCGCCGAACAGGATGACGTCGCCGACGCCGTCGAGCCGGACGAGAAGGTCGCGGATACGCGAGCGAGCATAGTTGGAGACGTAGAGCTGGTCGTAGCGGTCGTTCGGCGAGAGCAGGTGAACGACCATCATCAGGTCCGGCGAGCTCTTGGTGGTGGTGACCCCAATGCGCCGCACGTCCTCGGGCAGGCGCGGCTCGGCGATCGAGACCCGGTTCTGCACCAGCACCTGCGCCTCGTCGAGATCGGTGCCGAGCTTGAAGGTAATGGTCAGCGACATGGAGCCGTCGGCGGTCGAATAGGAGGACATGTAGAGCATGTTCTCGACGCCGTTGATTTCCTGCTCGAGCGGCGTGGCGACCGTATTGGCGACGGTCTCCGCATCCGCGCCCGGATAGGAAGCCCTGACGACGATGGTGGGCGGCGCGATCTCCGGATATTGCGCCACCGGCAGCTGGAAATAGGCGATGCCGCCGATGATCAGCAGCACGATCGACAGCACCGAAGCGAAGATCGGTCGGTCGACGAAGAAATGCGCAAATCTCATTGGGCGTTCTCCGCCGCCTGCGCCGCTTCCTGCGGCAGCACGACAAGCTCAGGCTTCACCTTGACGCCCGGTCGCGCGCGCATGATCCCGTTGACGATGATCGTCTGATCGCCGGTCAGGCCGCTGCGGATCACCCGGTAGCCATGCAACCGCGGCCCGAGGCGCACCGGTTTGGTCGCAACGCTGCCATCCTCGCCGACCACATAGACAACGCGCTCGTTCTGGTCGGCGGCGATCGCCTCATCGGGAATGAGGATCGCCTGGTAGGTGTTGGAGCCTTCGACCTCGACACGCCCGAAAAGGCCCGGCTGCAGAATGAAGTTGGGGTTCTCGAAGCGTGCGCGCAGGCGCATCGTACCTGTTTGGGTGTCGACCCTGTTCTCGGAGAAATCGAGCTTTCCCTCGAACGGCGGTTCCGTGGCATCGGCGATTGTCACGTGCACGGAGAGCGCGCCCGCGCCCTCCTGCAGCGCGCTGCCGCGGTCGCGGGCGGTGCGCGCATAGGAAAGCAGCCGCCGCTCGTCGACGTCGAAATAGAAATCGATCGGATCGAGGGAGACGATCGTCGTCAACACGGTCTCGTCCGCCTGGACAAGGTTGCCGGGCGATATCCAGCGCCGGTCGACGCGGCCGCTGAGCGGCGCGGTGATCGTCGTGTATTCGAGATCGAGCTTGGCCCGATCGACGGCCGCCTCGGCGCCCCGAATATTCGCCTGTGCGGCAAGCAGCGCGCGGCGGTCGTCGTCGAGCTTGGAAATCGAAAGCGTGCCGGTTCCGGTCAGGGACTCGGTTCGCTTGAACTGCGCCTCGGCGAAGGAGAGCGTCGACTGCGCCGAGGCAAGCGACGCCTCCGCCTGGGAGAGAGCCAGGCGGAAAGGCCGTTGGTCGATGACGAAGAGCTTGTCGCCCTTCTTCACCAGCGCGCCGTCCGTAAAGAACACCTGGTCCAGATAGCCGCCAACACGCGAACGGACCGAGACCTCGTCCACCGCCTGAAAGCGTCCGATGAACTCATCGGCGTCGATGACGTCCCGTACCACCGGCTTGGCGACGGTCACCGCCGGCATCTGAGCATCCTGCGCCCCGGCCGGGGACAACATGAGAAGAGAGATCGAAATGCCGGCAATCGCCGGCAGACGCCACTTTCGCAACATGCACGTTCTCCAGGCACTTGAATAGCAAGATCGCCCGGCGCGGCTTGCGTCCAGTTGCCGTGGCGACAGTCTCGAGCCCGGGGCATTGCCACCGAGTGGTGCCAGAGCGGGAAAAGGAAGAGTGCCTGCGGTTTTCCCGCACGCATTTTGCTCTGGCTTCTAGATCGACATGGGAACTTGCGATAGCGGCCGCTCAAAACGGCTCTGATTTGCGCGCTAACCTGCCACCATTTTCAAAGCCTGTCACTTGAAAAAAAGCGTCTCCCACGGCGTTGCAGGCGGTCGTCGGATTGCAGGCTAGTCGGATGTCCGCCGAGAAATCGGCCGAAGCCGGCCGATTCTCAGGACCAGAATTCCGGCATCGTTTCGCCAAGCCGCGGGCCGAGCCGGAGCGGCGCGATCTTTTCGGCAAGTCCCGTGCGGTCGGAAATTTCGACGCCGACGCCGCAAATCGTTGCGGGACCGGAGGCCGCTTCGAAGCGGCCCTTGGGCATCTTGGAGATGAAACGGTTGAGCGGCTCTTCCTTGTCCATGCCGAGCGAGGAATCGTAGTCGCCGCACATGCCGGCGTCGCTGATATAGCCGGTGCCGCCGTTCAAGATCTGGTGATCGGCCGTCGGTACATGGGTATGCGTACCGACTACGAGGCTGGCGCGGCCATCGACGAAATGGCCAAAGCACTGCTTCTCGCTCGTCGCCTCGGCGTGGAAGTCGAAGACGACGACATCGGCCTGTTCCCCGAGCGGGCAGGCTTCGAGGATTGCCTCGGCGCATTTGAACGGGTCGTCGAGTTCCGGATGCATGAAGACCCGGCCCATGACGTTGGCGACCAGCACGCGGGCGCCGTTGCGGGAAAAGAACAGATTGGAGCCGCGACCGGGCGTGCCGGCCGGATAATTGGCCGGGCGGAGGAACTGGTCATGCCGCTCGCAGAAGACGACGGCCTCCTTTTGGTCCCAGACGTGGTTGCCGGTCGTCACCACATCTGCACCGGCGCTGATCGTCTCCAGGAAGATGTCCTCGGTGATGCCGAAGCCGCCGGCGGCGTTCTCGCCATTGACGACGACGAAATCGAGCTTGAGATCGCTCACCAGCCCCGGGAGGCGCTCCCAGACTGCCGTGCGGCCCGTCTTGCCAACCATATCTCCCAGAAACAGAAGTCGCATACCCGTTCAATCCCGCTCGAAATGTCGGAAACCGCTCTCCGTCAACACGGCGTCGAGCGCCACGTCGTGCGGTTCCGCCGGCACTGATGCCACTTCCTGGCAGTCGAATGCAATCCCGATCAGGCGCGGCATGTGGCCTTTGCTGCGCAAGCGGTCGATCGCCCGGTCATAATAACCGGCGCCGTAGCCGATCCGGTGGCCGACCGCATCGAAGGCCGAAAGCGGCACAAGCATAATGTCCGGATCGAGCTCGGGCGCGTCCGGTCCCGGGCCCGTCGTGCCGAAGCCGGTCTCTACGACCGCCACGCCGTCGGCGAGCTCGCGAAACACAATGGTCTTCTTGTCGAGGATCACCGGCAGGCAGAGGCGCGCCCCGCGGTCCTTGAGCCGCACCATCAGCGGCCGGATGTCCGCCTCCGAACGGATCGGCCAGAAGCCGGAAACCACGTGCCCGGGATCAAGCGCGATGATGTCGCTGGCATGATCCGCCATGGCGAGGCTCGCCTCGATGCGGGCCTCGGCCGGCATGGCGTCGCGCATCGCCAGACGCTCCGTCCGCAGTGCGGCTTTCAAGTCCCTCGGCGACATCAAGCATCCCTTTCCATCAAACGGTTCGAACCTGCAACGAGGTAGTGCAGTTCACAGGCGAACTGAACCCGTGTCTCCGTCGCTTTTGCAACATTTCGCGACAGTCCTCCACCCCTCCCAAAACGAAACAGCATTAACCGGATCTTCACCTTTTGCCGCGGTTCGGCTTCGCGCGACGCTTTGCTCGTGCAATTACCTTCATGATTTCAAATGATTGGACGAGCTGCGATCCGGCGTGCCGGTAGCTCTCGGAGAACAGGCCCGTGTCCATGACGGACAGGATCGACCAGCTCGGCGTTTTGGAACTGCGCTGCCTCTCGCTGGCAGCCCGCGGCCGGACTCGGTTGGAGATGATGCGCGAAACCGATATTCCGGTGGAACGGATCGATCGGGCCCTCGAAGAGGCGATGCGCAAGCTCAACGCGAACAATCTCGCCGAAGCCGTCATTCGCGCCGCAAGGCTCGACCTTATCTCATAGCATCCAGTGTGAATGCCGGACCGGATCCGGCCACCATCCGTCCGGCGAAGACTCGATCCCGACGAGGCCGCCGTCGCTGATGAGATGCGGGTCGCCGCGATCCATCACCAGCCTCCAATGGGCCTCGATGGCCCACCGCAGCCGCAAACGCTCGACCGCGGCGCCGAACAGCGACGATTGCCGGGAAGTCGGAGAAGCGGGCGCAACCAGTACAGGCATGACAGGGCCTCGCGAAAGAAGAAACAATCCGATTTTCCGGCTTTCGTTGACATGAGACAAACGAATTGCGAACATGGCTGGCATCAGAATTTCTTATGGCGCCGCCATGTCCCTTCCGCTCGACAGCGACTTGCTCAGAACGTTTCTCGCGGTCGCCGATACCGGCAACCTGACACGGGCCGCCGATGCGGTTCGACGCACGCAATCGGCCGTCAGCATGCAGATCAAGAAGCTCGAGGACCTGCTCGGCTTCCCGCTTTTCGAGCGGCATTCCCGCGGCGTCGTGCTGACGGCTGAGGGCCGGCGCCTCGTCGACAATGCGCGGCGGATTGTCGCCCTGCTCGACGACACGGCGGCAGCCCTGCGCCAGCCCGCCCTCGACGGCTCGGTCCGCATCGGCATATCGGAGGAATACATCAACTCAACGCTGCCGAGAGCGCTCGGCGCCTTCGCCGCCAGTCACCCGAATGTCGAGGTGACGGTGCAGCAGGGGCACTCGATGTCCAATCTGAAATCGCTCGATGCCGGCGAGATCGACATCGCCGTCGTGTTCGAGCCGGGCGGCCGAACGAGGAACGAAGTCCTCATGGTGGATCCGACCGTCTGGGCCGTCTCGGACCAGCACGGCACGCATGAGCGGCGACCTGTGCCAATTGCCACTTATACCTATTATGAAGGCGGGTGGTGTGATGATCTGGCCCTGCGCAGTCTGAAGAAACGGGGCATAGACAGTCGCGTCGCCTATGTCAGCCGCACGAGCAGCGGCCTAATCGCCGCGGTCGTTTCAGGTCTCGCCATCGCCGCGCTGTCGCGCAGCGCCATACCCCATGGCTGCCGCGAACTGACCGAAGACGACGGCTTCGGCATCATCGACATGTCGAACGTCGTCTTGCGCACGAGACCGGACCATCGCTCCCCGACGGTGGACGCAATGGCCGACGCCATCCGTCGCGCCTTTCGGGGTGCCGATTGAAAGGAAGGAGTGCGATCCACGACGACCGGTGGAGAGTTTACGATCCCGGGTGCCTACTAAGTAGGTGGGCGCCGTGTGGTCCAGACCCACGGGTCCGGACAGGGACAGCTCCCTTGAGATCGTGTATGGCCCCGGGGATTGTGGTTCCTGTCGGGAAGCGCAGACCGCCCCGCAGATATAGAACGTCTTCACCGTTTTCGCCAGAGCGGTCCGGCGGAAATCGCACCCGCACCGACAATTGGGGGTCTCGAGCCGGGGCGGCCTAGTTCGCCGGAGCGGCCGGGCGGCCGTTGAGCTTGGCGGTGATGTCCTGGATCTGCGCCGTCACGTCCGCCAATGCCGAGGCGAGCGCCTCCTCGCTTCTCGCCTGGTCGGAAAGGTTCGCGTCGCGGCTGTTCTTCAGGTTTCCGACCTCGGCCTCGAGGTTCTTCAGCCGCCGATTGACCTCGCTCAGTTCGTCCATGACCATGATGCCCGCCATCACCGTCAGCCTGAGGTCGCCGATTTCGCCGAACTGCCCCTTCAGGTGGCCGACATATTGATCGAACCGGGCGGCGAGGTCGCTCAGGTGATCCTCCTGCCCTTCCTCGCAGGCCATGCGGTAGGCCTTACCGTCGATCGTCACCGTCACCTGTGCCATGCTTCAAGAACCTCAGCGATCCAGCACTGCCCGAATGGTCTCCATCGCCGTCACCAGACGGCGGGACACTTCGCGATTGACTTCTTCCAAACGATTGGCCCGGAACTGCGATTGATCGAGCTCCTGCGCCAGCCGCGACCGGTCCGTATTGACCCGGCGCACCTCGCCCTCGAACTCGCTCACGTCCTTTTCCTTGTCAAAGCGGCCGTCGATTGCGATTTCAAGGGACTGAACCGCGTTTCGCAATTCCTCGATCGCCGCATTGACCGTCTTTGCAGGCATCTCTTTCGAAACCTCCAGAGGGGATGAGCAAGGCCGAACGCTTTCTCATTGCCCGAAACAAGGGGCGGAGCCGATCCCGCGCCTATCGCCTGAACCTCTCTCGCTCCGCGCTCCGAATCGTCCAGCGTTCCGGCCGTTCGGATCAACCTTTTTAAACCCATTCCGTAAGGCTCAACAATGGCGGCGTCGCCAATTGCACGCTGCAAGCTGTGGATCGCCGATTTTATCCGCCGATGCTATGCTTGCGGCGCGATCCTTCGGCCCAGGCAAGGTCGCAAAAAGCGCGCCGCCACCGGCGCCGGAAGGCCTGTATTTGTTGACTCGGGCGGCGCACCTGCTATGTGTTCGGCCGCTTCTCATACGGTCTTTGGAGGATAGAGACCGTCCCCTGACCACCGAACGCAACGGAACAGTCATGATCTCTCGCGAAAAACACGACCGGATGGCGAATGCAATCCGTTTCCTCTCCATGGACGCCGTCGAGAAGGCAAATTCCGGCCACCCGGGTCTACCGATGGGGGCGGCCGACATAGCAACGGTCCTCTTCACCCGCTACCTGAGCTTCGACCCGAAAAACCCCGCCTGGGCGAACCGCGACCGCTTCGTGCTGTCGGCCGGCCACGGCTCGATGCTGCTCTATTCGCTGCTCTATCTCACCGGCTACGAAGACATCACCATCGACGAGATCAGGAATTTCCGCCAGCTCGGCTCTCGGACCGCCGGCCATCCGGAATACGGCCATGCCGCCGGCATCGAAACGACCACGGGGCCGCTCGGCCAGGGGATTGCCAATGCCGTCGGCATGGCGCTCGCCGAGCGCAAGCTGCGCGACGAATTCGGCAGCGACCTCATCGAGCACTTCACCTATGTGATCGCCGGCGACGGCTGCCTGATGGAAGGCATCAGCCAGGAGGCGATCGCGCTTGCCGGCCATCTGAAGCTCAACAAGCTCATCGTCTTCTGGGACGACAACAACATCTCGATTGACGGGCCGATCTCGATCGCCGACTCGACCGATCAGCACGCCCGCTTCCGTGCGTCCAAGTGGCATACGATTGCCGTCGACGGCCATGATCCGGAAGCGATCGCCGCGGCGATCGAGGAGGCGCAGAAGTCCGACAAGCCGACGATGATCGCCTGCAAGACCGTCATCGGCTTCGGTGCGCCGAACAAGGCCGGCACCCACAAGGTGCACGGCTCGCCGCTCGGCGCCGAGGAGATCGCCGCGACCCGCAAGGCGCTCGGTTGGGAAGCCGAAGCCTTCACCGTTCCCGCCGACGTGCTCGACGCCTGGCGCAGCGCCGGCGAGCGCTCGGCCGAGACGCGCAGGGCATGGGAGGCAAAGCTCGAGGCCGCTGAGAAGAGGGCCGAATTCGTGCGCCGCTTCTCCGGCGAACTCGAAGCGGGCCTCGCCCCGGCGATCAGCGCCTACAAGCAGAAGCTCGCCCAGACCAAGCCGTCGCCGGCCACCCGCAAGGCTTCCGAGGATGCGCTGGAAGTCATCAACGGCGTGCTCAACGAGACGATCGGCGGCTCGGCCGACCTGACCGGCTCCAACAACACCAAGACGAGCCAGACCCATTCGATCACGCCGGACAATTTCTCCGGCCGTTACGTCCACTACGGCGTACGCGAGCACGGCATGGCCGCCGCCATGAACGGCATGGCGCTGCATGGCGGACTAATCCCCTATTCGGGCGGCTTCCTGATCTTCTCGGACTATTGCCGTCCGTCGATCCGGCTTGCCGCACTAATGGGCATTCGCGTCATCCACGTCCTGACCCACGATTCGATCGGTCTCGGCGAGGACGGCCCGACGCACCAGCCTGTCGAGCACCTGGCCTCGCTGCGCGCCATCCCCAACCTCCTGGTGTTTCGCCCGGCCGACGCGACGGAAACGGCGGAGTGCTGGCAGCTCGCACTCGAAAGCCGCAATCGCCCGTCCGCCATCGCGCTGACGCGCCAGAACCTGATGGCGGTGCGTACCGAATTCAAGGAAGAAAACCTCTGCGCCCGCGGCGCCTATGACCTGGTCCCCGCGAAGGATGCGAAGGTGACGCTCTTCGCCACCGGCTCGGAAGTGGAGATCGCCGTCAAGGCCAGCCAGGCGCTGCAGGAGAAGGGCATTTCCGCCCGCGTCGTTTCCGTGCCCTGCGTCGAGCTTTTCGCGGAGCAGAGCGACGACTATCAGAAGGCGATCGTCGGCAATTCGCCGGTCAAGATCGCCATCGAAGCCGGCGTCCGCCAGGGCTGGGATCATATCATCGGCAGCGACGGCACCTTCGTCGGCATGTCGAGCTTCGGCGCTTCCGGTCCCTACAAGGAACTCTACAAGCACTTCGGCATCACGCCGGAAGCGGTTGTCGCGGCCGCCGAAGCCAAGCTGTCCTGATCAAGCCGGAGGGCGCCCTTGTGGCGCCCTCCATTCGTTTACCCACGCCAAACTGATAGGGAGAGACCCGACATGACAGTCAAAGTCGCCATCAATGGTTTCGGCCGCATCGGCCGCAACGTGCTTCGCGCCATCGTTGAATCCGGCCGCACGGATATCGAAGTCGTCGCGATCAACGACCTCGGCCCCGTCGAGACCAACGCCCACCTGCTGCGCTTCGACTCCATTCACGGCCGCTTCCCGGCCGACGTGAAGGTCGACGGCGACGCGATCGTCATCAACAGCGGCAAGCCGATCAAGGTGACGGCCATCCGCAACCCGGCCGAACTGCCGCACAAGGACCTCAGCGTCGACGTCGCGATGGAATGCACCGGCATCTTCACCGCGCGCGACAAGGCAGCCGCCCATCTCGAAGCCGGCGCCAAGCGCGTCATCGTCTCGGCACCGGCCGACGGCGCCGATCTCACCGTCGTCTACGGCGTCAACCACGACAAGCTGACCAAAGATCACCTGGTCATCTCCAACGCATCCTGCACGACCAACTGCCTCGCACCGGTCGCCAAGGTGCTGAACGACGCCATCGGCATCGATCACGGCATGATGACGACGATCCACTCCTACACGAACGACCAGCCGTCGCTCGACCAGATGCACAAGGACCTCTACCGCGCCCGTGCCGCGGCGCTGTCGATGATCCCGACCTCGACCGGTGCGGCCAAGGCCGTCGGCCTCGTCCTGCCGGAACTCAAGGGCAAGCTCGACGGTTTCGCCATGCGCGTGCCGACCCCGAACGTCTCGGTCGTCGACCTGAAGTTCGTCGCCAAGCGCGACACGACCAAGGAGGAGATCAACGCGGCGATCAAGGCAGCCGCCGACGGCCCCCTCAAGGGCATTCTCGGCTACACGCTTGCCCCGAACGTCTCGATCGACTTCAACCATGACCCGCATTCCTCCGTTTTCCACATGGACCAGACCAAGGTGATGGAAGGCAAGTTCGTGTCGATCCTCACCTGGTACGACAACGAATGGGGCTTCTCCAACCGCATGTCGGACACGGCGGTCGCCCTGAGCAAGCTCATCTAAGACCATGTTCCGGGCCCTTTCCTCAACGACGGTGCGCTGGCGTCCGCTCGAGGGGGAAGGGCTCGAACATCTGACGATCCGGCCTCTCGACGCATCGGTGGGCGCGGCAATCCGCGCCGAAAGCGTGCTGATCGGCGCGCGCGGCGGAGCCGCCTATGGCGTTCGCTACCGCATTGACTGCGACGCCGGCTGGCGTGTCACTTCCTTCTTCATCGGGACGGCGGACGGACGCCGGCTGCACCTGCTCTCCGACGGCGGCGGCCATTGGCGCACGGCGGAAGGCGTCGCCCTTCCCCGCTTCGACGGCTGCATCGACATCGATCTTGCCGGCACGCCCTTCACCAACACCCTGCCGATCCGCCGTCTGGACCTCACGCGGGCGTCGGGCACCGTAAAACTCAAGATGCTTTACGTGCCATTCGACAGCTTCGAGCCCACGGTCGATGGCCAGCACTATACCTGCATCGAGGAGGGCAAACTCTATCGCTACCAGGCGGAAGACCGCAGCTTCACCGCCGACCTGCCGCTGGACGAGGACGGCCTCGTCACCGACTATCCCACCCTTTTTCAGAGACTATCACTGGAGACGAACTGATGGCTTTCAAGACCCTTGACGATCTGACCGATATCGCCGGCAAACGCGTGCTGGTGCGCGTCGATCTCAATGTGCCGGTCAAGGACGGTCAGGTGACCGACACCACCCGCATCGAGCGCGTGGCGCCGACGATCCGCGAACTCTCCGAAAAAGGGGCGAAGGTCATCCTGCTTGCCCATTTCGGCCGCCCGAAGGGCGAACCGGTCGCCGACATGTCGCTGAAGGCGATCGCCCCTGCCGTCGAGGAAATCCTCGACCAGCGCGTCCACTTCGCCGCCGACTGCATCGGTGACAAGGCCGCCAATGCGATAGCCGACATGAATGACGGCGACGTGCTGCTGCTCGAAAACACCCGCTTCCACAAGGGCGAGGAAAAGAACGATCCGGCCTTCGTCACGGCATTGGCCGCCAATGGCGACATCTATGTCAACGACGCCTTTTCCGCAGCGCACCGCGCCCATGCCTCGACCGAGGGCCTGGCACAGCACCTGCCCGCCTATGCCGGCCGCACCATGCAGGCCGAACTCGAGGCACTCGAAAAGGGTCTCGGCAATCCGAAGCGTCCGGTCGTCGCTATCGTCGGCGGCGCAAAGGTGTCGACCAAGATCGACCTGCTGCAGAACCTCGTGAAGAAGGTCGACGCGCTCGTCATCGGCGGCGGCATGGCCAACACCTTCCTCGCCGCCCAAGGCATCGATGTCGGCAAGTCGCTCTGCGAGCACGATCTTGCCGAAACGGCAAAGTCGATTATCGCCGCGGCGGAAGCCGCCGGATGTGCCATCGTGCTGCCGGAAGACGGCGTCGTCGCCCGCGAATTCAAGGCAGGCGCCGACCACGAGGTCGTCGACATCAAGGCGATCCCGGCCGACGCAATGGTGCTCGATGTCGGGCCGAAATCCGTCACTGCCATCAGCGACTGGATCTCGCGCGCTGAAACCCTCGTCTGGAACGGTCCGCTCGGAGCCTTCGAAATCGCCCCCTTCGACAAAGCGACGGTGGCCGCCGCCAAGCATGCGGCCAGCCGCACCCGTCAGGGCTCGCTCGTCTCGGTCGCCGGCGGCGGCGATACGGTCGCTGCCCTAAACCACGCCGAGGTCGCCGACGATTTCTCCTATGTTTCCACCGCCGGCGGCGCCTTCCTCGAATGGATGGAAGGCAAGCCGCTGCCCGGTGTCGATATCCTCCACCAGCAGAAGTAGCCGCACGCGCGCCGACCCGGGCAAATGGATAAGCCCGGGTCGGTGCCTCAAAAAAATTGTGACATTTCAAACGATTAAATTTTTTTAAATCGTTTTAGTCGATTTTACTGCCATTTTCCCGCACAGTATCTTCTGTTATCGCGCGCTGCGTACCTACAGCGCCGCGCGTCTTTAGGACGTCCAAAGGCCGCTGTAGCACTTTGAATTGCTGCATGTTTCCTTGCGTAAATCGGCGACGGCTTACGGAGGCATGCAGTCGGACGCGAGGATGTTTCTTGCGCCCTCAGACCGAAACGGTTTCTTGCGCCGCTCCGCTGCGTTCGGCGCTCTGTGTAGGAGAAAAAGATGAGCGAAAGACTGGAAGATATTGCGGTTGCCATGGTCGCCAACGGACGGGGCCTGCTCGCTGCCGACGAGTCGACCGCAACGATCAAGAAGCGCTTCGATAGCATTGGCCTCGAGTCCACCGAGACCTCGCGCCGCGACTATCGCGAGATGCTGCTGCGCTCGGATGAGGCGATGCGCAACTATATCTCCGGCGTCATTCTCTATGAGGAAACCCTGTTCCAGAAGGCCGCCGACGGCACCGCGCTCGTCGACGTCATCAAGAACGCCGGCTCGATCCCCGGCATCAAGGTCGACACCGGCGCAAAGCCCCTGCCGCATTTCCCTAATGAGACCGTCACCGAGGGCCTCGACGGCCTCGCCGCCCGCCTCGCCAAGTATTATGAAGCGGGCGCCCGCTTCGCCAAATGGCGTGGCGTCATCGCAATCTCCGGAACCCTGCCGAGCTTCGGCGCCATCAAGGCCAATGCCCATGCGCTTGCCCGCTATGCGACGCTCTGCCAGGAGGCCGGGATCGTCCCCATCGTCGAGCCGGAAGTGCTCATGGACGGCGCCCCCGGCGACCACTCGATCGAGCGTTCGGAAGAAGTAACCGAATGGGTACTTCGCACCGTCTTCGAGGAACTGGGCGACCTGCGTGTGAAGCTCGAAGGCATGATCCTGAAGCCGAGCATGGTGATCGACGGCAAGAAGGCCCGCAAGGCTTCGGTCGAAGACGTTGCCGAGCGCACCGTCAAGGTACTAAAGCGCACCGTGCCGGCCGCTGTCCCCGGAATCGCCTTCCTGTCCGGCGGCCAGTCGACGGAAGAGGCAACCGCGCATCTCTCGGCCATGAACACGGCGCACGACCTGCCCTGGAAGCTGACTTTCTCGTATGGCCGCGCCCTGCAGCAGGAAGCGCTCAACGCCTGGAACGGCAAGCCGGAGAACGTCGCCGCCGGCCAGCGCGCCTTCTCGCATCGCGCCAAGATGTGCAGCCTCGCCGCCAAGGGCAGCTGGAAGAAGGACCTCGAACAGGCCGCCTGATGGGTAAGCCTGAGCGGACAAAGAGTTAAAGGGAGCGAGGAGAAGGCCCGGCGGCAGCGATGTCGCCGGGCCTTACTGCATGTTTCCTCAAATCGTAGCCGATTTGGGGACAAAAACATGCAGCAATTCAAAGTGCTATGGCGTCCTTTGTGCGTCTGCTAAGACGCACGGCGCTGTAGTATTCGGGGCCAATTGTCAGGGAGACAAGTTTGCTGTTTCGGCGGGCCGATAACGCTTTTACATCAGCGCCATTGCCGATTGCCGGGGAACTGCAATGAAATCCGTCTCCTATGTCACCGTTGACGTCTTCACCGCCGAACGCTTCACCGGAAACCAGCTCGCCGTCATCCCCGATGCACGGGGCTTGAGCGACGAGCAGATGCAGGCGATCGCCACCGAATTCGGCTATTCCGAAGTCACCTTCGTGCTGCCGCCGGATGATCCGGCGAACACTGCCCGTGTGCGCATCTTCACGCCGACCGCCGAAATTCCCTTTGCCGGACATCCTAATGTCGGCACCGCCTTCGTGCTCGGTCAACAGGGGGAGATCTTCGGCAGAAGGCCCGGCGACAAACTGCGTTTCGAAGAGAAGGCCGGGCTGGTCGAGGTTGCCCTTCTCGGCGACGGCGACGCCATTGCCGGCGCGCGCATCGTCGCTCCCCGGCCGCTCAGCATCGGACCGGTCATCGACGCTGCGACCGTCGCCGCCTGCGCCTCACTCCGGCCGGAGGACGTGAGCGAACGCACTCATCCCGCCGTGCGTGTCTCGGTCGGCCTCGCCTTTGCCGCCGCCGAAGTCAGGGATGTCGCCGCCCTGTCGAATGCGCGGCCCGATGTCAGCGCCTTCCATGAAGCGAATGCGCGTTACCCACTCGCCGATGACAGCTTCAGCCTGTTTCTCTATGCGCGCACGCCCGAGCGCCCCTGGCAGATCAGGGCTCGCATGTTCGCGCCGCTCGACAATGTCATCGAGGATCCGGCGACCGGCAGCGCCTCGGCGGCGCTCGGCGCCTATCTCGCTTCGCTTCTGCCGCAGGCGGATGCGGAAATCGAGATTGTCATCGAGCAAGGCGTGGAAATGGGCCGCCGCAGCGTCATAACGGTCCGCGTCAACAAGAAGAACGGCACGGTCCGCGAGGTCAGCGTTTCGGGCAATTGCGTGGCGGTGATGCGCGGGTCGATCGAGGTCTGAGCACTACAGCGCCGCGCGTCTTATCAGACGCGTAAGGTCGCTGTAGCACTTTGAATTGCTGCATGTCTTTGTCCTCAGATCGAGGTCGATTTAAGGAGACATGCAGGAGGCCCGCCGGATCAGCGCGTCTCGGGCGTGCAATCCCTCATCGACTTGAGAAGTGCCCGAAATCGGGGGTGATCGCGAATCGGATCCAGATCGGAGTCCTGCTTGAACCAGAGGAGATGGTAGCTGGAGCTCTGCGGAACGACGGCTTCCAGCAGATCGAGCGCGCGCTCGCTCTCTCCCAATAAGGAATGGACGCAGGCCGCGTTATATTGCGCGACGATATCGTCCGGATCGACCGCCAGCGCTCGCGCCGCCCATTCCTTGGCGCGCTCCCCTTCGCCCAGATGCGCGAGCGCCAAGGCCCCGCGATGGGCGGGGCTCGCATTTTCCGGGTGCCGCTCCAGCGCGGTTTTCGCCCGCTCGATGCCGATCCGCGCCCAGCGCTGGCGCTCGGATTCCATTCCGAGCGAGAGATAGCAGTTCATCAAATGAATTGGTGAAAAATAGTCGTCGGTGCGGATTTCCGCCGCCCGCTTGAAGAACTGCACCGCCTCCTGAAACCGGCCCTGCGCAAATAGGAAGCGGCCATAATAAAGATTGGCCTCATAGAGCGACGGACTCAGCGCCAGAGCCTGGCGGAATTCGCGGCCGGCCTCTTCCGTCTGCCCGTCGTGGGTCAATGCCAGCCCGCGTGAGGCATGCGCTTCCGCCAGGTTCGGGTCGAGCGCCAGTGCCTTGGAGCTCATCTCGAAGATGCTCTCGAGCGGAAACTCCTTTTCGTGCCAATCCCTGATCGCACATTCGCATTCGGCGATGCCCGCGTAGGCGCGCGCATAGTTCGGATCGAGTTCGACAGCCTTCAGGAACATCCGGCGGGCAAGCAGCAGGTAGGACCGAGTCCAAGTATGCGAGAACTGCCGGCCACGCAGATAATAGGTATAGGCTTCCACGGAAGTGGTCGGATCGCTCTCGATCGCCTTCTTCTCCTCCGGCAGCAGCTTGATCTTCAACTGGGCGACGATCGCATGCGTGATCTCGTCCTGGATGGTAAAGATATCGGTGAGATCACGATCATAGCGATCGGCCCACAGGTGCCCGCCCGTATGCGCATCGATGAGCTGGCCGGTGATGCGGACACGTTCGCCGACCTTGCGGACGCTGCCTTCCAGAATGAAGCGGACGCCGAGTTCCTGGGCGATCTGCTTCACCTTCACCGGCTTGCCCTTGTAGGTAAAGACGGTGTTGCGGGCGACGACATGCAGGCGCGAGATCTTCGAAAGATCGGTAATGATGTCCTCGGTGATGCCGTCGGAGAAATATTCCTGCTCCGGATCGTGGCTCATATTGGTGAAGGGCAGGACGCCGATCGATAATTCGTAGCCGGCCTCGAGCGTCGCGTCGGGCGGCTCCGTTTCCTGCCGGGCGGCCGCCTCGCCGAGCGCGACCGTATAGACGCGGATATTCGGCGCGATGTTCTTCAGGCTGTATTCGCCCTTGTCGACGAAGCCGAGGTCCAACCGCGAGCCGACCTGGTCGCGCACCGACGAGGATACCGCAATACCGGAGGGATCGGCGAGCCCCTCGAGCCGCGCCGCAACGTTGACGCCGTCGCCGAAGATGTCGCCCTCCTCAACGATCACGTCGCCGAGGTGGATGCCGATCCTGAGTTCGATGCGCCGGCTCCTCGGCAGGCCTTCGTTGCGAACGAGCATGCCGCGCTGGATCTCGGCCGCACAGGCCACCGCATTCACGACGCTCGAAAATTCGATCAGCATGCCGTCGCCGGACAGCTTGACGATGCGCCCCTTGTGTTCGGCGATCTTCGGCTCCAGGCACTCGCGGCGATGCCGTTTCAAGGCGGCCAGCGTCCCCGCCTCGTCGGTTCCCATCAGGCGACTGTAGCCCACGACATCGGCAGCGAGAATGGCGGTCAGGCGGCGTTCCAAGAGTGCCTCGATTTTCATCTTGTGGCCGAGCACGGTAATTTAACCTTTTCTTGACTACATGTCGTGCGCAGACTTCGGGCATTTTGCGCGCAAGTGTAGCCCTGTCCTCAAAGGTTAGCTGTTTCTAAGGGAACGTCGTGCGGTCGCGCATTCCCTGCGCATGTTCTATCCGCGGCAGGTGAGTGCGACTGCGGCTACGGCCGGACGAACACCGTGACCATCATCACGGCGATGGCGAAGACGGCGATCTTCCAGAAATCCCGGCGCTGCCTGAGACCGGGATATCCGAGCGGCTTGATGATGTGCACACACATGGCGACGAAGAGGAGAAGCGTCAGTGCCTTCGACATTCATTTATTCCGGAGAATTCCGCGGCCACGGTTGCAACGTCATACGGCCGTCACTTTTCGACGCATAGAGGGCTATTGTTTTCGCCGCCGATTTGCAATGACCGGCGGCAGCGATTCCAGTTGAACGGCACCACATGCCGCCGCGAATTGCCGGTCGCAGAACGATTTCGGATGGAACAATGAGAAACAACCTGCTCCCCGTCGCCGCGCTGTTGCTCGGCACTCTGTTCCTCTTTCTAGGAAACGGTCTGCTGGGTCTGCTCCTGCCGGTGCGCGGCACGGCGGAAGGATACCCGACCACGATTCTCGGCCTGATCGGCACGTCCTGGGCTTCGGGCTTCGTGCTCGGCTGCTTCTTCGCCCCGAATGTCGTGAAGCGCATTGGGCACGTTCGGGCCTTCAGTGTCTTCACGGCGCTGATTGCCATCGTTTCCCTTTTGACCGGCATAATGATCGACCCCATCTGGTGGCTGGTCCTGCGCGCGCTGACCGGCTTCTCGACCGCCGGCACGTCGATGATCATCGAAAGCTGGCTGAACGAGCGCGCCACCAATGAAAGCCGCGGCGTAATCTTCTCCCTCTATATCGCCATCACCCTCTTCGGCGTCGTCGGCGGGCAGATGATGATCCCCTTCGGCGAGACGACGACCACATTCTTCTTCATGATCTGCGGCATTCTCTACTGCGTCGCGATGTTGCCGACGCTCTTGTCCAAGGCCGCCTCGCCGACGCCGCTCAAGCAGGTGCGGCTCGACCTTCGCGGCCTTTACCGCAATTCGCCGGTGTCCTTCCTCGGCATCCTCTTGATCGGCATCGCCAACGGGGCCTTCGGCACGCTCGGCGCCGTCTTCGGCCGCCAGGCGGGTCTTTCCGACAGCACCGTCGCGGCGATGATGAGCGTCGCGATCTTCTCCGGGGCGGTCATGCAGTTGCCCGCCGGCCGAATTTCCGACCGCGTCGACCGCCGCTATGTGCTCGCCGTTCTGGCCGGTGTGGGGGCGCTTGCCGGGCTCATGCTCTTCCTGATCGAGCCGGGCCAAGTCTGGATCGTGCTGACGCTGATTGCCGTCTACGGGGCCGCGGCAAACGCGCTCTATCCGATCGCCGTCTCGCACGCCAACGACTTCGCCACACCGGAGGATTTCGTCAAGGTCTCCGGCGGCCTGCTTCTGCTCTACGGCATCGGCACGATCATCGGCCCGACGATCGGCGGCCCGGTGATGACTGCGACGGGCCCCTATGGCCTCTTCATGATCACCGCCTGTGCGCATATGCTGATCACGGCCTATGCGATCGTCCGCAGCCGCCGGCGCGCACCCGTGCCCGTCGCCGAGCGCGAGACCTTCTCGCCGGTCAATGCCGGTGCACCGACGACGCCGGAAAGCCTGCAGCTCTCTCCGCGCGCGGCACCCTTCGAGGAGACGCGGGGAGACACCGTCGACGATCCCGAAGCGGAGGAGAGAGCCGATGAGCCTGTTTGACGACGATCAGCCGAAGAAGAAGACCGCGCATGAGATCGGCAGCGACCTTTCGCAGCTCTCCGTCGACGAACTCACCGCGCGCATTGCGCTGCTGTCGGAGGAAATCGCCCGGCTGGAGGCGGAGCGCACCCGAAAATCGGCGAGCCGATCGGCCGCCGAAGGCCTCTTCCGCTGAGAGCTAGACAAGCCTCAGAGAGCGCCGGCGGACGGCCGCTTAACGGGATATTAGGCATTTTCTGTAATTCTACCGTCATCCGGTCTTCCGGACTCAGACATTTTCACCGATTGGCGAATGGGTCTGATTTCTCCCTGTTTTACCTTGAGAGCCGCCCCGCGCGGCTCTTTTTTTGTTTCGCGACAGCTGTTTTCAAAGAATTGTGGAGATTAACCCTTTCTTAAGAATACCCTTGCGCGGAATGCGGTATCAGATCATTCTTCGAGCATAGAGGGGCCTCAAGGAAACTTTTCCCAAAGCCACTTCGTTACCTGACCGTGATGCGTTTTGAACCAGGGAAAAACAGGCCATGTCCGAGAGAGGATTGAATACCGTCAGTTTCGCAGGACACGCTGCGTCCTCGGCGCAGTTCAAGGCGCTCTATGCCGAAGGGATGGGCCTCGTCGAGGAAACGGCGAGCTACCTCGATGGTCCTGGCCGTGCTGCCTCCAAGGTGTTGCCGCGTATGGCCTCGGTGCTTTACGCCGCCGAGTCGATGCGGCTGACGACGCGGCTGATGCAGATGGCCTCCTGGCTCCTCCTACAGCGCGCTGTCAACAATGGCGAGATGAGCCGCGAACAGGTCCTGTCGGAAAAAAGCAAAGTTCGCCTCGACAGCTTCAATGTCGACCGCAGCGCGCCCGGCTGGAACGATCTGCCCGACAGCTTCCGCGACCTGATCGAACGCTCGCTTCGCCTGCAGAACCGCGTCGCCCTGCTCGACCGCGAGATCTACCGGCCGCAGGAGGCCACGACCTTCGTCCCAGACAACCAGAACGGCGTCAAGGCACAGATCAAGCTCTTGCAGACAGCGTTTGGCGGCAACTGACGTCGACGGTAATCACGGCAGAGTTCGAGGCCCGGCCACGCGCCGGGTTTTTCGTGCGTGCGGCACGCGAATTTCCCAGCGGTCTGTCTTGCATGGTCCTTGCATTCTCTTCTCACGCACTTGCCTGTCCGAGCCAGCACGCAAAGGAGTGCGTGTGTGTGAATCCTCGCGGCAAGCCCGAGGATGACGCTTCTGGGTAATGCTCAGTGCAAATCAAGCGGTGTATGATGCCGGCAGGTGCGCTCCCCTTTTTCGACAGCGGTTCACTCTCCCGTCATCCTCGGGTTTTACCCGGGTCAAGCCCGAGGAGGACCCCCTTGACAACGCTCGGTCTTAAGTTGAGACGAGGGTAAGCGACAGGTGCTGTCAACCTTCGCTCGTCTCCGACGAAAACGGCCCCCTTCTTCTTCGTCATTCTCGGGCTTGCCGAGAATCCATGCACAAGCCGCCGAGCGAGAGGATCGCCTGCGTAAAGCCTGCATCTGACTCTTTCGTCCAGAAGGCAACAACAGCCAACAAAAAAGCCCGGCATTGCCGGGCTCCAGAAACGCGATATCGCGAGCGATCAGAGGCCGAGGCCCTCGAAGCGCTTCTTGAACTTCGAGACGCGGCCGCCGCGGTCGACGAGCTGCTGGTTGCCGCCGGTCCAGGCCGGGTGCGACTTCGAGTCGATTTCGAGGTGCATGGTTGCGCCTTCCGAACCCCAGGTCGAGCGGGTTTCGTATTCGGTGCCGTCGGTCATGACCACCTTGATCGTGTGGTATTCGGGATGGATGCCTGCCTTCATAACAATCTTCCTAGAGTTCCAGGGTCCAATTGTCGCAAGGCATTGCGACTTTGGGACCGAACACGTAAATGGAGCCGCGGACCGCTCTCGGCCACGGCTTCTTCAATTCGATGCCGTGCCTATACATGAAGGTCTGCGGGATAACAAGTGCCGCGCGGAAGACTAATCGACCCTCCGTGGCAGGCGATCGGGGGTCACGTGCCAAGACAAGAGAACCAAGTACGAGAGCGCAAGTCCGTCCGGCCGCTTGCAGCCGTGCTGCCCTATGTCAGGCGCTATCGCCACTTTGCGATCGGCGCCGCCATCTCGCTGACGATCGCCGCGGTGACGACGCTGACGCTGCCGCTGGCGGTCCGCCGGATGATCGATCACGGCTTCTCCAATTCCGATTCCGCCTTCATCAACACCTATTTCACCATGTTGATGGTGCTGGCGATCGTGTTGGCGCTGGCGAGCGCCGCCCGCTACTACTTCGTCATTTCGCTGGGAGAGCGCATCGTCGCCGATCTCCGGCGCGACGTCTTCGCCCGGGTCACGGGCCTTTCCGCCTCCTTCTTCGACGTCAACCAGTCCGGCGAGATCGTCTCGCGGCTGACCGCGGACACGACGCAGATCAAGTCGGCGGTCGGCGCCACGGCATCCGTTGCGCTGCGCAACTTGATCCTCTGTCTGGGCGCGATCGGCATGATGGTCTATACCAGCCCGAAGCTGTCGAGCCTGGTGATCGCCGCCATTCCGCTCATCGTCTTCCCGCTCGTCGGCTTCGGCCGTTCCGTCCGGCGCCGCGCCCGTCAGGCGCAGGACACGCTCGCCGCTGCCTCCGCCTATGCCGGCGAAGCGATCGCCGCCACCCGCACGCTACAGGCCTTCAATGGCGAGGCGAGCGCCAATAACCGCTTCGGCGCCGCCGTGGAGGAGGCCTATGGCGCCGCCCGTGCGGCGATCCGAGCCCGCTCGGCGCTCACCGCCTTTGCCATCACCATGGTGTTCGGCAGCGTCGTTGCGGTGCTCTGGTTCGGAGCCCGCGACGTGCTGGACGGCACGCTTTCGGCTGGCACGCTCAGCCAGTTTCTACTCTATTCCGTCTTTGCCGCCGGCAGCCTCGGAGCGCTCTCGGAAGTCTGGGGCGAGATCTCGCAGGCCGCAGGGGCCGCCGAGCGCCTGAACGAGCTCCTGAGCGAAGTTCCGCAGATCCGCGCGCCCGAGCACCCCGCCCCAATGCCCGTGCCGGCGAAGGGGGCGATCGCCTTCGACGACGTGCACTTCGCCTATCCGGCGCGGCCCGACTACAAGAGCCTCAAAGGCCTGAGCCTCGCGGTGGAGCCGGGCGAGACCGTTGCCATCGTCGGCCCCTCCGGCGCCGGCAAGAGTACCCTGTTCTCGATGCTGCTGCGCTATTACGACCCGATCAAGGGAACCGTGCTGGTTGACGGCATGGACATCCGCAGCGTCGACCCGAAAGACCTGCGCGAACGGATCGCCATCGTGCCGCAGGACGTGACGATCTTCGCCGCCTCGGTGCATGACAACATCGCCTTCGGCACTACGGCGAGCCGCGAGGCGGTACAGGCGGCCGCCGTCGCGGCGCAGGCCGACGAGTTCATCGCAAGGCTCGACCGCGGCTATGACACGCTGGTCGGCGAGCGTGGCGTGACGCTTTCCGGCGGCCAGCGCCAGCGTATCGCCATTGCCCGGGCGATCATCAAGGCCGCTCCGATCCTGCTTCTCGACGAAGCGACGTCGGCCCTCGACGCTGAGAGCGAGACGCTGGTGCAGAAGGCACTCGACGGGCTGATGCGAGAGCGCACCACGCTCGTCATCGCGCATCGGCTGGCGACGGTGCTGAAGGCGGACCGCATCCTGGTCATGGATCACGGCCGTATCGTCGAGGAAGGCACCCACGCATCGCTGATCCGCCAGGGCGGGCTCTATGCCAAGCTCGCGCGGCTTCAATTCGATCACGGGGCGGAAGGATTGTTTGTCGCATCCCAGGCCTGAGACCGGGCGTTAACCACGCGGCCCTCGGATGTGATTGTTTCTCGATCCGCCATTGCCCGCGGCAAGCGCAGCCCTATTGTAAGGGGGCCGGCTTTTGCCGGCAGCGCCTTCGACGAGATTGGGAGGATATCCGTAATGCCATTTCTAAGCATGACCCGCCGCGCCGCCCTTGCCTTCGGCATCGCCACGCTTTCCGCCATGACCTTGGGCGGCCCGGTGCAGGCGCAGAGTTTTCCGGACCGGACGATTACGCTCGTGGTCCCCTTCGCCGCCGGCGGTTCCACCGACGTCGTGGCCCGGATCATCGCCCAGAAGATGTCCGAGGATCTCGGCCAGCAGGTGATCGTCCAGAACGTCGCCGGCGCCGGCGGCAATCTCGGGGCGTCCAATGTCGCCCGTGCCGATCCGGACGGCTACACGATCCTGATGGCGACGGTCGCAACCCACGCCTTGAACCCGCTGATCCTGAAGACGAAGCCCTACGATCCGGAGAAGGACTTCGCGCCGATCTCGCTGCTGGTCGTCGTTCCGAACGTGCTGGTCGTCAATCCGGAGCTGCCGGCCAAATCGGTGCAGGAATTGCTGGCGCTGCTCAAGGCATCGCCTGACCAGTACAGCTACGCGTCCTCCGGCAACGGCACGCCGCTGCATCTATCCGGCGAGCTCTTCAAGTCGATGGCCGGCGTCGAGATGCAGCACATCCCCTACAAGGGCTCCGGCCCGGCGCTGAACGATGTCATCGGCAACCAAGTGCCGATCATGTTCGACAACCTGCCCTCCTCGTCCAGCCACATCAAGGCCGGAACGCTCCGGGCACTGGCGGTGACTACGGCGGAACGCGCCCCCTCCTTCCCGGACGTGCCTACCATCGCCGAATCCGGCATCCCCGGGTACGAGACCTATACCTGGAATGCGCTCTTCGCCCCGGCCAATACGCCGCAGCCGGTGATCGCGCGCCTGAACGAGTCGGCCAAGAAGGCGCTTGCCGATCCGGGGGTCCAGAAGCGCATGGAGGAATTCAGCGCCAAGATCGTCGGCTCGACGCCCGAGGAACTCGGCGCCCATGTGAAGGCGGAGCTTGCGAAGTGGACACCGGTCGTGCGCGACGCAAACATCCAGATGGATTGACGAGAGACCGGTGTTTGCCCCTCATCCACCTGCCGGCACCTTCTCCCCGCTTACGGGGCGAAGGAGACTCGCGTCGGCGCCTTCCAACCCATCGCCTGAGGAAGCGGCCGGCAGTAGGCACGCAAGTCCCCTCTCCCCGTCAAAACGGGGAGAGGGTTAGGGTGAGGGGTATTACAACGCGATGATAAGATTCTTTGATCAAACGTCCCCGCCCGCGCCCCGCCCCGCGGCACGGCCGGAAAAGATGCAGCCACCCAGGAAAGTGCCCTCGAGGGCGTTGTAGCCGTGCATGCCGCCGCCTCCGAAGCCAGCGACTTCGCCGGCCGCATAAAGGCCCGGCACCGGATCGCCGGAAAGCTCCAGCACTTGGCCGGCAAGGTTGGTCTGCAGACCGCCGAGTGTCTTGCGGGTCAGGATGTGCAATCGCACGGCGATCAGCGGGCCTGCCTTCGGGTCCAGGAGACGATGCGGCCTGGCGGTGCGGAGCAGCCGGTCGCCGCGATAGGCACGCGCGCCGCGGATGGCGGTAACCTGCGCGTCCTTGGAAAACGAATTGTCGATCTCCCGGTCGCGTGCCTCGATCTGCGCCTTGAGGTGGCTCGCCGAGAGCCGGTTATCGCCCGTCAACCTGTTCATCCCCTCGACAAGATCTTCGAGCCGGTCCTTGACGACAAAGTCCTCGCCCTTGTCCATGAAGGCCTGCACCGGGCCGGTCGGCTTTGCGCCGAGCCGCTTCAGCAGAAGCGCTATGCTCTTGCCGGTCAGATCCGGGTTCTGCTCGGACCCGGAAAGGGCGAACTCCTTCTTGATGATCGCGCGCGTCAGGATGAACCAGCTATAGTCATGGCCGCTCTGCCGGATCGCGGCCAATGTCCCGAGCGTATCGAAACCGGGCATGGCCGGCGCCGAAAAACGGTTGCCATCGGCATCGCACCAGAAGGAGGACGGGCCCGGCAGGACGCGGATGCCGTGGTCCGGCCAGATCGGGTCGAAGTTCCTGAGGCCCTCGGTATAGTGCCACATGCGGTCGGCATTGATGACGGAGCCGCGCGCCTTAGCCGCGATGTCCAGCATCCGGCCGTCGACGTGGTGCGGCACGCCGCTGACCATGGAGGCTGGCGGCTGGCCGAGCCGCTTGCGCGGCCAGTTGCGGCGCACCAGCTCATGATTGCCGCCGATGCCGCCCGAACTGACGACCACCGCGCCGGCGGAGATCTCGAAATCGCCGATCTCATCGCGCGAGCTGCGCTCGCCGCGGCCGACCGGATCCGCCTTGAGGATTGCCCCGCGCGCGCCGGTCACGGCACCGTCCGTCGTCACGAGTTCGTCGACCCGGTGGCGGAAGCGGAAACGGACAAGGCCCCGGCTCTCCGCCTGCCGCGTCAGCCGGATGAAGGGTTCGAGCACCGCCGGGCCGGTGCCCCAGGTAATGTGGAAGCGCGGCACCGAATTGCCGTGGCCATGCGCAAGACCACCGCCGCGTTCGGCCCATCCGACCACCGGAAACCAGCGCAGCCCGAGCGCATGCAGCCAGCGTCGCTTCTCGCCGGCGGCAAAATCGAGATAGGCCTCGGCCCACAGGCGCGGCCAGTGATCCTCGGGCCGGTCGAACTGCGACGATCCCATCCAGTCCTGGGCGGCGAGTTCATGACTGTCGCGAATGCCCATGCGCCGCTGCTCTAGACTGTCAACGAAGAAGAGGCCGCCAAGCGACCAGAAGGCCTGGCCGCCGAGATTCTGCTCGCCTTCCTGGTCGAGAACGATGACCTTGCGGCCAAGCGCCGCCGCCTCGGACGCCGCCACGAGCCCGGCAAGGCCGGCACCGATGACCAGCACATCGCAATCCATCAAGGCGCTCTCCCCCAACATCCCTCGACCAGCAACTCTTACGCATACGTCAAGGTCAATTCAAGCGGGGGCCGCTCGTCTATTTTTCGGTCAGCTTGAGCTCGATACGCCGATTTTGCGCCCGCGCCTCCAGGCTTTCCCCGGCCCCAATCGGCTGGTATTCGCCAAATCCGGCCGCCACTAAGCGGTCGGCCGGCACGCCCTTGGAGATCAGGAACTTGACGACCGAAGTGGCGCGCGCCGAAGACAGTTCCCAATTGTCGGCAAAGCGGCCGGTGCCGGAGAGCTGCACGTTGTCCGTATGGCCGTCGACGCGCAGCACCCAGTTGATCTCGGCCGGAATTTCCCTGGCAAGGTCGAGCAGCGCCGTGGCGAGTTTTGCCATTTCCACCTGGCCCTCGGGGTTCAGGTCGCTGCTGCCCGAGGAAAAAAGCACTTCCGACTGGAAGACGAACCGGTCGCCGACGATGCGGATATTTTCGCGGTCGGAGAGGATTTCCCGCAAGCGGCCGAAAAAGTCCGAGCGGTAGCGATTGAGTTCCTGCACGCGCTGGGCGAGCGCGACGTTCAGCCGGCGGCCGAGGTCGGCGATCTTCGCCTGCGAAGCCTGATCCTTCGCCTCGGAAGCCTGAAGCGCGCCCTCGATGGCGGCAATCTGGCTGCGCAGCGCGGCGATCTGCTGGTTCAAGAGCTCGATCTGGCTCATCGCGCGGGCGCTGACCTGCTTTTCGTTTTCGAGCTCCGAGCCCAACCGGCCGAGTTTCTGATTGGCCGCATCGGTACTGCCGGCCCCCTGATCAAGCAGCGCTTCAAGGCGGGACCGCTCGCCCTCTGACTGGGCAAGCGAGGCCTGGAGATTGGCAAGCGAATCCTCGAGATCCTGCTTGCCGCTCTTCTCGAGGGCGAGAAGCTGGGTCAGTTCGTTGATCTGGCTGTTCAGCCGGTTCAGCACCTCGTCCTTGCCGGTGATCTCCCGCCCCATCAGGAACTGAGCCGTGACGAAGACGCTGAGCAGGAACATGATCGCCATGAGCAAGGTCGACAGCGCATCGACGAAGCCCGGCCAGTAGTTGATCGTCCGCGGATTGCGGCCCCTTCGGGCGAGAGCCATGGATCAATCACCCCCGCTTTCGTCGGCGTGACTGAGCTTCGCCTGCGAGGTGGCCCTCTCGCTGTTGACGGCGATCCGGTCGGCCTGGCCGATGCGCGAGGTCAGCCGGTCGAGCGTCTTTCGCATCGACTTCGCCTCCTCCTGCTGCGCCTCGATCCAGTCGCGTAGCATCTGCTGCTCGCCGCGCATGTTCTTGACGAGACCTTGAATGCCCTCGGCGAGGCTCGCCATCGCTGCCGTCGTGCGCTGGTTGACGCCGCCGTCCTGCGCGAGGCGGGAGAGCTGGTCGGCGACGCGCCGCATTTCCTCCGCCGGTGCGCCGCCGGTCGTCTCGATCGGCGCCGAAAAGCCGGAGCCGACATCGGTCACCGAGGAAAGCCAGTTCTCAAGTTCCGTGTAGAAACGGTTCTGGGCGCGGCCGGCCTGGAGATCGAGGAAGCCGAGGATCAGCGAACCGGAAAGTCCGAAGAGCGAGGCCGAGAAGGCGGTGCCCATGCCGGTCAGCGGCGCCGAGAGACCGCTCTTCAGCGAGCTTAAGAGGTCCTCCGTCGTCCCGGAACCGGCGTCGAGAGACTGGATGACGGTATTGATGGAGCCGATCGTGCCGAGAAGGCCCCAGAAGGTGCCGAGCAGGCCGAGAAAAACGAGAAGGCCGGCAAGATAACGGGTGATGTCGCGCGACTCGTCGAGGCGGGTGGCGATGGAATCGAGGATCGAGCGGAGCGCGATCGTCGAAATCGCCGTCGTCTGGCGCCCGCCGATCAGCGCCCGCATGGGTGCAAGCAGCACCGGATCGCGCCCGACCTTGTCGGCACTGCCAGCGGCGCGGAATGAATTGAACCATCGCACTTCGGGCCTGAGGCCGAGCACGTGGTTGAAAGCCAGCAGAATGCCGATCAGCAGCACCCCAAGGATCAGCCCGTTGAGGCCGGGATTGCCGACGAAGGCCTCGCGTGCCTGCCGGAAGAGGATCGCCGCGACAAAACCGACGATGATCAGGAAAATGACCATCGTCCAGAAGTAGGGCATGGGGCTCGAAAGCTTATGCGGATTATAGTTCTCCTCCGCCACTTCCTGCCCACGCCAGCCGGACAGACTGAGTTTCGTCATGCGTTTGCCAATCTCCCGGTTTGCGGCACGCTCCTGCGCCTGTCCGCACAAGCGCCGGTTGCTGCAACTCTTTGAAGTAGCGGATCATTCTCGAAATCAATAGCGATCTCGGCCGAACGATGCCGCCGATGGCCGGAGACCATCCTATCGGCCCGGAGACTAGTGGAACTTTGCGCCAAATTGAAGGGAAAACGGCAGAGCCGGCCCAGGAATGCGCCGCCCCCCTCCAGGGAGGTCGGGTCGCAACGCTGCAAAGGAGCAGAAATGTTCGATTCCAATGCCTTATGTCGAACGCGGACCGGAAGACACGTGTACGCGGCCGGTCCGCAGCATGGCCTTGGGCGGCCCTACTTCGTTGGGACCGGGCGGTGGATGACCTCGCGCAGCGCCTTGGCGATATATTCGTTGCCGCAGATGATCGAGCCGTCTTCGACCGGCTTGCTGCCGCCGTCGATGTCGGTGACCCAGCCGCCGGCCTCGCGAACGAGCAGGACCCCGGCGGCGATATCCCAGGCAGCGAGATCGCGCTCCCAGAAGCCGTCGAAGCGACCGGCAGCCACATAGGCGAGGTCGAGCGAGGCGGAGCCAAAGCGGCGAATGCCGGCAACCTCGCCCATGACGTGGCGGAGCTCGATGAGATATTTGCCGTGATTGCCGCGGCCGAGATGCGGCGTGCCGGTGCCGACCACCGCGTCGGACAGGACCTTACGGGCGCCGACGCGCAGCCGCCGGTCGTTCAGGAAGGCGCCACCGCCCCGCTCAGCCGTATAGAGTTCGTCGGTTGCCGGATTGAAGACCACCGCAGCGACGATCTCGCCCTGGCGCTCCAGCGCGATCGAGATGGCGAAATGCGGAAGGCCGTGGAGAAAATTTGTGGTGCCGTCGAGCGGGTCGACGATCCAGCGATGGGCGCCGTCGGTGCCCTTGATCTCCTCGCCTTCCTCGCCGAGGAAGCCGTAGGTCGGGCGGGCCTTCAGGAGATCCTCGCGGATGCTCCGCTCGGCCTTGCGGTCTGCCTGGGAAACGTAGTCGCTCGGCCCCTTCAAGGACACCTGTAGGTTCTGTACTTCGCCGAAATCGCGCGCCAGCGACTTGCCGGCCTTGAAGGCCGCCTGGACCATGACATTGAGAAGGGCAGAACGGGCCATAGGGCAATCCTCTGAAAGCGAAGGCCGGCCGAGCCGTCTCGACCGGACATTGAACCTGCTTGACGGCCCGCCCTCGTAAAGGGTCGGCGAAGACGCAACCGTCGTCAAAAAACCGAGTGAGAAGTCACTCCGCCCGCGGAGATGGCATGAGGGGCCGCGGACAAAACCGCGGCTTCAAGACCACAAAAACCCCAAGAGTTCAAGCGAAATACATGGCGCCGGTCGAATCTAGGCTCAGGACGAGCGGAACTTGTTCGCGGCCGCGAGCGCCGATTTCTGCTGCGAGTCGTTGAGGCCGAGATAGAAATCCTCGAGCGCATCGTCCTTGAGCCCCGCCCGGCGCGACAGCACGTACCACTTCGCTGCCTCGATTGGATCGGGCCGCGTGCCGATGGCATTGACGAGGAGGTGGGCAAGCCGGTTCTGCGCAACCACGTTGCCGCCCTCGGCTGCCCGCTTCATCCAGGCAAAGCCCTCGTCCAGGTTGCGGTCGCCGCCGATCCCTTCGATCAGCCAGATCGCCATGTCGAGCTGCGCGGTGTCGTAGCCGGCGCGCGCCGCCCGGGCCAGCCATTCGCGTGCACGCGCCCGCTTGCCGTCGTCGATGCCCTCGACATTGAGATAAATCTGCGAAAGCGCATATTGCGCATCGGCAATGCCCTGTTCGGCCGCCTTCTCGTAATAGGGCATCGCCGCCTTCAGGCCCTTCTGGCCGGGTGCGTCGGCAACGAGCGTCTGCCCATAGTTGAACTGGGCGGCCGCGTTGCCGAGATCGGCGGCCTTCTTCATCAGTTCGTCGGCGGCCTTGCGGTCGCGCTTGACGTGGCGCCCCTCCATCAGGATCAGCGCATATTTGAACATCGCCGCCGGATCGCCGTTGTTCGCCGCCTGGCCGTACCAGAAGGCCGCATCCTTGGGGTTGCGCGCGACGCCGAGGCCCTGCTCGAGGATCGAGGCGACCAGCGTCTGGGCCGCCGGATCGCCGAGTTGGGCGCGCGGCAGCGCAAGGTCCATTGCCGTCAGGTAATAGCCGCGCTGGAAGGCTCCATAGGCCTCGTCCACCTTGCCGGCGAACGGCTTTTCGGCCGGAAGCGCCGGAAGTTCGGCCCCCATGCGGTCGATTACGTTGACGCCTCCGGAGGGTTTTTCGTCGTCTTTCTTGGGCTTGGCGTTCGTATCGCCCTTCGCCGGCTTTTCGGCGCCTTCCGGCAGCGCCGCACCGTTAAAGGGTGTGATCCGGCCCCGTTTCGGGACGATGCCCTCATCCGCAGGTGCCGGCGGCTGTTCGGCGCGAGCCGGCAAGGCGGCCAGAGTGACGGCGACGACAAGGGTCGCGAACCGGCTTCGTTTCAGGGGGGATCGGCTCAGCATCGCCACGTCTAATCTTCAAACCGTGGCGCTTTTTCGTCAAGCAAGGCGTTGACGGCGGCAACCACGGAGGGCGCCTGGCCCGACTCGGCGAAGACCGCGAGACGCAGCGCGACGAACTCGGCGCCGGTCTCGGCCACTGCAAGCGCGGACTGCGGATCGGTGCCGCCCATGACGATGCAGGGAATTTCGATCATCGATGCCCACCATTCCGCGAGCGCCAGATTCTTCGGGTGCGCTTCCGGCTTGATGTCGCCGTCGGTGCGGCCGAAGAACACGTAGTCCGGCCGGAGTTCGCCGATCTCGAGCGCGTGGTGGCGGTCGGTCGCATTGCCGCCGCCGACGATCATCTTCGGCGTATGCCGCTCGATCGCCTCGCCAAGCATGTCCGCACCGGCGGCGATATGAAGACCATCGGCCTTGGCTCGGCCGGCGGCCCGCGTATCGCCTTCGATCAGCGCCGCCGCACCCGCCTGCTGGATCACCGGCACCAGCGCCTCGGCGTGCCTTTGGAAATCCGTCTCGTTGAGGCCATATTGCGGAACAATGACGGAGGCCACGTCGCCGCCTTTCAGCGCATCCGCAAGGATCTTCGCGCGCTCGGCGGCATCCGGCATGTCGGGCGCGATCAGCACAAGGCGGCAGCGGTTATCGGTATTGCTCATGTCGTTCGTTCCTGGCGAAGCCCGCTCGAGGGCGGAAATCCGCTACTCGATTTCAATCGGGAAAACCGATAGACGGAGATAACCAAAGGATCAACCGCCGCCTATGCTTCCCGATCTCGACTTCTATCTGGTCGCCGTGCCGGCGGTCCTGCTCGTTGGCCTCAGCAAGGGAGGCATGGGAGAGGCGCTATCGCTGATGGGGGTTCCGATCCTCTCGCTGGCGGTCTCGCCGGTCCAGGCGGCGGCGTTGCTCCTCCCCATTCTCATCGCAATGGACATCGTCTCTTTATGGATCTGGCGGAAGCACGGCGACCGGAAGACGCTCACCATGCTCTTGCCCGGCGCGCTGGCCGGCATCGCCATCGGCTGGGCGACGTCGGCCTACGTGCCGCGCGATGCGCTGCGGCTGATCATCGGCGCCATAACGGTCGTGTTCGTGCTGCGTTACGTCTACACCGTCTGGCGCAGCCGCAGCGGCACGCCGATCCTTCCGAAGCAGCACCGTCTGGGCCCTGCGGCGCTATGGGGAAGCTTTGCGGGATATGGCAGCTTCGTCGCGCATGCCGGCGGGCCGCCTTTCCAGATCTACGCCCTGCCGCTGAAGCTGGACCCGCGCGAATATACCGGCACCATCGTGCGCTTCTTCGCAACGCTCAATGCGGTGAAACTCATTCCCTATTTCGCGCTCGGGCAGCTCGACACCAGCAACCTCATGACATCGGCGACCCTCTTTCCTCTGGCGATGGTCGCAACGGCCTGCGGCGCATGGATCGTGCGCCGCATGAAGCCGCAGGTGTTCTATCCCCTTATGTACACCATGGCTTTCATCGCCGGATCTAGACTTATCTGGGAGGGGCTAACCAGCCTTCTGTCCGCCGGCTGACCGAGCCTTGCTCCGCTCGAATAATGCTGCAAAGCAATGCGGCATATCGCAATGCACAATTTTCTTGCCGGTCGCAGGAAATTCGCCTAACGTCCCGTCATGACGATCGCGGACCCATTCGATGCCATTGCGGATCCGAACCGGCGTTATCTGCTGGAGGAGCTGCGGCGCGCGCCCAAGACTGTCAATGAACTCGCCGAAGGGCTGCCGATCAGCCGGCCGGCGGTGTCGCAGCATTTGAAGGCGCTGCTCGACTGCAATCTCGTATCGGTGTCGACAAGCGGCACCAGGCGCATTTACGCCATCCACAGGCCGGGCTTCGACCGGCTCAATCTATGGCTCGACCAGTTCTGGTCCTGACGGCTTACATTCGCCCGCTCCGCGGCGGCCGTTAAGGAAGTCGCCGAAGAAGCGGACCGGGCCTTAGGCCCGGTCGAGCGATCCGTCATATATGGGATTGTTGTTGACCTTTCGCGTCGTTTCTCCTTCACGAAGACGACGCCTCCCGAAAGCGCGGGAAATACCGTTCGCAATCAGTGTGTCGAGGAACGGAGTCTTTCGATTTCGTCCTTGATGCGCAGCTTCCGCCGCTTGAGTTCGCTGATCAACTCGTCCTCGCAGGAGGGAGAATTCAGCGCTTCATGCAGCTCCTGTTCCAGGGCGCCATGTTTTTTCTCAAGCGTTGCAAGATGAGCCTCAATGGTCATTGGCAGTCCCTTCCTTTTGCTTGCATCCGGCACGCAAATGCCGGATGTTCCATGGTTGTAACCTTACCAGTGTGCCATGCCATTTTTCATTTGTCGAAGGCGAAATGATGACGTCGGATAACTTCCCGTCACCGCCCAAGATGTGATAGAGCGGCGCAGGAAATTCCGGTTCGCGACATGGACGCAGCCGGACTTATGGGGATCGTTTTGCATGCCGGACCAGGACCAGGCCGAACTTAGACTGACGATAGCGCGCCTGAGGCAGGAACATGAAGATTATGACGTCGCCATCAATGCCATGATCGAAACCGGCTGCGACGCCCTGCGCATCCAGCGCATGAAGAAGAAGAAGCTGGCCATCAAGGACAAGATCAGCAAGATCGAAGATCAGATCATCCCCGACATCATTGCCTGAACGGATCCTGATAGACGTGACCGAAACCACGACCCCGCCCGTCGCCATCATCATGGGAAGCCAGTCGGACTGGGAGACGATGAAGAATGCGGCCGACACGCTCGAGGCCCTCGATATCGCCTATGAGGCGCGCATCGTTTCCGCGCATCGGACACCCGACCGGCTGGTCCGCTTCGCCAAGGGCGCGCGCGACGAGGGCTTCAAGGTGATCATTGCCGGCGCCGGCGGGGCGGCCCATCTGCCGGGCATGTGCGCCGCGATGACGCCGCTGCCGGTCTTCGGCGTCCCGGTGCAGTCGAAGGCTCTCTCGGGCCAGGACAGCCTGCTCTCGATCGTGCAGATGCCGGCCGGCATTCCTGTCGGCACACTGGCGATCGGCAGGGCCGGGGCCGTCAACGCCGCCCTGCTCGCCGCCGCCGTCCTGGCGCTGAGCGACGAGGACCTCGCCGACCGTCTCGACGACTGGCGTGAGCAGCAGACCGTTTCGGTCGCCGAGTACCCGGTAGACCAGGCATGAAGACCATTGGAATCATTGGCGGCGGCCAGCTCGGCCGCATGCTCGCCATGGCGGCTGCGCGGCTGAATTTCCGCACAGTCATTCTCGAGCCGCAGCCGGACTGTCCCGCCGCCCAGGCGGCGAACACCCAGATTGTTTCCGCCTATGACGATCCGCGAGGGCTCGACGAGCTCGCCCGGACCGCCGATCTGATCACCTACGAATTCGAGAACGTCCCCGTCGCCGCGGCCGAGCGGCTGGCGGCATCGCGGCCGGTCTTCCCGCCACCAAAGGCGCTGGAAGTCGCGCAGGACCGGCTGGTCGAGAAGCGGTTCATCAATGGCTGCGGCATTGCCACGGCCGGCTTCCACGCCGTCGACAGCCAGGCCGACCTCGAAGCGGCGCTTGCCGACTTCGATGGCTCCGGCGTTTTGAAGACCCGCCGCCTCGGCTATGACGGCAAGGGGCAGCGCGTCTTCCGCTCCGGCAAGGACAATCCTTCCGACGCCTTCGCCGCCCTCGGCGGAGTCCCGCTGATCCTCGAAAGCTTCGTGGCCTTCGAGCGGGAAATCTCGATCATCGCCGCACGCTCCCCTGACGGCGCCACCGCCTGCTTCGATCCGGCGGAAAATGTCCATCGGAACGGCATTCTCCACACCTCGACCGTGCCCGCATCGGTTGCCGCCTCGACCGCCGAGGCTGCCCGCAAGGCTGCGACCGCCATTCTCGAAGCGCTCGGCTATGTCGGCGTCATCGGTGTCGAATTCTTCGTGCTTGCCGACGGCAGCGTCGTCGCCAACGAGATCGCTCCGCGCGTCCACAATTCCGGTCACTGGACGGAAGCCGCCTGCGTCGTTTCGCAGTTCGAGCAGCATATCCGCGCGATTGCCGGCCTGCCGCTCGGCGACGCCTCGCGTCACTCGGACTGCGTGATGCAGAACCTCATCGGCGACGAGATCGCCGAATTGCCCGCTCTGCTCGGCGAGCCGAACGTGCTGGTCCATCTCTACGGCAAGGCCGAGGCGCGCCCCGGCCGCAAAATGGGGCATTTCACCCGCCTCAGGTGAACCGAGTGGCCCAGGAACGCGCGCGCAGCTGTCGAAATCCCGCGGTCCTGCGGTTGACAAGGATAGGTGCGACACGCTATGTGCCTGCCTACTTGAAGAGCGCGCTGAATGGCGCGCTTTTGATTGTTGGAATTACCGGGCGAATTTTCATTCCCCGAAACCTGCGGATCAGGAAAAATGAAGATCAAGAATTCGCTCAAGTCGCTGAAGACCCGTCACCGCGAAAACCGCCTGGTTCGCCGCAAGGGTCGCGTCTACATCATCAACAAGTCGAACCCGCGTTTCAAGGCACGTCAGGGCTGATGCCCTCGGGCGGCTTCTGCCGCCGGACTGAACGTCGGTCGCTTCGGTGATCCTCCGTCACATTTGATTTTGATCTTGTTTCATGGCGGGCTACGATGTCCGCCATGCGCTTTTTTCTACCTTTGATTCTGGCCCTGATCGTCCCGGCAACTGCGGCCCTGTCGCAGGCTGCCGAACCCGCCCCCCGGCCGGAGGCGGCAAGTCTCGCCACACCCGAGCAACGCCTGGACGCCCTGTTCCTCGACCTCAAGAAGGAGCGCGACGAGAGCAAGGCACGGGAACTTGCCGACCGCATTCGCCTCGAGTGGCAGGAGTCCGGCAGCGCCACGGTGAACCTTCTGATGCAGTCGGCCGACAAGGCGATCACCGACGACAAGAAAACAGTGGCGCTCGACATCCTCGACCAGGTCATCGTGCTTGCCCCCGGCTATGTCGAAGGCTGGAACCGCCGCGCGACGCTGCATTTCCAGATGGGCAATTACCGCAAATCGATGTCCGACATAAACCGCGTGCTTGCCATCGAACCCCGGCATTTCGGGGCGATCGCCGGCATGGCGACCATGCTGGAGGCCGCCGGCAAGAACGAGCTGGCGATGCGGGCGTGGCAGCAATTCCTCGATATCTACCCCTCCGACCGCAAGGCCCAGGAGCAATTCGGGGAACTCGCCGAGAAGCTCGCCGGCAGCCGGACCTGATCGGCGACCTCTGCCATATCGCAGCCGCTCTGATATGACCGACGGATGTTCCTTGCCCTTCTGATTCTCGCCATTCTCATTCTCGCCGCGGTCGCCCACAGCTATTGGCAGGCACGCAGGATTGCCGCTCGCTTCCCGAACAGCGGCGAACTGGTCGATGTCGGCGGTTTCCGCATGAACTGCGTCCACATCCGGTCCCACGGGACCGCGGATCTGCCGCCGATCGTCTTCATTCACGGAGCCGGAGGCAATCTTCTCGACCAATTGCACGCCTTCCAGCCGGCGCTCGATGGCCGTGCCGAGATGCTTTTCGTTGATCGGCCGGGACACGGCTATTCGGAGCGCGGCGGGCCGGCCAATGCCCGGCCGGACGGCCAGGCCGACGCCATTGTCCGGCTGATGGACAAGCGCGGCATCTCCCGCGCAATCATCGTCGGCCACTCCTTCGGGGCCGCGATCGCCGCCAGCCTTGCGCTTCACCACCCGGACAGAACCGAAGGCGTCGTCCTGCTGGCGCCGGCGACGCATCCGTGGCCCGGAGGCGTCGACTGGCATATCACCTTCGCTGCCATGCCTTTTGTCGGCTGGCTGTTCGCCAGCACGGCCGTCATTCCGATCGGGCTGAGGCGCATCGACCGGGTGACGCAAGCCATATTCTCGCCCAATCCGCGCCCGAAGGACTACATCGCCAATACTGCGCCACACCTCGTCCTGAGGCCGGCCACCTTTCTCAACAATGCAGTCGATGTCGCCAATCTTCACGCTTACGTCACGCAGATGTCGCCGCGCTACGCGGAGATCTCCGCGCCGACCGTCATCATAACCGGTGACCGGGACGGCATCGTTTTGGCCGATATCCATTCCCGCAGCCTGGCGAGCTCAATCAAGGGATCGGAGCTGCTGTGGATCAGCAATCTGGGGCACAAGCCGGATTATGTCGTGACCGACCTCGTCGTCGCTGCCATCGAGAAGATCTCCGGGAAGCCGCACGACCTCCAGGAATTCGCAAGGCGGGCCGAAGCCCGCCTGAGAGTCGAGGAACCGGTCGAGGAACTCGCTTATACGCCGGTACGTCCGTCCGAGCCGATATAAGCGATGCGCAGCATGTTGGTGGCGCCGGGCGTTCCGAGCGGCACGCCGGCGGAGATGATGATCCGGTCGCCGGGTTTGCCGAAACCTTCCGAAACGGCAATGCGGCAGGCGCGATTGACCATGTCGTCGAGGTCGGTCGCATCCTCGGTGACGACGCAGTGCAGACCCCAGACGACCGAGAGGCGGCGGGCCGTCTGGACGATCGGCGAAAGGGCGATGACCGGCACCTGCGGGCGTTCGCGCGCGGCGCGCTGGCCGGTGGCGCCGGACGAGGTGTAGGTGACGATCGCCGCCAGGTTGAGCGTCTCGGCGATCTGGTGCGCCGCAAGTGAGATGGCGTCGGCGCCGGTGGCCTCCGGCGGCGTGCGCTGGGCGTAGATGATGCCCGAATAATGCGGGTCGCGTTCGACGTTGCTAGCGATCGAGGCCATGGTAGCGACGGCCTCGACCGGGTATTCGCCGGAGGCCGATTCAGCCGAAAGCATGACGGCATCGGCGCCTTCGAACACGGCGGTCGCCACGTCCGAGACCTCGGCACGCGTCGGCACCGGCGACGAGATCATCGATTCAAGCATCTGAGTCGCGACGACGACGGGCTTGCCGGCACGCCGACAGGCGCGCGTCAGTTGCTTCTGCAGGCCGGGCACGGATTCGAGCGGCATCTCCACACCGAGATCGCCGCGCGCGACCATGAGCGCGTCCGAAAGCTCGATGATCTCGTCGATGCGTTCGATCGCCTGCGGCTTCTCGATCTTCGACATGATCCCGACCCGACCGCGGGCGATCTTGCGGACCTCGGCAAGATCCTCCGGGCGCTGGATGAAGGAAAGCGCCACCCAATCGACCTGGCCGGTGGCAAGTACCGCGTCGAGATCGGCACGGTCCTTATCGGTCAGTGCGCCGACACCGAGGAGCGTATCGGGCAGGCTGACGCCCTTGCGGTCCGAAATCCTGGTGCCGGAAACCACGGTGGTGACGATGCTCTTGCCATCGGTTTTCTCGGCGCGCAGATGCAGCTTGCCGTCATCGATCAGCAAGCGGTCGCCGGGCTTCACCGCCTCCAGAATTTCCGGATGCGGAAGGAAGACGCGCGTGTTGTCGCCGGGCACGTCCCTGTTGTCGAGCGTGAAAGTCTGGCCGATCTTGAGCTCGACCTTGCCTTCGGCGAACTTGCCGACGCGCAGCTTCGGGCCCTGCAGATCGGCAAGGATGCCGATCGGCCGGCCGCAGCGCGCTTCGACACTGCGAATCCGCTCGATGAGGGTGCGCATGACCTCATGGCTGGCGTGGCTCATATTGATGCGGAACAGGTCGGCCCCCACCTCGTGCAGCTTCTGGATCATCTGCTCCTCGGACGATGCCGGCCCGAGCGTGGCGAGGATTTTGACTTTTCTGTTCCGTCTCATCAATTCTGGCTTTCCTGCGTGCCGGGCGTATCGGAAAGCTGAACCATCCAGCTCCCCTGCCGCCCCGTGTCATATTCCTTGAATCCCATGCGCTGGAAGCCGCGCGCAAAGCAGTCCTGCACGCCGACGATTTTGAACTCGTTCTCGGCGACGCACATGTTGATGTCGCCGGTCCAGCGGCCGCCCTTGGCCGCGTCTTCCGCATAGAGATAGTAGTAGCGGGACTGGAGTTCGCCCTCGATCAGCGTCGCGCAGGTCGTCGCCGGCACCTGCCACCAGCCCTCGGTGACCCAGCCGTCCTTGGCGCGATAGCCGATCGCCACGCCGACCAGCTGCTGCGTCCCGTTGCAAACGCGAAAGTCGGCCCGAGCCTCGCCAGAAATGAGAAATGCACCGGAAAGTACCAAGGAATACAGGAGGATGGCTCCTAACGTCGTTGACCCCGGCTTCGCTTTGCAAAAAGGATATCTAGACACGGCTTCCTGCGGAACTCCGTTTTGATTTGTGTGGCACTTTCTTGCGACGGCCAGCCGGGAAAGTCAACGCAACTCTAATCGATTATATTTGCCATTCCTGTGACAGAAGGCGCTGAACTCACGGCTTTTTATTGCGAGCCGCAATTTTGCGTGCGATCAGGTGCGGAGCGTTGGAGAGCGACACAGGATCGGAATGCGGCACTTCTCCCCCTATGAAATCATCGGCGGCAAGCGCGAAAACGGCCTCGTCCTTCTGGCCGACCACGCCATGAACCGGCTTCCCCCGGAATACGGGCGACTCGGCCTTGCCGACAGCGCCTTCGAACGCCACATCGCCTATGATATCGGCATCGAGCCATTGGTGCGGCAATTGTCGGCGGCCCTCGAAGCACCGGCAGTCCTCGGCTGCTTCTCGCGTCTGCTGATCGACCCAAACCGCGGTGAGGACGATCCGACGCTGATCATGAAGATCTCGGACGGCGCCGTCATTCCGGGCAACCACCCGATCACCGACGAGGAATGGCAGAACCGGCTGAACCGGTTCCACCGGCCCTACCACGAGGCGGTCTCGCAAACGATCGCCGAGGCCGCTGCGGCGAGCGGAAAGGCGCCTCTGGTGATCTCGCTGCATTCCTTCACGCCTGCCTGGAAGGGTATCGCGCGCCCCTGGCACGCGGCGGTGCTCTGGGACAACGACCCCCGCGCCGTCTTTCCACTGATCGAAAGACTCGAGAGCGCCGGCGACATCGTCGTCGGCAACAACGAGCCCTATGACGGCGCGCTGAGGGGCGATACGATGTACCGCCATTGCATGGTGCCGGGCATCGCTCACGCATTGATCGAGGTGAGACAGGACCTGATCTCCGACATGGCGGGCGTCACTGCCTGGGCCGAGCGGCTGGCGCCGATCCTCGCGGAGCTCAACGACATGCCGGCGCTCCACGCCTATCAGCGCTATCCTTCGCGAACCGGTGCCTATGATGGCTGACAAACGGAGACATAACATGACCGAGCTCAGCAAGGAGCAGCGTATCGCGTTCGAGGCCGCGGCCTTCCGCCGGCTGATCGAGCATCTGCGCGAGCGCGGCGACGTCCAGAACATCGATCTGATGAACCTCGCCGGTTTTTGCCGCAACTGCCTCTCGAACTGGTACCGGGAAGCGGCCGAAGCCTCGGGCATATCGATGACCAAGGATGAATCGCGCGAGATCGTCTACGGCATGCCCTATGAGGAATGGCGCGCGCTTTATCAGAAGGACGCGTCCGCGGAGCAGCAGGCGGCGTTCGAGCGCAATCGCCCGAAGGAATAGCGGCCGTTTTCCGCCGTATCCACATCAATCCACATCTGCGGCCCTCTTCGGCGACGGCGCGGGAAGGAATTGCCCTACCTGTTGCGCAATCGCCCTTGACCTCGCCTGCCGTTCGCGGCAGGTCACAGCACTAGAATTCATTCCCCAAAAGGAGAAGACCATGTCCGATGCTCAAGGCTTCGCACGCGATCAGCTTCGCGCTTTCATCGAACGGATCGAGCGGCTGGAAGAAGAAAAGAAGACGATCGCCGACGACATCAAGGATGTCTATGGTGAAGCCAAGTCGATGGGCTTCGACACGAAGATCCTGCGCAAGGTCATTTCGATCCGCAAGCAGGACGCCGACGAGCGCATGGAGCAGGAGGCAATCCTCGACACCTATCTGCAGGCACTGGGCATGGTTCCCGCCGCCGACGAGGCCGCTTAAGCCCGATCAGGCTGAATGAAAAAGCCCGCCGGTCAGTTCAGACCTGGCGGGCTTTTTCTGTGTCCGGGAGAAGGACCTCAGTTGGTACTGAACTTCTTCACTTCCATGAAATTCACCGCAGTGCCGCTGAAGCGAGCCGTATCGACCGTGGCGCCGGCATTGCTGTTGAAGCCGGCCGCATAGACGGTCGTCGGCGCGGCCCTGAGCGAGCTGCTGACGAAGCGCGGCGCTTTGACCGGCTTCGACAGCGTGGCGACGCGGCCGGTCGAAAGCGCCCATTCGGAAATGATCTTCTTCGTCAGCTTCGGCTCAGTCCGAACGGAGGAGCGGCTTGCCGCTTCCGCATCCTGCCGCTTCGGGCGCGCGCCCTTCGAAGGCAGGTCCGCCTCGGTGTCGAAGGCGCTGTCGAAGATCGAGGCCCGCGAGCTGCTGTCGGGCTGCGGCGCATAGGCGGCCATTTGGACCGCCGGTGCAGCATGCTCGTCGACCGTCGGGGCAGCGAGCGCGACACGCGTTTCAGGCGGCCGGGCCATGGCGATCGTCTCGGCCACGGATGCGGCCGCGACCGGGCGCTCCTCAACGAGCGGGGCGGTGACATCGGCCGCGGCGACGGCGGCGAGCGCAGCCTGTCCGGCTGGACGCATTCCCGGCACCGGCACGAAGCCGAGTTCGGCCGTCTGGCCGTCGGCAGAGGCCACGAGCGTTTCGCCGGCCATGAGCGTGTTCTCACGCATCTGCGGGACCGGAACCTTCAGCGTGCTGAGATCCGCATATTCCGATGGCGTTTGCCCGGTCTGCGGCATGGCCGCGGCGAGCGCCTCCTGGGCGCTGTTCTTTTCCGGTGCAACGAGCGCGACCGCTACGCCGCTTTCGGCCGGCGCATTCTTGAAGGCCGGTCGCACGGCGGGCACGGGCGCGTTGATATTCTGCTGATCGTCGGCCGGCGCACCGGCGACCGAACCGGCGACACCCGGCAGCGCCTCCTGACCGGCGGGCGCCGAGGCGGTCTGGGCCTTGGCCGGAACTCCCTCGTCGCCGCCTTCGCCCGCGCCGGCGGCAATCGCCGTCGGTTCTTCATCCTCGTCCCCGCCGCCGCCGAAGAGCGCGGCGAAGAGATTGCGGCGCTTGCCGGTGCCAACGTCGCCCGGCCCCTTCGCGCCACCGCCGGCCACCTCGATCGCCGACGCGCCGACGCGCCGCTTGTAATCGGCAACCGCCTGTTGGAAGCCCGGTAGCGGCTTGCCGTCGGCCGGAATGTGCATCGTCTTGCCATCGGGGAAGAGGCGGGCGAGCTCGTTGCGGGTCATGCGCGGCCAGGCGCGCACGCCGCCGACGTCCATGTGCACGAAGGGCGATCCGGAGGTCGGATAATAGCCGACGCCGCCGACCTGGAACTTCATGCCGATCTCGCGCAGCGTCTTGAGCCTAACGTCGGGCAGGTAAAAGTCCATCGCCTTGCCGAGCATGTGCTGGCTCTTCTTGGCGACGCCCTTCGAACGGGATCGCAACATGCCGTTGGTGGCGGGCGAGCGATAGGCAGAGACGACGTGGATATAGTCGCGCGAACCGCTCTTCTGGTAGACTTCCCAGATGAGGTCTAGGAGGCGCGGGTCCATCTTGGTCGGCTCGTTGCGCCGCCAGTCGCGCAGGAACCGGTTGATCTGCTGCAGGCCCTTCGCATCGTAACGGCCGTTGCGCTTGAAGGTGATCTGCGCCTTTTCCTTGGTATGGATGAAATAGAGCTTCAGCGTCCGCGTCTGGCCGGCGGCCGCGACCGGCGGCGCCATTCCGGGAGTGACGAGGGAGCACGTCAAGGCAATGGAGGCGAGAATCTGCGGACCCTTACGGGTGATCGCCGAGCAGAGTCTGCGCGTCAAGGAACCGATGGGTCCCCCCAAACCGAACAAATTTGGCATTCAATCCCCGTTCGACGGACAACCGTGCTTTGCTGTCTCAGATGACTGTCAAATAAGGTGACAGCATGGCAAATATGCCACAGTAGTCACCGCCCCTTATAATATAGTGAACAGTTTCCTAACAAGGTCTAAACGGCGGTGACTGAATTGGACGGCAAATGAGGTGTGAATGCGTCGATTTTATGCCGCTTCGCGCAGTGGATTGTCGGGATCGATGCCGTAATCCTTGAGTTTTCGGTAGAGCGTCGAGCGCCCGATGCCGAGTTTGCGGGCCACTTGGCTCATCTGGCCGCGATAGAACTTCAGCGCAAACCGAATCAGTTCCTCCTCGACCTCGGCAAGCTTGCGCACTTCGCCGCCCTGATCGACGCTGGCGATGGCGTTCTCGAACCGTCCTTCGGAAATCGCGCCGAACGAGTCGGACTTTTCCTGAGTTTCAGCGCGCGGAACGTGAACGGTCGCAGGGGCGGGAGCCGCGCGGCGGTCCGGACCCGCCTCGCCCCAGGAGAGCCCTCCACGGTCGGCAACGACATAGCCCGGTATCTGGGTGGCGATCTGCGGAAAGTCCTTGACCGTGAGGTCGCCGCCGTCGGCAAGCACGACGGCGCGGAAGATGGCGTTTTCGAGCTGGCGGATGTTGCCGGGCCAGTCATAGGCGGTCAGCAGCGCCATCGCCCCGTTCGAAACCGTCAAGGGGTGGTTGAGCCTCTGCTCCGCGGTGAAACGCTCGACGAAGGCGCGCACCAGGACGGGAATGTCCTCCTTGCGCCGGCGGAGCGCCGGGATGGTGATCGGGAAGACGTTGAGGCGATAGTAGAGGTCCTCGCGGAAGCGCCCTTCGCGCACCTCGTTGATCAGATCCTTGTTGGTGGCCGAGATCAGCCGCACATTGACCCGCTGCGGCTGGCGCGCGCCGACCGTCTCGATCTCGCCCTGCTGGACGGCGCGCAGCAGCTTCACCTGAACCTCGAGCGGCAGGTCGCCGATCTCGTCGAGGAAGAGCGTGCCGCCGTCCGCATCGACGAATTTGCCGCTGTGCTTTTCGGTCGCGCCGGTGAACGCCCCCTTCTCATGGCCGAAGAGGATGCTCTCGACGAGATTGTGCGGGATGGCACCGCAGTTGACGGTGACGAAGGGCTTGCCGGCCCGGTCGCTTGCCGCCTGGATCGCCCGCGCAACCATCTCCTTGCCGACGCCGGATTCACCCTCGAGCACGATCGGGATATTCGATTGCGCGGCGCGGCGCGCCAGGTCGAGCACCCGGATCATCGCCGGGCTCGCCGAAACGATATCGTCGAAACCGACGGCGCCGCCGCGCGGCCGGCGAGAGGTTTTGACCCGCCCGTCGCGGCTCGCCATCTTCAGCACGTTGCCGATGGCGATCGACAGCCGCTCCGGCGAGACAGGCTTGACGAGGAAGTCGAAGGCGCCCGCCTGCATCGCCTGCACGACCGTCTCGATGCCGCCCTGCCCGGTCTGGACGATGACCGGCGTGTCGATACCGCGTTCGGCAAGCGCCTCGAGAAAGCCGTGGCCATTCATCTCCGGCATCAACAGATCGAGCAGGATGAGGTTGATCATGCCGCCCTTGCGTTCCAACAGTTCGAGCCCGCTGCGCCCGTTGTCGGCGAGATGCGCGACATGGCCGAGCCGCTCGATCATGTTCGTCAGCAAACGGCGCTGCACCGGATCGTCGTCGATGACAAGAATATGGGATGTCACGAAAGCCTCCTGCTCAGGACACGCGGTACTCTTTGGCCAGCCTCATGTGCCAAATCATGCCAGCCATTCGTGCCATAAAGGGCTGAACATCGTGTTTTGAGAAATGCTTGCATTTTAGCCATTGCGGGCGGTAGCAATGCGCCCCATATCGCTGCCTTCCATGGTCAAAAGGAGAGAACCGCCGATGACCCTCGCCTCGCCCCTTCTCGCCGCCGTCGGTCCCTCTCCACTGCTCACGCCGGCCGGGCAGGCGGCCCGCCCGGCGGCAGATCTCGGCGAGTTGCCCACCTGGCGGCTCGAGGATCTCTACGCCTCGGCCACCTCCGACGAGTTCCGCTCCGACCTCGCAAAGGCGGAATCCGACGCGCTCGCCTTCGAGAACAAGTGGAAGGGCAAGCTCGCGGAGGCCGCCGGCAGGACGGGCGATCAAGGCGTCGGCGCGGCCGTCAAGGAGTTCGAGGCGCTCGAGGACCTGATGGGCCGCATCGCCTCCTTCGCCGGCCTCACCTATTTCTCCGATACGTCCAATCCGGCGAACGGCAAACTCTATGGCGACGTCCAATCGAAGCTCACCGACATATCGGCGCATCTGTTGTTCTTCTCGCTGGAACTCAATCGGATCGACGACAAGGTGATTGATGCGGCGCTCGAGGCGGACAGCCTCGCTGCCCACTACAAGCCCTGGATTCTCGACCTGCGCAAGGACAAGCCCTACCAACTCGACGACAAGCTCGAGCAGCTTTTCCTCGAAAAATCGATGACCGGGGCAAGTGCATTCAACCGGCTGTTCGACGAGACGATCGCCTCGCTCACCTTTTCGGTCGATGGCGAAGCGCTGCCGCTGGAGGTGACCTTGAACCTCCTGCAGGATCCGTCCTCCGAAAACCGCAAGAAGGCAGCCATGGCGCTGGCCGAAACCTTCAAGGCGAATATCCGCACCTTTACCCTCGTTACCAATACGCTCGCCAAGGACAAGGAGATCTCGGACCGCTGGCGCGGCTTCGAGGACATCGCCGACAGCCGCCATCTCGCCAACCGGGTCGAGCGTGAAGTGGTGGACGCGCTCGCTGCGGCGGTCAAGACTGCCTATCCGCGTCTGTCGCATCGCTATTACGCGCTGAAGGCCAAGTGGCTCGGCATGGAACAGATGGAGTTCTGGGACCGCAACGCGCCACTGCCGGAAACGCCGACCGCGCTGATCCCGTGGGCCGAGGCGAAGGACACGGTCCTATCCGCCTATCACGGCTTCGCGCCGGAAATGGCTTCGATCGCCCGGCGCTTCTTCGAAGACCGCTGGATCGACGCGCCGGTGCGGCCGGGCAAGGCCCCCGGCGCCTTCGCCCATCCAACGGTTCCGTCCGTCCATCCTTACGTGCTCGTCAACTATATGGGCAAGCCGCGCGACGTGATGACGCTAGCCCATGAGCTCGGCCATGGCGTCCACCAGGTGCTTGCCGGTGGCCAGGGCGCGCTAATGGCGTCGACGCCGCTGACGCTCGCCGAAACCGCCTCCGTCTTCGGCGAGATGCTGACCTTCCGCGCGCTGCTCGACAGCACCAAGGACAAGCGCGAGCGCAAGGCGATGCTCGCCCAGAAGGTCGAGGACATGATCAACACGGTGGTGCGGCAAATCGCCTTCTACGAGTTCGAACGCAAGGTCCACACGGCGCGCAAGCAGGGAGAACTGACGGCCGACGATCTCGGCGAACTTTGGCTTTCGGTGCAAAGCGAAAGCCTCGGGCCGGCCATCCGGATTTCGGAGGGCTATGAGACCTACTGGGCCTATATCCCGCATTTCATCCACTCGCCCTTCTATGTCTATGCCTATGCCTTCGGCGATTGCCTGGTGAACTCGCTCTATGCCGTCTATCGCAACGCCGAAAGCGGCTTCCAGCAGAAGTATTTCGAGCTCCTGAAGGCCGGCGGAACCAAGCATCATTCCGAACTCCTGGCGCCCTTCGGGCTCGATGCCGCCGATCCGTCGTTCTGGGCACAGGGGCTGTCGATGATTGAGGGCCTGATCGACGAGCTGGAAGCGCTTGATAGGGCGTGATCCAGCCAGGACGGCGACTGACAGCGACGGCTTTAGATGATCGAACACGCGCCCTTTGTCCTCTTCCGGGACGACAGCGAAGACCGCACGACAGTCTTCGCTGAGCCGTCGCGCGTGATCACGGCGCGCACGCGGGCCGAGTTCCGCCGCGGACTTTCAGAACTCGAGGCTGCCCGCCGTGCCGGCAAATGGCTCGCCGGCTATATGGCCTATGAGGCGGGCCATCTCTTCGAGGAAAAGCTCACGCCCTTCGCCGAGGAAAACCGCGAGACGCCGCTGATGTCCTTTGGTGTCTTCGACGCGCCGGCGGAAGGCCACCCCCTCGCCGAGCCGCGCCGACGCCTGGAAAACGAACCGTTCCTTTCCGAGGCCCGCGCCGGCTGGGATCTTCCTGCCTATCGCCAACGCTTCGAGCGGCTGCACCAGCACCTGCGACGGGGCGATTGCTACCAGGCGAACCTGACGATGCCGATCCACGCGCGCTGGTCCGGCGACCCGCGCGCCGCCTTCTGGTCGCTGATCGAACGCCAGCCGGTGAAATACGGGGCACTCGTGGCGCTCGACGGGCCGCTCCTGCTGTCGCGCTCGCCCGAGCTCTTCTTCCGTGTCGATGCGGACGGCTGGATCGAGACGCATCCGATGAAGGGCACGGCACCACGCGGGGCGACCGCTGAGGAGGACGCGGCGATCATCGCCGAGATGCGCGCAGACGAGAAAACGCAGGCCGAAAACCGGATGATCGTCGACCTGCTGCGCAACGACATCTCCCGCGTCACCGCGGTCGGTACGCTCGATGTGCCGAAGCTCTTCGCGATCGAGACCTACCCGACAGTTCATCAGATGGTGAGCCATGTTCGGGCCAGGCTCCTGCCGGACATTACGATCGCCGGCATCTTCGCCGCCCTTTTTCCGTGCGGCTCCGTGACCGGCGCGCCGAAAATGCGGGCCATGGAAATCCTGCACGAGCTGGAATCCGGCCCTCGCGATGCCTATTGCGGGGCGATCGGCTTCATCGCGCCGAACGGCGTCATGCGCTTCAATGTGGCGATCCGGACGATTTCGCTATTTCCCGACGGCCGCGCCATCTTCAATGTCGGCGGCGGCATCGTCTTCGATTCCAAGGCCGAGGCCGAATACGACGAGTGCCTCTTGAAGGCGCGTTTCGCCGTCGGCGACGCCGAGATCGACCGATGACGGATTTCTCGCTGATCGAGACCCTGCGCTATGAACCGGAGGCCGGCTTCGTCCGCCTTAGGCTGCACCTTGCCCGACTGACGCGGTCCGCGAGGCGTCTCGGTTTTGCCGGCACCGCGGAGGCCGAGGAGCGGCTGTTCGAGGCAGTCCGCAACTCGCGCGGCGCTTTGCGCGTCCGCCTTACGCTCGACCGCGAGGGTGCCATAGCGGTTACGACCGCGCCGTTCGTGCCGCTGTCGGCCGATGCGCTGTGGCGTGTCCGGATCGCTTCGACCCGGCTCGATTCTTCGGACCGGCTGCTTCGCATGAAGACGACGCGGCGCGGCGCCTACGAAACGGCGCGCAGCGAGTTTTCCTCGGCCGAGGCCGACGAGGTGGTGCTGCTGAACGAGAAGGGCGAGATCTGCGAGGGGACGATCACCTCGATCTTTCTCGACGACGGCGACGGCATATTGCAGACGCCGCCGATCGCCTGTGGTCTGCTCGCCGGCGTGCTGCGCAGCGAACTCATCTGCCAGCGGCGCGCGCGAGTGGCGCGGCTGTCGGCTGCCGACCTTCGGCGCGGCCGTCTCTATGTCGGCAATTCGCTACGAGGTCTGATCCGGGCGGAACTCGTGGTCTGAGCCTGGCAGGGTGTAGCGCTTCACCCGGTCGCGGCCCTCGCGCTTCGCCAGATGGAGTGCCTGGTTGGCGCGGGAATAGATATCGCTGACCTTGTCGCCGTCGCGATACTCCGCAAGTCCGACCGAACACGTGTAGTAAAACTCCGGAATGTTGGAGAGCGGCCTGGCGCCTCGTATCTTCTCCAAAAGGCGATCGAGGATGAGGTTCGACTCGCTGACCGTCGTGTCGGGCAGGATCAGCATGAACGCCTCGCCGCCGATGCGGCCGAAGCAGTCGGAGCGGCGGACGAAGCCTTGCATCTGGCGTGCGAAGTCGAGCAGGACCTCGTCGGCGCGCTGCGGGCCGTAACGGTCGTTGATCGCCTTGAAATAGTCGATGTCGACGATCGCCACGCAACCCCACATCTGCGGATTCTCGGCGCAGTCCTGGATGAACTCGGCAAGCTTCCCGAGCGTATGGCGGCGGTCGGGGACGTGGACCAGTTCCTCCACCGGCGAATCCCGCAAGGCGAAATCCCTGTCCTTCCGGTGCTTGCGCTCCTCCTCCCGTATCCCGGTCACGTCGACCGCCATGGAGAGCGTCCAGCCCTTTTCGTCAACGGTCTCGGTCACCCACAGCGACCGCCCGTCATGCAGTTCGGCTTCCGACGCACGAGACGGCACGCTGCGGCGCCGCGCGAGCGCCGTGGCGATCCAGGTCTCGATGTCGTCGATCCCGAGCATTGCGCCCCGGCCTGCCGCGTGATTGCGGCGCATGATCTCTTCCCATGTCGGCGCCTCGTCGGCGCCGACATGAAAGGTGGAACGGAATGCCGAATTGGCAAAGCGCAGCCGATCGTGCTGATCGTAGAGCGAGATCAGCACGGGCGATCGGGCTTGCAAACCCATCAGGGCCTTGAGGTAATCACCGGTCACGGTTGGTCTGCTCCAGCTTGAACAACAAATCAATCACGGCGCGAAGCGGACGGATCAACTAAAGCTATAGCACGAAAAGCTTGCGGCAAGTCGTACAACATGTGAAACCAAGGGAAAATGGCTAAGTCGCAGAACGTGCCGAATTCGCACATGAAGCACACACCTTATGACGGTTCGTCGAAGCCCTTCACGATCGGGCTCACGCAGCTCGACCCCGATCGCTGGATCGAGCCGGACGAGGCGCTGGACTTTTATCTCAGCGAAAAGGCGAGGCTGCTTGCCACAAGCCGCCAAGAGGTCTTCGCGGCCGAGGACGGGACCGACACGGCCCAGTGGGAATTGCTCGATTTTCTGACCGACTACCTCCAGCACCGCTACCCCGAGCTTTATCGGCGGGAAAACGGCACGATGATCGCCGGCGGCCGCCGCGTTGCGTTCGACGACGACGTTCCTCTCGTCATCGCCGGCTCGCTGATCCAGGATGATCTGGCGATCCTCGAACGCAAGGCCGGCGAATGGCGGCTTACCGCCGCCTATGTCGCCTTTCCGTCGTCCTGGTCTCTCCGTGAGAAGTTCGGCCGGACGCTCGACGAAATTCACGCCCCGGTGCCTGGCTTCGAGCGCGGAAGCCGCAATGCGGAGCTGATCGCCCGCATGTTCGACAATCTCTCGCCGGCCCGCTTCGTCGAGCGCTTCAACTGGGCGGTCAATGTCGACGGCGCGCTGCATCTGCCGAAATCGAAGGCCGAGGGCATCGGCGCCGAGGCCGTCCACCTGACCGAGGACGGCACCTTCATTCGCGTCGAGAGGCAGACGCTTCGCAAGCTGCCGCGAACCGGCGCGATCGTCTTCACCATCCGCATCTATTCCGACCCGGTTGCCGCGCTCAGAAACAGGCCCGACGCGGCCGCTCTTGCCCGCGCCTTCATCGGACAGTTGAACGACCTGACGCCGCCGCAGGCGGCCTACAAGGGCCTCGTCAGCAAGCGGGAGGCGCTGATCTCGGCCCTTCTATCGATAGCCGGTTAAGCAATATCCGAAATCGCGGTTGACCCGCCGGCCCTTTATTGTGACACGAAACTATGCTCTAGGGCCTCACGCGAGATTCCGAGGCGCGCTGTTCCGCGCGCATTCAAGCAGCATCAGAGACGTTTTGTCAGGAGAGACGCAAAAATGGCAGACACCAGCTACCCGGTCTATGGCGAGATTACCGGCCCGATCGTGATGATCGGCTTCGGTTCGATCGGCCACGGCACCTTGCCGCTGATCGAGCGCCACTTCAAATACGACAAGAGCCGGCTGATCGTGGTGGAGCCCCGTGAAGACGCCAAGGACACGGAGATTTTTGCCCGCCACGGCGTCCGCCACGTCCGCGCCGCCGTGACCAAGGACAATTACAAGGAACTGCTGAAGCCGCTCCTGTCCGAAGGCGGCGGCCAGGGCTTCTGCGTCAACCTCTCGGTCGACACCTCGTCGCTCGACATCATCAAGCTCTGCCGCAAGCTCGACGTACTCTACATCGACACGGTCGTCGAGCCGTGGCTCGGCTTCTATTTCGACTCCGAGATGGACAACGCCGCGCGCACCAACTACGCGCTGCGCGAGACGGTGCGCCGCGAGAAGGAAAAGAACCCAGGCGGCACCACGGCGATTTCGACCTGCGGCGCCAATCCGGGCATGGTCTCCTGGTTCGTCAAGAAGGCGCTCCTCAACCTCGCCGACGATCTCGGCCTCAAATACGAGGAACCGCACCAGGACGACCGTGAAGGCTGGGCCAAGCTGATGAAGAAGGCCGGCGTCAAGGGCATCCACATCGCCGAGCGCGACACCCAGCGCACCAAGCACCCGAAGCCGCTCAACGTCTTCTGGAACACCTGGTCGGTCGAAGGCTTCATCTCGGAAGGCATGCAGCCGGCCGAACTCGGCTGGGGCACCCATGAGAACTGGATGCCGAAGAACGCTAGGAGACACAAGAAGGGTTGCCAGGCGGCGATCTACCTCGAGCAGCCGGGCGCCAACACCCGCGTGCGCAGCTGGTGCCCGACGCCGGGTCCGCAATACGGCTTCCTCGTCACCCATAACGAATCGATCTCGATCGCCGACTTCTTCACCGCCCGCGACAAGAACGGCGAAGTCACCTATCGGCCGACCTGCCACTATGCCTATCATCCGGCCAACGACGCGGTCCTGTCGCTGCACGAAATGTTCGGCAACGGCGGCACGCCGCAACCGGTGCACCACGTGCTCGACGAGACGGAACTCGAGGACGGCATCGACGAACTCGGCGTGCTGCTCTACGGCCACGAAAAGAACGCCTACTGGTACGGCTCGCGCCTGTCGCTGGAGGAAACCCGCCGCATCGCCCCCTATCAGAACGCCACCGGCCTGCAGGTGACGAGCGCCGTTCTCGCCGGCATGGTCTGGGCGCTGGAGAACCCGAAGGCCGGCATCGTCGAGGCCGACGAGATGGACTACAGGCGCTGCCTCGAAGTGCAGCTTCCCTATCTCGGTCCGGTCGAAGGCCACTACACCGATTGGACGCCGCTCGACGGCCGGCCCGGCCTCTTCCCGGAAGACATCGACACCAAGGACCCCTGGCAGTTCAAGAACATCCTTGTCCGCTAAGCCGATTGCGCCCGGAGCTCGCTGGCTCCGGGCGCCCCGACCATGATTGTCGCGCCGCGGCGCCGCTTCCTCCTCTTGCTTGCAGCTCACAACTGAACGGCGAAATCGAAAGCCTCCTGCGGCTTGGGCGCAACGCCCGGCGTACAAAGTCGCCCTGGAACGCTGTTCCGCTGCTCAATTTGCCGTCAAGCCGGTTCCGGCGGAGCGAATTATGCGGTAGAGCGGGGCGAACAGAAGTCTGTAGCGGCATTGCGTTTGCATTCCGCTTCAACTCGTGACGCGGGAGAAACGCCGATGAAGCCACTCGCCATACTGACCATTCTCGCAACCGCCACGGCGCTTGCATCCTGCCAGTCGTCTCCGAGGGAAATCCGCCAGGCGCCGCAGGCGCGGGCGAGCGGCGTGGAGGGCGCCTGGGTCGATCCGAACGGCATTATCTCTACCTTTGCCGGCGGCACCTTCTCGACGCGCACCACCGACACCAACCAGCTTCTCGCTTCCGGCACCTATGTGAATGTCAGCCCGACGCTCGTCGAGATCAACATGACCTCTCTGGTCAGGAATACCCAATCCAGGGTCAACTGCGCGCTCGTATCACCGGCGCAGCTGAACTGCACGACGGATGCAGGCGCCCAATTCTCGCTCGCCCGCCAGGGCTGAGCAGAGATCCGACAATGCATGTCAAAGAAGCCTCCGACCGGAGGCTTCTTTTGTTTCTGAGCCGGCTTAACCCTACTTGGAATCCGGCAAAGAAGAGACGTGTTTAGCGCTTGAAGTCCGGCGCGACTGATGAAAACATCCGGCCTGCTGAAATGCCTCGGCCGGGCGATGATTTCCGACTGGGGCCTGCAATCGGCTGAAGACGACAGGCAACAGGAGAACATCATGATCAAATCCATGCGGACCGGCCTCATCACCGCATCCCTTCTCGCCCTTTCATCGGGCGCCGCCTTCGCCGATTACGAATTGAACATCCTGCATATCAACGATCTGCACTCGCGCATCGAGTCGATCAACAAGTTCGATTCGACCTGCTCGGCCGAGGAGGAAGGCAAGAACGAGTGCTTCGGCGGCGTCGCCCGTCTGAAGACGCTGATCGACCAGAAGCGCCAGGAGCTTACCGGCAAGAACGTGCTTCTGCTCAATGCCGGCGACAACTTTCAAGGATCGCTGTTCTTCACCACCTACAAGGGCGCGGCGGAAGCGGAATTCCTGAACCTGATGAAGTTCGACGCGATGACCGTCGGCAACCACGAGTTCGACGAAGCCGAGGACGGTCTCGCGAGCTTCCTCGACAAGGTCAAGTTCCCCGTCGTCACCGCCAATGTTCTTCCTAGCCACAAGTCGAAGATCGGCGACCGTATCAAGCCGTCGATCGTGCTCGACCTCGGCGGCCAGAAGATCGGCATTGTCGGCGCGGTCGCCAACGACACGCCGGAGCTCTCCTCGCCGGGCCCGGACATCCTGATCGGCGAGGACGTGGCGACGATCACCAGCGCCGTCGACGAGCTGAAGAAACAGGGCCTTAACAAGATCGTCGCGCTGACGCATGTCGGCTATCCGCGCGACCTCGCAGCGATCGCCAAGATCCCGGATGTGGACGTCGTGGTCGGCGGCCATTCCCACAGCCTCCTCTCCAACACCGACGAGAAGGCCGAAGGCCCCTATCCGACGATGGTCGACAACCCCGGCGGCTACAAGGTGCCGGTGGTCCAGGCGGGCTCCTACAGCAAGTATCTCGGCGACCTCGTCGTCACGTTCGACGACAGCGGCGTCGTCAAGGCCGCCAAGGGCGATCCGATCCTAGTCGATTTCTCCATCAAGCCGGATGAGGCAGTGGTCGCGCGCGTCAAGGAGCTCGCTAAGCCGATCGAAGAACTGCGCACGAAGATCGTCGCCAAAACGGAAGCGCCGATCGACGGATCGCGCGAGAATTGCCGGGCGAAGGAATGCGAGATGGGCAGTCTCGTCGCCGATGCCCTGCTCGACCGCGTCAAGGGCCAGGGCGTGACGATCGCCATCACCAATGGCGGTGGCCTGAGGGCCTCGATCGACGCCGGCGACGTAACGATGGGCGAAGTGATCACGGTGCTGCCCTTCCAGAACACCGTCGCGACCTTCCAGTTGAAGGGTGCCGATATCCGCGCGGCGCTGGAGAACGGCGTCAGCCAGGTCGAGGAAGGCGGCGGGCGGTTCCCGCAAGTGGCCGGCCTCAAATTCTCCTTCGATCGTTCAAAGCCCGCCGGCAGCCGCCTTGTTTCGATCCAGGTGAAGGAGGGTGACGCCTTCAAGCCGCTCGATCCGGAAAAGACTTATTCGCTCGTCAGCAACAATTTCATGCGCGGCGGCGGCGACGGCTACGCGGTCTTCAAATCCAAGGGCGAGAACGCCTACGACTACGGTCCGGGTCTCGAAACGGTGCTGGCAGACTATCTTGCGGCGCATCAGCCGTTCAAACCCTATACGGACGGCCGCATTTCGGAGGTCGCCGCTGCGGCCGGCACGACGCCGGCGGAACCGGCTGCCGAAACCAAGCCGGCCGAAGGCGCTGCCGCGGCACCCGCCGCCCAGCCATCGGGCGGAACCGCATCGGCCGCTGGCGGACCGCAGAAGCACGTCATCGCCCGGGGCGACACGCTCTGGGATTTGGCCGAGTCCTTCTACGGCAACGGCTTCGAGTGGAAGAAAATCGCGGCAGCCAATGGCGATCCGGCCCCGCGCGCGCTCGAGATCGGGAGGGAACTGGAGATTCCGGCGAAGTAAGACAATTTGCCTCTGTGGCAAAGGCCGGTGCGGGCTTTCCCGCGCCGGCTTTTCTTTTTAGAAGGATTTGAAAACAGAGGCGCTGCTAAACATATAAACGCCCGTGAGGAAGACGATGACAGACCTAGTTGCCGAACCGACCGCCGCTGCTCACCCCGCCGTTAAATCGGGGAAGGTCGGCGTCCTGCTGGTCAATCTCGGCACGCCGGACGGCACCGATTACGCTTCCATGCGCCGCTACCTCAAGGAGTTCCTCAGCGACCGCCGCGTCATCGAATGGTCGCGCCTCTTCTGGTACCCGATCCTCTACGGCATCGTGCTCAACACGCGCCCGCAGAAGGTCGGCAAGGCCTATGAGCTGATCTGGAACAGGGCGCTCAACGAAAGCTGGCTCAGAACCTACACGCGCAACCAGGCCGCACTGATGGCCGAAGGCTTCGCCGATCGCCCGCACGTCGTCGTCGATTGGGCGATGCGCTACGGCCAGCCTTCGATCGCCTCGCGCATGGAGGCGCTGCAAAAGCAGGGCTGCGAGCGCATCCTGGTATTTCCGCTCTACCCGCAATATGCAGCGGCAACGACCGCTACGGTCAACGACAAGGCCTTCGAGGCGCTGTTGAAGATGCGCTGGCAGCCGGCGTTGCGCACCGTCCCTCCTTACCACGACGACCCGGTCTATATCGACGCGCTCGCCACGTCGATCGAGCGCCACCTGGCAAGGCTCGACTGGCAGCCGGAGGTCGTTCTGGCGTCGTTCCACGGCATTCCGAAAAGCTATTTCGAGCTTGGCGATCCCTATTATTGCCATTGTCAGAAGACGGCGCGGCTCTTGCGCGAGAGGCTCGGCTGGTCGAAGGAGAAGCTGCAGGTGACCTTCCAGTCGCGCTTTGGACCGGAGGAATGGCTGCAGCCCTATACGGACGCGACGGTCGAGAGGCTCGCCAAGGACGGCGTCAAGCGCATCGCCGTCATCAATCCGGGCTTCGTTTCCGATTGTCTGGAGACGCTGGAAGAAATCGCCGGCCAGGCGGCCGAAAGCTTCCATCACAATGGCGGCGAGAAGTTCGCCCATATCCCCTGTCTGAACGACAGCGCCGAAGGCATGGCCGTGCTCAACCACGTCGTGCGCCGTGAACTCGAGGGCTGGCTGTAGTTGCAGCGCCCTTTCTTCTGATGTAGAATACACCGCTGAGTTGAACGTAGCATTGGTCGCCCGACCGCTGAGGAGGGCACGTGGAGCTACTGGATCCCCTCTTCGACCCGCAAAGCTCCTATGTCTCGACAGGGAGCCTTCCGCCGTCCGATCATGTCGCACGCCTGGTCACGCAGGCCCACGAACGCTTTGCCTCCGTCGCGCTGGGACAGAACTCCCAAGTCTATCCGGCCCTGGCCCACGTGCCGAGCAATCTCTTCGGCATTTGCGTCGTGAGCGTTGACGGGCGCGTGTTCGCCGTCGGAGACGCGGAACATGAATTCACCCTCATGAGCGTCTCCAAGCCGTTCATCTTCGCTCTGATCTGCGATGTGATCGGCGCCACCGGCGCGCGTGAGCGGCTGGGCGTGAATGCGACCGGCTACGCCTTCACTCCGTTGCCGGGACCGAGCGCAACGCGGAGGGCCGCAGCAATCCGATGGTCAATGCCGGAGCCATCGCCACGACGACCTGGTGCCGGGAGAGACCGAGGAAGCGAAATGGCGCTTCATCAGCGAGGGCCTGTCTCGCTTTGCCGGAAGGCAGCTGTCCGTCAACGATGAAGTCTATGACTCCGCTTCCCGAACAAACTCCCGGAACCGGAGCATTGCCTGGATGCTGGAAAGCCTCGGCCGCATCTATTGCGATCCCATGGAGGCGACGGAGCTCTATACCCGGCAATGCTCGCTGAACGTCAGCGCCAAAGATCTCGCCGTCATGGGCGCAACGCTCGCGCATGGCGGCTTCAATCCGCTGACGCGCGAACAGATCGTCAGACCCGAAGTCTGTCACTATGCCTTGGCGGTCATGCTGACCGCCGGCCTCTACGAGACCTCCGGGGATTGGCTCTAAGAGATCGGGCTGCCGGGCAAAAGCGGAATCGGCGGCGGCATCGTTACTGTCTCGCCCGGAAAAGGGGGTCTCGGCACCTTCGCGCCGCCTCTCGACGAGGCGGGCAACAGCGTCAAGGGACAATTGGTGGCGCAATTCCTGTCACAACGGCTCGGGCTCGATCTGTTGATGTCACCGCCCGGTTGATGGCCGGCGCGCCGCTTCAGCTAGCTGAAGAAATCGCCAGGTCCAAAGGGGGACTATCTATGGCCGCGACGACATCCGCCCAGCAGGAACTTGCGGAAGAGCGAGCCTCCTGGATTCCCATGGTCGCGATTGCATTCGGCCAGGCGATCATGTCTTTCAATGTGGCGTCCTTGCCCGTCGCGCTTGGCGGCATGGTCGAAAGTTTTCAGGTTGCACCGACGGTGGTAGCCACCGGCATCGTTGCCTACTCGATGATCGTCGCGGGCTTTGTCATGCTGGGTGCAAAGCTCGTACAGCGGTTCGGTACGCTGCGCGTCTTCCGGCTGGCTGTCTTTGTGTTTGGACTGGCGCAGGTTCTCATGACCTTCAGCCCAAACGCGACGGCCATGATCACTGCGCAGGCGCTGTGCGGTGCCGCCGGCGCCGTCATCGTTCCCGCCCTCATCGCCTTGATCGCCGAAAACTACCACGGCACCCAGCAGGCGACGGCCTTGGGCGCATTGGGATCGGCCCGGGCAGGCGCCGGCGTGCTGGCATTCCTGATCGGCGGCGTGCTCGGCACCTATATCGGCTGGCGGCCGGTCTTCGGAATCCTGATCGCCGTCTCGGCGCTCGTCCTGCTGCTGAGCTTCCGGCTCAAGCCAGATCACGGTCGCCCTGAGGTGCGGATCGACTTCCTCGGCGTGCTGCTTGCCGCAACGGCAATCATTCTTATCAGCTTCGGCTTCAACAATCTGAACGGTTCGGGACTTGCTCTGGCTCGGCCGACTGCACCGTTCAACGTGCTTGGCCTGTCGCCGGCACCGATCCTGATTCTCATCGCATCGTGCTCGGCCAGGGATTTCTGCTGTGGACGCGGCGCCGCGAGACGGCCAACGCTGCCGATCGAGATCCAGTCGCAGGTGAACCTCGACAGCATCAGCTTTGCCAGCAACGAAAGACTCGAGAGCATAGTCGCGGCCACCACCGCGACGCCCGACCAGAAGGCCGAGGCGCTTCGCATCAACACAGAGGCGAGGCTGCGGGCTCTCAAGCTCGGCTTCCTGATGATGGCCGGGCTCGCTCTCCTGACGATCCTGCCGGCCGGCAAGCTGCCCAACTATCGGCCGGGCGAGATCCCCGAGGGCTGAAGGCGCTACAGCGCGTTCTTACGAACCCGCCCGTCTTTCATGACGACGGCCACGTTTTTCTCCGGATCTTCGATCAGGCGGATGTCCTCGAGCGGATTGCCATTGAGAACCAGGATATCGGCGAGCGCGCCTTCCTGTATGACGCCGAGCTTGCCCGGAAAAGGCGTGCGAAGATTGGAGAGCGCCAGCAGTTCCGCATTGACCGATGTCGCCATACGGCGCGTTTCGGCGTTGGTGTACCAGCGGCTGAGATGGGTGAGCATGATGCCCTGGCGCCGCGTCACTTCAGGGGAGAACAGCACATCCGACACCCATGCCGCCTTGATCCCGTGCTTGCGAACGTTCCGGCAAAGACCTGCTGCATGCGTTCGGCCGATGGCCGTGCCTGCGGGGCGATATCCTTCGTCGACAGGAAAGGCTGGGTGCTGAGTCCTTGTCGGCCATGAGCCTTGCCGTCCTCGTCCATCAGATGCGTATGCTCGATGCAGCGCACTTCCGCCGCGATCGCCCGCTGGACGGTGTCCGGGGCATAGGCATGGACAGTGACGTAGGTGTTCCAGACCGGGGCAACGTCAATCGCCGCACGGAGTTCCTCCTCGCCGAAGGCGCGGACCCGGTATCACGCCGCTGTCGATCGCCTGCTTGAAAGAGAAGACGGGACTGCCCAGGTCACGGACGGCGGTAAAGCCGCGCAGGAGTGTCCGTTCCGCTTCGGCCGTGGAGGCGGAGAACACGAAGCCTGGATCGCAAGTCGCTATGACCGTCAAGGGAACTGCGGCATACAGCGTGTGCAGTGCGCATCGATCATGCCCGGCATCAGAACGCGATCGCCGCAATCGATCACGATCGCGTCGAACGGCGGAGCCCTGTTCGTCGCATCTGTTGCCCTCGATCAGGACCTGAACCCCGGCCCGCAAAGGTCGGACTTGCCATCGAACAACCGGATTTTGCTCAAGAGAACCTTGGAGGCGGGTCCCTGGGCGAAGGATGGTTCAGGCATTATCCCGGTGACGGCCGCGGCACCCGCACAAGCAAGAAAGCTCCTGCGGGAAAATTCTTCCAAGCGGCGCGATGCTTGCTGTAAAACGGGGCTGAAGCAGCCGCAGCCAGTGCCGTGCACAAGGTATTGATACTTGGTACCCACCCGAATCATGACGCCGCTCCGGTTTCACGTCATCAGAAGACCATGGCCAGACTTTCGTTGGGTGAGCGGAATATCCAATACCGCGTGTATGCGCACGCATGATACGCGCCGCATCAGATCCTGATCGTTGAGCCGGAAAGCCTTGCCGCTGGTTCCGAGGTCTGCGCCTAGCCTGCCAACCTGACGTCCGCCGCGTCGGCGAGCACACGCGCGAGAATGCGATTGCGACCCAGCATCTTGGCTTCGTAAAGAGCGGCGTCCGCCTCCGACAGCAGGCGGCCCGGCTCGGCCTGCAGGATATGCCCGATTGCCGAGGCTATGCCGATGCTTGCCGTGACAGATCCAAACTCGCTTTGCGCATGGACGACTTTCTCCTCGCCGAGCAGACCGGCGAATTTCTCGGCAACGATGGCGGCCGCCTTGTCGTCGGTGTCCGGCAGCAGCACGACAAATTCCTCGCCACCGTAACGGGCGACGATATCCGCCGGCCGTTGCGCGGAATTCAGAAGGCACTTGCTGACAAGACGCAGGCACTGATCGCCGGCCGGATGTCCGTAAGTATCGTTGTAAGCCTTGAAGCGATCGATATCGATCATCAGGAGGCTGAGCGGCGTATTGATCCTGGCGCATCTCGCCGCCTCGCGCACGAAGGCTTCATCGAAGGCGCGGCGGTTGACAAGGCCGGTCAAGCCGTCCGTCTCCGCCAGGTTCTTCAACTGCTCGGCCGAAAGCCTGAGTGCCATTTCGGCCTGTTTCATCACGGTGATGTCCGAGACGACCACCATCGCGGTCCCGCCGGGCGCAAGCCTTGTCCTGATGCTGTGCCAGTCGCCGTTCTGATGCTGAACCTCTTCGTCCTTGTTGCAGTGCAACGTGGAAGTCGCCTCACTGATCCATTCATCCACGGATTCGTAAGGCACGTTGAGCCGCTCTCGGGTTTCGGCGACGCAGCGGACAATGTCGCTGATATGCGCACCGATCACCCGGGCTCTGCCCGACAGCGGAAAAGCGCTGCGGTATTGCTCGTTGCAGAAGAGGAGATAGCCATCCCTGTCGAACATCGCGAAGCCGTCGGACATCCCCGCCATCGCATGGGAGAGCAGGTTTTTGCTTTCCCTGAGTTCCCGCTCGAGCGCGGTGCGTTCGGTAATGTCCCGGGTTACGCCCGCCAGCCCGATCACCCGTCCCTCCCTGTCGCGGAGAGGCACCTTGGAGGCGAGCAGGTCGAGGCCCTCGATGTGTTCGAGGGAATCGATAAGGGGCACGCCCGTGCGCATCACCTCCTGCTCGCGATGGTAAAGCTCCTCGGCGAGCCGTCGCGGATGGAGATCGAAATCCGACAAACCCACCATCTCGGCCGTCGTCCTCATACGGTAGAGGCGGATCATGTTCTCGTTGACGGTGATGAAGCGGCTGTCCCTGTCCTTCACGTAGAGATAGTCGGGCGATTGCGAGAACGCCGTCTCGAGCATTCTGCGCTCGAGTTCCAGGTGCTGGGTCGTCAGCACGATGAAACCGCAAACAATGGTCGCAGCGCAATTCATCGCCGCCATGGGCAGACCCATTGTCGCCAAAGCATGGCTCTTCGACAGAGTGGGCAGCACCGCCATCAGCACGACCAGCAGGATTCCGACCGCCGCGCCGAGCACGACGACATGCAGAAGGGTCGGCGATCTCTTCTTCATCAACAGATTGACGCTAAGGCCCATGCCCGTGACGGCGATGATCGCCACCACGCCATCGGGTGCGGCGACACCGCCGAGCGCGATCCGGAAAATAGCCGCCAGGGTTGCGCCGATGGCCGCCGCGAGCGGACCGCCGAACATACCGGCCAGTGCCAGCGGTGCGTAGCGCAGGTCCATATGGATGCCGGAACTGAATTCCACGGCCAGCAGGATCGAGCCGATAGAGGCGATGCCGGCCATCAGCCCGAACAGGATTTTCTCGTGTCCGGCAAACCGCCGGCGGAGCCAGATCGACAGATGCGCCCAGATCGAAATCGACAGGCTTACAAATGCAAGGTTGCCAACAAACTGCCCCCAAATGCCATTCATCGCGCTGCGTTCGGCCTTTCATCACCTGTAGAAGACCGACCTTAGACGACAACTGGTTTGAGCTTTATTAAGTTCGAACCGGCACCGGGCAGTAGCAAACGTAGAAAGATACTTTCGCTTGAATTATTCCCGCGAATCGCCACGTCATAGGCCGGGCAGCACTCCAGGTCTGGAGCTGCAAAGAGGGAGGATTGTCCTTGGGCGGCTTGGATTATGCGGTCATTGCGCTCGTCGTTCTCGTTTTCCTGACGCTTTTCGCCGGGATCAAGACGGTTCCACAGGGTTACCGTTACACGATCGAGCGCTTCGGACGATATATCAAGACCCTCGATCCCGGTCTGAATTTCATCATCCCCTACTTCGATCGCATCGGCGCGAAGATGAATGTGATGGAGCAGGTGCTCGACGTTCCGACCCAGGAGGTCATCACCAAGGACAATGCCAGCGTATCGGCCGATGCGGTCGCCTTTTATCAGGTGCTGAACCCCGCCCAGGCCGCCTATCAGGTCGCCAATCTTGAAAACGCCCTCCTCAACCTGACGATGACCAATATCCGCTCGGTCATGGGCTCGATGGATCTCGACGAGCTGCTTTCCAACCGCGACACGATCAACGACCGGCTGCTGCGCGTCGTCGACGAGGCGGCCAATCCCTGGGGCATCAAGATCACTCGCGTCGAGATCAAGGATATCGCCCCGCCGACCGACCTCGTCGAGGCGATGGCCCGGCAGATGAAGGCGGAGCGCGAGAAGCGCGCTCAGGTGCTCGAAGCGGAAGGCGCCAGGAACGCGCAGATCCTGCGCGCCGAAGGCGCCAAGCAATCGGCGATCCTCGAGGCGGAGGGGCAGCGGGAAGCTGCCTATCGCGAGGCGGAAGCGCGCGAGCGCCTGGCGGAAGCGGAAGCCAAGGCGACCCGCATGGTCTCCGAAGCGATCGCCGCCGGCGACGTGCAGGCGATCAACTATTTCGTCGCGCAGAAGTACACGGAAGCCCTGGCTTCGATCGGCACCGCCAACAACCAGAAGATCGTCCTGATGCCGATGGAAGCCTCCTCGCTGATCGGTTCGCTCGGCGGCATCGGCGCGATCGCCCGCGAAGTCTTCGGCGACGGGCAGCCGCCCGCTCCTTCTCGCCCGCGCCAGTCGACGCCGCGCACCGGCCCGGCGCCGGGCCCCGCCGAGAACGCGTGAGGATCGGTCGATGATCGAGCGTATCGCCTTCGAGCTCGGCCCCTGGAACTGGTGGGTCCTGGGCCTCCTGCTGCTGGCGGCGGAAGTGATCTTGCCGGGCGTGTTCCTCGTCTGGATCGCGCTTGCGGCGCTTTTGACCGGCGTCCTGTCGCTCCTCCTGTGGGACACGGCCTTGTGGGTCTGGGAGGTGCAGCTCGTCACCTTCTCGCTGCTCGCGCTCGTCTCCGTGGTGATCGGGCGGCGCTTCGTCGTCTCCTCGTCGGGAAGCGACGAGCCCCTCCTCAACAGGCGAGGCGAAAGCCTCGTCGGCCGCACGGCCGTGCTCGAGCAGCCGATTGCCGAAGGCCGCGGCCGCGTCCGCCTCGACGATACGACCTGGCTGGTCGAAGGACCGGATCTGCCCGCCGGCACCCGCGTGCGCATCGTCGCAAGCAGCGGCCGCCAGTTGACCGTCGAGCAAGCCTGAAACCCTCGCATCTTCATGGCTGATTTCGCTTCAGAAACGATTGCTTAACCACGTGCCTTTACGATTGCGAAACGATTGCAATCAGGTTTGCGGACAAACGGCAGATGGCGCCCAGGTTTTCACGCTCGATCACGGCGGGCGCCTCGCTTGCGAGAAAGCGGGCCTGGCTGTCGGCGGGCTGTGCGCTTCTTTTCGCCCACACGGCGACCGCGCAAAGCCTTGATGCGCCGCAAGCCGCAACCACCGCAGTCACTGGCAGTACGATTGAGACCGGTGCCTCCCCGGCGGCCACCGATCCCCAGACGACCGGCGCCGTCGCCAGTTCCGATCTGCCCCCGGCCTTGGACGAGGATTTCAACCGCCTCAACCGGCGCGAGGAAACGACCGACGGGCTGCGCATGCGCATCGATCCGGAAGCCGGCCAGGCGCCGGGCATCCGCATCGGCAGCTTCGTCCTGAAGCCGGCGCTCAGCGAAACGTTCAATCACGATCGGCAGAAGAATGGCAGCGCCAGCCAGAGCCGGACCTTTCTCGAGACGGGCCTAAAGGGCACGCTCACATCCGACTGGGCGCGCCACCAGCTGAGCGTCACCGGCGAAGGCGTCCTGCAGGACAATATATCGGGCGAAGGCGAAGAAGAGCCGCGCGCCGACGTCGATGCGGAACTGCGCCTCGACTTGAGCGACGAAACGACGGCCAAGTTAAGCGCCGGCTACAGTTTCGAGCGCGAGGACGCCAACGATCCGAACGCTATCGCCAATGCCGTGGAGCAATCGGCGGTCAACACCTACCGGCTGGGCGCTGCCGTCGAGCGCGACCTCGGCCTCGTCCGCGGTTCCCTCGGCCTCGACTTCGAGCGCCAGACCTATGGCGATGTCGAGCTCGACAACGGCACGACGCTGTCGCAGGAGGACCGCAACCGCAATACCGGCACGCTTACCGGGCGGCTCGGCTACGAGCTGTCGCCGGCCCTCATTCCCTTTCTCGAAGCCTCGGTCGGCAAATCCATCTACGATCTCAGGCGGGACACGCTCGGCTTCGAGCGTTCCTACATGAGCTATGCCGGCTGCGCCGGTATGGAGGTGGACCTCGGCGAGAAGCTCAACGGCGAACTCGCGCTCGGCTATGAGACGTTTCGGCTCGACGACGACCGGCTGGGCGACTTGGGCGGCCTGTCGGTCGACGGGCGGGTCAACTGGTCGCCCAAGCGCGGCACCGACGTGCTCTTCGGGCTCCTGACCTATCTCGATCCGTCCACGACAGCGGGCAATCCGGGATCGATCAACTATGAGCTGACGAATATCATCACCCACCAGCTGCGTTCGTCACTGGTGGCGACATTGTCGAACAGCCTGACATTGCGCGATTTCCCCTCGGATGCCGCCGCCTCCGACGAGGCCACCTGGCGGACGGGCGCGGGTCTCACTTGGGACATGAGCCGCTATCTGGCGCTCACCGGCGATGTCAGCTACGAGCGCACCAACAGGGATATCGGCCCCTCGAGCGATACGACACGCGTCGGCGTCGGCCTGACGCTGCGGCGCTGAAGCAAGCGGATTCCGCTTCAAAGAGAAAGGCCGCGCCAGAGGGAAGCGGCCAGTCTCCGTCGTTCAAATCCGCTCGAAGCGCAAGCGATCACTTCAATCCATGCAACAGCGTCTTGAGCGGCCCTTCGACGATTGGGCGGATGTCGGCGCGCTCGAGCGCGAAGGCAACGTTTGCGAGGATGAAGCCGTCCTTCGCACCGCAGTCGAAAGTCTCGCCGCGGAAATGATAGGCGGCGAAGGGCTGCGCGCCGGAAAGCTTCACCATGCCGTCGGTCAGCTGGATCTCGTTGCCGGCGCCGCGTTCCTGGCGCTCGAGAATCGGGAAGATTTCCGGCTGCAGGATATAGCGGCCGTTGATGAAGAAGTTGGACGGGGCCGTTCCGGGCGCCGGTTTCTCGACCATCTTGGTGATCTTGAAGCCGTCGCCGACCCGGTCGCCGACGCCGACGATCCCGTATTTGTGCGCCTGGTCGGGGGCGCATTCCTCGACGGCGATGACATTGCCGCCGCTGTGCTCGTAGAGCTCGACCATGCCCTTGAGGCAGCCCTTCTCGCCCTTCATGATCATGTCGGGAAGAAGCAGCGCAAAGGGCTCGTTGCCGACGAGATCGCGCGCGCACCACACGGCATGGCCGAGCCCGAGCGGCGCCTGCTGGCGGGTGAAGCTCGTCGTGCCGGCCTTCGGCAGCATGGCTTCGAGCAGCTCGATTTCCGCCTTCTTGTTGCGCTCCCGGAGCGTCTGGTCGAGTTCGACCTGGATGTCGAAATAATCCTCGATGACCGCCTTGCTGCGACCGGTCACGAAGATCAGATGCTCGATCCCTGCCTCCAGCGCCTCGTCGACGACATACTGGATGACCGGCTTGTCCACGACCGTCAGCATTTCCTTCGGCACTGCCTTGGTGGCGGGAAGGAAACGCGTTCCCAGGCCTGCGACCGGGAAAACGGCTTTGCGAACTTTACGCTTGTCGGTCATGAACACCTCCTTGGAGTGGACCTCAGTCTAGCCTGAAACAGGCGAATTGAATCGGTTTTAGTCGTCATTTGCCATTTTTTGCGAAGGAAGACGACTCGGCAATTTCATGGTAAAGACTTTGTTGACTTCGTTTCTGTAGGCTTCTCCACTGACCCGAAACGGCTGCTGCCGTTCGGCCTCACGAAGGACCGCATGCTGCCCCACACGCGGCGCGCTTGCGGGGAAGATTCGCAAAACCCGGAGTAATCCGTCCGGCATGAACGCTGGCTGAATGCTCCGCCGAGAAACGGAACCGACAGCAGATGATCAGAAACCGCAAGACGTTCTTCCGACATATCGCCGCCGCTCTCGTCGCCGCCGCCGCGCTGGGTTCATCGCCGGCGCGGGCGGATCAAGGTTTTCAGAACTGGATCAACAACTTCTACGCAACGGCCGCCAAGAGCGGCATCAGCCAGGCGACCTACCGCAAAGCTTTCGCCGGCGTGATGACGCCCGACCCCGCCGTCATCGAGAAAGCCAACTACCAGCCCGAATTTAAGCACAAGATTTGGGAATATATTGACTCGCGTGTCAATCCTTACACCAGGCGCATAGGCCAGGAGATGGCGGCCAAGCACGCGCGCACGCTCGACTCGCTCGAGCGGCATTTCGGCGTCGACCGCACCATCCTGCTGGCGATCTGGTCGATGGAGTCGAATTATGGCGCCGTCCTGCAGAAGGACGACCGGCTGCACTATGTGCCGCGCGCGCTCGCAACGCTTGCCTATGCCGACCCGAAGCGCGCCAAATTCGCCAGGACCCAGCTGATCGCGGCCTTGAAGATCCTGCAGAGCGGCGACATCACCCCGCGCGAGCTCACCGGCTCCTGGGCGGGCGCCATGGGGCATACGCAATTCATCCCGACCAGCTACCTGCTCTACGCGGTCGACGCCGACGGCAACGGCCATCGCGACATCTGGAATTCGGTTCCCGATGCGCTGGCGACGGCTGCCAACCTCTTGAAGAAGAACGGCTGGCAGCCGGGCGAGACCTGGGGTTACGAGGTCGTGGCGCCGGCCAATGCGGCCAAATATTCTGGCCAGACGAAGACGCTCGGCCAATGGGCCGCGCTCGGCTTCCTTCGCCCGAACGGCAAGGGGTTCCGCAACTCGAAAACCCGCGCCGAACTCAAGCTGCCGGGCGGCGGCGGCGGTCCGGGCTTCCTGATGACGCGCAACTTCTTCGTGATCAAGCGTTACAACGCCTCCGATTCCTATGCGCTCGGCGTCGGGCTTCTCGCCGACCAGATCGCCGGCTATGCCGGCATGCAGCAGCGCTGGCCGCGGCCCGACGGTTCGCTCGACATCAGCGAGAAGTTCGAACTGCAGAACCGGCTCAAGGAACTTGGCTATTACGATGGCGAGGTGGACGGCAATTTCGGCTCGGGCTCGAAAGCCGCGATCCAGGCCTTCCAGACGCAGAACGGCCTGACGCCGGACGGCGAGCCGACGCAGAACCTGCTGCGCGCCCTGCGCCGCTAAACGCTCGCCACGACCTTCCTGGATCACGGCGATTTGCGATCATTCGGTCCCAAATCGCTGTGATTTGGCGTATGGTTGAGAGCGCGCCTGCCATTCGACGGTGATTGTAACCATGTTTAGAACCAGAGATGCCGGGAAAGGGTCGCTTCTCCTGCGTTTGACGCCGGTCTTCCTGGCTGCGGCTGCGATGCTGGTCACCGGCTTCCTTGCCAGCATGGCCGAGGCGCAAGAGCCCGTCCCGCGTCGCACTTTTTTCCAACGGCTCTTCGGCGGCTTCGCGCCACAGCGGCGAACTTATTATCAGGATCAGAGCGCCTATCCGCCGCAACCGCGGCCGCGTCGCATACAGAGGCGGCGGCAGCAGCCGGCCGAGCAGCAGCGGCCGCGCCAGCAGCGCGCCAAGCCGCGCGTCGTGGACGCCCCCCCGCCCGCTCCGGTCGTCGAGAAGTCGCCGGACGCGAAAAAGGTCCTGGTCGTCGGCGACTTCGTTGCCGGAAGTCTTGGCGACGGCCTGCAGACTGCCTTCGAGATGACGCCAGGCGTCGTGGTGGAGACGCGCGCCAACGGCTCGTCCGGCCTCGTCCGGGACGACTACTTCGATTTGCCGGAGAACCTGCCGGGCTATGTCGCCGAACTCAAGCCCTCGGTCATCGTCGTCAGTCTTGGCGCCAATGATCGCCAGATGATGCGGATCGGCGAAACCAAGGAGGCGTTCCGCAGCGACCTGTGGATGGCGGAATACCGCAAGCGCGTCAACGCGCTCGCCGCGCTGGCTCGAAAGGACAATCTGCCGCTTCTCTGGGTCGGCATGCCGCCATTCCAGTCGACCGCCATGACCGCCGACATGGTCACCTTCAACGGCATCTATCGCGAGGAGGCGGAGAAGGTCGGCGGACAGTTCATCGACATCTGGGACGGCTTCGTCGACGAAGGCGGCAAGTTCGTTCTGACCGGCTCCGACATCAACGGCCAGCAGGTCCGCCTGCGCGGCTCCGACGGCATCAACCTGACCAAGGCGGGCAAGCGCAAGCTTGCCTTCTATGTCGAGAAGGACATCCGCAAGCTTTTCGGCGAGGCAGCCGCGGACGCGGACGTGCCGGGTGCCGGGGAACTCAAGGATCTTGTGGTTACCGCCCCGCTTGCCAACGAGGATATCGTCAAGACGCCGCCGATCAGCGTCACCGATCCGGCGCTCGACGGCGCCACAGCCCTTCTCGGAGCGGGCGCGCCTGAGAAGGGCACCGGAAAGAGCCCGAGAGATCTGCTCGTGGAAAAGGGCGAGGTACCCACCGCCCCAGTCGGCCGCATCGACGATTTCCGGCTGGCAAAGCCCGCAACGGTGATCAGCAATCCGCTGTTGAGGAATGCACAGCCATAGATTCTTTGCCCCTCATCCGCCTGCCGGCACCTTCTCCCCGCAGGCGGGGCGAAGGACGCGCGCCACATCGCCTTTGTCCCTTCGCCGGAAGCGGGGCGGAGGAGAACCGTCGCGCCGTCCAGTCCCCTCTCCCCGCGCGTGGGGAGAGGCTTAGTCCTCGGGTTAAACCCGAGGAGAGGGGCACAAGGAAGGCAATGCCTTTACCTCGGCAGCACCGTCGATCCCATCAGCGCCTCGTCGATCGCCCGGGCCGCCTGCCGGCCTTCGCGGATCGCCCAGACGACGAGCGATTGGCCGCGGCGGACGTCGCCGGCTGTCCAGAGCTTGTCGACCGAGGTCCTGTAGTCCCGCTCGTTGGCCACGACGTTGGTCGAACCGCGCCGGTCGGTGTTCAGCGACAGCCTGTCGCCGAGGTCCTTGAGCACGCTGGTCGTGAACGGGCCGCGGAAGCCGATGGCGATGAAGGCGAGGTCCGCCTTGATGATGAACTCGGTACCGGCAATCGGCTTGCGCCGATCGTCCACCTGGCAGCACTTGACGCCCGTCAGGTTGCCGTCCTCGTCGCCGATGAATTCGAGCGTGGCGACCTGGAACTCGCGAACGGCACCCTCGGCCTGGCTCGATGAGGTGCGCATCTTCGTTGCCCAGAACGGCCAGACAGCGAGCTTGTCTTCCTTCTCCGGCGGCTGCGGGCGGATGTCGAGCTGCGTCACCTTGACGGCACCCTGGCGGAAGGCCGTGCCGACGCAGTCGGACGCCGTGTCACCGCCGCCGACGACCACCACATGCTTGCCGCCGGCGAGGATAGGCTCGGACGGCCAGCCGACGCTGTCGATGTTCTCGCGGCCGACGCGGCGGTTCTGCTGCACCAGATAGGGCATGGCGTCGTGCACGCCGATGAACTCGACGCCCGGGATCCCAGCATCGCGCGGCGTTTCGGAGCCGCCGCAATAGAGCACCGCGTCGTGGTCGTCGATGAGCGTTTGGACAGCCAGGTCGACGCCGACATTGATGCCGCAGTGGAAGGTCACGCCTTCGCCCTTCATCTGTTCGACGCGGCGATCGATGAAGTTCTTCTCCATCTTGAAGTCCGGAATGCCGTAGCGCAGCAGCCCGCCGGGCTTCGATTCGCGCTCGTAGACATGAACCTCGTGGCCGGCGCGGGCAAGCTGCTGCGCAGCCGCCATGCCGGCCGGTCCGGAACCGATGACCGCGACCTTCTTGCCGGTCTTGGTAACGGCCGGCTGCGGCACGATGTAGCCCATCTCATAGGCTTTGTCGGCGATCGCCTGCTCGACCGTCTTGATCGCCACCGGCACGTCCTCGAGGTTCAGCGTGCAGGCTTCCTCGCAGGGCGCCGGGCAGACGCGGCCGGTAAATTCCGGGAAGTTGTTGGTCGAATGCAGGTTGCGGATCGCCTCGTCCCAGTTGCCGTTATAGACGAGGTCGTTCCAGTCCGGGATCTGGTTGTGTACCGGACACCCGGTCGGCCCATGGCAGTAAGGGATGCCGCAGTCCATGCAGCGAGCGGCCTGCTTCTGCACTTCCTGGTCGGACATCGGAATGGTGAATTCACGAAAATGGCGGATGCGGTCGGACGCCGGCTGGTACTTCGCCACCTGCCGGTCGATCTCGAGAAATCCAGTAACCTTGCCCATCTTACGATCCTGATATCTTCAAATCTGCACAGGCGCCCATGAGGCGCGTGGTGGCCCCCGTCACCGGGAACGGTTCGGGGGCCGCTGTCACAGGTGCCGTTACTCGGCCGCTACCGCCATTTTCATGCGCTCCATGTCCTCGAGCGCGCGGCGGTATTCGACCGGCATGACCTTCCGGAATTTCGGCCGGTAGTCCGTCCACTGATCGAGGATCTCCTTGGCGCGCGCCGACCCCGTGAAGTGCAGGTGGTTGGAGATCAGCTGGTAGAGCCGTTCCTCGTCGTGGCGCGTCATATCGCCCGAGACGTCCACCCGGCCCTTGTACATGAGGTCGCCGCCGTGATGGTGCAGCTTCTCCAGCATGTCGTCCTCCTCCGGCACCGGCTGCAGCTCGACCATGGCCATGTTGCAGCGGCGTGCGAAGTCTCCCTCCTCGTCGAGCACGTAGGCGACGCCGCCGGACATGCCGGCCGCGAAGTTGCGCCCCGTGCCGCCGAGCACGACGACGACGCCGCCGGTCATGTATTCGCAGCCGTGGTCGCCGACACCCTCGACGACCGCCACCGCACCCGAGTTGCGCACGGCGAAGCGTTCGCCGGCGACGCCGTTGAAGTAGCACTCGCCCGAGATCGCCCCGTAGAGCACCGTGTTGCCGACGATGATCGACTCCTGCGGCACGATCTTCGCGCTTTCCGGCGGCCGAACGATGATGCGCCCGCCCGAAAGGCCCTTGCCGACATAGTCGTTGCCGTCGCCGACGAGATCAAAGGTGATGCCGCGCGCCAGGAAGGCGCCGAAGGACTGGCCCGCCGTGCCCTTGAGCGTCACGTGGATCGTGTCGTCCTTCAGCCCCTTGTGGCCCCAGCGCTTGGCGAGCGCACCGGAAAGCATCGCGCCGGCCGAGCGGTCGACGTTCTTGATCTCCGCCTCGAACGCCACCGGAACCTTGGTCTCGAGCGCCAGCTTCGCCTTCTCGACCAGCCTGCGGTCGAGAATGTCATCGATCGGATGGTTCTGGCGGGTCGTCCAGTAGGTCGCTTCCTTCGGCGCTTCGACCTTGTGGAAGATCTTCGAGAAGTCGAGGCCCCTCGCCTTCCAATGCTCGATCATACGGTCGCGCTCGAGCAGTTCCGAGGCGCCGATGATGTCGTCGAGCTTGCGGACCCCGAGCGAAGCGAGGATTTCCCGCACCTCTTCGGCCACGAAGAAGAAGTAGTTGATGACGTGTTCCGGCGTGCCCTTGAAGCGCTTCCGGAGCACCGGATCCTGTGTGGCGACGCCGACCGGACAGGTGTTCAGATGGCACTTGCGCATCATGATGCAGCCGGCGGCGATCAGCGGCGCGGTGGCGAAACCGAATTCGTCAGCACCGAGCAACGCGCCGATGATCACATCACGGCCGGTCTTAAGGCCGCCATCGACCTGAAGGGCGACGCGCGAGCGCAAGCCGTTCAGCACCAAAGTCTGCTGGGTTTCGGCAAGGCCGATTTCCCAAGGGCTGCCGGCGTGCTTCAGCGAAGTCAGCGGCGAGGCGCCGGTGCCGCCGTCGAAGCCGGCAATGGTGATGTGGTCGGCGCGCGCCTTGGCGACACCGGCCGCAACCGTGCCGACGCCGACTTCCGACACCAGCTTCACCGAAATATCGGCCTCCGGGTTGACGTTCTTCAGATCGTAGATCAGCTGCGCCAGGTCTTCGATCGAATAGATATCGTGATGCGGCGGCGGCGAGATGAGGCCGACGCCCGGCGTCGAATGCCGGGTCTTGGCGACCGTCGCATCGACCTTGTGGCCGGGCAGCTGACCGCCCTCGCCGGGCTTCGCACCCTGCGCCACCTTGATCTGCAGCACGTCGGCATTGACCAAATATTCGGTGGTGACGCCGAAGCGGCCGGAGGCGATCTGCTTGATCGCCGAGCGTTCCGGGTTCATCGAACCGTCCGGACGCGGCAGATAGCGGTCGCTTTCCTCGCCGCCCTCGCCGGTGTTCGACTTGCCGCCGATCCGGTTCATGGCGATCGCCAGCGTCGTATGCGCCTCGCGGCTGATCGAGCCGAAGGACATCGCCCCGGTCGAGAAACGCTTGACGATCTCGGCTGCCGGCTCGACCTCGTCGATCGGGATCGGCTTGCGGCCGACGGCCTCTGCGCTCTTGATGGTGAACAGTCCGCGGATCGTGTTCATGCGCAGCGCCGAGGCGTTCACCATCTCGGCGAATTCGCGGTAGCGGTCCTCGGCATTGCCGCGCACCGCATGCTGCAGCGAAGCGATGGCGTCCGGCGTCCAGGCATGGCTCTCGCCGCGCATGCGGAAGGCGTATTCGCCGCCGATGTCCAGCGTGTTGGCAAGCACCGGATCGGCGCCGAAGGCGGCCTTGTGGCGGGAAACCGTCTCGGCGGCGATCTCATCGAGGCCGATGCCCTCGATCGTCGTCGCCGTGCCGAAGAAATACTTGTCGACCAGCTTCGACGACAGGCCGACGGCGTCGAAGATCTGTGCGCCGCAATAGGACTGGTAAGTCGAGATGCCCATCTTCGACATGACCTTGAGGATGCCCTTGCCGACTGCCTTGATGTAGCGGTAGACGACCTCCTTCTCGTCGACTTCCTTTGGGAAGTCGCCGCGCTTGTGCATGTCGACGAGCGTATCGAAGGCGAGATAGGGGTTGATCGCTTCCGCGCCATAGCCGGCGAGCAGGCAGAAGTGATGCACCTCGCGCGGCTCGCCCGATTCGAGCACGAGGCCGACAGACGTGCGCAGGCCCTTGCGGATAAGGTGGTGGTGCACGGCCGCGGTCGCCAGCAGCGCCGGGATCGCCACGCGATCCGGCCCGATCTGCCGGTCGGAAAGCACGATGATGTTGTAGCCGCCCTTGACCGCCGCTTCGGCGCGCTCGCAGAGTCGGTCGAGCATTTCCGGCATGCCTTCGGCACCGCGCGAAATGTCATAGGTGAAGTCGAGCGTCTTGGTGTCGAAGCGGTCTTCCGTATGGCCGATTGAACGGATCTTCTCAAGATCGCCATTCGTCAGGATCGGCTGGCGAACCTCCAGCCGCTTGGCATGCGCCATGCCGGCGTGGTCGAGGATGTTCGGCCGCGGACCGATGAACGAGACGAGGCTCATCACCAGTTCCTCGCGGATCGGATCGATCGGCGGGTTGGTGACCTGGGCGAAGTTCTGCTTGAAATAGGTGTAAAGCAGCTTCGGCTTGTCTGACATGGCCGAGATCGGCGTGTCGGTGCCCATCGAGCCGATCGCTTCCTGGCCGGTAGTCGCCATCGGCGACATCAGGAGCTTCGTGTCTTCCTGGCTGTAGCCGAAGGCCTGCTGGCGGTCGATCAGCGATACGTCGCGGCGCAGCGCCCGGGGCTCGACCGGCTTCAGGTCTTCGAGGATGAGCTGGGTATCGTCGAGCCACTGCCGGTAGGGATGCTTGCCGGCAAGCGACGACTTCACCTCCTCGTCGGAGATGATGCGGCCCTCTTCCATGTCGATCAGCAGCATCTTGCCCGGCTGCAGCCGCCACTTCTTGACGATCTTGTCCTCATCCACTGGAAGCACGCCGGCTTCCGACGCCATGATGACACGGTCGTCGCTGGTGACGATATAGCGCGCCGGGCGCAGGCCGTTGCGGTCGAGCGTCGCGCCGATCTGGCGGCCGTCGGTGAAGGCGACCGCCGCCGGCCCGTCCCACGGTTCCATGAGGGCCGCATGATACTCGTAGAACGCCTTGCGTTCGGGCGACATCAGCTGGTTGCCGGCCCAGGCCTCCGGGATCAGCATCATCACCGCGTGCGACAGCGAATAGCCGCCCTGCACCAGGAACTCGAGCGCGTTGTCGAAACAGGCAGTGTCCGACTGGCCCTCATAGGAGATCGGCCAGAGCTTGGAGATGTCGTCGCCGAAGAGCGGCGAGGAAACCGACGCCTGCCGCGCCGCCATCCAGTTGACGTTGCCGCGCAGCGTGTTGATCTCGCCGTTATGCGCTACCATGCGGTAGGGATGCGCCAGCTTCCAGGACGGGAAGGTGTTCGTCGAGAAGCGCTGGTGAACCAGCGCCACCGCCGACTGGAAACGCTCGTCGGCAAGGTCCTTGTAATAGGCGCCGACCTGGTAGGCAAGGAACATGCCCTTGTAGACGATGGTCGAGGTCGACAGCGATACGACATAGAAGCCGAGGTCGCCGCCGTCCGCCTCCGCATAGATGCGGTTGGAGATCACCTTGCGCAGCGTAAACAGTCGCCGCTCGAATTCCGCATTGGTGGCAGCATCGCGGCCGGCGCCGATGAAGACCTGCACATGGTGCGGCTCGGTGGCGGCGATGTCTGGCGCCTTCGAAAGCGACGAATTGTCGACCGGAACGTCGCGGAAGCCGAGCAGATGCTGGCCTTCCTCGGCCACCACCTCGCTGATCACCTCCTTGAAATGGGCGATCAGCTTCTCGTCGCGCGGCATGAAGAGATAGCCGACGGCATATTCGCCCGCCTTCGGCAGGGTGACCCCCTGGTTCGCCATCTCCTCGCGGAAGAAGCGGTCGGGGATCTGCACGAGAATGCCCGCGCCGTCGCCCATCAGCGGGTCGGCGCCGACCGCACCGCGGTGCGTCAGGTTTTCAAGCATAAAGAGCCCGTCGCGCACGATCTGGTGCGACTTCTCGCCCTTCATATGCGCGACGAAGCCGACGCCGCAGGCGTCATGCTCGTTGCGTGGATCGTAAAGGCCCTGTTTTCGCGGCAGACCGGAGGGGAATGCGGGCGTTTTCACAGCCGTCGCAGCATTCTGTGCGAGGTGGAGCCCAATCTGTTGTGATGGCGAATGATCCGTCATCGTCGTCCCTCCTGTTGTACCCGGAAATCCGGGCATACCGCGGCCCGCGCGCCTAAGCCGCCTCGCGTTTTCGCATCGCGGCAAGCCGGGGCATTATCGTCGCATGATCCTGAGCAGGTCGCAAATGAAGCGCGGCCCATCAGGCACGAATGTCCGCGACCATGGTGATGGTAGGCGATAACAGCCGAATGAAACCCGGCGAAACCCCTTACGCTCCCCGCCCGAGGCCGCTTTTCGCGGCCCTTCCGGCGATTGTTCCGGTCCCTAGACCGAAATAGGACAGCAAACCTGTCCTATTTCATGCGTTCTATGCCAGAAAGCGCCCCCCTCCGCAAGGGGCATGGCCGCAAATAATGCTGGAGACTTTGCCGAACATTGCCAAAAATTTCGCCGGTTTGAAATAAAATTACGCGACGCCGTCGCTTTCTTCACTTTGGTTTCAAACTGGTCTTCTGTTGGCATCGCCAAGAAGCTACCACATGTCTCCTTAAATCGAACTCGGTTCAACGGACAAAGACATTGAAGTGCTACAGCGGCCTTTGCGCGCGCGATAAACGCGCGGCGCTGTAGGCATTGTCTGGACGCCGAACTCGGCTATGGTCACCCCGAATCGGCCGCCGAGGCTGACAGATAGGATGATTCTGATGATATTTGCCTCCGACAACTGGGCTGGCGCTCATCCGGCCATTTCCGAAAACCTCGCCGCCGAAGCGCGGGGTTATGTTTCCGCCTACGGCACGAGCGAACTCGACCGGAATGTGGAAAAGCGCCTGTCGGAGATTTTCGAAACGGACGTGGCGGTGTTCTTCGTCGGCACCGGCACGGCGGCCAACGCGCTTGCGCTGGCGAGCACCAATCGGGCCGGAGGGGTCGCCTTCTGCCACCGCGAAGCGCATGTGAATGTGGACGAATGCGGCGCGCCGGAATTCTTCTCGCAGGGCGCCAGGCTGTGCCCGGTCGCCGGCGCGCGCGGCAAGATGGATGCGGCGCGGCTCGAGGCCGAGATCCGCCGCTTTCCGCCGGACGTCGTGCATGGCGGCCAGCCGATGGCGGTGACGCTGACGCAGGCGACGGAGAGCGGCACGGTCTATTCGCTCCCGGAGATCGAAGCGATCGCCTCGATCGCCAAGTCACACAGGCTGCCGCTGCACATGGACGGCGCGCGCTTCGCCAATGCCCTCGTTAGCCTCGACACAACCCCGGCCGAGATGACCTGGAAGCGCGGCGTCGACCTTCTATCCTTCGGCGGCACGAAGAACGGCTGCTGGTGCGCCGAGGCGCTCATCCTCTTCGACCTGTCGAAGGCGCACGAGATGCACTTCCTACGCAAGCGGGCGGCCCAGCTTTTCTCGAAGTCCCGTTTCATCGCCGCCCAATTCGACGCTTATCTCAAGGGCGATCTATGGCTCGATCTCGCCCGCCATGCGAATGGCATGGCCCGCCGCCTTGCGGAAGGAATCGCGGCTTCGGCCGTGAGCCGGCTCGCCTGGACGCCGGAGGCCAACGAAGTTTTCGTGATCCTGAAGCGCGACGTGGCCGCGCGTCTGCAGGAGCAGGGGGCGGTCTTCTACGACTGGCCCGCGCCGCAAGACCTCTCCTCCAGCCTCGCCGCGGATGAAGGCCTCTACCGCCTCGTCACAAGCTTCGCGACGCGCGCCGATGACGTCGACCAGTTCATCGCGGCCTGCTGAACAAGGGAATGCGCGGCAGAAATGCCCATGAAAAAACGGCGCCCCGAGGGACGCCGTCTTTGATGGTCTAATGATGGACGTTAGGCCGTCTGCGCCTCGATCTGCTTCGGCTGGGAAGAGACCGAAGTGATCTCGATGCGACGCGGCTTGGCAGCTTCCGGAATCTCACGCACGAGATCGACGTGAAGCAGGCCGTTCTTCAGCGAAGCAGCTCGGATCTCGACATGGTCGGCAAGCTGGAAGCGGCGCTCGAAGGCCCGCTTGGCGATGCCGCGATGGAGAAACTGGCTTTCCTCACCCTTCTCCTCGCTCTTCTCGCCCTTGATCGTCAGCGTATTCTCGCGCGCTTCGACCGAAAGCTCGCTTTCGTCGAAGCCGGCAACGGCCATGGTGATACGGTAGGCGTTTTCGCCGGTCCGCTCGATGTTGTAGGGCGGATAGGTCTGCGCCTGATCGGGCTGGCCCAGGCTGTCAAGCATGGTGAACAGGCGATCGAAGCCGACGGTGGAGCGGTAAAGGGGGGAAAAGTCAAAGTGACGCATGGTGTCCTCCTTCAAGAGCAACGGTTTGCGATGTCTGGCCTGCCGCCCCATAAGGCTGCGGCATGACCGGTGAGCGGACCCGTCTTCGGCGCCCGCAGCCAAAACATGGGAGCGCTTTCGCATGAGTTCAAGGGCCGACCTGGCCACATTGGTGAACGGCAAATGAACGACGGGTTCGGCCGCCGTTCAGCCTCGCGCAGCTAAAACAGACACACTGGGTGGAAGCGCCCAGGGCTGAAGCGACATGTCCCTTCTCCTTCAGCGGCCGGAAGCGGTGATCGTCCGGATTTCATCCGCCGCTTCCGGCTTTTTTCTTTGACGTGGGCAGGACTGCCGCCTATCCCTAAACTATCTCGACTTCGTTTCCTCGGCCGCGCGCTTAATGACGACGATCCTTCATTCCACGCCGGATAATCCGATACCGGGCAAGCCCCGGGTGGGCTTTTTGGACGGCGCCGGCGACCGCAAGATCCGCTACGCCGTCTTCAAGGCGAACGCGCCGGTCACGCGCGGCACGATTGTGCTCCTGCAGGGGCGCAACGAGTCGATCGAGAAATACTTCGAAACGATCGGCGATCTCACGGCGGCCGGTTTCTGGGTCGCGACCTTCGACTGGCGCGGTCAGGGTGGATCCGAACGGCTGCTGCCGCAGCCGGGCCGCGGCCACGTGGAGCATTTTGCCGACTACGAGCGCGATCTGTCGATATTCCTGGAGCAGATCGTCCTGCCCGACACGCGCCTGCCCTTTTCCATTGTCGCCCATTCGATGGGGGCGCTCGTCGCCCTGTCGCTGGCGCCGATGCTGGCAAGCCGTATCGACCGAATGGTGCTGCTGGCCCCATTTCTGGGCTTGAGCGGCCAGGCGATCGGCGAGCCCGGCATAGTCGCGATCGCCACGGCAATGCGCTGGTTCGGCCTCGGCAACCTGCCGGTGCGCGGCGACAAGGAGCGCCAGTCTCCCTTCAGGAACAACCCGCTGACCTCGGACAGCCGGCGTTATGCCCGCAACCTTGCCGTCATCGACGCCTGTCCGCATTTGCGCATCGGGCCGCCGACCGGCCGCTGGTTGAGCGAAGCGTTCCGGGTGATCAGGCGCACGACGCGCCGCGAGCACCTCACGAGGATAATCGTGCCGACGGTCATCCTGGCGCCGACGGCCGACGGCCTCGTGCCCTATCTCGCCATGGAATATCTCGCCAGCAATTTCCGCGCCGGCCATTTGATCCCGATCGACGGGGCGCGCCACGAGCTCTTCCAGGAAGCCGACCGCTACCGCGCCCAGGCGCTCGCCGCCATTCTGGCCTTCCTGCCGGGGACCGACGCCGAGGAAATCGACCTTTCGCCGCAGACGATGGAAGATGCGTAACTCATTGCATGTCGCCCACAAATGTGGGCAGCAGCTTTGAGGTAACGACATGCACAAAGCGGGCGCGTTTTAGCGCGCTCGCAACGTCTCCAGCGCCTGCGCATGTAGCTCCGGGCTGCCCGCGGCGATGATCTCGCCGCCCATTTCCGCCGGACCGCCCTGCCAGTCGGTGATGATGCCGCCCGCCTGTTCGATTAGCGGAATGAGGCCGCCGACATCGTAGGGCTTCAGGCCGCATTCAATGACGAGATCGACATGGCCGGCCGCAAGCAGTGCGAAGGCGTAGCAATCGCATCCGTAGCGGAAGAGCCGCACCTTGGCCTGCAGCGCTTCGAAGCGCTCCTTGAGATCGCCGGTATAGAGATGCGGCGAGGTGGTGAACAGGACAGCATCGGAAAGCGCGTCGCAGGCACGCGCGGACAGCACCTTCTCGCCACCGGGGCCCCGATAGATCGCTTTCTCGCCGTCGGCGAAATAGCGCTCGCCGGTGAAGGGCTGGTCCATCAGCCCCATGATCGCCTTGCCGTGGCGATAGAGGCCGATCAGCGTTCCCCAGACCGGCAATCCGGAAATGAAGGCACGCGTTCCGTCGATCGGATCGATCACCCAGACATGTTCGCGGTCGAGGCCGATATTGCCGTGCTCTTCGCCGAGGATACCATGCTCAGGGAACGCGGCTTCGATCAATCGCCGGATGGCCGCCTCGGCCGACTGATCGGCTTCGGTGACGGGATCGAATCCGCCTTCGAGCTTGTTGACGACGCTCGTGCCCGTGCGGAAGCGCGGCAGGGTTTCCGCCTTGGCGGCATCGGCGAGGCGGTCGAAGAAGGAACGGTCGGGCAGCATGTCACTCTCTTGAGGCGAGAAGGAAGTTCATTCTGAATAGAGGAAATCTGCCGAAAGGCAACGCTTGCGCCGGGCGCTCGCAGCTGCGGTGCCAAGACACGCTCGCCTACTGCCTGTCTCCTTAATCGACCCGATTCAAGGAGAAAGACATGCGGCAAATTCAAAGTGCTACAGCAACCTTTGCGCGTCTGATAAGACGCGCGGCGCTGTAGAAACTTGACAATTGTGCAGTGCAATATTAAAGTTTCCTGGCAGTCACGAGTGGCTGCAAATACCCTCCTTGGGTGTTTCCTCCCTAGACTTGACCGCGCCATTGGCGCGGTTCTTTTTAAGGGCAAGAGCAGGCTATTCCGCGGCAAGCGGCAGATAGGCGCCGTAATCCTCGACATGGCGCGCCAGACCTGCGACGAACGTCGCAAGATCGGTTTCCAGGGCGGCAAATCCCGGCTTTTTGACCAGCGTCGCCTCGTCGATATAGAGGCTGCGGTTGATCTCGATCTGAAGCGCGTGTAGCCCCCGCGTCGGCCGGCCATAATGTTCGGTGATGAAGCCGCCGGCATAGGGCTTGTTGCGCGTCACCGCATAGCCGAGCTGCTCCAGGAGTTCGACCGCAAAGCGCGACAGTTCCGCCGCGGCGCTCGTTCCATAGCGGTCGCCGATGATGAAATCCGGTCGCTGGCCGCTTCCTGCCAGGTGAACGTTGCCGGGCATCGAGTGGCAGTCGATGAGCACCGCCATGCCGAACTGGACATGGGTGCGGGCGATCAGCTTCCGGAGCGTCGCATGGTAGGGCTTGTAGATCGATTCGATCCGCGCCAGCGCCTCCTCGACGGGCACGCGGCTGCGATAGATTTCCATATTCTCGGCGACCAGCCGCGGCACCGTGCCGAGCCCGCCTGCGACCCGCATCGAGCTGATATTGGCGTGGGGCGGCAGCGCCCCCTCGAACATGCGCGGATCGAGCTCGTAAGGTTCGCGGTTGACGTCGAGAAAGGCACGCGGGAAATGGGCCCTCAGCAGCGGCGCTCCAAGGAGCGTGGCGCTTTGGAAGAGTTCGTCGACGAAGTGATCCTCGGACCGCCGAATCGAATGCGCATCGAGCCGCGACTGATCGAGAAAGGATTGGGGATAGTAGCGCCCGCTATGCGGTGAGTTGAACACGAGGGGGATCCGCTGGCTCGCGGGTTCCAAGACCTCGAACACGTCCCACTCGGCCACTTCCCCCATCTGAACCCTTTTACCATATGCGGATCTTGCTGTTTTGATCATGTTGCCAGTTGGCCGCCTCTGTGTCCATAGTGGCCTCCCGTCGGTTCCGGGGGTTGACCCCTGCCGTTCACCGGATATTTACGCTGTTGCGGTTTGCTAGGCTGCCGCATCCCACAAGCATCGAAAAGAAGTAGCCACGGCCGAATTCATGACTGCGAAAATCCTCCTTGCCGAAGACGACAACGACATGCGCCGCTTCCTCGTGAAGGCGTTGGAAAAGGCCGGCTACAAGGTCCTGTCCTACGACAACGGCGCCAGCGCCTATGACCGGCTGCGCGAAGAGCCCTTTTCGCTGCTGCTGACCGATATCGTTATGCCCGAGATGGACGGCATCGAGCTCGCCCGCCGGGCGACCGAGCTCGACCCGGACCTGAAGGTCATGTTCATCACCGGCTTTGCCGCCGTCGCGCTCAATCCCGACTCGAAGGCCCCGAAGGACGCCAAGGTCCTTTCGAAGCCCTTCCACCTTCGCGACCTCGTCGACGAGGTCAACAAGATGCTGGCTGCCTGAGACCCCCCAAGCGGTTTCCCTATCTGTCAAAACGGCTGGCCAAGCCGATCTGCTTGATCGGCTTCCGCTTGCGCTTTGCCCCGCCAGAATTCGCAAGCCGCGCGTCACGCTGCCCGTTCCTCCGGCAGCAACCTCTGTTATTTCAATCATTTAGCTGCCCGATGCGCCCGCAGCGGGCTAAAGGCCGAACGCGCGCCCATCGAAGTCCCGCCCCACCGGCACCTTCGAACTTTCTGTCAAAAAACCTTCGAAAAGCCTATTGACGCGCACGCCGGTTTTATGGTCTATGCGCCGCATCGGATGGGCGTGTAGCTCAGCGGGAGAGCACTACGTTGACATCGTAGGGGTCACAAGTTCGATCCTTGTCACGCCCACCATCCTTTTCAAGGGCTTAGCGGTCCCGCTGAGCCCTTTGTCGTTTCTGGTGGCTAATGGCGCCAAGGTGCGGGCGGCTTCGCGCCGAGCAGCCATCATGCCCTGACCTCCTGACGCTGGAAGACGACGTAGGCCAAAGTGAAGAGCAGGACCATCGCAGCGACTAGTCCCGAGAGCTGCGGCCATACGACCAGCAGGCTTTGCACGGTCGGTAGCGGTGCGCTGGCAATCGCGCCTTGGACTTGATCGAAGAACAAGGGACCGACCGAGCGCGCCGCGGGGTTCAACAGCATTCCGGTGATTTCCCCGTAAAGCGTCTGAGGCGAGGACCTGCTGATGGCCTACTGCGTTTCGAGCTGTGTCACCACCGTCATCGGCTCGAGCGGATCGATGGGAGCCAGCGCGCCTGCAAACAGCGGCGCGATCATGTCCCAGAACACCGCAAGCACCAGCCAGACCGACAGGGCGGCCAACGCCGAGGTCGCCGGCGAGCGGATCAAGGTCGAGAAGGCGATCGCCAGCGCCAGCCAGACACCGGCGTAGGCAAGCGTCGCGGCGAGATAGGCGGCACCCCGCACGATGTCGGCGGCCGACGGGGCAGACCGAGGAACAGGATGCCGAGGCCTGTCATGAGCAGCCAGAGCCTCAGCAGCGCGATTGCGATAACAAGCAAGCCACCGAGGAACTTTCCGAACAAAACCGCATCGCGGTAGATCGGCTGCGCCAGGAGCCGGCTTATTGTCCGCCAGGCGTATTCGCCGTTGACTGCGTCGAAACCCAGCGCGATCGCCACCAGCGGCAACAGAAAGCCAAGCAAGGCGGCGAAGGATGGAAGCGGCTCGCACGCCTCCGTCAACAGCTTCAGGAACAGGAAAGGATCCTCGGCTGTGGTTGCGGTGATGCGCCCAATCGCACCATAGACGGCGCCGATCGCGGTCAGCAGCACGAGCAGCATGATCAGATGCATCCGCGCGGCTGGTCATATGATCGGCCGCTTCCTTGAAGGCAATCGTTGCCGCTACCTTGAAGGGTGAGCCTTCACGCGTCATGGACAACCTCCCGGACATACCGATTGTAGGCCTGGTCAAGCCGCGCCCGACGCAGGTCCAAATTCTTCAGGGAACCACCAGCATCGACGACGAGGCGGGCGAGCTCCGGGCGAACATCGCGGTCGCTTTCGACCAGCCAATGGCCGTGGCGACCGGGTGCGATCGACGTCACGCCCTCGGCCGACGTGCCCAGTTCGGTAAGGTCGACACCATCGGCCTCGACATCGATGAGGAAAGCGCCTCCCCCGATCTTGTCGGCAAGCTCTTCGATGGTGCCGAGGAATCCAATCCGGCCGTTGCTGAACAACGCAATGCGATCGCAGACCGTTTGCACCACGTTGAGCATGTGCTGTCATGCCGTCGCGGCTCAGCGCTCCTCATCTCGTTCCCCTTCAACGTTCGACATTCACGCGCGCGGCGGCCGCTTAACCGATCACCAGGAACAGTTTTGAGCCACCGCGAAACAGATCGAGCGCAATCGCGCCGCCGGCGTCCTTCAACGCCGCGGCGAGCTCCGCCACGGTGGCGACGGGCTTTCGATTAACGGCAATGATCACGTCGCCGGCGCGCAAACCCGATCGCGCCGCTGCGCTTCCTCCTTCAATGCTGGAGACAACCACATTACCAGCCGCATCCTCGAACTGCGCGCCCTGCAGGGGAGCGGGCGTTGCATCGGCCTCAGCATTTGCCTCGGCCGGCTCAATGCGCATTGTCACCTTTTTGCGAGCCCGATCGCGCAGATATTCGATCTCGACCTGTGATCCGACCTGAGCCAAACCGATCCCATTGCGGAGATCTGTCGAGCCGGTGATTTTGCGATTGTTGACGGCGATGATGACATCGCCAGACCGGCACTCGCTGCCGGCGAATTCTGCTCAATGCTTCCGACAACGGCGCCGGAAGTCTCCTCTATGCTGAGCGCCTCGGCTAGGTCCGGCGTGAGGTCCTGAATGGAAACGCCGATCCGGCCGCGCCGCACTTCGCCATGCTCGATCAGTTGCTGCATCACGGCGGAGGCCATCGCGATCGGAACCGCAAAGCCGATGCCGACGTTGCCGCCGGCCGGCGCGATGATGGCGGTGCTGACGCCGACCAGCCGACCATCGGCAGTCACCAGTGCCCCTCCCGAATTGTCGGGATTAATCGAGGCGTCGGTCTGGATGAAATCCTCATAACCCTCGACATTGATGCCGCCACGCCCAAGAGCGCTGACACGGGCCTCGGGTCCGGCCTCCTTGGAGCCGATCTCGGGCTCCTGCCGCCCTGCTGCAAACCGATGTTCGAACGCTTCACCCATCGAGGGGCAAGCCATGGTTCGATGGGTCCGCGCCCCTGAGGCGCGAACCCATCGTTTCCGTCAGAAGTCCATACCTCCAGGCGGCATCGGCGGAACCGGCGCCTCCTTCTTCGGCTTCTCGGCGACCATTGCCTCGGTGGTAATCAGCAGCCCGGCGACAGAAGCGGCGTCCTGCAGCGCGGTTCGAACGACTTTGACCGGATCGATCACACCTTGCTCGTAAAGGTCACCGAACTCGTTGGTCTGGGCGTTCCAGCCATAGCCAAATTCGGATTTCTCGCGCAGCTTGCCGACGATGATCGAGCCTTCGGCACCCGCGTTCTCGGCGATCTGGCGCACCGGCGCTTCGATCGCACGGCGCACGATCTCGATGCCATGCCTCTGATCGGCGTTCTCGGTCTGAACGCCGTCCAGGGCCTTGACGGCTCGCAGCAAAGCGACGCCACCGCCGGGCAGCACGCCCTCCTCGACAGCCGCCCGCGTTGCATGCATTGCGTCATCGACGCGGTCCTTGCGTTCCTTGACTTCGACCTCGGTCGAGCCCCCCACGCGGATCACGGCAACACCGCCGGCGAGCTTGGCGAGACGCTCCTGCAGCTTCTCGCGATCATAGTCCGAGGTGGTCTCCTCGATCTGCGCCTTGATCTGGGCGACGCGACCCTGGATCTCCGTCTTCGAACCAGCGCCGTCGACGATGGTCGTGCTTTCCTTCTCGACAACCACCTTCTTGGCGCGGCCGAGCATTTCGAGCGTGACGTTCTCGAGCTTGATGCCGAGATCCTCGGAGATCGCAGTACCGCCGGTCAGAATGGCGATGTCCTCGAGCATGGCCTTGCGGCGGTCGCCAAAACCAGGCGCTTTCACTGCAGCGACCTTCAGGCCGCCACGCAGCTTGTTGACGACGAGCGTGGCGAGCGCTTCACCCTCGACGTCCTCGGCGATAATCAGCAGCGGTTTGCCGGATTGAACGACAGATTCGAGAACCGGAAGCAGCGCCTGCAGATTGGACAGCTTCTTCTCGTGGATGAGCACATAGGGCTCCTCCAGCTCGACGCGCATCTTTTCGGGATTGGTCACGAAATAGGGCGAGAGGTAACCGCGGTCGAACTGCATGCCCTCCACGACTTCGAGCTCCGTGACCGCGGTCTTGGCTTCTTCGACCGTGATCGCTCCTTCGTTGCCGACCTTTTCCATCGCTTCTGCGAGGAAGCGGCCAATCTCCGTGTCGCCATTGGCCGAGATGGTGCCGACCTGGGCGATCTCATCGTTTCTGGTGACTTTGCGGGCATTGCTGCGCAGCTCCTCGACCACAGCCTCCACCGCCTTGTCGACGCCACGCTTGAGGTCCATCGGGTTCATTCCCGAGGCCACGGCTTTCGCTCCCTCCTTGACGATCGCCTGGGCGAGAACCGTTGCCGTGGTGGTGCCGTCGCCGGCGATGTCACTGGTCTTTGATGCCACTTCGCGCACCATCTGGGCGCCCATGTTCTCGAACTTGTCCTCAAGCTCGATCTCCTTGGCGACGGTGACGCCGTCCTTGGTGATCCGTGGAGCGCCGAACGATTTGTCGAGCACCACATTGCGACCCTTCGGGCCCAACGTCACCTTCACCGCATTGGCGAGAATGTCGACGCCGCGAAGCATCTTCTCGCGGGCTTCCGTATGGAATCTCACTTCCTTGGCAGCCATTTTTTCTACTCCTCCAATTGGCCCGGCTCTCAGGCGGCCTTCTTCGCCGAGGCTTCGTTCTCGATCACGCCCATGACGTCGGATTCCTTCATGATCAGAAGCTCCTCACCATTGAGCTTGATTTCTGTACCGGACCATTTACCGAACAGGATGCGATCGCCGGCTTTGACGTCGAGCTCGACGAGCTTGCCGCTGTCATCGCGTGCGCCCGGGCCGACGGCGATGACCTCGCCTTCCTGCGGCTTTTCCTTCGCCGTATCGGGGATGATGATGCCGCCGGCCGTCTTTTCCTCGGCTACAATGCGGCGGACCAGGATGCGATCATGCAGGGGACGGAACGTCATGTCGCTCACCTCGTGGACAAACAGATTTCTTAGAAGCTCCTCCGCGCCGCATCCGGCTCGAATCCGACGCGGGACGCACGATGTTTTGGCATCGCGCCAATCGATCTGGTTTCTGATTTTTCGAGTTTCAAGAGGGCGGCGCAATTTTTTAGCACTCGATCCATGTGAGTGCTAATCCCATGAATTTATAGCTTCATTTCCCGCCACCCCCTTGACGTAACGCGGTGGGATCCCCAACTCATTTCTGCCGACGCCCCATTGGGGTCGGCCAGGTCAGGGAGCGCCGAGCTTCTTGGCGCTTCCTCGTATCTATGTTGCTCTACGGAGGATGTAGCTATGAGAACAAGCCTCGACTTTACCCCCTTCTACAGGTCGAGCATCGGCTTCGATCGCATGTTCGATCTGCTGGAAAACGCCAGTCTGAACGCTGAAAACTGGCCGCCCTACAACATCGTGAAACTTGGCGAAGATTCCTACCGAATCGAAATCGCGGTAGCGGGATTTGCCGAAGACGACCTAACGATCACCCATGAGGCGAACATGCTCATGGTCAACGGCGCCAAGTCCAAGGATGAGGAGGCACAGTACCTCCATCAGGGGCTCGCCGTACGGCCGTTCGCGCGTAAATTCGAACTCGCCGATCATGTCTTTGTCGAGGGCGCAAAGCTCGAAAACGGGTTGCTTGTCATTAATCTCAGGAGGGAGATCCCTGAGGAGATGAAGCCACATCGGATCACCATCCAAACCGAAGTGACCAAGCCCGCTTCGAAGCAGATCGAAGGCGACAAGGCAGCCTAAACCGGCGCGCCGCTCAAGCCTCGGCTGTTTTCGAAGGCGAGGGCCGGGAGAGAGCGCAAAAAAGGAGTGAACGAAACCGAAGAAAGGATGAAGCCATGAATGTACGTGACCTGATCCCCTGGAATCGTAGCAGCAGCCAGGTTCCAAGCGCCTTTCGCGGCGATGACCTAGATCCGTTCCTTTCGCTGCACCGCAATGTAAACCGGCTGTTTGACGACGTCTTCCGCGGTTTTGGCCAGCCCTCGTTGTTCGGTGCTGCGACGTCCTTCAATGGCTCGTGGCCGACAGTGGAGATCGAGGAGAACGACAACGAGATCCGCGTGACAGCGGAGGTGCCGGGGATTGATCCAGACGATGTCGAGGTGCTGCTGGACGATGGTGTGCTAACGCTTCGCGGCGAGAAGAAATCGGAAACGGAGGACAATGGCCGCCGGTTCACAGAGCGCTACTACGGGCGCTTCGAACGGCGGCTGGCTCTTGGTGGCCAGGTCGATGAGAATAAGGTCGCCGCAACGTTCAGGAACGGCCTGCTCTCGGTGACACTGCCTAAGACCGTGAAGGCGCGAGCCAACGTCAAGCGGATCAGCATCGATAAAGCCAAATAGTACCGTCGCCGCCGGCCGGGTCGATTGCCCGGCCGGCTATTCTGGTGACGACAACCTATCTCATGACGGGACGCCGTTCCTCGACAGGAAAAGCTCTCGTAGCGATGATCGGAAATTCGCGGAGCAGATCGGCGACAGCCAGCATCCGGCGGCTGAGGACCGGCTAAAACCAAACAGTGACCCGGTAGCACGCATCTTTCGTCCGTCACGTTCCGTGATGACGTCAGCGCGCCTCTCAAGGCGACCTTGGCTGCTGGTGTTCGAACGGAAAGACCCGCCGGTCATCGACTATCTCATCGGCTATACCGGAGGAGTGACACGCTGTCTCAGGTCGAACTTCCCATCCCGCGAGGCCGCCATTGCCTATGCGGAAAGACAGAAACTTAACTACATCGTCGTGGACGACAGGAGCCGCTAGTTTGAGGGGAGCAGTAACCGGCTGTGGCCGAAGCGCCGTACCTTTCAGAAGCGGCGCGTGTCGCGAATTGCAGCAGGGCGAGACGATCAACCAGAGCCCGAGCCACGAATGAAGCTTGTTGACGCTGTTCCGCGTGCTGCGCACGCTGCGTAAGACGATGTAATCTTGGGCAAATTAATCTTCAAGACGGACTTGATTACTTGTTTGGACGGACGTGCACTTCCGGACATTCCCGGGAGCGAGGCGAGACGGTAGTCGCGGGGTTAGGGCAATCCTTACGACAGGGCCATTCAGAACGTGGTGACGGGTCGCATGGGTTGCTGCTCGATAGGTCGGGGCCTGGAAGCGTGCCCCGACTCCAGCCTTTAGGCAAGCGAGTGTTGACCGCCAGCACCGGGTTTCGCGCCGAACATTGCATCCGCGCTCGCTGCCATGCCCGCATCTCGGCAGGCGTCAATGAACGCTTCGCGCGCGATGGCCACTGGGGTCATTCGGTTCAGAGCACGGCGGCACGTTTGAACGGCTCGACTGTATTTTCCACCTCGATGGAGGGCCAGGTCCTCTTCGAGAAAATCAAGCGCATCGTTGACGCAGGCGAAGACCTGCGGGGTCCCGTCCTTTTTGCGAACGATGACGGGCGTCATCCAAACCAGTTCCGGGTTAAGCATGATGTCCTCCTTTCGCATTCACACCGGATGAAAAAGAAGTGCAGAAAATATCGGCGCCAACAGATCGGATTTCAAGGCTTCTAACGCTTTCCCGAGTTGACCAACCATCCGAGCAGCTGGCTCGCCATCTGATCCCCTCGAAACATTTCGGCTGCCTTTTTCCATAGGGCTTTACAGTCGGAGCGCGATCAGTTTGTGGAGCGTCCTTCGGGATTATTTCTCGCGGACACATTAGCTTTGTATTCGATGGGCGCAGACGGAGTCTGGCTCCGTCGAGGTGGGATATGGACTGTCCGAACCGTGGGGTTTCCCTCGACGGGCTTGGGCGCAATCCTCACGTTTCGGCAGCGATTCCCGAGAGGCGGTGGCCTGCTCGGGCCTTTTTCGTGCCCGAGCTTTGCCCAAGTTGCGCTTTTCTCCTACGAGGATGCTTCGCGATTCTTTACGAGGCTCGATCGAGAAAAGTCGACCTTTTGCAGCCGAACAGCATTGTTGACATCGTAAGGGTCACAATCCTTTCACGCCCGCCTTCTCTTGCGACCGATTGCAGCCGATCAGCGCTTGTTGCAACCGCTGTCACGAGATCGTCACGGTCCTCGGGTAGGAAAGATGCACCTCGCCGTTGACCACGGATGGACTGGCAAAGGCGAGAGGTGATGAGGAAGGTCGGGCGAGCCCGGCCTTTTCTGTTGCAACCGGTTCTGCCATCGGCGGGGGCTAAAGCCTGACGATATCGTCGACCCAATATTCCACTTGATAGCGAACGGAATTGGCCTGCTGCTTTGCTTCGCGCCAGGCCGCGCGGCCGTATCGCCCCTCGCAGGCGATCCGGTCGATCGCCCAGAAACCAGCCAACGCAACAATGAACAGTAGCAAGCCGCGCATATAGACATCTTGTCGATGAATTCTTTAGAAAGCGCTAACGTTCCAACTTGCATTCAAACGGATCGTATCGGCGCATCGATCTTCCCTGTCGCGGCAATCGATCGCGTATTCGGTTGCTCGTCATGCACTTGTCACGAACAGCGTCTAGGAAGAACCCACCTCGCCATTGACCACGGATGGACTGGCAAAGGCGGAAGGTGATGAGGAAGGTCGGGTTTACCCCGGCCTTTTTGTTTGTCCGGAGCGGTTCCGAAGGGCGGGCCGGCACCGCCGCTCACGCTCAATGGAGGACCTGCGATGCAGCCGACATCACCTCGTCCGGCGAAGGAGAACGGAACATGTTGCGGCCGTCCGGCGAAGCTTCGGTGAAGGACCACCGCACGACGCCGTCGCGGTCGAGCAGGAACTCACCGACGAGCTGCGCCATGGCGGCCGCCTCCATCCGCTTGTCGTCCTCGGTCATCTCATAGCCGTCGGCTTTCTGGAGATAGGCTGACGCGGCGACAGGATTCATCGGTTCCGGCAGTTCGCCGGGCATGTCGAGACGCATCGACATCACCGTCTGCATGCCCAATTTATGCGGCCAATCGTCCTCATCCTCGGTGAATTCGAGATTCGGCAGGCCGAAGGCTCGGTGCGAAAGCCGCTCGGGATCCGACGCGGCAAGCAAATTCGGCAGGGGATGGTAGCGGAAATAGAGCCGGGCCCGCTCGATCGGCGTGTTGACGACCGTCAGGGTCTCTACCCCCTTTTCGTTGAGGGCGGCCTTGAGCTGCGCCATGGTGGCGATCTGCCGGCGGCAGAACGGGCATTGCAGGCCCCGGAACAGTCCCACCAGAACGGGTTTGCGCCCCCGAAAATCATCAATGGCGATCTTGCCCTCCTGGGTGATCGCGTCGAGCACCACGTTCGGCGCCCGGTCGCCCGGCTGCAACGGCCCGGAACTGGTATACTCCGCCATGGCTGTTCTCCTCCCTGCATGCCGTGCAGCGCAGGCCTCTCGAGGCGTGCGGCGCTGCCTCTTTCCGGGCCATTGCCGAGTGAAGGCTGCTCAGTCGAGGAAAGGCAGTATCACCAGGGCTTCCGGATCGAGATCGTGACTTTCGCAGATTTCTTGCGCCAAACGGAAATGACGTTCGGCCTCGGCGAGCTCGCCTTCATCCAGGCAAAGTGTCGCCAAGCCATCATAGCACGGAAACAGCACCTGCGCTTCGTCCGTTTCACCGGCAAGATCGAGCGCTTCGCCGTAGAGCCTGCGAGCCTCTGCTGGCCTGCCGTGGCACTGGAATATCTGCCCCAGCACCAGCAGCGAGACCGGCAGATGATCGCGCTGGTCGAGCGCCCGGTCGATCTCGATCGCCTTTTGCGCCGCCGGCACCCCTTCGGCCGCGCAGCGGTCGGTAAAGGTGCAATGGGCGACTGCAAGATTGGCAAGGAGCCGCGCCTGGAAGCCGAGGTCGCCGATGCGGCGGGCCATGTCGAGGCCGCGCCGGCAGACGTCGATGGCGAGCTTCGGATCGACGATCGTGTAGAGCACGCCGAGGTTGGTATAGCCGCGGCAGGCCGCGTGCATCAGGGCCGCCGCTTCGGCCACCTTGACGCTCGTCTCCACCGCCTCGATCGCCTCTCGCGTGCGACCGCGCCGCGCGAGGGCCACCGCCTTTGTATTCAACGCCTCGGCGGTGACGAGGGCTACCTCGCGCCTCGATTCGGCACCCATGGCGGGACCAAGCGCCTTGACCCTCTCCAAGGCTTCGTCCGCCCATTCTGACGCGCCGAGATAGTCGCCCATGCGAAAAGCCAGATGACCCCGCTCCTGCAGCAGCGACGCGCTTTCGATCGGTGCCTCGGCGCGCTCGAGCAGGCCGGCCGCTTCCGTGAAGCGCGCCTGCGCCCGATCGCGCTTGCCGGCCTCCCAGAGAAGATGGCCGAGCTTGCGGAGGATCCGCGCAGAGGCTACCGCATCCGCCGCGACGGGACGGGCATCGAGCAGTGCACGATAGTGCTCCTCCGCCTGGGCGCGCTCGCCGAGGGGGACCAGCAGATCGGCGAGCCGCTCGCGAGCGGCGAACCAGTCCGGCTCCTCTTCGCCAAGCGTGGCCAGCGCGGCCATCGCCTGCCGATAGAAGCGGATCGCGTCTTCGTTGGCATAAAGCTGGCTTGCGCGGTCTCCGGCCGCCATCAGGTAGCGAGCCCCCTTGGCCCGGTCGACCGACTGACCGTAGTGATGCCCGAGGACGGCCAGATCCTCGAAACGCTCGGGGCTCTCCCCATGGCGGCGCTCCAGGGCATGGGCGATCGCCGCGTGAATCTCCGTTCGCCGCTTGACGAGGAGATTGTTGTAGACCACTTCGTGCAGCAAGGACTGCACGAAGCGAAAGCTTTGCGATGCCGGCGTCCCGCCCCCGGCACTCTCCTCGATGATTTCGGCGTCGCACAGCAACTCCAGTCCCGTCGCGACGTCGCCGGATTGCGGGGAGATGGCGGCGAGCAGCTCCGCGTCGAAGCGCGGGCCGATGACGGCGGCGCCATGGACGAGGCGGCGCACCTCCGGCGGCAGGCGGTCGATGCGCGCCAGCAGCATCGCCTCGATGCCAGCGGGAATGTCGACGCTTGCTTCGCCCGCGGCCACCTGCCACCGGGATCCGTCGCGCCGGAGGGTTCCAAGTTCGATGAGGCCGCGGACGATTTCCTCGATGAACAGCGGGTTGCCGCCGGCGCGCGCAAGAATTTGCCGGCGCAGGCCTTGAGGCAGGCAATTCTCTCCGAAGAACCCCGCAAGGAGCCGCTGTCCGTCGGCGGGAGAGAGCGATCCGAGACGCAATGCGGTTACGCTTGTGCGCCCCGGAGCCAAGCGCTCCGGGCCGGAATCGGGCCGCTGCGTGGTGATCAGCATCAAGGGGCGGCGATCGAGCCGGTCGAGCACGAAGCGCAACGCCTCTAGCGAAGCGGCATCCGCCCAATGCAGGTCCTCAAGCACGATGAGCAAGGGCGTCCGTTCGAGCCGCCGCTCGAACATGGTGCGGATGACCGAGAGGAGCTGGCGCCGGACCTGGTCGGGAGGAACGTGCTGCAGGGCGCCGTCCCGGTCCCCCATTCCGAGAATATGGAAGAGAAGCGGCATCGCCTCACCGAGTTCATCGGCGGTGAAGCCGATTTCGGCGAGACCGGAAGCCAGCCGCTCCTGCATTTCCTCCGCCGTGCCGCCGGCCGGTATGCCGTAGGCGCTGCCGAGCACGGCGGCGAGCATCCCGTAGGACGGCTCGCCGAGCGGAGAACAGGCCGCGCGCCTGACGACCACCTGCGCAAAGCGCGGGTCCTCGCCGATGGCGGCCAGGAAGTCGCCCACCAGACGCGACTTGCCAATGCCGGCTTCGCCGGTCAGGCGGACGACTTGCGCGGTACCGGCGCAGGCGAGCGCCAGGCAGTCGCGCATCCGGCCGATCTCCGCATTGCGTCCGATGAGCGGAGCGCTGAGACCGAGGGCGTCGAGACCCCTGGCCGGGCGCGGCGCCGCGAGCGCGCCGGTCAGGCGATGCACCTGAAGGCTGCCGGTTTTGCCGCGCAGCGCGACGGCGCCGAGCGTCTCATAGGCGAAGGCGTGCCGGGTAAGCCTGTGCGTCACCGGCCCGACCAGGATTTCGTCCGGCCCCGCCATCGTCTGCAGCCGCTGCGCCGTGTTCACCGTGTCGCCGGTGACCGAATAGGATTTCGCGTCGCGCGCCCCGAAGCCGCCGGTGACGACCGGGCCGGTGTTGACGCCGATATGCAGGCTGAGCGGCAGGCCGATGCGCCCATGCCAGCGCTCGCTCACCTGCGCGGTCCGCTCGAGCATTTCCAATGCGGCCCGAAGGGCCCTCTCCGGATCATCCTCATGCGCCACCGGAGCGCCGAAGAGGGCAAGCAGCGCATCGCCGATGAACTTGTCGACGAAGCCGCCGAACGTCTCGACGGCACTCGTCAGCGCCTCGAAGAGCTCGTTCTGCAGCGCCTGCAGAACTTCCGGATCGATCTGCTCGCTGAGACCGGTGAAACCGCAGAGATCGGCGAACAGGACCGTGACGGTACGCCGGTCGGCGCCGATATCCGGTGAGGGTGCTGCAGGCGCCTGCGCGACGCCTACCGCCGGCGGCTTTGGAGCCGGTCTGACATCCGCCGGCGCTCCGAGCCGGGTGCCGCAGCGCGGGCAGAAGGCGAAATGCGGCGCGCAGAGATAGCCGCAAGCAGAGCACGAACTCTGCTGCTTGGCGCCGCATTTCGGGCAGAACGCGAAGCCGCTCTCTATCTCGCTACCGCATTCATGGCAGTTCATCGCCGACGAACCTCGATACCCACCCGCCGCGAGACGTCCGCGGCACAGGTCGGAATGCCGAAAACAATGGACTTGTTGACGTGGCTTGGCAAGCAATGCGCCTTGCAGGCGGAGGTGAAGCGGCAGGTCGGCAACCCTCAAGGAAACGCCGCCTCGAATGTGCGACGAATGACCGGCGCTGCGCGGGGCTCATGCGGCGGAAATAATCTGACGCGAAAGATGACGCGCGCGCAAATTTGCGCTAGTACGCCTGCAAGGCGCTCCATCATCGCCATTATATTCGCGTATCGATATTCGTCCGTGAAGGAACACGTCATGCCTGCCTATCGCTCCCGCACCACCACCCACGGCCGCAACATGGCCGGCGCTCGCGGCCTCTGGCGCGCGACGGGCATGAAGGACAGCGACTTCGGCAAGCCGATTATTGCGGTGGTGAACTCCTTCACCCAGTTTGTGCCCGGCCACGTGCATCTGAAGGATCTCGGGCAGCTCGTCGCCCGTGAGATCGAGGCGGCCGGCGGCGTCGCCAAGGAATTCAACACGATCGCGGTCGATGACGGCATCGCCATGGGCCATGACGGCATGCTCTATTCGCTGCCGTCGCGCGAGATCATCGCCGACAGCGTCGAATACATGGTCAACGCCCATTGCGCCGACGCCATGGTCTGCATCTCCAACTGCGACAAGATCACGCCCGGCATGCTGATGGCAGCCTTGCGCCTCAACATTCCGGCCGTCTTCGTCTCCGGCGGGCCGATGGAAGCCGGCAAGGTCGTGCTGCACGGCAAGAAGCACGCGCTCGACCTCGTCGACGCCATGGTCGCTGCCGCCGACGACAGCGTCTCCGACGAGGACGTCAAGGTCATCGAGCGTTCCGCCTGTCCAACCTGCGGCTCCTGCTCCGGCATGTTCACCGCCAACTCGATGAACTGTCTGACCGAAGCGCTCGGCCTGTCGCTGCCCGGCAACGGCTCGACGCTCGCGACCCATGCCGACCGCAAGCGCCTTTTCGTCGAGGCCGGTCATCTCGTCGTCGACCTGGCGCGCCGCTATTACGAGCAGGAGGACGAGCGCGTGCTGCCGCGCTCGGTCGCCAGCAAGAAGGCCTTCGAAAACGCCATGGCGCTCGACATCGCCATGGGCGGCTCGACCAACACCGTGCTGCACATCCTCGCCGCCGCCCACGAGGGCGAGGTCGACTTCACCATGGGCGACATCGACCGGCTGTCGCGCAAGGTTCCCTGCCTGTCGAAGGTCGCGCCGGCGAAGAGCGACGTCCACATGGAAGACGTGCACCGCGCCGGCGGCATCATGTCGATCCTCGGCGAACTGGAAAAAGGCGGCCTCATCAACCGCGATTGCCCGACCGTGCACAGCGAGACGATCGGCGACGCGATCGATCGCTGGGACATTACCCGCACATCGAGCGAGACTGTCCGCAACTTCTTCCGCGCCGCTCCGGGCGGCATCCCGACGCAGGTTGCCTTCAGCCAGGAGGCGCGCTGGGACGACCTCGACACCGACCGGGAAAAGGGCGTCATCCGTTCGGTCGAACATCCCTTCTCCAAGGACGGCGGCCTCGCGGTCTTGAAGGGCAACATCGCGCTTGACGGCTGCATCGTGAAGACGGCCGGCGTTGACGAGAGCATCCTCAAATTCTCCGGCCCGGCCCGCGTCTTCGAGAGCCAGGATGCCTCCGTCAAGGCGATCCTCGGCAACGAGATCAAGGCCGGCGACGTGGTCGTCATCCGCTACGAGGGGCCGAAGGGCGGCCCCGGCATGCAGGAGATGCTCTATCCGACGAGCTATCTGAAGTCGAAGGGCCTCGGCAAGGCCTGCGCGCTGATCACCGACGGCCGCTTCTCCGGCGGCACCTCCGGGCTGTCGATCGGCCATGTCTCGCCCGAGGCGGCCAATGGCGGCACGATCGGGCTCGTCCGCGAGGGCGACATGATCGATATCGACATCCCGAACCGCACCATCAGCCTGAGGGTGGACGAAGCCGAGCTTGCCAGGCGCCGCGCCGAGCAGGACGCAAAAGGCTGGGAGCCGGCCGAGCCGCGCAAGCGCAAGGTGACGACTGCGCTCAAGGCCTATGCCGCCTTCGCGACCTCCGCCGACCGCGGCGCGGTGCGGGATCTCGGCGACCGCTAAGCCAAACCGCGTCAGCTCAAAGTGGTGCCCCGGACCGGGTGAGCGTCGTCCGCTCCGGAGCCTCGATTGCAACACTGATCGAACCATGTTGTCTGTGCAGGGGCTGAAATCATGGCGAAGAAGGTCTATTTGGCCGGACCTGAAGTCTTCCTTCCGAACGCGCGCCAAATGCTCGACCGCAAGGCGTCTCTGACGCGTGCCGCCGGACTGATACCGCTTTCGCCGGGTGACCTTGAGATCCCTCCGACCAATTCAAAACGGGAACGGGCGGCAGCGATCAGCGCCGTGGATGAACGGATGATGCTCGAAGCAGACGCGATCATCGCCAATCTGACGCCCTTTCGCGGGATTGCCGCCGATACCGGCACCACCTTCGAGCTTGGTTTCATGTGCGCGCTCGGCAAGCCGGTCTTCGCCTATACGAATGTGGCGCGCGACCACGCCGCCCGTGTTGTCGAACACTTCAAGGGAGCTGTGCAGCCGGATCCCGCCGGTCAATTGCGCGATCCGGGCGGGCTGTCGGTCGAGGATTTCGGCCTGATTGACAACCTCATGCTGCATGCGGGCATCGAGCGCCGCGGCGGCGTCGTCATTGTCGGCGACGCCCGGCCCGATGCGATCTACACCGATCTCGCCGCTTTCGAGACATGTCTCGACGCCGCAGCCAGCAAGCTCAGCTGTCGCTGATGTTCAAAGGTGCCGCGTCTCGGCCGGCACATTCCACCAGTTGTCGTGCAGCCCGTCCATATACTGGATCGGCAGGGCGGCAAGCACCGCCGGATCGATATCGTCGAGGCAGGCAACGTTGATGGAGACGAAGGCGCCGCCGAGCTCTTCGACATTTCCCGTGCCGTAGGGCGACACGCCGCAAGTCGGGCAGAAGCGATGATGGCCGCTCATCGTGTTGAACTGATAGTCGCCACTGCTTGCTTCTTCGCAGAGCAGCCGGAAGTCCTCCGGCTTCACCAGCGTGCCCCAATAGCGCGTCTTCGAGCAATAGGAGCAATTGCACCGGCTGGTGCCGGCCTCGAGATCGGCATCGACTTCATAGCGGATACGTCCGCAGTGGCAGCTGCCCTTGTAGGTCATCTTCATCCCGTTCCTCCCGGCGCTCTCTTGCCAATCATCAACCAATATGACAACTTATTGTCAAAATACATCTATCGCAAATGACAATATGTTGTCAACATGAATCAGCCCTCACGGACTCCCTCCGGCGACGCCTTCGCCGAGTTCGCCATCTCGGTCCTGCGCCTTGCCGGACACTTGACCTCTGAAGGAGATAGGCTGGCGCAACCATCCGGCCAGACCAGCGCCCGCTGGCAGGTCTTGGCTGCGGCAAGGCATTCGACGTTGTCGGTGGCAGAGGCGGCCCGCGCCCTCGGACTGGCGCGGCAGGGCGTGCAACGCATCGCCGATATTCTCGAAGCCGAGGGCCTATTGGCCTACCGGCAGAATCCGGCACATCAGCGCGCCAAGCTGATGACGCTCACGCCCGGCGGGGAAGCGGCGCTCGCAGAGATCACGGCAAGGCAGGCCGTCTGGGCGAACGCGCTTGGCGCTGAGATGGGAGAGGAGAGGCTGCGGCAGGCGACGGCGCTGATCGCCGAACTCGCCGCGCTGCTCGGAGAGCGTCGCGCGCCGACCTGATCACGCGCCGCATATCGCCGGCGTTTCCGTGAGAGCGAGGAGGTCGGTCCGCAGCCGGTCGGGACCTACGTCGCCGAGTTGCGCATCGACCGCAGCATGCGTGCGCTGCCAGATCGGGACGGCTTCCGCCAGCAGCCGCTCTCCCGCTTCCGTCAATCGCAGGCGGCGCAGCCGTCTGTCATCGGGATCGACGAAGGTCTCGACGAGACCGCGGCGCTCGAGCGGTTTCAGCGCTGCCGTCAGCGTCGTGCGGTCCATCGCCAGAAGCGACGCGACCGCGCTCATGCTTGGCGGTTCCGGCCTGTTGAGCGACATCATCAGCGAGAACTGCCCATTGGTGATGTCGAGCGGCCTCAGCGCCTCGTCGAAACGGCGGGCGAGCGCCCGGGCGGCACGCTGGACATGCAGGCACAGACAGCTGTCCCTGACGACGATCGTGGTCGAGAAGGGGATGAGCGGCAGCTTTGACATGCTCGACTAATGTTGATATCAACCTAAATAGTCAAGCAAAAATGGCGATGCATCCACCGTTCGACGTTCTCACCCATGAGAATTCGAGCACGGAATTCGTTCGCCACTGCGACCTGTATGACGATTGACTGTGACCGCACGCCTGCCTGCCGCGGTCGAATGGACTTAAGGGCCGTCGGCCCTATCTGACGCTCTGTGCCGCGTAGCATCGAGGCGCGGCAGACCACGGCGATGCAATCGAAAAAACCAAGGAGGAGAACGTGAAAGCAGAGCCTCAGGAAGAACACCGATGGCTGGAACAGCTGCTTGGTGAATGGACGGTCACGTCGGAAGAGTCGATGGGAAGCGGCGGGTCGAGTGAACCATGGGTCGAGAATGTCCGTTCGATGCAGGGACTCTGGGTCGTTTGCGAAGGGCAAGGCACCATGCCCGACGGAAGTTCCGGCCAGACCCTGATGACGCTGGGCTTCAATCCGCTGACCGGCCGCTATCTCGGCACGTGGGTCGGCTCGATGATGACGCATATGTGGGTCTATGACGGCGAGATCGAAGACGACGGCAAGACGCTCGCTCTGAATTGCGAGGGCCCGGACTTTGAGAACCCAGGCAAGTCCGCCAGATACCAGGACAGAATAACGCTGATCGACGCCAACCGCAGAGTGCTGACGGCCCGCGTCCAGGCGGCAGACGGAGACTGGAAGGAACTGATGAGGGCGGAGTATCGCCGCCGATAGCTGGAGCCATGGCGATCGCTGCGTCGCCTGCATAGACCCAAACCGGAGGATCGACAATGCACGGGAAATTCATCTGGTACGAGCTGATGACGACGGACACGAAGGCCGCGGAAGCCTTCTATAAGAGCGTTGTCGGCTGGTCCGCCCGCGACGCGGGGATGCCGGACATGAACTACACGCTTTTTTCCAAGGGCGAGCACCAGATCGCCGGCCTGATGACCATGCCCGACGGTGCGCTCGAGATGAAGGTGCCGCCGGCCTGGCTCGGCTATGTGGCAGTCGATGATGTCGACGCGACCGCCGACAAGCTCGCCGCCGCCGGCGGTACCGTCCACCGCGCGCCGGACGACATTCCCGGCGTCGGCCGCTTCGCGATCGTCACCGATCCGCATGGCGCTGCCTTCGCGCTGTTCAAGGGCGATGGCGAACCGCCGCCGGCCATGGACCAGATGGGAGCCGGCAACGTCGGCTGGCATGAATTGATGGCGGGCGACCTCGACACCGCCTTCGACTTCTATTCGAAGCTGTTCGGCTGGACGAAGGACCAGACGATGGACATGGGCGAAATGGGCGTCTACCAGATCTTCGCCTTCAACGGCCGGCCGATCGGCGGCATGATGACCAAGCCGAAGGAAATCCCCGCGCCACCCTACTGGCTCTATTATTTCAACGTCGAGGCGCTCGATGCGGCGATCGATCGGGTCACGTCCGGCGGCGGCAAGATCATTCAGGATCCGATGGAGGTGCCTGGCGGCGCCTGGATCGTGCAGGGCGCCGACCCGCAGGGCGCAGTTTTCGCGCTTGTCGCACCGAAGCGCTGACGCAAGCGCCAATCAATAAATTGCTCGCGGTCCCCGCGGGCCTTCTTCTATCCCGACACACCCAACCGCTGCCGATCGAGCTCGTCGGGCAGCATCGGCGTCACGCGGGCATGGCTCGCAAGAAAGTCGAGAACCGCACGCACACGGGAGGGGAGAGCCCCGCCCTGCCCCAGGAAAACCGCATGGATCTCTTCGAGGTCGCCCGGGTTCAAGTCCTCGAGCACCGGCAGCAGCCGGCCGGCACGCATGTCTTCGCGCACGGTGAACTCGGCAAGCCGGGCCAGCCCGGCGCCGGCAAGGGCGAGGTGCCGCAAGCCCTCGCCGTCGCTGACCTGCACCGCTCCCGAAGCGGGCAGCACGATCGTCTCGCCTGCCTGCCGGAGAGGCCAGCCGTCGACCGCGCGGGCATAGCAGAAGCCGAGCCGGTCATGGGCCCGCAGTTCATCCAGACTTGAGGGCATGCCGTTGCGCGCGAGATAGGACGGGGCTGAAACGATCACCATCCGCGTCGCGCCGAGCTTGCGGGCGATCAGTGTCGAGCTCTTGAGCGGCCCCGCCCGGACCGCCACATCGGCGCGCGCCTCCATCAGGTCGACCACCGCATCGGTCTGAACGATATCGAGGGTGACCGCCGGAAATCGCTCGCGGAACTTTGGCACCAGCGGCATCAGGACATGCGTGCCGAACGAGGCGTTGACGTTCAGCCGCACCCTGCCGGTCGGGCTTTCGCCGGCCGAAGCGCAGCGTTCCGCCTCGTCGATGTCGGAAAGTATCCGCGTCGTGCGCTCGTAGAAGGCATGGCCTTCCGGCGTAAGCTGGAGCTTACGCGTCGAACGGTTGACGAGCCGGACTCCGAGCCTTTCTTCGAGGCGCAGCACGAGCTTACTGACGGCGGACGGCGTCATGCGGAAGTGGCGGGCGGCGGAGGAGAAACCGCCGAGCTCCACCGCTTTCGCGAAGACTTCCATCTCACCCGAGCGGTTGACCGAGGGTCGTGACATGTGAACTCAACTCACAGATAATGTTCCCGTTGCCAGTCTATATCCAAAACGCCGTCCGCTCCATCTTTCTCCTCGCATGGGTGACATGAGCACTAAGGAGTTCTTGGAATGGAGTATCGACGGCTTGGTTCGTCCGGCCTGAAGGTGCCGGCGCTCAGCTTCGGGGCTGGCACGTTCGGCGGCAAGGGGCCGCTTTTCAGTGCCTGGGGCACCACGGCGGAAGCGGAGGCCCGCCGCTTGGTCGACATTTGCCTCGAGGCGGGCGTCAACCTCTTCGACACGGCGGATGTCTATTCCGATGGAGCTTCCGAGGAAATCCTCGGAGCGGCGATCAAGGGGCGGCGTGACGCCGTGCTCGTCTCGACGAAGATATCGCTGCCGACCGGCGACGGACCGAATGATGCCGGCTCGTCCCGCGCACGCCTCGTCAAAGGCGTCGACGCGGCGCTGAGACGGCTCGGCACCGATTACATCGACCTGATGCAATTGCACGCCTTCGATGCCGGCACCCCGGTCGAAGAAGTGTTGTCGACCCTCGACATGCTCGTGCGCTCCGGCAAGCTGCGCTATGTCGGCGTTTCCAATTTCTCCGGCTGGCAATTGATGAAGTCGCTCGCGGTTGCCGATCGCCACGGCTATCCACGCTACGTCGCCAATCAGGTCTACTACTCTCTCGTCGGGCGGGACTACGAATGGGAGCTGATGCCGCTCGGCCTCGACCAGGGTGTCGGCGCGCTTGTCTGGAGCCCGCTCGGCTGGGGCCGGCTGACCGGCAGGATCCGCCGCGGCGAGCCCTGGCCCGAAGGAAGCAGGCTGCACGACACCGCCGCTTTCGGGCCGCCGGTTGACGACGAAAAGCTGTACGACATCGTCCAGGTGCTAGATCAGATTTCGAAGGAAACCGGTCGAACGGTGCCGCAAATCGCGATCAATTGGCTGCTTCAGCGCCCGACCGTGTCGAGCGTCATCATCGGGGCGCGCAACGAGGAGCAACTCCGCCAGAACCTCGGCGCCGGCGGCTGGTCGCTGGCGGCCGAGCAGATCGCCCGCCTCGATGCGGCGAGCGCGACGACGGCGCCCTATCCTCACTTCCCCTACTACCGGCAGGAGGGCTTCGCGAGGATCAATCCACCGCCCGTCTGATACTGAATCGAGCACATTGACCGGCCCAGGCCAAGTCTCGGTTTCGGCTTGCTTTCTTTCTTTGCATTGCACAAAGTCGTCTCGAATGGCGGGCGACGGACCCGCCATCGAGGGGAAAAACGCTGCATGTCGATCAAGGCCAGTATCTATCATCTGACTCATTACAAATATGACCGGCCGGTAAGGCTCTCGCCGCAGATCATCAGGTTGAAACCGGCTGCCCATTCGAAGACGAAGGTCATCAGCCACTCGCTGAGGGTCTCGCCGGAGAACCATTTCGTCAATCTGCAGCAGGATCCCTACGGCAACTATCTCGCCCGTTATGTCTTTCCCGATCCGGTGACGGAACTGAAGATCGAAGTCGATCTCGTCGCCGACATGACCGTCTACAATCCCTTCGACTTCTTCGTCGAGGAGGAGGCCGAACGCTGGCCGTTTCAGTACCCTGAAGACCTCAGCGAGGACCTGAAGATCTACATGACGCCGGAACCGGCGGGCGAAAGGCTTTCCGTATTTCTCGCGGGCGTCGATCGCTCGCCCCAGCGCACCGTCGACATGGTCGTCGGCCTCAATGCGCGGCTGCAGAAGGAAATCGGCTACGTCATCCGAATGGAACCGGGCGTCCAGCCTCCGGAGGAGACGCTTGGGCTCGCCAGGGGCTCCTGCCGCGATTCGAGCTGGCTGCTCGTGCAGATCCTGCGCAATCTCGGCTTTGCCGCCCGTTTCGTCTCCGGTTATCTCATTCAGCTAACGCCCGACCTGAAGGCCCTCGACGGTCCCTCCGGCACCGAGCACGACTTTACCGACTTGCATGCCTGGGCCGAGGTCTATCTTCCCGGCGCCGGCTGGATCGGGCTCGATCCGACCTCCGGCCTCCTGACCGGCGAAAGTCACATTCCGCTGGCCGCCACACCGCACTATCGCAACGCCGCACCGATCTCCGGCGGCTTCTTCGGCGATGCTGACACGAGAACTGAGTTCGCCTTCGACATGAAGGTCGCGCGCGTCGCCGAGCATCCGCGCATCACCAAGCCCTTTTCCGACGAGAGCTGGGAGGCGCTCAACGCGCTCGGCAACGAGGTCGACCGGGTGCTCGCCGACAACGACGTGCGCCTGACCATGGGCGGCGAGCCGACCTTCGTGTCGATCGACGACTTCGAATCCGACGAATGGAACACCGCCGCCGTCGGCCCGACCAAGCGTGAAAAGGCCGACGCCCTCATTCGCCGCCTGCGCGAGCGCTTCGCGCCGGGCGGTTTCCTGCACTACGGGCAGGGCAAGTGGTATCCGGGCGAAAGCCTGCCGCGCTGGACCTTCTCGCTTTATTGGCGCCGGGACGGCCTGCCGATCTGGCAGCGGCCGGAGCTCATCGCCGAGGAACGCGGCAGGAATAATGTAACCGAGCGCGATGCCGAGCGCCTGCTGGTCGCGATCGCCGGCGAGCTCGACGTCGCCGCCGACATGGTCGTTCCGGCCTATGAGGATCCGGCAGAATGGATCGTCAAGGAAGCGAACCTGCCGGACAATGTCGATCCGTCCAACTCGAAGCTCAAGGACCCGGAGGAGCGCAGCCGTCTCGCCCGCGTCTTCGAGCGCGGCCTGACGACGCCGACCGGCTACGTGCTGCCGGTGCAGGCCTGGAATTCTCGGGCCTCTGGCCGGAAATGGACGAGCGAGAAGTGGACGACGCGGCGCGGCCGCATCTTTCTCATGCCGGGCGACAGCCCGGTCGGCTATCGCCTGCCGCTCGCCTCCCTTCCCCATATCTCCCCCTCGTCCTATCCCTATATCAACCCCGTCGACCCCACGGTTTCGCGCGGAGACTTGCCGGACTTCGCCGAAGAGAAGGGACGCGCCCAGCAGTCACGTTTCCAGCCCTTCGAAGAGCCGCAGACGCCGCTGCCCGCCTCGCGCGACGAGATCGGCGGCTCGGTGCGAACCGCCCTCAGCGTCGAGCCGCGCGACGGCCGGCTGAGTGTCTTCATGCCGCCGACCACGAGCATCGAGGAATATCTGGATCTGATCGCCTCGACCGAAAAGGCCGCCGCGGCGCTCGGCCTCAGCGTCCATATCGAAGGCTATCCGCCGCCGCAAGACGAGCGCATCAACGTCATCCGCGTGGCACCCGACCCGGGCGTGATCGAGGTCAATATCCACCCGGCTTCGAACTGGGGCGAATGCGTCGACATCACCACGACGATCTACGAGGAGGCGCGCCAGAGCCGGCTCGGTGCCGACAAGTTCATGATCGACGGCCGCCACACGGGAACCGGCGGCGGCAACCACGTGGTGGTGGGCGGCCGCAGCCCCAATGACAGTCCCTTCCTGCGCCGGCCTGATCTGCTGAAGAGCATCGTGCTGCACTGGCAGCGCCATCCCTCGCTCTCCTATCTCTTTTCCGGCCTGTTCATCGGGCCGACCAGCCAGGCGCCGCGCATCGACGAGGCCCGCCACGATTCGCTTTACGAGCTGGAGATCGCCCTGGCGCAGGTGCCCTCGCCCGGCGCAGGCCGCGTGCCGCCTCTCCCGTGGCTCGTCGACCGGTTGTTCCGCAATCTGCTCGTCGACGTCACCGGCAACACGCATCGCTCCGAGATCTGCATCGACAAACTGTTTTCGCCCGACGGTCCGACCGGCCGCCTCGGCCTGATCGAGTTCCGCGGCTTCGAGATGCCGCCCAATGCCCGCATGTCGCTCGCCCAGCAATTGCTGGTCCGCGCGCTCATCGCCCGTTTCTGGAAAAACCCTGTCGAAGGCAGCTTCGTTCGCTGGGGCACCGCGCTCCACGACCGCTTCATGCTGCCGCACCACGTCTGGCAGGATTTCCTCGACGTTCTCGCTGATTTGAAAGCGCACGGCTTCGACCTCCGGCCGGAATGGTTCGCGGCGCAGCTTGAATTCCGCTTCCCCTTCTGCGGCGAGGTGGAATACGAGGAGGCGAAGCTCGAAATCCGCCAGGCGCTCGAACCCTGGCACGTGATGGGCGAGCAGGGTGCAATCGGCGGCACGGTGCGCTATGTCGATTCCTCCGTCGAGCGCCTGCAGGTGAAGCTCGAAACCGGCAACCCCGATCGCTACACGGTGACCTGCAACGGCCGGCCGGTGCCGCTGTCGAAAACCGGTACGAACGGCGTCGCCGTCGCCGGCGTGCGCTACAAGGCCTGGCAACCGGCATCCGGCCTGCACCCTGTTTTGCCGGTGAACACTCCCCTTACATTCGACGTTTATGATACATGGTCGAATCGGGCGATCGGCGGCTGCGTCTACCATGTTGCGCATCCGGGCGGGCGTAACTATGAGACCTTTCCGGTCAACGGCAACGAGGCGGAGGCACGCCGGCTGGCGCGCTTCGAACCCTGGGGGCACACGACCGGCATGTATCGGCTGCGATCCGAGGCACCCTCGGCGGAGTTTCCCCTGACGCTCGACTTGAGGCGTCCGGCAGGAGTGTAAATGGCGAAGAAGCAGGCGGCAGAGGCAACAGGCGAGGGGCGGTTCGATGGCGACCCGGCGTTCGGCTATCGCGCCCTGCCGGGGGTCGCCGACGAAATGCTCGACCCGCAGGGTGATGTCCGGCCGGTCTGGCAGCGGCTGCTCGCCGCTCTTGGCCGCATGGACGAAACGGAGCTCGCCAACCGCTTCGCCCGTGCCGACCGCTATCTGCGCGACGCCGGCGTCTTCTATCGCGCCTACGGCAAGGAAAACACCGAACGAAGCTGGCCGCTTTCGCACATACCGGTGTTGATCGACGAAGCCGAATGGGCCGCCGTTTCGGAAGGCTTGATCCAGCGGGCCGAGCTTCTGGAGAAGGTCGTTGCAGATATCTATGGCGAGAACCGCCTGGTGGGCGAAGGTCTGCTGCCGCCGGCGCTCGTCGGCTCCAATCCGCAGTTCCTGCGCCCGCTGGTCGGCGTAAAGCCGGCAGACGGACATTTCCTGCACTTCTGTTCTTTCGAGATCGGCCGGGGGCCTGACGGCACCTGGTGGGTTCTTGCCGATCGGACGGAGGCGCCGTCCGGCGCAGGCTTCGCGCTTGAAAACCGCGTGGCGACGACGCGCGCCTTTTCCAACCTCTACGCCGAAACCCACGTCCGTCGCCTGGCGAGCTTCTTCGGGGCCTTCCGCGACACTCTTCAGGCGCAAAAGCTGCATCCGGACGACCGCATCGCCGTGCTCTCGCCCGGCATCGCCAACGAAACCTATTTCGAGCATGCCTATATCGCCCGCTATCTCGGCTTCATGCTGCTCGAAGGCGAGGACCTGACGGTCGTCGGCGGCCGGGTGATGGTGCGCACCGTCGCCGGCCTGAAGCCGATCGGCGTGCTCTGGCGCCGCCTCGACGCCTCCTTTGCCGATCCGCTCGAACTCAATCAATCCTCCCATATCGGCACGCCCGGCATCGTCGAAGCGCTACGCGGCGGTTCCGTCTCGATCGTCAACGCGATCGGCTCCGGCATTCTCGAGACGCGCGCCTTCCTCGCCTTCATGCCGACGCTCTGCCGCCACCTGCTTGGAGAAGAGCAGAAGCTGCCGTCGATCGCCACCTGGTGGTGCGGCCAGGAACAGGAGCGTCAGCACGTCGCGAGCAATATCGAGGGCATGGTCATTGGCCCGGCCTATTCGACGCGGCCGTTCTTCGACGACAACGGGCAATCGGTGCTCGGTGCGGCGCTGCGCGAAACCACCAAGACTTCGGCCGCCGAATGGCTGGCGGCAGGCGGGGGCAAGCTGGTCGGGCAGGAGGTGGTGACGCTGTCGACGACGCCGGCTTGGGTGCGCGGCCGGCTGACGCCGCGGCCGATGAGCTTGCGCGTCTTTGCAGCGCGCACCCGCGACGGCTGGCAGATCATGCCCGGCGGCTTCGCCCGCATCGGCTCCGGTGACGACGTGGCGGCGATCGCCATGCAGGCGGGCGGCACCGCCGCCGATGTCTGGATCGTCAGCGAAAAGCCGGTCGAGCGCACTACGCTGCTGCCGGCCGAGGAGAGCTTCACCCGCAACCTGCCGGGCAGCCTGCCGAGCCGCGCGGCGGACAATCTCTTCTGGCTCGGCCGCTATATCGAGCGGGCGGAGGGTGCGCTCCGGATCCTGCGCGCCTGGCACGCCCGTTTCGCCGAGGCGGCGGATCCGAACATGCCGCTCCTGAAGGATGTCAGCAGCTATCTCGCGGCCCTCGATATCAGCACGCGCCAGCCGGTGCCTGCCAGCCTGCTCGCCAATATCGACAGCGCCCTATTCAGCGCCGGCAACATTCGCGACAGGTTCTCTCCCGACGGCTGGCTCGCGCTGAACGACCTGTCGAAGACGGCGCGCAAGTTCCACGCGACCGTTCAGGCCGGCGACGACGCGACCCATGCGATGACCATCCTCCTGCGCAAGCTGGCGGGCTTTGCCGGTCTCGTCCACGAAAACATGTATCGCTTTACCGGCTGGCGCTTCCTGTCGATCGGGCGCTATCTCGAGCGCGGCCTGCACATGACGCGGCTGCTCGGCCATATGTCCGGACCGGAGGCTCCGGACGGCGCCTATGACATGCTGCTCGAGATCGGCGACAGCGTCATGACCCATCGCCGCCGCTACAACGTCAACACGGCCGCCCTGACGGTCACCGACCTGCTGGCGCTCGATCCGCTCAACCCACGCTCGGTGCTCTTCCAATTGAACGAGATCAAGACGGAGGTAGAGCTGCTGCCGAATGCCTTCGTCAACGGCCAGATGTCGCCCTTCTACCGGGAGACGATGCGGCTTCACTCCGGCCTTGCGGTGATGACGCCCGAGGCAATGACCGAGGCGGTCTACAGGCGGCTGGAGCAGGATCTGGAAAGACTTTCCGACCTGCTCGCCCAAACCTACCTCGGCTAGAATGGTATAAGGCGGCATGGCGGCTAACGAAGCATGCGAATACCCCTCCCCAGCCCGTCCCCACAAGGGGGAGAGGAACTCTTTGCCGCACCCTCCCCTCCTCGCCGTCAGCCTCTGTGCTCGACGCAAGTCTGGAATGACAGGCGATCGCCGCGGGCGCCTAGCCCCTCCCCCTTGTAGGGAGGGGTTGGGCAGGGGTTTCAGCCACGAACCGAGACCGCATCGCGATCGAACCAAGGGCGTCACTTCGCATGCTCTATGACATCAACCTGAAGATCACCTACGGCTACGAAGTTCCGGTGAGCGGCGGTCGCCATCTGGTGCGGGTGTTGCCCGCCTCGATTCCCGGCCGCCAGCGCCTCATAGCGGGCTCCGTCACATTCCAGCCCACCCCCGGCGAGCGATCGGAGAGCGTCGACTTTTTCGCCAACGCCACCACCTCCATCCTGTTCCGCTCCATGCACGAGCACCTGGTCATTCGCATGCAGGCGCGCGTGCAGGCCGAGGCGACGGCGCTCACCGCCGATTTCTCGCCGCCTCTCGCCGGCCTGCCCCTGCAACTCGCCTCCTGCTGGTCGGTCGATGCCGAGTCGCCGCACCATTTCATCGGCCCGAGCCCGCTGCTGCCGGAAGCGTCGGAAATCGCCGCCTATGCGCGCGAGATCGCCGCGGAGAACATGACGGTTCGCCAGATCGGCATCGCCATCTGCGAGCGCATCCACCGCGATTTCGCCTATGATGCCGAAGCGACGACGGTGACGACGACGCCGGCCGAAGCCTTCAAGCTGAAGCGCGGCGTCTGCCAGGACTTCACCCATGTGATGATCGTGGCGCTGCGCAGCCTAGGCATTCCCGCCGGCTATGTCAGCGGATTCCTCAGGACCCTGCCGCCCCCTGGCAAGGAGCGGCTGGAAGGAGCGGACGCCATGCATGCCTGGGTCCGCTTCTGGTGCGGCACAACCGGTGGCTGGATGGAGCTCGACCCGACCAACAATATTCCGGCAGGCACCGACCATATCGTCGTCGGCCACGGGCGCGACTATGGCGACGTGGCGCCGGTCATCGGTGTCCTGAAAAGCTACGGCAGCCATACCACCGAACAGGCCGTCGACGTCATTCCGGTGGAATGACCGAAACTGGCACGCTTCGTGCCGTTTTCACACAGATAAAGGCAAATCCACGCTTGCCGGCGCCCCACAGAAAGCATGGGCTTTGCGGCGGTTCGTTAAGATTGCAGCGATTGCTTGAACGGGACGGTAACGCATCATCCACTAGTGTCATAGGCGACAGGCTATAACGTGTGGGGGTGCAGCATGGGAAGACGGTCCACTATCGGCCAATCCTTCATGAAGATGCTGAAGGATCGGGGCGGCAATTTCGGCATGATGACGGCGGTCGCTGCGCCGCTGCTTCTCGCGGCCGGCGGCGTGTCCATCGACATGGCCAATATGCTGATGACGAAGAACCAGCTGCAGGACGCGACCGATGCGGCCGCTCTTGCGGCGGCGTCTGCGCTCGTCTCCGAGGAACAGCCGAGTATCGCAGAAGCCAAGGAACTCGCCCGCAAATTCCTGAAAACCCAGGGGGGCGGCACCACGACGCCGGATACTCCGGCCGTCAGCGGCGATGGAACTCCGACCGGCACTCAATCGTCGCCTCCAACATGGGACGACGTCAACACGCTCGAGGTGAACATCACCGAGACGCCGAACGGCACGAAGGGAAAAATCTTCCAGGTGACCGTCGTCAACAAGCGAGTCATCGAATTCAACGCCATGACGCGGCTGCTCGGGACGGATTCGGTCGAGCTCGAAGCGAGTTCCACGGCGGAAAGCGCGACCGAGAGCAAGAACGCGCTGTCGATGTATCTGGTTCTCGACCGATCCGGCTCGATGGCATGGAAGACGAACACCATCAACACGACAAAAAAGAGCTGCCCCAACTATACCGAAGCGACCTGGAGCAAGTACCCTTACCTGAAGGCGACCAGCCCGTGCTACGTCACCAAGATCGACGCCCTGAAGACTGCGGTGAGCGACCTGCTGGCGCAATTGCTGGTCGCCGATCCGGATCAGATCTACGTTCGTACCGCTGCGGTCTCCTATAACTCCGTACAGGATGCCGCCGGAACACTCGCCTGGGGTACGAGCGGCGCCGCAAGCTATGTCAATGCGCTCGTCGCAACCGGGGGCACGGCCTCGGCCGGCGCTTTCAAGACCGCCTACCAAAAGGTCATTGCCGAGACGGAAAACACGACACACGCCGCCAAGAATGGCCAGGTGCCGTCGAAATACCTCGTCTTCATGACCGACGGCGAGAACAACTACGCCAATGACGACACGGTCACCAAGCAATGGTGCGACACCGCCAAGGCCAACAAAGTCGAGATCTATAGCGTCGCATTCATGGCGCCGCAGCGCGGCCAGGAACTGCTGAGATATTGCGCCTCGTCCGCCTCGCATTATTTCGAGGCCGAGGAAGTCACCGACCTCGTCGCGGCCTTCCAGGCGATCGGCGAGCGCGCCGCAGCAGTGGTTTCCCGCCTCACGAAGTGAGCGACACCGGCGGGCAGGCTGCTTTGGTCGGACCGGAGCCCGAAATCGCCGCTGTCCCCCCTCCCCATGCCGTTCGGCCTTTGCCGGATGGCATTTTTCGTGCTGCGAACCTATTGAAATAGAAGCCTAAGTACATCCGTACCCGGCGTCGAAACGATCTAATCCATTTAAAAACAGCTGTTGCAAGCGCTTCGGATCGATGCATAAATGCCCTGTTCCCGGCCGCTTCGGCCTGCGGTTTCCTGAAATGCAACAAGGGTTTGACAGTTCTCATGATGAATCGGCTCTCCACCAACGAACTGCCGCAGCCGGCCCTGAGATCCTCCGAACCCGGCCAGCTCGCCGTCGAGATTCTGGAGCGCCTGAAATACCGCATCGGCAAGGATCCGAAGGTCGCCAAGCCGCACGACTGGCTGACCGCCGCCATTCTGGTGGCCCGCGACCGGATCACCGACAAGTGGATGGAGTCGACGCGCAAGACCTATGCCACCGGGGCGAAGCGGGTCTACTACCTTTCCCTCGAATTCCTCATCGGTCGCCTGATGCGCGACGCGATGACCAATATCGGTCTGATGGACGAGATGCGTGACGCGCTCGCCTCGCTCGGCGTCGATATCGATGTGGTCGCGCAGCTCGAGCCCGACGCCGCGCTCGGCAATGGCGGCCTCGGGCGCCTTGCGGCCTGCTTCATGGAATCTATGGCGACGGTCGACGTCCCCGCCTATGGCTACGGCATCCGCTACATGCACGGCCTATTCCGCCAGCAGATGGCCGATGGCTGGCAGGTCGAACTGCCAGAAACCTGGCTGGCGCATGGCAATCCCTGGGAATTCGAACGGCGCGAGAGCTCCTACGAGATCGGCTACGGCGGGAGCGTCGAAACGGTCAATATCGACGAGGAAGTTCAGCGCTACGTCTGGAAGCCGGCGGAACGGGTGATCGCCACCGCCTTCGACACGCCGGCGGTCGGCTGGCGGGCGAAGCGCGTCAACACGCTGCGGCTCTGGGCCGCACAGCCGATCGACCCGATCCTGCTCGACGCCTTCAATGCCGGCGACCATATCGGTGCGCTGCGCGAGAGCAACAAGGCGGAGTCGCTGACCCGCGTGCTCTATCCGGCCGATGCAACGCCCGCCGGCCAGGAATTGCGCCTCCGGCAGGAATATTTCTTCTCCTCCGCCTCGCTGCAGGACATTCTGCGCCGGCATCTGCAGCAATATCCGGACTTCACGTCGTTGCCGGATGCGGTTGCCATACAGCTCAACGATACCCATCCGGCCGTATCCGTGGCGGAACTGGTGCGGCTCTTGACCGACGTCCACGGGCTTGGCTTCGAAGAGGCGTGGGACATCACCCGGCGGACTTTCGCCTATACCAACCACACGCTGCTGCCGGAGGCGCTCGAAAGCTGGCCGGTGCCGCTCTTCGAGCGGCTGCTGCCGCGCCACATGCAGATCGTCTACGCCATCAATGCGAAGGTCCTCATCGAGGCGCGCCGGCAGAAGCATGCGGCCGACGAGGAGATCCGCTCGATCTCGCTGATCGACGAAACGGGCGAGCGACGGGTACGGATGGGCAATCTCGCCTTTGTCGGCTCGCACTCCATCAACGGCGTCTCGGCACTGCATACAGAGCTGATGAAGGAAACGGTGTTTGCCAACCTGCACCGCCTTTATCCGGACCGCATCAACAACAAGACCAACGGCATCACGCCGCGCCGCTGGTTGATGCAGTGCAATCCCGGCCTTTTCGCGCTGATCCGCGAAGCGATCGGCGACGAGTTCATGGACAATACCGAAGCCCTGCAGGCGCTCGACGCCTTCGCCGACAAGGCGGATTTCCAGGAGCACTTCGCCGCCGTCAAGCGTGCCAACAAGGTTCGGCTGGCGAAGCTGGTCCAGGGAACCCTCGGCATCAGGCTCGACCCTTCGGCGATGTTCGACATCCAGATCAAGCGCATCCATGAGTATAAGCGGCAATTGCTCAACGTCATCGAGGCCGTGGCGCTCTACGATCAGATCCGCTCGCATCCGGAACTCGATTGGGTGCCGCGCGTCAAGCTGTTCGCCGGTAAGGCGGCGCCGAGCTACCACCACGCCAAGCTGATCATCAAGCTCGCCAACGATGTCGCCCGCGTCATCAACAACGACCCGGCAGTGCGCGGTCTCCTGAAGATCGTCTTCGTCCCCAACTACAACGTCTCACTTGCCGAGGTGATGGTTCCGGCCGCCGATCTCTCCGAGCAGATCTCGACCGCCGGCATGGAGGCGTCCGGCACCGGCAACATGAAATTCGGCCTCAATGGCGCGCTCACCATCGGTACGCTCGACGGCGCCAATGTGGAGATGCGCGACTGGGTCGGCGAGGAGAACATCAAGATCTTCGGCATGACCGCCGATGAAGTGGCGAAGGCAAGGGCCGAGGGGCACAACCCGCGGGCCATCATCGAGGGGTCGCGCGAGCTGTCGCAGGCGCTCGCGGCAATCGCCTCCGGCGTCTTCTCGCCGGACGACCGCAACCGGTTCGCCGGCCTCGTCGACGGTCTCTACAACCATGACTGGTTCATGGTCGCCGCCGATTTCGAAGCCTACGCAAAGGCGCAGCGCGAAGTCGACCAGCTCTGGACGACCCCGTCCGACTGGTATTCGAAGACGATCCGCAACACGGCGCGCATGGGCTGGTTTTCATCCGACCGCACGATCCGGCAATATGCCGGTGAGATCTGGAGAGCTGGATGACCTCACCGCCCGGCAAGGACGAAACGCCAGCTGCGTCAGGCTTCCTGCCGGCGCAGGAGATCGAGGCAATACTTTCCGGCACCCACAGCGACCCCTTTGCCGTTCTCGGCGTGCATGCATCCGGCAAAAGCTATGTGGCACGATGCTTCATCCCCGGCGCAGAAACGGTGGTCGCGGAGACACTCTCCGGCAGCGAAATCGGAGCACTTCACCGGCGAGACGGTGCCGGCTTCTTCGAAGGTCCCGTCTCGCTCCGCAAGGAGCAGCCGGTCCGCTACCGCGCCCGCAACAAGGGCGGCGAATGGATCGTCGTCGATCCATACAGTTTCGGTCCCGTCCTCGGACCGATGGACGACTATTACATCCGCGAAGGCTCGCACCTCAGGCTCTTCGACAGGATGGGGGCCCATCCGATCTCACATGACGGCGCCGAAGGCTTCCACTTCGCCGTCTGGGCACCGAATGCCCGGCGCGTGTCGGTCGTCGGCAGCTTCAACGAGTGGGACGGGCGCCGGCACGTCATGCGGCTGCGGACCGATACCGGCATCTGGGAGATCTTCATCCCCGGCGTGCCGATCGGCGCCCCTTACAAATACGAGATCCTCGGCAAGGACGGCACGCTGCTGCCGCTAAAGGCGGATCCTTTCGCCCGGCGCTCGGAACTGCGCCCTGATACCGCATCGGTAACGGCAGCCGAGATCGTCCAGGTCTGGGAGGACGAGGCGCATCGGCAGCACTGGGAAGAGGTCGATCCGCGCCGCCAGCCGATTGCGATCTATGAGGTCCATGCCAGTTCGTGGCAGCGCCGCGACAATGGCGATATGCTCACCTGGGACGAACTGGCAGAGCGGCTCATCCCCTATTGCACCGACATGGGTTTCACCCATATCGAATTCCTGCCGATCTCCGAGTTTCCCTACGACCCGTCCTGGGGTTACCAGACCACCGGGCTTTTTTCACCGACCGCCCGCTTCGGCGAGCCGGAGGGCTTTGCCCGTTTCGTCAATGGCTGCCACAAGGTCGGCATCGGTGTCATCCTCGACTGGGTGCCGGCACATTTTCCGACCGACGAGCATGGCCTGCGCTGGTTCGACGGCACGGCGCTCTACGAGCACGAGGATCCGCGCCAGGGCTTCCACCCCGACTGGAACACGGCGATCTACAATTTCGGCCGCGAGGAGGTCGCCGCCTATCTCGTCAACAACGCCCTCTACTGGGCCGAGAAGTTCCATGTCGACGGCCTGCGCGTCGATGCGGTCGCCTCGATGCTCTATCTCGACTATTCGCGCAAGCATGGCGAATGGGTGCCGAACGAGTATGGCGGCAATGAAAATCTCGAGGCGGTCCGCTTTCTGCAGACGATGAACTCCCGTCTCTACGGCATTCATCAGGGCGTGATGACGATCGCCGAGGAGTCGACCTCCTGGCCGAAAGTCTCCCATCCTGTCCACACCGGCGGGCTCGGCTTCGGCTTCAAGTGGAACATGGGCTTCATGCACGACACGCTTCAATATCTGTCGCGCGAGCCGGTGCACCGCAAGTTCCACCACAACGACATGACCTTCGGGCTGCTCTACGCCTTCAGCGAGAATTTCGTCCTGCCGCTGTCGCATGACGAGGTCGTGCACGGCAAGGGATCGCTGATCGCCAAGATGGCCGGCGACGATTGGCAGAAGTTCGCCAATCTCAGGGCCTATTACGGTTTCATGTGGGGCTATCCGGGCAAGAAGCTGCTGTTCATGGGGCAGGAATTCGCGCAATGGCGCGAATGGTCGGAAGAGCGCCAGCTCGACTGGAACCTGCTTGAATACCACCTGCACGAAGGCATGCGGCGGCTGGTCCGCGACTTGAACGGCACCTATCGTGCGAAGCCGGCGCTGCATGCGCGCGACTGCGAGGGCGAGGGTTTCGAGTGGCTGATTGCCGACGACCGGGGCAATTCGGTCTTCGCCTGGCTGAGAAAAGCACCGGGCGAGAAGCTGGTCGCCGTCGTCACCAATTTCACCCCCGTCTATCGCGAGGGCTATGACGTGCCGCTGCCGGTGGCAGGACGCTGGAAGGAAATCCTCAACACCGACGCAGAGATCTACGGAGGAAGCGGCAAGGGCAACGGTGGCGCCGTTCTCGCGGAAAAGAAATCGAACGGAAGGACGATGGCCACCATCACGCTGCCGCCCTTGGCGACGCTGATGCTGGAGCAGGATTGAGGAATGGGTCTCGTCGGCACCGCCGGCGGACGGATAGAAAGAAATCATGGGGCCCGCGAGGCGTCGCAGAATGCCGCCGGGCGGTCCTCGAAGAACTGATCTTGGGGAGGACAAATGGTGGAAAAGCGTACTCAACCCCTGGCCCGTGATGCCATGGCCTATGTTCTCGCCGGCGGCCGCGGCAGCCGACTGAAGGAACTAACCGACCGGCGCGCCAAGCCTGCCGTTTATTTCGGCGGCAAGGCGCGCATCATCGATTTCGCGCTTTCCAACGCGCTGAATTCCGGTATCCGCCGCATCGGCGTGGCGACGCAGTACAAGGCCCACTCGCTGATCCGGCACCTGCAGCGCGGCTGGAACTTCTTCCGCCCCGAGCGCAACGAGAGCTTCGACATCCTGCCGGCCAGCCAGCGCGTCTCGGAGACGCAATGGTATGAAGGCACCGCCGACGCGGTCTTCCAGAACATCGACATCATCGAGGATCACGGCGTCGAGTACATGGTCATCCTCGCCGGCGACCACATCTACAAGATGGACTACGAGTTGATGCTGCAGCAGCACGTCGATTCCGGCGCCGATGTGACGATCGGCTGCCTCGAAGTGCCGCGCATGGAGGCGACAGGTTTCGGCGTCATGCATGTGGATGACAAGGACCGGATCATCGCCTTCGTCGAGAAGCCGGCCGATCCGCCCGGCATTCCGGGCAACCCGGAGATGGCGCTCGCCTCCATGGGCATCTACGTCTTCCACACCAAGTTCCTGATGGACATGCTGCGCCGCGACGCGGCCGATCCCAAATCGAGCCGCGACTTCGGCAAGGACATCATTCCCTATATCGTCGAGCACGGGAAAGCCGTGGCGCACCGCTTCACCCATTCCTGCGTCCGCTCGGACTTCGAACGCGAGGCCTATTGGCGCGACGTCGGCACCATCGACGCCTATTGGCAGGCGAACATCGACCTCACCCATATCACGCCGGAGCTCGACATCTACGACAGCACCTGGCCGATCTGGACCTTCTCCGAGATCAAGCCGCCGGCGAAATTCGTCCATGACGACGACAATCGCCGCGGTTCGGCGACCTCGTCCCTCGTCTCGGGCGATTGCATCATCTCCGGCGCAACGCTCAACAAGAGCCTGTTGTTCACCGGCGTCCGCATCAATTCATACTCCCGACTCGAAAATGCCGTAGTTCTCCCCGACGTGACGGTCGGGCGGCATTCGATCCTGCGCAATGTCGTCATCGACAGCCGGGTGGTCATCCCGGAAGGGTTGATCGTCGGCGATGATCCGGAGCTCGACGCCAAGCGCTTCCGCCGGACCGAGAACGGCGTCTGCCTGATCACCCAAACGATGATCGACAAGCTGGGAATGTAGGCCGCCGTATGAACATCCTGTCCGTTGCGTCCGAGGTCTACCCGCTGGTCAAGACCGGGGGGCTCGCCGATGTCGTCGGCGCGCTTCCCGCGGCGCTTCTTCCCCATGGCATCCGCACCCGCACCCTCGTGCCCGGCTACCCCGCCGTCCTTCACAAGCTCAAGAAGAAAAAGAAGGTCGGCGGCATCGACAATCTATTCGGCCATCCGGCGACCGTGCTTGCGGCCGAGTTCGACGGACTGGACCTGCTCGTCCTTGATCAACCGGCGCTCTACGATCGCGACGGCGGGCCCTATCTCGATCCGACCGGGCGCGACTATCCGGACAATTTCCGCCGTTTCGCGGCCCTGTCGCTCGCAGCCGCCGAAATCGCCGGCGACGGCGTCGTTTCCGGCTGGAAGCCCGATATCGTCCATGTTCACGACTGGCAGGCGGCGCTGACGCCGGTCTATATGCGCTTCGGCTCGGCCTGGAACATGCCGACCGTGCTGACGATCCACAACATCGCCTTCCAGGGACAGTTCGGCCCTTCGGTGTTCGCCGAGCTCTCTCTGCCGCCCGAGGCGTTCTCGGTGCAACTCGTCGAATATTACGGCGATGTCGGGTTTCTGAAAGGCGGCCTGCAGACGGCGACGGCGATCACCACGGTCAGTCCTTCTTATGCGCACGAAATCCTGACGCCGGAATTCGGCATGGGGATGGAAGGGCTTCTGGCAAGCCGCGCGCTCGATCTGACCGGGATCGTCAACGGCATCGACGTCGACACCTGGAATCCCGAGACGGATCCGCACATTGTCCGCAACTACGGTCCGACGGCGATCAAGCAGCGAGCAGTCAACCGCAAGGCTCTGGAAGAGCGTTTCGGCCTGGATGATAGCCGCGGCCCGATCTTTTGCGTCATCAGCCGGCTCACTTGGCAGAAGGGCATGGACCTCCTGGCCGAAGTGGCCGACGATATCGTCACGCTCGGCGGCAAGCTTATCGTGCTCGGCTCAGGCGACAGCGCGCTCGAGGGGGCGCTCTTGGCGGCTGCCTCGCGCCATCGCGGCCGCATCGGCATGGTCACCGGCTATGACGAGCCGCTGTCGCACCTCATGCAGGCGGGCTCTGACGCGATCCTCATTCCCTCGCGCTTCGAGCCCTGCGGCCTGACGCAGCTCTACGGTCTGCGCTATGGTTGCGTGCCGATCGTCGCCCGCACCGGCGGCCTCACCGACACGGTGATCGACGCCAACGAGGCGGCGCTGTCGGCGAGAGTCGCAACCGGCTTCCAGTTCCGCCCGGTCACCGCCGACGGCCTGCGTCTTGCGATCCGGCGCGCGATGCATGCATACAACGAGCCGAAAGTGTGGGCGCGCCTGCAGCACCAGGGCATGAAGTCCGACGTTTCCTGGGCCAAGAGTGCGGAACGCTACGCTTCGCTCTACTCCGGTCTTCTCGCGAAAGGCTAAGACAGATGATAAAAACCGTCTCCACCAACCCCTATGGCGACCAGAAGCCCGGCACATCGGGCCTCAGGAAGAAGGTTCCGGTCTTCCAGCAGAAGAACTACGCCGAGAACTTCATCCAGTCGATTTTCGATTCGCTCGAAGGCTTCGCGGGAGAAACGCTGGTGATCGGCGGCGACGGCCGCTACTACAACCGCGAAGTCATCCAGAAGGCGATCAAGATGGCGGCGGCGAACGGCTTTGGGCGGGTGCTCGTCGGCCGCGGCGGCATCCTGTCGACGCCGGCCGCCTCGAATGTCATCCGCAAATACAAGGCCTTCGGCGGCATCGTGCTGTCGGCAAGCCACAATCCCGGCGGCCCGACCGAGGATTTCGGCATCAAGTACAATGTCGGCAATGGCGGTCCCGCACCAGAAAAGGTGACGGATGCGATCTTCGCCCGCACCAAGGTGATCGACAGCTACAGGATCGCCGACGTCGGCGACGTCAATCTCGATGTCGAGGGGTCGCAGCAGGTCGAGGACATGACCGTGACGGTCATCGATCCGGTCGCCGACTATGCCGAGCTTATGGAGAGCCTGTTCGACTTCGCGGCGATCCGCAAGTTGATTTCCGGCGGCTTCCGCGTCGTCTTCGACGCGATGAGCGCCGTCACCGGACCCTATGCCAAGGAGATCATCGAGAAACGGCTGGGCGCACCGAAGGGCTCAGTGATGAACTTCATCCCCCTGCCCGACTTCGGCGGCCATCACCCGGACCCGAATCTCGTCCACGCCCGCGCGCTCTACGAGACGATGATGGCACCCGACGCGCCCGATTTCGGCGCCGCCTCCGACGGCGACGGCGACCGCAACCTGATCGTCGGCAAGGGCATTTTCGTCACCCCTTCCGACAGCCTTGCGATCCTGGCCGCCAATGCACATCTGGCGCCGGGCTACGCCAAGGGCCTTGCCGGCATCGCCCGCTCCATGCCGACGAGCGGTGCTGCCGACCGCGTCGCCGAAAAGCTCGGCATCGGCCTTTACGAGACGCCGACCGGCTGGAAATTCTTCGGCAACCTGCTCGACGAGGGCCTGGCGACGATCTGCGGCGAGGAAAGCGCCGGCACCGGGTCCAACCACGTGCGCGAAAAGGACGGGCTGTGGGCGGTGCTGCTGTGGCTCAACATCCTGGCGGTCCGCAAGGAAAGCGCGCTCGACATTGTCCGCCAGCACTGGTCGACCTATGGCCGCAACTATTACTCGCGCCACGACTACGAGGGCGTCGATTCCGACGCCGCAAACGGCCTGATCGCCGCGCTCCGCGACAAGCTCGCCGGCCTGCCGGGCACGAACTTCGGCGCGCTGACGGTCGTCGCCGCCGATGATTTCTCCTATAACGACCCGGTCGACAAGTCGGAGAGCAAGAACCAGGGGATCCGCATCCTCTTCAAGGGCGGATCGCGCGTCGTCTTCCGGCTTTCCGGCACCGGCACCTCCGGCGCGACGCTGCGCGTTTATATCGAGCGCTTCGAGCCCGACCCGGCGCGCCACGACCTCGACACCCAGGAAGCGCTGGCCGACCTGATCGCCGTCGCCGACGAGATCGCCGAGATCAAGTCGCGCACCGGCCGTGAGGAGCCGAGCGTTATCACCTGAGGAACAGTGCGGCGAGGATCGCGACCCGCGGCCCTTCTCTCTACTGCCCTCAACCCCCTCTGCCCTGCCGGGCATCTCCCCCAGAAGGGGGGAGATCGACTCGCGGCAAGCCCATCGCTCCCGCAGGAAAACCGGCAGCCCGAGTCCGGCGACGGGGCACCGGCCGAGCCACATCCAATCTCCCCCTTGTGGGGGAGATGCCCGGCAGGGCAGAGGGGGTGGACGGAATACAGAATTCAGTTGTGAATCAAAAAGGACGTGCCGTCATGCCGACGACCGGAATTCCACCCCTCGGCGTGATGCACACGCCTGGCGGGACACGTTTTGCCGTCTGGTCGCACAATGCCGCCCGTATCGAGCTCTGCCTGTTCGACAAGCAGGGCGAAAAGGAATTGCGCCGTCTGCCGATGGCGCGCGATGGCGATGTGCACAGCATCACTCTTGCCGACGTGCCGCCTGGCAGTCGCTATGGCCTACGCGCCGAGGGCGTCTACTCACCCGATCACGGATTGTGGTTCGATCCATCGAAGCTGCTGGTCGATCCCTATGCTATTGAACTCGACCGCCCCTTTCTCCACGATCCGCGCCTGACCGTCTTCGGCGAGGAGACCGCCGACCTCGTGCCGAAAGCGATCGTGACCGACGTCAAGGCACTCAACCCGAATCCGCCATTGTTCCAGCCTGGCGGGCTGATCTACGAGGTCGCGGTCAAGCCGTTCACTATCCTTCATCCGGAGATTTCGGAAAAGAAGCGCGGCACGCTGGCCGCCCTCGCCGAGCCGGTCGTCATCGAGCACCTGCACCGCCTCGGCGTCTCCGCCGTCGAACTGATGCCGATCGTCGCCTGGATCGACGAGCGGCACCTGCCGCCGCTCGGGCTTCACAACGGCTGGGGCTACAACCCGATCGCGCCGATGGCGCTCGATCCGCGCCTGGTTCCAGGCGGCGTCAAGGAACTGCGCAAAACCGTCGAAGCCCTGCACAAGGCCGGCATCGGCGTCATCCTCGATCTCGTCTTCAACCATTCTGGCGAAAGCGACCGCTACGGCGCCACGCTTTCGATGCGCGGGCTCGACAATCTTACCTATTATCGCCATGTCATCGACCAGCCGGGAGAACTTATTAACGACACCGGCTGCGGCAATACCATCGCTTGCGACCACCCGATGGTTCAAAGGCTGATCCTCGATAGCCTGCGTCACTTCGTTCTTGCCGCCGGCGTCGACGGATTCCGCTTCGACCTTGCCTCGATCCTCGGCCGGGATATGAGCGGTTTTCATCGCGACGCAGCACTCTTCTCGGCAATAGCAGCCGATCCCCTGCTGTCGGACCGCGTACTCGTCGCCGAGCCCTGGGACACCGGTCCCGGCGGCTATCAGCTCGGCAATTTCCCTGAAGGCTTCCTCGAATGGAACGATCGGGCGCGCGACGATATCCGCCGCTATTGGCGCGGCGACCGGCATGCTGTGGGCGCGCTCGCCACAGCGCTTGCCGGCTCCTCCGACACGTTTTCGCGCTGGGGCGAGACGAGAACACGCACCGTCAATTTCATCGCCGCCCATGACGGCTTCACGCTTTGCGACCTCGTCTCCTACGCGCGCAAGCACAACGAGGCGAATGGCGAAAGCAATCGCGACGGGCACAACGAGAACTACGCCTGGAACAACGGTGCCGAAGGCCCGACCGACGATCCGGAGGTCGTGACGGCCCGGCGGAGCGATGCCATGGCGCTCCTCGGCAGCCTCTTCGCCTCGCGCGGAACGATCATGCTGGCGGCAGGCGACGAAGGCAGCCGCAGCCAGCACGGCAACAACAACGCCTATGCGCAGGACAACGCGATCACTTGGCTCGACTGGGAAAAGCTCGACCAAAAACTCGTCGACCACACGGCCGCGCTCTCCGCCATGCGCCGCCGCTTCGGCATCTTCGCCGAGACGTCATTCTTCACCGGACAAGGCGACGTCGCCTGGCTTCGCCTCGACGGTCACCCGATGACGGTCGAGGATTGGGAACATCCGGCAACCGACAACCTGGCCATGGTTTTGGCGACCGAGGATCGGCAGCAGCAGCGCTCGACCCGGCTCGCCGTCGTCATCAACCGCAGCCATGCGCCCCATCCCTTCAGCCCGCCCACCAGCCTCGTCGGCGAATGGCGCGATGCCCTCTCGGGTGCTAGGCTGCCGGCCTTCGCTCCGGCGCGCTCGGTCAGCTTCTTCGTCGAGGTTTTCTAAAGTTTTACCGCCACTTGCTAGAAATTGCCCGGCCGGCCTATAGATCGATAGGGAGGCCGCTGGTTCAGGACAAACAAATGCCGCAAGACATTTCACTTTCCGACGTCAAGAATCTGATCGGCAAAGAAATCGGCGTGTCCGACTGGATCACCGTTTCCCAAAAGACAATCGACAATTTTGCCGAAGCGACGGGCGACTTCCAGTTCATTCACATCGATCCCGAGCGCGCGGCCGCCGAGACGCCCTTCGGCGGCACGATCGCGCACGGCTTCCTGTCGCTCTCGCTGCTCTCGGCGATGAACTACAATTGCCTGCCGAAGATCCGCGAGCAGACGATGGGCATCAACTACGGCTTCGACAAGGTGCGCTTCATGGCGCCGGTCAAGAGCGGCGCGCGGGTGCGCGGCCGCTTCAGCATGGCCGACGCCCGCTTCCGCGGCGCCGGCATGCTGATGATCACCTATGACGCGACCGTGGAAATCGAGGGCGAGCGCAAGCCGGCGCTGACGGCGGTGTGGCAGACGATCATCCAATTCGACCCGAAGGACCGGCCGGCGGATGTCTGACGAGCCAACTTTATGCGCCAATGACGAGGAACGCCGAAAGTTGCCCCTCTCCTCGGGTTTAACCCGGGGACTAGCCCTCTGCCCGTAGCGACGGGGAGACGGGACTGGCGCCGGCGCGGAACAGTCCTTCGCCCCGCCTGCGGGGAGAAGGTGGCGGCAGCCGGATGAGGGGCGAACATCGGAAAAAAGAAAAAGCGGCAGATCGCTCCGCCGCTTCCGATGCTCTTTTCAATGCGCCGCGTCTTCAGCGCCTTCCGAAAGCAGGCCGAAGACGAAGGGGGCGAACGACCGCCAGCACTCGAGGCGGAACGTATCCTCCGCCGTGCGGAGGAGAACGATCTCGGCCTTGCCGAAGATGGTGCGCGAGCAGGCGCCGACCGGGAAGAGGCCGAGCGACAGGTCCTGCGGGCAACCGCTGTTGATGGCCACTTCCGCGCCTGGTCCGCTGACGATGACCGCCGTGTTGCGGTGCGACACGTCGACCGCGGAATGCAGGGTACCGCTCTGGGCGGCAGCGCCCATCAGGTCGGCGCCGTCCTCGTCGATCACCAGCCACTCGTCCGGACCGAGCCAGAGCGCGTGGCGCTTGGCCGTCGATGCCGAGGTCTTCGGCCGCGTCGGGAGCGTCACCCCGAGAGCGGCCGAGAGGGCCGGCACCGCGTCCTTGCCGGCGCGCAGGGATATCCGCGAGGCGGGTGCCGCCGGCGTGAGGATCGCCGCGTGCGAGCCGCCCCTGAGGCCGGCGAGCGGAGCTTTGCGAATTGCCTGGTCAGCCATGGAGGCGACCTCCTTCCTTGTCAAAGAACACCGTGTCGCTCACTTCGACCGCAATCGTCCGGTCGGCCATCGGCACGTAGAGCGTCTGGCCGAGGCGCGCCTGTCCGCCGGCGACGACGGCCAGCGCGATCGAGCGGCCGCAATTCGACGACCAGTAGGACGAGGTCACATGACCGAGCATGGTCATGGGTTTCGGCTCGTTCGGATCGGCGACGATCTGCGCGCCTTCCTCCAGCACCACCTTCGGATCCTTGGTGAGCAGGCCGACGAGCTGCTTGCGGCCATCCTTGACGAGATCGGGCCGCTTCAGGCCGCGAATACCGACGAAGTCCGGCTTCTTCTTCGACACCGCCCAGGAAACACCGGCGTCATGCGGCGTGAGGGTGCCGTCGGTGTCCTGGCCGACGATGATGTAGCCCTTCTCGGCGCGCAGAACGTGCATCGTCTCCGTCCCGTAGGCGCAGGCGCCCATCGGCTCGGCCCGGGCCCAGATCGCCTCCCAAACCGCCTGGCCGTAATCCGCCGGGACGTTGACCTCGAAGCCGAGCTCGCCGGTGAACGACATGCGGAAGAGCCTGGTCGGAACACCGCAGATCCGCCCTTCGGCGACGCTCATATGCGGGAAGGCTTCGTTCGAAAGATCGATGCCCTCGACGAGCGGCGCGATGATCTCGCGCGCCTTCGGTCCCTGCACGGCGATGACGGCCCATTGCTCCGTCGTCGAGGTCAGCCACACCTTGAGATGCGGGAACTCCGTCTGGAGATAGTCTTCCATGTGCTGCAGGACGCGCGGCGCGCCGCCGGTCGTCGTCGTCACGTGGAAGCGATCCTCGGCGAGCCGGCCCACCACGCCGTCGTCATAGACGAAGCCATCGTCGCGCAGCATGATGCCGTAGCGGCACCGGCCGGGCTTCAAGTTGTCCCACGCGTTGGTATACATCAGGTTCAGGAACTGGGCTGCATCGGGGCCGACGACCTCGATCTTGCCGAGCGTCGAGGCGTCGAAGACGCCGGCAACGTCGCGGACGGTCTTGCACTCGCGGGCGACGGCGTCATGCATGCTCTCACCGGCTTTCGGATAGAACCAGGCGCGCTTCCAGTTGCCGACATCCTCGAACTCGGCGCCCTGCGCCTCCTCCCAGGCATGCATCGGCGTCTTGCGGGCCGGATCGAACAGGCTGCCGCGCGAATGGTTTACGATCGCGCCGAAGGTAACCGGCGTATAGGGCTGGCGGAAGGTCGTCAGCCCCACCTCGGGGATCCCCTTGCCGAGCGCTTCCGCGGCGATCGCGAGCCCGTGCATGTTGGAGAGCTTGCCCTGGTCGGAGGCCATGCCGTTCGTGGTGAAGCGCTTGATATGCTCGACAGAGTGCATGCCCTCGCGCACGGCCAGGCGAATGTCCTTGGCGCAGACGTCGTGCTGGAAATCGATGAAGGCCTTGACCGTCGTATCGGGCCCCGCCCCTTCGGCCGCCCCGATCATACCGCCGGTCCATTCGAAGGCGTTCTGACCGGTGAGCGTTACCTGCGCACCACCTTCTGCGCCGGAGGCCCGCGCCGCCAGCTCGCCGGCGGCAAGCGCCTCGTCGATCGTCGCCTGGAGATCGTCGGTGCCGTTGCATGCGCCGATCGACAGGCAGTCCTGCGCATAAGTGCCCGGCAGGAAGCGCTCGGTCTCCGCATCAAACTTCACCTTGCCGCGCGACTGCGAGAAGAGGTGCACCGAGGGTGTCCAGCCGGCCGAGACGAGCAGCGCATCGACGGCGATCTTGCGTGCCCCGCTGCCGCCATTGCGGGCGACGGTGATCGAGGCGATCCGCAGCTTCCCCGTCGTGTTGACGACGGAGTGCCCCTTGAGCACCTCGATGCCGAGCTCTCTCGCCTTTTCCAGCACCGCTTCGCCCGGTTTTTCGCGGCAATCGACGAGGACCGGAACCGCGACGCCGGCCTTCTTGAGGTCGAAGGCGGCCTCGTAGGCGGAATCATGCGCGGTGTAAATGCCGACCTTCTTGCCGACGGCAACGCCGAAATGGTTGAGGAAGGTGCGGCCGGCCGAGGCCAGCAGGATGCCCGGCCGGTCATTGTTGGCGAACACCATGTGGCGCTCGATCGCGCCGTTGGCGAGGATCACCTTCTTGGCGCGCACCTGCCAGAGCCGCTCCCGCGGCAGCGCCTTGTCAGGCGAGGCGAGATGGTCGGTCACCCGCTCGACCAGTCCGACGAAATTGTGGTTGTAGTAACCGAAGGCCGTCGTGCGCGCCAGCACGGTGACGTTGTCCATGCCGCCAAGCGCCCTGCCGGTCTCCTGGGCCCAGTCGTAACCGGGTTTGCCGTCGATGGTCGTGCCGCTGTCATAACGTAGCGCGCCGCCTACATCCGGCTGCTCGTCGCAGAGGATCACCTTCGCCCCCGCCTTTGCCGCGGCGAGCGCGGCCGCGAGACCGGCAACGCCGGCGCCGACCACCAGCACGTCGCAATGGGCATAGCGGCTCGCATAATGATCCGGATCGGGCTCGGTCGGCGCCACGCCGAGGCCGGCTGCCCGGCGGATGAAGGGCTCGTAGAGCGCGTGCCACGCCGCCTTCGGCCACATGAAGGTCTTGTAGTAGAAGCCGGCGGCGAAGAAGGGCGACAGGAGATCGTTGAAGCCGCCGACGTCGAAGGCAAGAGACGGCCAGCGGTTCTGCGACGCGACCTTCATGCCGTCGAACACTTCCTGGACGGTGGCGCGCACGTTCGGCTGGCGGCGGGCCGCATCGCGCGAGACGTCGAGAAGCGCATTCGGCTCCTCAGCGCCGGCCGAAAGGATGCCGCGCGGGCGGTGATACTTGAACGAACGGCCGACGAGATGGATGTCGTTGGCGATCAGCGCCGAGGCGACCGTATCGCCCTCTAGCGCCGTCAGCGTGCGGCCGTCGAAGCTGAAGCGTGCGGTGCGGGCCGGCGTCAGGCGCCCCGCACCGGAAATGCGATTGACCCCGCTCATTGGGCTGCTCCTTCCAGGGCCTCGTAGGTTTCGACCGTCGCGCTCGTCTCGGGCGCCGCGTCGAGATTGGGCTTCGGCTCGCCGGCCTTGTAGGTCGTCAGGAACCGGTCGCTGACCGTATCGCGGGCGGCGTTGAAAAACCGGCCGCAGCCGTGGATGTGGCGCCATCTCTCGAAGATCACGCCCTTCGGGTTGTCGCGCAGGAAGAAATAGGCCTCGAATTCTTCGTCGCTGATCTCGGCGATGTTGGTCGAACGGGCGATGTGGGCATCACCGCCGTTGCGGAATTCGAGCTCCGAGCGCTCTTCCTCGCAATAGGGGCAGTAAATCAGAAGCATCTGGTAATTCCTCGCGTTAGAGCGCCGCGTCTTCCCCGGAAGGCGCAAAGGTCGCTCTATCCTTCAACTCTAGTGCGCAACGGCGGCGGCAGCCGCCTCGTCGATGAGCCGCCCGGTGCGGAAGCGCTCCAGCGTCAGCCCGGCGGCGAGCCGGTGCGGCTCCCCGCGTGCGATCAGATGGGCGAAGAGATTGGCCGAACCCGGCGTCGCTTTGAAGCCGCCCGTGCCCCAGCCGGCATTGAGGTAAAGCCCCGGCACCGGCGTCACCCCCTGAATCGGCGAGCGGTCCTGGGTCACGTCGACGATGCCGCCCCATTGCCGCATCATCTTGACGCGGCGGAACATCGGGAAGAGCTCGCAGATCGCGTCGAGCGTATGGGTGATGATCTGCAGGCCGCCGGTCTGCGAATAGGAATTGTACTGGTCGGTACCGGCGCCGATGACGAACTCGCCCTTGTCGGACTGCGAAATATAGGCATGCACCGAGTTCGACATCACCACGCAGGGGAAGATCGGCTTCAGCGGCTCGGAGACCAGCGCCTGCAGCGGCTGGCTCTGCAGCGGCACGCGCACATCCGCCATCTGCATCAGCACCGAACTGTGGCCGGCGGCTGAAATGCCGATCTTCTTCGCGCCGATGAAGCCGCGATTGGTGTCGACGCCGGTAACGCGGCCGGTTTCGTCGCGGCGGATGCCGGTCACTTCGCAATTCTGGATGATGTGCACGCCCCGGTCGGACGCTCCACGCGCATAGCCCCAGGCGACCGCATCGTGACGCGCCGTGCCTCCGCGGCGCTGCAGTGCCGCACCGTTGATCGGGTAGCGGGCGGTCTTGGCAATATCGAGCGGCGGACAATAGGCCTTTGCCTGTTCCGGCGTCAGCCACTCGTTGTCGATGCCGTAGAGCCGGTTGGCATTGATATGCCGCTTGAAGGACTGCTGGTCGTGGATGTTGTGCGACAGCATCATCACGCCGCGCGGCGAGTACATGACGTTATAGTTCAGGTCCTGCGACAGGTTCTCCCAGAGCTTCAACGAATGCTCGTAGATATCCATGCTCTCTTCATAGAGATAGTTGGACCGGATGATCGTCGTGTTGCGGCCGGTATTGCCGCCGCCGATCCATCCCTTTTCAAGCACGGCGACATTGGTGATGCCGTGCTCCTTGGCGAGATAATAGGCTGCCCCAAGGCCATGCCCGCCGCCGCCGATGATGATCACATCATAGTGCGGGCGTGGCTCCGGCGAGGCCCAGTGGGGGCCCCAGCCCTTGTGGCCGCGCAGTGCCTCACGCGCCACGGCGAAAACAGAATATTTGCGCATCCGCCTGCTACTCCATGAACCCCGAAAATACGTTCTGTCGGCGTTAGAAATCGCAAATCCGGTGACGGCGCAACGTTTCTTTTGCGACGCGATCCGGCGGACTTGGTCGGACTTGCGACATGGGCGACAAGCATTCGAGGCGCAAGCCCTCCTTCTGTCCCGCTGTGGCGCATTTTTGCCGGCAGCGATGCTCTCGCCGCTGGACTTTCGGCCCGTCATCTGGTATCCGCTCCTCTAATCGTAGAGCTTTCGGCTCGGCGAACGTAGACTTATTGCCTCCCAAACCTGATGGTGAGGCTGCCAACTCGAACAAAGGAACGGGATTCACGTGCAGGTACTTGTCCGCGATAACAATGTCGATCAGGCGCTTCGCGCACTCAAGAAGAAGATGCAGCGCGAAGGCATTTTCCGCGAAATGAAGATGCGTGACTTCTACGAAAAGCCGTCCCAGAAGCGTGCGCGCGAAAAGGCCGAGGCTGTCCGCCGCGTTCGCAAGCTGGCTCGCAAGCGCGCGCAGCGTGAAGGCCTCCTGGCCCGCTGATTGGTCGTTTTTTCGACGCTTTCCAATGTAAATCGTGGCGGGGGCGAGGCATCGCCGCCGCCATTTTGATATGGACACCCTGTCCGTCGGCAGTTTAGCGTGACTGCCGCATCAGTTGGCGACGGTCAGCCGCCCGGAAATAGGCCGGTCGGTTCATCCGAGGCGCTCATTGAGCCCCGGAGCCCCGCGCCTTCGCCGCTCTCCGTAAAGGAAAGCACTGGGACCTGTCGCTTGAGGGATCGACTTTGACACTTGCTGCCATGACTGCGGACGTCTCCGGTTTCACCTTTCAAGAGGCGCACCGCCGCCGCCAGCGCAATCCGAAGCTTGCTGCCATGCTGATACTCGGCTCGGCTCTGCTGCTTGCCGGATGCCAGACCGACAACGCCTCCGAATCGATGATCCGCGTCGAGCGGAAGCAGGGCTCGGAAGAAAACATCGCGTCGCTGTCGAGCGTCATCGCCTCCAATCCGAGCGACCCGGAAGCCTATAATGTGCGTGGTTCGGCCTATGGCCGCGCCGGCGAATTCCGCCGGGCGCTTGCCGATTTCGACCAGGCGATCAAGCTCAACCCGAGCTTCTACCAGGCCTATGCCAACCGCGGGCTCGTCCATCGCAACATGGGCGACCAGCAGGCGGCGCTTGCCGACTACAATGCGGCGCTCCAGCTCAATCCGAATTACGACGTCGCCTATATCGGCCGCGGCAATCTCTATCGCCAGGCCAACCAGTTGGACCCTGCCCTCAACGATTTCAGCAAGGCGATCCAGCTCGACACCACCGATCCCCGCGCCTACCACAATCGCGGCCTGATCTATCAGGCGCGCAATGATCACGCCAAGGCGATCGAGGATTTCTCGACGGCGATCTCGCTGTCGCCGAGCTCGGCCGAGCCCTATAACGGCCGCGGCATTTCCTATGCGGCGCAAGGCGACGACGACAACGCCTTCTCGGATTTCAACACAGCCATCAACCTCAACGGCAAGCTCGCAGAATCCTGGGCAAACCAGGCGCTGATCTACGAGCGTCGCGGCGAGAAGGCCAAGGCGCAGAAGTCCTATTCGCACGCGCTGCAGCTCGATCCGAAATATGAGCCGGCCCGCGCCGGGCTGGAGCGCGTCAAGGCAATGTCCTGAGGTCGCTCCCTCGCTAATTTCAGACGCCCGTGGCGATGCCGCGGGCGTTTTCTTTGTGGAATGCCGATCTGGTAGCACCGGCAGATTGCGGAACCATCAGGGGTTCTATCCGTTTGACCAGAGCTTCCAAACGGAGATCTGAGCCATGATCAGACACATTGTCATCGCGGCGGCCGCCCTTGCGGCCCTTTCAGGAACGGCGCCCGCCCAGAACTATATGGCGCTCGGTCGCCTGACCTGCGGCTCCGAGGGCGGCACGGGGCTCATCGTCACCTCCACTAAAAACCTGATGTGCACCTTCAAGCCTGCGGATGGATCGCCAGGAGCCGTCTATGCCGGCAGGATCACCAAGATCGGCATCGACATTGGCTCGACCGGCAAGACCGTCATGGTCTGGGACGTGCTGGCGAAGACCGGCACGCCTTTCACCGAGTATGCGCTGGCCGGCGAATATACCGGTCTCGGTGCCGATGCGAGCTTCGCCGTCGGCGGCGGCGCAAAGGTTATCGCCGGCGGCACCAACAAGGCCTTCATGCTGCAGCCGATCAATGTCCAGGTCCAGGAGGGCCTGAACGTCGCGCTTGGCATTGATCATCTGATTTTGGCGCCGGCGGGCTGACCGAACACTCAGATACTGCTGGGGGCCCGTCGCGGGCCCCCAGCAGGTTCACGCCTCCCGCAGCCCCCTCGACTGAAACCCCGCCGACTTGCGCGCGACGGCAAGGCGCGCCACTGTGCTGCTGATCGCCGGGTGAAACCGGCGCGACAGTACGACGGGATAGAGGATGAAGGACCAGGCAATCCGCGACATCGTTCTATGGATGTCGGACGAGGCAATTCGCGGGCTCAAGGAACAGGACCTTCTTGCGGGCTTCTGCGACCGTTGCCATGCTGCCGGCGTTCACGTCGACCGCGCGCTCGGGCTGATCGACACGCTCCACCCGGAATTCGAGGGTCGCGCCTTCCAGTGGAACAGAGAAAGCGATGAAGTGCCGGACGTTCTGCACTACGGCTCGACGACCAGCGGCGAGGCCCTGGCGAACTGGCAGCGCTCTCTCTTCTTCCACATGCTCCAGGCAGACGAAACAGAACGCCGCATTCGCCTTGCGCAGGAGCGAGACATCCCCTTCACCACCCTCGACACGCTCAAGTCCGAGGGACACACCGACTGTGTCGGCTTCATCCACCGCTTCACCGACCGCGGCCGGGTAGGCCAGATGGATTGCTTTTACTCCCACTGGGCGACGAAGAGACGTGCAGGCTTCAGCGACGAGGACCTTGACGTGCTCCGGACGCTGGTGCCGACGCTTGCGCTCGCCGTGAAGGCGGCCTCCTGCGTCCGCATCATCGGCACGCTCGCAGACGTCTATCTCGGCCAGGACGCCGGGCGGCGCGTGGTCGAGGGCAGCATCGAACGGGGGGCGGCCGAGCGCATCGAGGCGGTCATGTGGTTCTCGGACCTGCGCAACTACACGCGCATCGCCGAGAGCATTGCGCCGGAGGAGGTCATTCCCTTCCTCAACGACTATTCCGGTACGGTGATCACGGCAATCGAGGAGCATGGCGGCAGCGTACTGAAACTGATCGGCGACGGCGTCCTCGCGATTTTCAACGGCCGCCAGCCGGCCGATGCCTGCAATGCGGCGATCGCCGCCGAGCGGCAACTGCGCGTCATGCTCGCCGAGCTGAACGAGCAACGGCTCGGGGAAGGAAAGCCGACCACCGACGTGTATCTCGGCCTGCATATCGGCGAGGTCTTCTACGGAAACATCGGCAGCCGGAACAGGCTCGACTTCACCGTGGTCGGCCCGGCCGTCAACGAGGTGAGCCGCATTGTTTCGATGTGTCGCTCGGTGGAACGGCACCTCATCATGTCTTCGGAGTTCATCGAGGCCTCTCCGGCCGCCCATCGCGCCAACGCCGTTTCGCTCGGCCGCTTCGCGCTTCGCGGCGTCGCAAGAGCGAAGGAACTGTTCACCTGGGATCCGGAGATCGCCGGCGCGCCAGAGCCGGACTGACCATTTCGAGCCGGAGCATCGCCCTTGCCTACAAGTGGCAAGGCTTCGGCACTTGCTGCGGAAAGCGTTTAAATCCTGGAGATCGAAGGTTTTTTGGAAGACCTGCAGCTCGTGACGGCGACACGGCGCCGCCTGCACCCTTGCCTGCTCCGAGAGGTAGAAATCCACGCGTCGGCGGGGCTTGTGCCGGCTTCAGCGGGGGTTGCGCGGGGAGGCGAACGCAAAAAGGCCCGCGCTTGGCGGGCCGT